>NZ_JAHUWN010000169.1 GCF_019219025.1 Bacillus sp. sid0103 | reverse complement strand
AAAGTAAGTTGCTAACGACGGAATATAACGGTTTTTCTCAAAAGTTACTATTTAAATGTGCATGTGGTAGCAACTTTGAAAAAACATTAACGAAATTTAAAAATAATAACCAACGTAAATGTGACGTTTGCCAACCGCCAAAAGCGACACGATAAAGTATAGGGAATAAACGAAGTGCCAATTTCTAAGTTGGCACTATTTTTATTTTATGGGGGGATAAAAGTGGATTTCACTAAAGTGGAGGTTTAGTCGAAT
>NZ_JAHUWN010000168.1 GCF_019219025.1 Bacillus sp. sid0103 | reverse complement strand
AAGGTGGACACTAAAGGAAGTAAACTAGATCCTTATAAGCAATATATTTTGCAAAGGATAAAAGAAGGAACCACTAACTGTGAGGTATTACTCGATGAGATTGGAGCTCTAGGTTACTCAGGTAAGATGACTATATTAAGGGATTATGTTAGGCCATTTAGAGAAAGTCCAAAGAAACAAGCAACCTTACGGTTTGAGACTCCTCCAGGAAAACAAGGACAGATGGATTGGGCTCATGTAGGAAAATATGAAGTT
>NZ_JAHUWN010000167.1 GCF_019219025.1 Bacillus sp. sid0103 | reverse complement strand
CAAATGTTGGCAATTAAGGGAATAGGGAAAGATACGATTGCAGGATTTTTCTCAGAGGTAGGAGAATTAACTTACTACTCGCACCCAAGACAAATTATCAAATTAGCTGGGCTTAGTCTAAAGGAAATTACATCTGGAAAGCATAAAGGGCAAACCAAAATTACAAAGAGAGGAAGAAAGACCTTAAGAGCTCTCCTCTTTCGAGTAGCAATGCCTTTAGTGGCTAAAAATACTGCGTTTAAAGCTTTACATGAG
>NZ_JAHUWN010000166.1 GCF_019219025.1 Bacillus sp. sid0103 | reverse complement strand
AAGCAGGCGCTCTCCCAGCTGAGCTAAAGCCCCATTATGAGATGGTGGGCCTAAATGGACTCGAACCATCGACCTCACGCTTATCAGGCGTGCGCTCTAACCAGCTGAGCTATAGGCCCTCATAACGAAAATATAAAGAGAGTTTGTACTCTCAAAACTAAACAAACAAAGATCGTGGCACAAACCGTTTTGTCTGGCTCATATGTCCAGCTTTATCCTTAGAAAGGAGGTGATCCAGCCGCACCTTCCGATACG
>NZ_JAHUWN010000165.1 GCF_019219025.1 Bacillus sp. sid0103 | reverse complement strand
GCCGCCTAAGGTGGGACAGATGATTGGGGTGAAGTCGTAACAAGGTAGCCGTATCGGAAGGTGCGGCTGGATCACCTCCTTTCTAAGGATAAAGCTGGACATATGAGCCAGACAAAATGGTTTGTGCTACGATTTTTGTTTGTTTAGTTTTGAGGGAGCAATTCTCTCAAAGCTTTTTTTAATCGTTCTTTGAAAACTAGATAATCGTAATGAAGAAGCAAAGTAAACATCGAGTAATCGCCATTTTAGTTTTTC
>NZ_JAHUWN010000164.1 GCF_019219025.1 Bacillus sp. sid0103 | reverse complement strand
ACAGAACAGCAGATACTTGAACACCTTCGAAAAGCTGTTAAACGTGCGGTGGGACTCAGTAAAATAAAAGAACTAAAGCAGGTGGCAATGGTTTCAATTGGCATTCGTGAAGGTTCAGATATGGCTAAATTAGAGCTTCGCACATTAATAGATAAGTATGAACTCATAATTGAAAAGTTCGAAGAACTGGAATCTAATATAGATAAACTTCTTGAACAAATTCCTGGTGTTGAACAAATGTTGGCAATTAAGGGA
>NZ_JAHUWN010000163.1 GCF_019219025.1 Bacillus sp. sid0103 | reverse complement strand
ATAGTTGAATTAGCGTAATTTGCTCCTTTTAAAATTAAATGTGCGTATTTATTGAAACTTTATGGAATGAGCTATAATGATTTGAGTGGAATATATGGAGCATTTGGTTACATGGGTGCATATCAACGCTTGACACTTACCTACTAGTAAGTTAAAATACAGTGGTGGAAATCGAAAAACACAAATTTTAGGCCTGGCACTAAAACTTATTCCGGAAAAAAGGTTATGTTATCCATGTATAACACTCCTTATTGA
>NZ_JAHUWN010000162.1 GCF_019219025.1 Bacillus sp. sid0103 | reverse complement strand
ATTCTTTCGTTTCTTACAAAGGGAAACGTTATTCTGTCCCATTTCGATTTGCAGGTCAAAAAGTGAAGATTAAAGAAACCTTAGATCATCATGTGGAGATATTTGATGAATTTGAATGTATTGCGAATCACCCTCTTTTAACAGGAAAAGCTGAGGCACATATGAAGTTAGAACACTATAAAAAAGGATTGATTGAAACAACTAAAGGTTTGGCGACCCGTCCCAATCAATCCCCTGAACTTGAAGTGGAACAAC
>NZ_JAHUWN010000161.1 GCF_019219025.1 Bacillus sp. sid0103 | reverse complement strand
ATAGTTGAATTAGCGTAATTTGCTCCTTTTAAAATTAAATGTGCGTATTTATTGAAACTTTATGGAATGAGCTATAATGATTTGAGTGGAATATATGGAGCATTTGGTTACATGGGTGCATATCAACTCTTGACACTTACCTACTAGTAAGTTAAAATACAGTGGTGGAAATCGAAAAACACAAATTTTAGGCCTGGCACTAAAACTTATTCCGGAAAAAAGGTTATGTTATCCATGTATAACACTCCTTATTGA
>NZ_JAHUWN010000160.1 GCF_019219025.1 Bacillus sp. sid0103 | reverse complement strand
ACAGATATTATCGATGCTAATCATCTCTGCGAGCTGTACTATAAGGAGGACTTAGAGCCCTATAAAAAACGAGGGATTCAACTTTTAAACCTACGTAATTTGACAAGACAACACGAAAACCTAACAGATATTGTTGTTCAAACTAAACTACAATTCCAAGCAATCCTTGATCAGGTTTTCCCTGAATTTAGAGGTGTTTTTGGGGACCTATTTTCTATTGTTTCTTTACAAACTTTGTCGGTGTACCGTACATCT
>NZ_JAHUWN010000015.1 GCF_019219025.1 Bacillus sp. sid0103 | reverse complement strand
TGAGCCAGGATCAAACTCTCCAAGAAAGTTGATTAGCTCATTTTGTTACGTTGGCTTAGTTTCGTAATCGAAACTAAAAGTTATTGTTTGTTTGCACGATTTTGTTTGTTTAGTTTTCAAAGAACAATTGTTCACCAAGCAGATAAATCACTTGATTTTTTTATTCGCTCGAAAGCGACTTCACTAATTTAACATGTTACACATCACATTGTCAACAACTTTCTTTAATTTCTTTTGTAATGTGATGACCCTCTCGATGAGGACGAGATTTAATATAACATGATAAATAAATGTTTGCAATATAATTTTATCATTTTTTTTGAAACACCTTTCTCATTACAAAAGCAAGTTAATCGAAGAACTTAAATTCATAGGTTTTTAAGCCTTTTCCGATCATATTAATCATATACATAAGTGAATTGTCTAGGTAAACATAAAGTTTGAAACAATCGATTTTTTTGGTTCTTTCATTAGTTACTCATTTATGTGTAGAATAAGGAAAGATATTCTTCATTTTTATTATCTAATTAGATTGTTATTAAATGCATCCTTAATATCAGTCAACGACTTTATAAATGGACGTGATTTGAGATGGATAGTATCGATATCCAAATATTAATTAAACTAGGTGTTTCTGCTGTTTTTGGACTTATTATTGGTCTTGAGCGAGAATTAAAAAGGAAACCTGTAGGTCTTAAAACGAGTCTAGTAATTTCTGTTGTTAGCTGCTTATTGACGATTGTATCGATTGAATCAGCGTACATGTTTCCTGAGTCAGATGATGTCAAAATTACTATGGACCCTCTTCGTTTAGCTGCACAGATTGTTTCAGGTATTGGTTTCCTAGGTGCGGGTGTGATCTTAAGACGGGGAAATGATAGTATATCAGGATTAACTACAGCTGCAATGATATGGGGTGCAGCAGGAATAGGTATTGCCGTGGGAGCAGGCTTTTTCATAGAGGCATTTGCTGGGGTTGCCCTACTTATTCTTAGTGTTGAATTCGTTCCATTTTTAATGAAAATCATTGGTCCGAAACAATTAAGAGAAAGAGAAGTTATGCTGCAACTCTTTATTAGGGATCAAAATCAAATTGAAAAAGCCATTTCATTCTTATTAGATAAAAATTATATTGTTCGGAGACTAAAGATTAAGGATTTAGACAATGGAGATCATCTCGTTCAAATATTGGTTGCAGTAGATTACCGTGAAAAGACAACAGATGTGTATTCCTCTGTTTCAAATTTAGAAGGAGTTCAAAAAGTAGAAATTGAAAGTATCAGCTAATCCAAAAATTTATCTAAATTTCCTCTTGCAAGATTTTAATAATACAGATATAATTCTTCATGTACCAACCATTCGGGGGATTAGCTCAGCTGGGAGAGCGCTTGCATGGCATGCAAGAGGTCAGGGGTTCGAGCCCCCTATTCTCCATAATTCGAAAACCTTTGCGCTGCAATGGTTTTCTTTTTTTTCCTCAAAAAACACCTACCTCCCTATCATTATCTATTCTATATGGGTATTTTTACCTTTTTTACATTTTCTTATTGCGTATCATCTTAACACTATAATAAAATTATAATTGCAATTTGAAAATTTTGAAAAATCTGTTAAATAGGAGGGATTTCTCTAGACAATATCAATCAAAAACATTCGAATTTATTTTCCTTAACCAATGAACAATCAGCATAGTCTTTTGTTTTACCCTTATTTAAACAAAGTGTTTTATATGAAAGGGGGAGCTTCCATGGAGGCCAAAAAAACTAAGGTTAATTCTGAAAGCGGTTACACTTCGATCGTTCAGTCAGCATCTTTTCAAACATTACTCTCCGAAAAGAAAAAATTTATCATCCCAGTCACTATATTCTTCTTTTGTTTTTACTTTGCTCTACCCTTACTAACCTCCTATTCCACAGTGTTAAATCACAAGTTTATCGGCAACATTACGTGGGCATGGGTATTTGCCTTCTTACAATTCGTCATGACCTGGGTTTTATGTATGATTTATTCAAAAAAAGCAGAAAGATTTGATGAATTAGCTACGAAAGTCATCCAAGAAGGAGGAATGAACCAATGAATACCGCAGCCTTTACCATGTTTTTATGTATCGTTTTTGTAACGTTAGTTATTACATACTACGCTTCAAAACGGACGAAAAATGCCAGCGAGTTTTACACGGCTGGCGGAGGTCTTACTGGCTGGCAAAATGGACTTGCCATTGCCGGGGATTATATGTCAGCTGCTTCTTTCCTTGGAATCGCAGGTGCAGTCGCCTTAACAGGCTTTGATGGTTTCTTTTATAGCATTGGTTTTCTCGTTGCATATCTAGTGGTGCTTTATTTAGTAGCTGAACCACTAAGGAACCTTGGAAAATATACATTTGCTGATATGATTGCCGCTCGTTTTGATGCTAAAAAAGTTCGTGGTTTCGCTGCTATGAACACGGTTACCATTTCGATTTTTTATATGATCGCACAACTTGTTGGTGCAGGAGCACTTATTAAATTATTACTTGGTTTAGAATATACTACATCTGTTTTAATCGTTGGGGTTCTAATGACTGTGTACGTAATTTTTGGAGGAATGCACGCCACAAGTTGGGTACAAATTATTAAAGCAGTTCTTTTAATGGGCGGTACCTTAGTAATCTCGATCATTGTGTTTGCCAAATTTAACTGGAGTATCACCGATATGTTTGCGCAAATGAAAAGCGCAACACCATTAAAGGAATCCTTCTTAAACCCTGGTGTAAAATATAAAATTGGTCTTGATACGATTTCACTAAACATGGGACTAGTTCTTGGAACAGCAGGTCTGCCGCATATTCTTGTCCGTTTCTTTACCGTTAAGGATGCCAAAACTGCTCGTTCCTCGGTCGTATATGCTACATGGATTATTGGCCTATTTTATGTAATGACCATTTTCCTTGGCTTCGGGGCTGCAGCTTTTGTTGGAAATAGTGAAATTGTAGCTGCGAACCCTGCAGGAAATATGGCTGCTCCACTTTTAGCAAAAGCACTTGGTGGAAATATGCTGTTTGCTTTTATATCAGCAGTTGCTTTTGCAACCATTCTCGCCGTAGTTGCTGGACTTGTTCTGACAGCTGCCTCTGCATTTGCGCATGATTTCTATAACGTTATCCTAAAAAAAGGAAAAGCAACTGAAAAGCAGCAAGTTGGCATGGCTCGCTGGGCAGCCGTTGGCGTTTCGGTTATCTCAATCATTCTAGCTTTAGGGGCACAAACTCTGAATGTTGCCTTCCTGGTGTCACTGGCCTTTGCAGTCGCAGCAAGCGCTAATCTTCCGGTCATCCTATATACTATTTACTGGAAACGTTTCAACACAACCGGAGCAATTTGGGCTATGCTCGTTGGGCTTATTTCAGCAATCGGCCTAGTAATCGTCAGCCCAAATGTTTTCAGCCCTGAAGTAGGCAAAGCTATTTTTGTCGGGAAACCATGGTTTCCATATACCACCCCTGGAATTGTCTCGATTCCACTCGGATTTATTGCAGGCTATCTGGGAACAATCTTTTCAAGCCAAAAAGCAGATGTGAAGAGATATGATGAAGTACTCGTAAAATCGAATACAGGGATTAGCATTGATGGATAATACTCGAAGGGGACTGAATTAATTTCAGTTCCATTTTTTATTGACGTATTTTCATAACTAAATGAAATTTTTATTTTGCATAAATCGCAAGAAGAAAAGAGGAAATTATTTATGTTATAAATCTGGGGGTGAGTAAAAGGCGGTATCGTTATTGCTTCCCAGTCCGTACTTAAAGGTGGACCGTTCAAGTAACAGGTGTTTATGGCGGCCGTTATAATGGCTTCCCACTTGGGGATTTCATGAAATGAAACATTGATATTATAATGGGACAGGCACCCGTTATTCCATATATGCCATTTTTATATCATTTAATTGCAAAAGATCTAATCGGAGGAATCTCCCTCTATTCTTTTTGTTAAAAAAATTTGTCTTGCCATGTGTAAAGGGATTATGACCACAGTCATAATCCCTTTACACTAATTTTTAACTTTTTCTTCCCATCCCCTGATTCCTGCTGTTTCTTTTAGTCTTTAAGGAAGATGATTGATTCGGTGTTTCTTTTACATTAAAGGACTTCTGCTTTGTTTCACTTTTCGAGAGGGATTTAGTTACTTGTCTTTTGGAGCCTCGTTCCCCTTTTGAATCTCGTGAACCCTCAGATTTACTCTCAAATTTGACTCTACCTTCATGATTTCTATCCTTTTTGTCCGATTGCTTTCGATTCTGATTGCGGTTATACGGATTTTTCTTCACCACATCACGCTTTTCTTTATGAACAATAGATGGAACTTTTTTAGCATCCTTGTTTTTTTCTTTTTCTTCATCTGTATTTTCTAGATTTTGTTTTTTTATTGTTATGTTTAGTTCTTTTTCAATCATGTCAAGCATGGGCCGGTCTTCGGAAGTATAAAAAGTTAGTGCAAGCCCTGTCATTCCTGCTCTGCCCGTCCTGCCTATTCGATGGACATAACTTTCTGAATCTTGAGGGATATCATAATTAAACACATGAGTGACCCCTTCAACATCAAGTCCTCGTGCTGCCACATCTGTGGCAACGAGCAATTGAACCTCAGCATCTCTAAAACGCTTCATTACACGCTCTCTCTTGGCCTGGGACAAATCACCATGTAATTCGTCGCAAGAAAATCCGTTTGCTTTCAACACATCAAACAGCTTACTAACTCGGCGTTTGGTCCTGCAGAAAATAACCGCTAAAAAAGGACGATACGTTTCGATCAATTGAATAAGCGTGGCTTGTTTGGCACGATCAGTCGTATGAATCGCTAATTGCTTAACATTTTCAGCTGGTCCTTGCGTCTTTTCGACTTGAATATATTCCGGTTCTCGCATATGCTTTTTTGCTAGTTTACGAATTTCGGGCGGCATGGTTGCTGAAAAAAGCATGGTTTGCCTGCTCGCAGGTGTTTCTCTAATAATATCTTCGACTTCGTTCAAAAACCCAATATGGAGCATCTGGTCAGCTTCATCCAAAACAAGGTAAGCGATTTCGGATAATCGGATGGTTTCTCGTCTAATATGGTCTAATAGTCTGCCTGGTGTTCCTACGACTATCTGCATCCCCCTTTTTAATTTTTTTAGTTGTTTATCAACATCCTGGCCGCCATATACGGCAAGGACATCGACACCGTTAATGTCAGAAATAAGTTTTTCAATTTCCTCTGTTATTTGCAATGCTAGTTCTCTCGTTGGTGTTACAATTAGCGCTTGAACATGCCCATCCTCACGATTAATTTTTTCTAAAATTGGCAGGATGAAAGCAAACGTCTTTCCCGTTCCTGTCTGCGCTTGTGCAATAATATCATGACCATTCATCACAAATGGAATCGCTTGTTCTTGAATCGGTGTTGGTTTCGCAATACCTTGACCGCGTAATTTTTCCACAATCGGTTCCGAAATACCCAATGATAAAAAATCTAACAAAAATACCCCTACTTTCTATTTAACCTATCCCATTCATATTGATTGTTTTTCCATTCAAAAGCAAATTTATTTCAACGTAAAGGAATCCATCCACTCAGTAAAATCTTGTATTTAAAAAAAGTAAATATGATGGTTGCCCTTTTTATCTAAAAGAATTATAATTTATAAAATAAAACCAAGTTTTTTCATCGGAATAGTAAATTATAATTTTAAGGTGGAGATAAAATGGACCAACAAAGTTTTCTTATCATCCATGGGTTAGGCGGGAGTGGACCTGATCATTGGCAAACGTGGCTGGCTAATGAGTTAAAGAGAAGGAATTATCATGTACTATACCCGACCTTTCCAAACTTTGATTCACCAAATAAGAGTGTTTGGTTGAAGGAATTGTCAACAACACTAAAGACAATTTCAGATGAAGATAATTTAACAATTATTACACACAGTCTTGGATGCTTATTGTGGCTCCATTATGCTTCTACACAAATCAAACCAATTGCCAAGCAAGTAATTTTAGTTGCACCGCCTTCTCCAAATCACATACTAAGTGAAGCAAAATCCTTTTTTCCTGTTCCTTTGGATAGAAGCCATCTACAGAAAGTATCAGAGCACACCTTATTTATCCATTCATCTAATGATCGCTATTGCAGCATCGAGGATTCAAAACGTTTTCTTAACCTTGGACTCCCTTCCATTACAATCCCTAATGCAGGTCACATCAATACACAGTCAGGACATGGGAAATGGCCATGGATATTGGATTTATGCCTCTCTCAGAAAAATCTTACTCAATATGTCTTAGAAGGAGAAGGAGTGTAGAACTGACACTCCTTCTTATTATTCACTTGGTACTTAGCCATAAGTCATAAACAATACATATCTGTTAATCATTTCATAATCAGGAAATGATATAATAAACTCATTTTACCAATGCATATGAATCGGTTATATTTCATTGAATATCATCAACTATTTCTATTCCTCGTAAATCATTTTTCTCGTCATTCCGCCATCTACTACTAAGTTAATTCCTGTAACAAAATCATTTGCTTGATTGGTTAAATACAAACAGGCACGGGCAATATCACTTGGTTTACCGACTCGCTGCGAGTAATGCTGTTCATGGTCTAGTGCTGATAATTGTGAATCATCCCCATTATGGATCCAACCTGGTGAGATCGCATTGACCGTAATCCGTTCTTCGCTAAAGGACGCTGCCAAGGCATGCGTAATCGCAACGATCCCCCCTTTTGAAGCTGCATAAGCTTCAGAGTTTGGTTCTGACATAAGTGCTCGTGTTGATGCAATATTCACAATAGATCCACCAGATTCATTTTCCCGCATATATTTAGCTGCTTCACGAGAACAGAGAAAAACACTTCTTAAATTCGTATCCATCACATCGTCCCATTCTTCAAGTGATAATTCGAGGGGAGGCTTAAACATACCTTTACCTGCATTATTAATTAAAATATCAATTTGCCCATACGTCCGTTTTGTTACATCAATTAGCCGAACAACATCTTCTTCCCTTCTAACATCTGTCTTTATAAATAGGACTTCTCCTCCACTATTTCGAATCTCCTCTGCGGTTTGATTACCTGCTTCTAATTCCACATCAGCTAGAACGACTTTAGCACCGGCTTGTGCAAAGGCAGCAGCCACCCCCCGTCCAATTCCATTGGCTGCTCCTGTTACAATGACTACTTTACTTAAAAATCCCATTCTCTTCCATCCTTCCTATTTTCATTTAAGTCTTATCATTTATACGAACCAAAAAAATTAAAAACATACGTGGAGATTTTTTCTATGTAAGAAAAATAAATAATGGAAAAAACTATCTAATAAAACTACCTAAAGGAGGATTTCCAATGCCTGAAAAATGTTTCTATTGCGCCAATGAAATTGAAGAAAGACAGCTGCACTATGTTTCATTTATATCCTCAAATCAAGAAAGAGATGAATTTCTTTGTGCTGAATGTTACCAAGAATGGCTAGAAGGATTAAAAGGTTAAATGCACAAAAGAGATAAATAACAAAAATAGTTGTGACTCATCCCTGTAATATCCTGTGGGTCACAGCTAATTGGAGTGTTGCGTCATTGTCAATCAAAAAAAAGATGCCCCTGATTTTTTGCTTGTTAGTTTTTTTTATTTTACTAACTAATAATACCATTCATTATATTCGTTCAAAAAATCAGCTGCTAGCCAATAATGAAAGAGAAATTGATATGATCACAAAAGAAGTGTCATTCCAAGTTGAAAATATTCGAGACGGCTCATTGTATGTTGAAGATATACTTGGCAGAAATTTAAGGACGGCTTCGTTGGCAATAAAACATGCACTGCCACCAAATTATCAGGA
Organism: Bacillus sp. sid0103; assembly: GCF_019219025.1. The sequence goes on along the minus strand of NZ_JAHUWN010000015.1, from coordinate 141,739 downwards.
TATTACAAATGAACAGCTAAAAAAACTGGCCCAAGAAGTAATGGTATCCCATATAACCCTGTTAGCGAAAACTGACGATGATATTATTGGTGTTAGATCCTCAGATTCTAAGGAAATTAACATGTCAACTAAGGGTTGGGGATACTGGTATGATGCCTTCCAACAACTATTCGCTTTAACCCCTGTTTCTGTTGGACAAGGGTTAACCCTACCGCATTTTTGGTCTGGGCCTATTGAGGTTGCTTCATCAAATCCTGATCATACTGATAAATGGGGCTACTTTTTTGATGGAACGACTAACTATATTATCAATCCATACTTTCGTGACAACGAAGTATTAGAGTACGAAAGACAGTTTGGCCCAGGGGAGGTTATTAAAGGTTTTACCAAAGAGCGCGGTGTATTGGAAATCACTGTGTTCAATCCCAAAAACTTTGGCAAAAAAAAAGAAATTGTTCATTTAAACGGTAATAGTTATATTCGGATATCCGCCCAACAAATTTGGTATGGCTCCTATAAATATCGTAACGAAAAAGTAGATGCATCATTTATCAAACGGGCGATAAATACAAGACATGTACTTTCCTATCGGGATCAAATCAAGGGTAAGAATTTGATGAAAACCTTTGTTCCCGTTTATTCAACCCCCGCAGAGCCATTTGTAATTGGTCTTGTCTATAATTACGGACTCATTAAGGAAGAACTGATGCGTGAACTATTTGTTCATTTATTACTCTCCTTCGTGATTATGATTATAGTCTTTATCATCAGTTTGATTTTCTCCCGTTCAATTACACAGCCCATCGGTTATATTGTTGAGCAGGTAAATGCAATTGCACAAGGAAAATTCGGAAATATTTTGAACTTAAAACGAAAAGATGAATTAGGTCTGCTTACAGAAAATGTGAACGCATTATCGAAGGATTTGCAAAGTTACGTTACTGATTTGAATACGAGCAAGGCACTCATTGAATACCAGGCATATCATGACCCCTTAACTGGTTTGTTAAACAGGAGGTATTTACAAGAAAAGTTAAAATCCTATATTGACCAAGCAAACGAAACTGGTGACACTGTATCCGTTTTATTTATCGATATCGATCGTTTTAAACAAGTGAATGATTCCTTTGGACATAACAAAGGTGATGAAATACTGAAAATGGTTGCCGAACGGATTAAGGAGAGTTTACCCAGTGAAAATACGATTATTACCAGGCAGGGCGGCGATGAATTTATTATTTTGTTATTAAGTCAAAGCCTTATTGAAACAAAGACTGCTGCTGAAAAAGTCGTTAATAACCTAAAAAAAGCATATCTATTAGATGGCAACGAAATTTATCTCGGTGCCAGTTGCGGTATTGGTTTATTTCCCGAACATACCAACAATTTGGATACACTGATCGTTTATGCAGACCTTGCAATGTACTCAGCTAAAAAGCTGGGGGGAAATAAGGTCATCGTTTATTCTGAAAAATTAATCCAAACGAGCATCGAAAGGCCAAAGCTTGAAGCACGTCTACGGAAAGCCATTGAAACTGAAAGTGTGGAAGTGTACTATCAACCGAAGGTTAATGTTGAAACAGGGATGATCTTTGGAATGGAGGCACTATTAAGATGGCACGACGAAGAATTAGGAATCGTTTCACCTGACCTATTTATACCGATAGCTGAAGATATCGGTTTAATCCATCCATTATGGGAATTTGTCATGAATGAGGCGTGTCAACAGGTTAGTAAGTGGAATCGTACCCGTTCCAACCCGCTTTCTGTTTCGATTAATTTTTCCGCTCGTCAATTTCAAGAACCACGCAGTATGGTAAAACAGGTTCAAGAAATTCTAGAAGAAAGTCAATTGGGATGTGGAAACTTTGAAATCGAAATTACCGAAAGCATTCTTTTGAATAATTCTTCCGAAATCGTTGAATCATTAAAGACCCTTCAGAATATGGGCATAGCTATTTCCATTGATGATTTTGGAACAGGCTATTCATCCTTAAGCTATTTAAAAAATTTGCCCATTGATATCTTAAAAATTGATAAATCTTTTATTCAGGATATTCATGAAGATACTGCAAATTCAGAGATAGCTGAAGCGGTTATTAATCTTGCACGTAGTCTCCACCTCGAAGTAATCGCTGAAGGAGTCGAAGAAGAATATCAAAAAGATTTTTTATTATCGAAAAACTGCGTTCAAATGCAGGGATACTTATTCAGTAAACCTTTAAACAAGCAAAAATTTGAGCAATTCCTTCAAAAGAATGCCAAATAAAAGTGGAGAGACTATTTTACAAATCTCTCCACTGTTTTAACACTGCTTCCACTATAATCAATTTGAAGGATCTTTGTCGACATCGTTGAAAACTCACTTCTCAACCCTTGTTCAACAAACCTCCCCTTCCCTTTCTCTGTAAAGCACAGGACAGTTGGTCCTGCACCGCTCAGTGCCACTCCGAAAGCACCAAGTGATTTAGCCAATTCCTCTATTTCCTGATAAGATTTAATGAGTGGTTTTCGGAATGGCTGGTGAAAGAGATCTTGCTCCATCATTTTTCCTGCTAACTTCCAGTTTTGAGTTAAAAGGGCAGCAACCAAAAGATTAGCTGTTGAGGAAGCCTGGATCGCTGCTTCGCGAGAAAACGCTGAAGGAAGAACCCCACGAGAGTCTTTCGTTAAAAGAATTTCATCTGGAATGACAGCAACCATCTCAAACGAAATATTAGAAATGCTGAGCATGTCTACATCGTTTTGCTGATAGGAACCGATAACCAATCCTCCGAGAAGGGATGCACCGACATTATCAGGATGCCCCTCAATCTCAGTTGCAATAAGCAGCTTTTCTTGGTGTGTTAAACCGATTTTTCCAACTGTATCAGCAAGTTCAATCCCCGCAACAATTGCCGCTGCACTTGAACCAAGTCCACGGGCTAAAGGAATGTCACTGTCCACTTTGATTTTACAAGGCTGTAACTCGATTCCATAGTTTGCAGCTGTTTTCAGAGCAATTTGGAGGATATAATGGGTCTCATCCGTTGGGAAGTCCTTCAATTCAGCACTTACAGACTGAATCTCCCACTTTACACTTTTCTCTACTTCTAACGTCAAATACAAATCCACTGCAAGACCCATTGAATCGAAGCCTGGTCCTAGATTAGCTGTACTTGCTGGTACTTTGATTACAAAGCGGTCATGTAGGGTCATCTGTGGACAACTCCTCGAATGTGTTGTGTGACAGCTTTTTCATCATTTGGTAATTGAATGGGGGTAACCATGCTGCTATTAATTGCCGTATCCGGGTCTTTTAAGCCATTACCAGTTAGGACAGCTACGATTTTTGTCCCCTTATTGATTTTCCCATTTTGGATATTCTTGTAGACTCCGGCAATCGAAGCACAAGAGGCAGGTTCAGCAAAAACCCCTTCAGTTGACGCTAATTTTTTATAGGCTGCCACGATTTCTTCATCATTAACTTCATCAAACTGCCCCTCTGATTCTTGAACAGCAGAAACCGCTAAATCCCAACTTGCTGGATTCCCAATTCGTATCGCTGTTGCAATTGTTTCAGGATTTTCAAAAACACGATTATGAACAAGAGCCGCGGCTCCAGCTGCTTCAAACCCAAACATTCTTGGTAAACCAGTACCTCTTTTAACGGAAAATTCTTTAAAACCCTTCCAATAAGCACTAATATTACCGGCATTACCCACAGGGATCGCTAAAATGTCAGGCGCATCCCCTAGTTGGTCAACTACTTCAAACGCAGCTGTTTTTTGTCCCTCTAATCGATAAGGATTGACAGAATTAACGAGGGCGATTGGTTCTTCCTCACTAATATTGCGGACTATTTTTAAGGCCTCATCAAAATTTCCTGCAATTGAAATAATTTCAGCTCCATACATCATCGCTTGCGCTAGTTTACCCATCGCAATTTTCCCCTCAGGGATTACGACAATACATTTAATTCCTGCCCTCGCTGCGTATGCTGCAGCAGCAGCAGAGGTATTTCCTGTTGAGGCACAAATAATCGTTTTACTACCTGCCTCGATGGCTTTAGCAACAGCCATTACCATTCCGCGGTCTTTAAAAGATCCGGTTGGATTAGCCCCTTCCATTTTCACATAAAGTTCAACGTCCCATTCCTTTGATAGTCGTTCAAGCTTTATTAATGGAGTATTACCTTCATTTAATGAAAGTAAAGGAGTTTCATTATTTACTGGTAAGTATTCTTTATACGCTTCTAATAATCCTGGCCATCTCATAACGACTACCTCACCACCCGATACGCACTTTTTATTTCCTTAACCGCCTGTAAATCATTTAATTCTAGTAAAATTTGATCATAATTGGTTAACGATGCTCGATGTGTTACTAATACAATTTCTGATGTTTCATTTTTCTTAACAGGAAGCTGTAAGATTTTTTCAAAGCTGACCCCATACTTTGCAAAAATAGTAGTGATATCAGCGAAAACACCTACTTCATCCAGTACATGAATTCTTAAAAAATATTTTGAGTATTTTTCATCATTATCTTTTAACTGTTTTGGAAATTGTGGTGTTATCGCACTTCTTCCATTTACCCCAAGCCTTAGGTTTTTAATGACAGCCACTAAGTCTGATACTATAGCTGTTGCTGTCGGCAGGCTTCCAGCACCTGGTCCATAAAACATGGTTTCTCCGACCGACTCACCATAAACATAAACGGCATTATACTCATTTTGAACGGAAGCAAGCGGATGATTATTGGATAGGAAAGTTGGTGCAACACTAACCTCGACTTTCTCCCCTTCACGATGAGCATAGCCTATTAGTTTCATAGTATATCCCAATTGATTTCCATAGCGCAAATCCTCATCTGTAACTTTCGAAATCCCTGAAACCTGGACATCTTCTAAATCGATATGCATGGAAAAGCCCAATGTTGCTAAAATGGTCATTTTACGTGCTGCATCTAATCCTTCAACATCTGATGTTGGATCCGCTTCTGCAAACCCAAGCTCCTGTGCTTCCTTAAGGACCTCGTCATAGGACCGGCCTTCGTCGCTCATTTTCGTTAGGATATAATTGGTTGTTCCATTAACAATTCCCATTAATTGTTTAATACGATCAGAAGCAAGTCCATCGACTAAACCGCGAAGAATCGGGATCCCTCCAGCTACACTTGCTTCATAAAACAAATCACAGCCGTGTTCAGAAGCAACCGTTAATAGCTCTGAACCATGTAAAGCCATTAAATCCTTATTTGCAGTGACAACATGCTTGCCTTGCCGCAGGGCAGTAATTAAATAATCTTTTGTACCTTGGACCCCGCCCATAACTTCAATCACTACATCAATTTCTTCATCATAAAGGATGTCGTCCGCATTAGAGGTTAACACCTTCGTATCTACCTCTACGGATCTTATTTTATGTAAATCCTGAACAAGGACCTTTTTGATAACAACTGGGCACCCCACTTGGTGGATTAATTTATCTTGATTTTTCTTAATAATTTTTACAACACCACAACCAACAGTACCTAAACCTAATAGCCCAATCGAGATTGCCTTCATATTTTCCCCTCCTATTTATGTCCTCGCAGTACGTACAAATGTTTTTCTGTTGTAGACATTATATGATTCTCTTTATTTTTTTACAATAGATATGTTTCTAGTACTCTTGCTTGTAAACGCTTACTACCGCGCCATCAAAGGATTACTATTTCTGAGTAAAATTTTTCATTATAAATTTTAAAATTTTTTCTACTTTATCCCTTTACAATCCTGAAGGTATGGTTGTAGAATAATCCCTATATTCAATTATTTTTTTGAAATTTCACTCAATTAGGTATATTCTATAAATAAAAGTGATGACGAAGACGGCATTAAGAAATTGCTTCAGAGAACCGGTGGTTGCTGTGAACCGGTGCTATTTCTTAAGATGCCCAGCCCTTCTGAACTGGCAGCTGAAAGTATTGAGTAGGCGACGCCCGGTTGTTAACCGTTAAATTGTTGAGGCTGCTTTATACTGCAGCAAACGAGGGTGGCACCACGCGTTTATTCACGTCCCTCATAACAAGACAAATCTGTCTGTTATGAGGGGCGTTTTTTATTAGAAGGCTGAGTTAAAGGTCACTGTTGATTTTATAGCCAAGTTGATTGGAGCGGATACAGCGAAGACTCCTGCGGGAGGACGGGGCAGGGGGGACCCCGCAGGCTTATGGCTTAAGGAGGCTCCCCGGACCACCCGCGAACCGCTCGCGCCTGGAGCGGAAATCAACAACCAAGTTTAACAGAGCCTATTAGAAAATAAAGGAGGATTTCGAACATGTATAAAGTACTTGTAACAGATGGAATTAGCAATACGGGGTTGAAGAGCTTAATTGATAATCCAAATTTTACAGTAGACCGCCAGCCAACACTCCAGACGGAGGAATTAAAGGCCATCATTGGTGGATACGACGCCTTGATTGTCCGGAGCCAAACAAAAGTAAGTGAAGAACTGCTCAAATCAGCTGGCCGCCTCCGTGTGATTGCAAGAGCAGGGGTCGGTGTTGATAATATTGATGTGAATGCCGCAACGAGAAAAGGGATTATTGTCATCAATGCACCAGGCGCCAATACGATAGCAGCAACGGAACATACCTTGGCGATGATGCTATCCTTAGCGCGGAAAATCCCCCATGCCCATCAAAAGACCGTTTCCGGAGAATGGGACCGTAACTCTTTTAAAGGGGTGGAATTATACAAAAAAACACTCGGCGTAATCGGCATGGGAAAAATCGGTACTGAGGTAGCGAAACGGGCAAAAAGCTTTGGGATGAACATTTTAGGGTTTGATCCATACCTAACCGAAGAACGAGCAAAAAAACTAGGCATGACAAAAGCAAGCCTCGATTTAATTGCTCAAGAATCAGATTTCATTACGATCCATACACCTCTTACGAATGACACAAGAGGACTCATTAATGATGAGTACTTACGAAAAACCAAAAAAGGGGTCCGGTTTGTCAATTGTGCCCGCGGTGGCGTAATCGACGAAAAGGCATTAGTTAGAGCCATTCAGTCTGGCCATGTTGCAGGTGCAGCGCTAGATGTTTTTGAAAAAGAGCCTGTTGCAGACCCAGAATTATTACAGAATCCGAATATCATCGTTACACCACATCTTGGCGCTTCTACCGTAGAAGCACAGGAAAAGGTGGCTCAAGAGGTAAGCGCAGAGATTATTGAGATTTTCGAAACTCAGTCGATTCAAAACGCTGTTAATATGCCGCAAATGTCGGGGGAAACCCAAGCGAAACTGCAGCCATACCTGCTGCTTGGTGACCAAATGGGTCAGCTTGTGATTCAATTATTAAAAAAGCAGGCTCCTACAAAAATAGAAATCAATTATTATGGCGATTTAATTGATGAAGATACGGAATTGTTGACTCGTACCTTGTTAAAAGGTGCCCTCTCCTACCATTTAAGTGATTCGGTTAATTTAATTAATGCTCTTCATTTGTTGAAAGAGCAAGGAGTTTCTTATAATGTTGTTAAAAATGCGACCAATAAAGGTTTTGCTAATTATATGGAACTTAGTGTCTCCAATGAATCAGAAACAGCAAAAATCGGTGCCACGGTCTTAAACGGATATGGAGCGAGAATTCTCAAAATCAACCAATACCGAATTGACGTTAAACCAGAAAAATTCTTATTATATATCAAGCATCGTGATGTTCCAGGAATGATCGGCAAGGTAGGTTCACTCCTAGGTGACCATCAGATCAATATTGGAACCATGCAGGTGGGCCGGACGGAAGTTGGTGGTGAGGCAGTCATGGTATTAACCGTGGATAAAACATTAAATGCCGATGTCATTCAGGTTTTAAAATTAATTGATGGACTTGAGGAAGCCCAAGTACTGGAGTTATCGAATGTGGATACATTTGAACCTGGGAGAATGGGATTAGAGAAGGTAGAAAGTATTTAGTTAAATAAAAAGGGATTGCGCTGAAGCAATCCCTCTTCTTTATTTTAGCCGTTCTTTTTTTACCGTAATCATGATTTAATTGTGTGTTCGGGCATTTAAAGCTTTCCTATAAGATCCCTTTCAAATCGAGTACTGTATCAAGAATATAATCTGCTTCATGCTTTTCAAAATCACTTCGCGCGTCTTTTCCAGAGAGGCCGGTTAACACTGCAGCAAACTGACAGCCAAGCTTTCTCGCCGCTAACAAGTCTGCCAATGAGTCTCCCACGACTAAAACCGAATCCGCATTTTCAAGTGGTAATTTGGTGTTCAAACACTCTTGTACCGATGTCTCTCTCCCAAGAAGCCCCATTATATAGGTAAATGGATGTGGCTTCGATAGCGACATGCGTTCTGGAAGTGATTCTTCCGCTTTTAATACCTCATCAGCGGTTATGATCCGATTTTCAGCAAAATGCTTCAACCAACCTAAATGCTCAAAGGGCTGTATGGTTTCAAGCTCAGGTCTGCCTGTCCCTATTCCAATCATAAATCCTGATGCATTCAGGAATTGAAATAACTCGTCAATTTCCTGCCTTGGGGCTAAGGTCGTTTCATTTGCTAGGAACCCTGTTTTACCAGTTTGCACGGATGGTCTTCCCGTTGAGGCAAAAACATTTTTATCTCCAACATACCATTCCTGGGAAACATGCTCACAAACCGCCCACAGCTCTCCCTTGTTGAAAATAGAAGTTTCGATCCCAAGCTTTTCCTTAGCCAATACATTCAAATAATGAAACAACTCCTGCTTAGCTGCCTCTGAACGCGAAAACTCCTTTACAAACAAATCGAAATCAACCTCTACAAGATAATTACTCATCACCTTGCCCATCTCGACTAAGGTTTCACGATTGATTGGTGCCTGACACCATCTATTGATATTCTCAAATTCGGTATCCTTGATTTGTGCGAGCAGGTGGATTAGCTGCTGGCTGAATGAAAGGTAGATCATGTCCCAGTTGGCGTTGAGGCCGCGTGATTTCATAAACTTTAGAATACGATCTTTTTCAAATACCCGCTCTCTTATTTCTTTGATTTCATTTTCATTATAATTCGTTTTAAACTTCTCAGGTGCAAGCCCCAAGTAATTGCTGCTGATCAGCATTTCCCAAACAGTTAAGGCAGAAGCATCAAAATAATGCTCCTCACTCAAAAGTACCCCATCTACGTCAAACAAAATTGTTTTAATCAACTACCCCACCCTCATTTCCCTTTTGCTTTATTACGCTATCGTAACACAGTAGGTTGGAACAATTGAAGTAAATTATATAATAAAAAAAAGATAATAACTTTATTAGACAAAAGGCTCTGTTAAACTTGCCTGTTGATTTCCGCTCTAGGCGCGTGCGGTTCGCGGGCGGTCCGGGGAGCCTCCTCGTCGCTGCGCTCCTGCGGGGTCTCCCCTGCCCCGTCCTCCCGCAGGAGTCTGCGCGCCTGGAACGTAGATCAACAGGGTGCCAAAATCAACAATAAGCTTTAACATAGCCAAACAAAAAGAACAAGGCATGTGTTTGGATTTACGACTACATGACTTGTTCCTTTTAGATTTATCCTTTTATAAGACTTTCTTCAAACGGCCAGGCAGGAAGCATTTTTCGGAGGGGTTTGTCTTCACGATAGCCGAGGGCATACTCCCCTTGCATGATTGTGTGGATTTCTCTTGTTCCTTCATAAATAACAGGCGCTTTCGCATTCCGTAAATAACGCTCCACAGGGAATTCATTTGAGAAGCCATAAGCCCCGTGAATTTGGACCGCATCGTTAGCTGCCTCAAAGGCGGCGTCACAGGAAATCCACTTTGCTAAGGACGTTTCCTGCGTGTTGCGTTTGCCGTTATTTTTTAACCAGCCAGCTTTAAAAACTAGCAATCGCGAAATCTCAAGGTTTGCAGACATTTTCGCAATCATTTGCTGAACCAGCTGATGTTTGCCGATTTCTTTGCCAAAGGTTTGTCGCTCTTCACAATATTTGACGCTTGCTTCAAGTGACGCCAAGATCGTGCCACACGCACCTGCAGCAACCGTAAACCGGCCATTATCAAGAGCGGACATTGCAATTTTAAATCCTTCTCCCTCATCCCCCAGCAAATTCTCTACTGGAACCCTTACATGATCTAAGAAAACTTCTCCTGTATTCCCTGCGCGGATTCCTAACTTTCCTTTTATCGCTTTTGAGGACACCCCCTCAAATGTTCGTTCGACAATAAAACACGAGATCCCATGGTGACCAGCTTTCGTGTCTGTTTTTGCAAAAATTAATAAGTGGTCAGCCACGTCACATAGGGAGATCCATGTTTTTGATCCATTTAAAATATAGAAATCTCCATCTTTGACAGCTGTCGTTTCCATGGCTGCCACATCGGAGCCAGCATTCGGTTCTGTTAGTCCAAAGGCACCAATTTTTTTACCGGCTGCCTGCGGAACGAGGTATTTTTGTTTCTGCTCCTCTGTCCCCCATTGCAATAATGTCATACTGTTTAAACCAGTATGTACTGATACCGCGGTTCGGAAGGCTGTGTCACCACGTTCTAATTCCTCACAAACAATCGCCAGTGTATTATAGTCCATGCCAACTCCACCGTATTCCTCAGGAATACAAACACCCATCAGCTGTAAATCTGCTAATCGTGTTAAGATGTTTGTTTCAAAATGACCCTTTTCATCCCACTCCTTGATATAGGGCATGATTTCACGATCTACAAAGGCTCGAACCACCTTTCTTACGCTTTTTTGCTCTTCAGATAGAGAAAAATTCATTTTTAGTTCCTCCTTAGATAATATGATCTTGTTTCATTTTTACGATTTCATGCTTGGAATAGCCCAGTTTCATTAGGACTTTCTCGGTATGCTCACTATGCAATGGTGGATGTGTATCGATTTTTACTGGCGTTATTGAAAATTTTAACGGTGAGCCGACAAGCATTAAGTTCGAAACAGTTGGATGCTCTACTTTCACAACCATTTCCCTTGCAATCGCTTGTTCAGAATCCAAAGCTTCCTTCACATTGTTAATCGGGCCATTTGGAATCCCAGCTTCATCAAGTAACTCTTTCCACTCGGCCCTTGATTTCGTTTTTATTTTGGCTGAGATGATTTTTTCCAGGTCCTCCTTTTTTTGCAGCCGCCCTGAATTTTTTTTATATTGGTCGATTAATAGGGCTTCCTCTTCAAGAAGGGTTGCTAGTTTACGATATTGTCGGTCATTTCCTACTGCAATGATAAAATCACCATCATTCGCAGCAAATACTTGATATGGAACAATATTCGGGTGCGCATTACCCAGCCGCTCAGGAACCATTCCAGAGCATAAATAATTACTAGCAACATTCACTAGGGCAGCTAGCTGGGAGTCAAATAATGAGATATCTATTTCCTGTCCTTCTCCTGTCCTACTTCGGTGCTGTATTGCGCCTAAAATACCGATGCAAGTAAATAAACCAGTGAGTACATCCGCTATGGCAACTCCGACTTTCGCAGGCTGTCCATCCCTTTCACCCGTAATGCTCATCAAACCTGACATGGCTTGAATAATATAGTCATAACCCGGAAGTTGGGAATAAGGCCCAGTAGCGCCAAAACCACTAATTGAAGCTAAAATAATTCCTTCATTAGCCTTCTTCATTTCCTCATATCCAAACCCCAATCTCTCGAGCGTTCCTGGCTTAAAATTTTGAACTACTACATCAGCATCGCTAACGAGCTTTTTTAAGATTTCAAGGCCTTGTGGTGTTTTCAAGTTTAAAGTGATTCCCTGTTTGTTTCGATTTGCACAAAGATAGTAGGCACTCTCTCCTTCTACAAAGGGCGGTCCCCAGCCTCGTGTTTCATCCCCTACATCAACACTTTCAATTTTAATTACTTCTGCCCCCATATCGCCTAAGATCATCGTGCAATAAGGCCCCGCTAGCACACGCGACAAATCTACAATTTTTAATTGATGGAGCGGCCCCGCCATTTGTCTGGCTCCTTTCTTTCAAATTAGTAAATTAATAGATTGATTCTATTTAAAAACTATTAATCCTCCATAAAAAGGAAATAAATCTAAAATCCATTCTTGAGTCCAAAGAAAAAGCCAGCACAAACAATCAAAAATCAAACATGCTTTGATTGTGTCACTGGCTTTTAGTCGTGGTTTTCTGGAAGAAAAAAGGCTACTATAAATCCAGACCTATCGATATATATTTTACTTCTAAAAACTCTTCGATCCCGTAGTGTCCACCTTCACGGCCAAGACCGCTCTCCTTAAAGCCCCCGAATGGAGCTTGAACGACTGAAGGCAGGGCATCATTCAGGCCGATGATACCGTACTCCAGCTGTTCCGTGATTCTAAAGGAACGGCTTAAATTTTCTGTATATACATAGGCAGCTAATCCGTAACAGGAATTGTTTGCCCGTACAATGACTTCTTCTTCCGTTTTAAAGGTGGAAATCGGAGCGAGTGGACCAAAGATTTCATCCTTCATACATTCCATCTCATCGTTAATATTGGTCAAAATCGTTGGGGCATAGAAATAGCCATCTTCTCCAGCAGGCTTTGACCCGCTATAAGTGACTTTCCCCCCCTTCTCAACTGCATCCTTAACCAGCTCTGCTACTTTTTTATAAGCTGCTTGATCAATTAATGGGCCAATATCCGTTCCCTCTTCAAGTCCGTTACCGACTTTAAGCTTTTCTAATTCTGCTTGAAAAAGCTTAATAAATTCATCTGCGATACCTTCTTGTACATATACACGATTAGTGCAAATACAGGTTTGACCAGCATTACGAAATTTTGATTGAACAAGTCCTTCAGCAGCTTTTGCTAAATTTGCATCGTCCATAACAATAAATGGAGCATTCCCGCCAAGTTCGAGTGATACCTTTTTGACAGTTTCCGCTGCACCACGCATCAACGTTTTTCCCACCTCTGTTGACCCTGTAAAGGTAATCTTTGTCACCCGTGGGTCCTTCAGCCATACTTCACCTATTTCTGATGACCTTCCAGTAATCACGTTCAATACGCCTGCAGGAATGCCTGCTTCATGGGCAAGCTCAGCCATTTTTAATGCAGTAAGCGGTGTTTGGTTAGCTGGTTTTACTACGGCTGTACAGCCCGCTGCTAGTGCTGGTGCTACTTTCCTCGTAATCATTGCTGCGGGGAAATTCCACGGTGTAATCGCTGCGATCACACCGACTGGTTCTTTTCTAACTAGTATTCTTTTATTTGGATGTGTTGCAGGAATGGTTTCACCGTACACCCGTTTCCCCTCTTCTGCGTACCAAGAGATAAAACCATTTGCATACTGAACCTCTCCAAGCGCTTCTTTTAGTGGCTTGCCTTGCTCAATTGTCATAATCCGAGCAATTTCATGCTTGTTTTCTTCTATTAAATTGAACCATTTCATCAAAAGCTGTGAACGCTCTTCCGCTGTTTTCTTCGACCAGATTTTGAATGCTTTATGGGCTGCATCCACTGACTGTTTTGCTTCATAAGCTCCACCTGTTGGTACAGCACCAATCACTTCTTTTGTGGCTGGATTAATAATGTCAGTTAAAATCTCATAATCATTACCAATCCATTCCCCATTAAGATACATAGGATATATTTGATAATTTTGCTTTACAATATCCATTTTTATTCTCCTCCAACAGATAAGGCAGGATCATTTTTATATACTGCTTCGATTGCTTCTTCAAGAATTTGTAAGCCTTCTTCCAATTGATCATCTGTGATGGTAATTGGCATGAGAAGGCGAATAACATTGCTATAAATTCCTGCACTAAGTAACATTAGGCCACGTTCACCAGCAGCTTTCACAATTTTTCCAGTCGCTTCTTTATCCGGAGTTTTGGATTGTCTGTCCTTGACCATTTCCATCGCACACATCGCACCTAGACCGCGGACATCACCAATCTCCTCGAAACGCTCTGCAAAAAGGTGCATCTTTTCAAGCACGCGGTCGCCTATTTTTCTTGCCCGGTCATTAAGTTGTTCACTTTCAATAATGTCCAATACCGTCAGCGCTGCCCGGCATCCGAGCGGGCTTCCAGCATAGGTTCCTCCGATTTCGCCAACCTCAGCAGTATTCATAATTTCCGCCCGGCCAATCACGCCGCTGATAGGAACGCCAGCCCCCATTGATTTCGATATCGTTATTAAATCAGGAATAACTCCAAAATGATCAATCGCAAAGTAATTACCAGTCCGCGCGAACCCGGTTTGGATTTCATCTGCAATAAACAAGATGCCATACTGTGTGCAAATTTCCCTGACCCGTTTAACAAAGGCGGTGTCAGGCACGATAAATCCGCCTTCTCCTTGAACAGGTTCCATTACGACAGCAGCAATTGTTTCAGGTGCAACTTCTGCCAGTAAAAACTGTTCAAATTGCTCGATAATCATGGCGCTATATTGCTGCTCATCCATTCCTTCTGGGCGGTGGTACACATAGGGATATGGTGCCTTATATACCTCTGGAGCGAATGGTCCAAAGCCAAACTTATACGGCTTTACTTTACTTGTCATTGTCATTGTCATTAACGTCCGGCCATGGAACCCCCTTGTAAATGAAACAATTCCTTGGCGCTTTGTATACTTCCTGGCAATTTTTACGGCGTTCTCTACAGCTTCTGCGCCACTATTAAAAAAAGCGGCCTGCTTCTCAAAATCACCCGGGGCAAGCTGGCAAAGCCGCTCGGCTAAAGCTATATACGATTCATACATCATCACATTAAAGCCTGTGTGGATAAATTGACTCGCTTGTTCCTGAAGCGCCCTAACCACTCTAGGATGGGAATGGCCAACGTTTATCGTTCCAATAGCACCAGCAAAATCGATATAACAATTACCGTCTACATCTTCTACCAGGGCTCCTTGTGCTTTTTTAACAAAGGAATGGCAGTTATTACTGATTCCTTTTGGAACAAATTTATTTCTCCGCTTCAATATTTCCTTTGATTTCGGCCCAGGTATCTCTGTTTGGAGCTTGACAAATTTCTTTTCCACTTTCGTGCTCCCCCTTTTAAAAAAATCGTTAGGCATTTATATCCTCTAACACAGCTTTGAAGGTGCTGACCACTTTATTAACCTCTTCATAACTAATTGTAAGAGCCGGCTCGATACGAATCGTTTTCGAGTTAATCAATGTCCCTGCTACTAAGATCCCTCTATCAAACATTCCTTTTGAAACCTCGTAGCCAATTTCATCTTGATAAAATTCAATGCCAATCATTAACCCTTGACCACGAATCTCTTGAACCTTATCTTCATGACCTTTTGCAGCATCTTTCAGTTCTTCAAGGAAATAAGCACCGACTTCTGCTGCTCTTTCTGGTAACTTTTCTTCAATTAAAACCCCAATGGTCGCAATTGCTGCCGCACATGCTAATGGATTCCCACCGAAGGTTGTTGTATGCATAAACGGATTATCAAACCAACTCTTGAAAACATTTTCGGTTGCTACGACTGCACCTGCTGGCATCACACCGCCGCCAAATGCTTTTGCCAAACAGATTATATCTGGTACAACCTCATACAATTCAGCCGCAAACATTTTTCCTGTCCGGCCCATTCCCGTTTGCACTTCGTCAAAAATAAGCAAGGATCCGTATTGATCACAAAGTTCTCGGACTTGTTTTAAATAATTTTCCGGCGGAAGGATGATTCCACCTTCGCCTTGAATTGGTTCTAAAAGAACAGCAGCGACATCTTCGCCAACGGAAGCGCAGACCTCAAACGTTTTTCTCATCATATCAATATCGCCAAAAGGCACATGACGGAAGCCAGGTATTAACGGTAAGAATGGTTTACGGAACATTCCTTTCGCAGTACCTGACAACGAGCCTAGACTTTTCCCGTGAAATGCACGTGTAGTAGAAATAAACGTTGTCCGTTCACTGTACATTTTCGCAAGTTTTAATGCGGCTTCGACACTTTCTGTCCCGCTGTTAGTAAAAAAGGCATATTTTAAATCACCCGGAGTGATATCAGCCAAGATTTTTGCTAACATCGCACGAAGTGGATCCAGCAAATCCTGACTATGAAGCGCCTGACGTTTTAATTGGTCAGTTACCGCCTTAACAACCTTCGGATTTCGATGGCCGACATTATAGATCCCAAAGCCGCCTAGACAATCGATGTATTCTTTGCCATTGACATCCTTAAAACAAGAACCATTATCTGACCATTCTACAGCGGCAAATTGACCATCCAATGTTACCGTTTTACGATAAGCTAGAAAGCCGGGGTTTACATGTTCACGGAAGCCTTCAACTGTTTCTTTGGTAATCCATGTAGCTTCCACTTCATTAATTTCCTCTTTTTCTATTAAGCTTAGAACCTTATTAATGTATTCACTTATATTTGAATTTTGCTTACTTTTATCTTCTTGTTTTATATCGATACTCATAATTTCAATCCTCCTATTAAATGTTTAGTTAGAAAACCAGCCAATTGGCTCAACCTGTAAATTGATATTAATCTGTTTAATTTCTTGAAATTCTTCGAGCCCAAACGTTCCAAGACTACGGCCAATTCCACTTTGCTTATACCCGCCCCATGGAGCTTCATTATAAGTAGGATGGTAGGAATTCACCCAAGTAATTCCAGCACGCAGCTTTTTAATAACCCGTAAACCCTTAGCACCATTATTGGTAAATACACCTCCGGCTAAGCCATAAACTGTACCATTCGCAAGTTTAATAGCTTCCGATTCGTCCTTGAACTTTTGGATTACTACGACGGGACCGAAGATTTCCTCCTGGACAATTCTCATCTCTTGGTTCACATCAACAAACACAGTTGGTTCAACAAAGTAGCCTTTATCTAGTCCGTTGCTTACAATCCGATTTCCGCCGCAAGCAACTGTCGCACTTTCCTGTTTGCCTATTTCAATGTAGGAAAGGACTTTTTCTAAATGCTCCTGACTAACAAGCGGGCCCATCTCTGTTTCAGGGTCATCACCAGGTCCTACTTGAATTTGCTTGGTCCGTTCAACAAAACGATGCACGAATTTATCATAAATGCTTTCTTCGACAAGAATTCTTGAACCCGCTGAACATACCTGACCGGAACCAGCATAGATGCCAAATAGGGCATAATCGACTGCTGTTTCAAAATCAGCATCGGCAAAAATGATATTCGGTGATTTGCCGCCTAACTCTAAAGAAACCTTTTTCATCGTGTCAGCTGCCGTTTTCATTATATGCTTTCCTGTTTTCGTACCGCCGGTGAACGAGACCATATCGACCTCAGGGTGGGAAGCAATTTCATTTCCAACAATGGCGCCAGATCCCATCACCATATTGGCCACCCCTTTTGGTAAGCCTACTTCTTCAAAAATTTCAAAAAGTTTTTTCGGAGTAACTGGTGTCACTTCGGACGGTTTAAAGACAATTGTATTCCCCGCGGCTAAGGCAGGGGCAATCTTCCAAACACTCATTAACAGCGGATAATTCCACGGGACAATCAAGCCGCAAACTCCCACCGGTTCACGGACAACCATGGCTTGCATTGGATCGGCGACATGATAGGTCTGTCCATCAGGCTTTGTAATCAGTCCAGCATAATAACGGAAACAGGCGGCTGCATCCCCGACATCAAAGCCTGCTTCTCTTAATGGTTTCCCGTTATCCATCGTTTCAAGCTGGGTTAATTCATTGGCATATTCATCAATTTTGTCAGCAATTTTTAATAAATAGGAAGCTCGTTCCTGAGCCGAAATCCCTGACCAAACACCTTCTTCAAAAGCTCTTCGCGCTGCATAAATTGCATCACGAGCATCAGCGACTGTTCCTTCAGGGGCATATGAAATAACCCCACCATTTGCCGGATTAATAACTGGGCGTGTTTCTTGATTTTCGGCATCTTTCCACTCACCATCAATAAACATCTTAAGGTTTACAACTCGGTTTTTTATTTCGGCCATTTTTTATTCCTCCTTTATTCACCCTCAATAACTAATATTGCAAGAACCGTGCCAAAGAATAAAACCTACCATAATAGTTATCTTTCCAACTATTCTTTTAAAGACTATTCAAATTTGCATAACCCTATGATTTATTGCATAAAAAAAAGCTGCTTCAGATCTATGAGATCTAAAACAGCTTTTCATTAGAAGGTAGTTATGTTGTCCATTTTAATATTTTTCTCTGTTACTATTTTTTGATACTTTCTGCTAACTGATGATTGGCTGATACCTAATGCTTTGGCTGCTTTTGTGGTGGTTTTGTATTGGTTCATCGCCATAACTATCAACTGCTCCTCCACATGATCGATGGCTTCCTGCAAGGGAATGACCCTCGATATAACAGGCTTCATCTTTTTATGCTGATAGCCTAACGATAAAAATTGGCTGACAAACTCTGCATCAATTGCCGGATGGTCGGCAGTGACAACTAATCTTTCCACAATGTTTTGCAGTTCTCTAACGTTACCAGGCCATGGATAAAACTCAAGTACATTAATAGCATCAGGTGTTAGATGATAATTCCGCTCGTATTTCTCATTTAATTGCTGCAAGAAATGAAAGGCGAGCAGCGAAATGTCCTCAGTTCGCTCTCGTAATGGCGGAATATGTATCGGGATGACATTTAGGCGATAGAATAAATCTTCACGGAAGGTACCTTCCTCGACCATTTTTTCTAACTTTTTATTCGTTGCCGCAATGATCTGTACATTCACTTTAATCGGGGTAGTACTTCCAATCGGAATGACTTCCTGCTCCTGAAGTACACGTAAAAGTTTCACCTGCAAATGGACCGGCATTTCACCTATTTCGTCTAGAAATAAAATTCCGCTATCTGCTTGTTTAAAGTAGCCTTCTTTTCCATTCTTATCTGCACCGGTAAAAGCCCCTTTCGCATAACCGAATAGTTCGCTTTCGAGTAAATTTTCCGGGATAGCTCCGCAATTTAATTTCAGAAATGGCTTTGTCGAGCGTCTGCCTAATTGGTGGATTGCTTGAGCAATTACCTCTTTTCCGACCCCAGATTCTCCGTGAAGAAGGACTGTCGAGGAAAAGTCAGCAATTTTCTTAGCCTGACTAATAACTTTCTCCATTTTCGGACTACAATATATGAGTTTTTTCAAAAAACGATCCTTACTTTTAAAATCATCTAATTCCTTCTTATATTGTTCCGATATCTTTTTCATTTCCTGCAGTTCACTTTTAAGGCGTGTGGTTTCAGTAATATCGCGCGAAGCAACAATAATCCGGTCGAGTTCATTCTTTTCATTAAAGACCGGATTTCCGACGGCAAGAATTTTTCTTCCGGCTTTAGTTTCTTGGACAACTGAGACCTTCTTTCCTTTTTCTAAAACAAGTCTTGTGACCGAAGGTGTGAACAGCCCTTGGTCCTCAAGTTCGAGAATATTTTTTCCAATTAGTTCTTTTAAATCTACTTTCCAGAAATCTCGAATAATGTTTTCACTGAATCTGATGAGTTCCCCTTTGTTGTTCACCACGAGAATTTCATCATATATGCTGGACAATATTGCATGTAGGTCCTTATTTAAGTCCTTAATATATTCAATTTCCATGGCCATTTCTTCGACCATAGGCAAATCCTGGGCAACAATGATGATGCCATCGACTTCATTCTCATAATTTAAAATGGGGCTATAATCGACGAGAATCCCGATCTCATTCTTGATTACTAGATGATTTAGAAGAGTCTTACCAGTAGCAAATACCTTTTCAAGATGGGTACGACTAAAAATTTCTCCAGCAGGAAGATTCATAACTTTATCAGCTGTTGATCTAATCATTTTTAAACCTGCTTCATTATAATTAATAATACGTTTTTCTTTATCTAAAACAAAAATCCCCATTGGAATCGAGGTTAGAATCACCTTAAGTAAATCGACACTTTTATTTTCCTGTTTAAACAACTCGGCCAGAACGTCTTCTCTGCGAATATAGCCAGCAGGTTTATCATCCTCACCTCTAATAATAGCAAAGGGTTCACCAATAATTTGGAATAAAACAGGCAAGGAAATCTGTTCGCTAAGGTGACAGATACTGTCTAGCGATTTCGCATCTTCAAGCAGAGCCTCCATCGATGCAGTCTCTTTTTTTTGGTTATCGATCATTACATAGGCATATAGGTGATCTTGGCTTTTTAAAAATAAAAAGGGTTCTTTAAGGTTATATAAGGTTGATCGAAAAACTTCTTCACTTTCATCCACGTCTACTGAAATTATCGGTTTCACTTTTTCTTTTGCAACGGAAAACATCGTTTACTTCCCCCTTAACACCTTATCTACCTTATACTATCACTTTATTAGAAATATTTTAATTTAATTATGGCACAAAAAAAGAAGATGTGTGCCCCCATCTTCTTTTCTCTTGGATTTAATCGCTGCCGGTAACAAATAAATCTTCCTTTATATAGGCGAGAACCATCCCGGGAATAACATAATCCCCTTCCTGAACTTCTAGCGATTCGACTTCGCCACTCAAACTAGTCTGAACCGTTTCGACCTTGCCTGATTGTGATTTAATGATAAATAAGGTTTCCCACTCATAAATTCTTGACTCACTCTTAATCGAAATCCTTTCCACTTTCCCATAACACGGGCTAAGAACTACACCATAGTACATGCACATCACCCTTCTTTTACGTTTAATACTGCTCCTGAAAAGGCCGTCTTTGTAATACTGAACTAAAGAATTCTTGAAAATCCAGAATATCCTCTGCTTCGATCCCCAGTTTTTCTGCCCAATGATGGTCTAAATAGGTATCTTCTTGACAAAGTAATACCATTTTCCCAGACTGAATCGAAGTGACCATCGCTTTTCCAAAAAACAGCTTTGAATAACCAATTGTCAAATCATAGCGATGGTTAGTTGAAATTAAACAAAAGTAGTGTAACAGCTGCTGTTCTTTTTGTTCAGATAATATATCTAGTGTCATACCACACTTCCTCCTCTTTTTTTCGATGAATTTTTTAATATTTCAACCATCCTCTAAGCCTTGAGGCCTCTGATAGCTTTTGGATTCCTTCAATATAAGCAGCAATTTTCATATTTACACCATACCTTTTGGAGGTCTGATAAACCTTTAAAAAGCTGGCAGTTATTTTTTCCTTGAGCCGCTCATCTACTGTTTCCTCGGTCCAATAATAGCCTTGGTTGTTTTGACACCATTCAAAATAAGAGACAATAACGCCGCCGGAATTGGCAAGAATGTCAGGGACAACAAGGATCTCGCGTTCATCAAGTATTTTTAGCGCAACCTTTGTGGTAGGTCCATTTGCAGCTTCAATGATAATATTGCAGTTAACTTTACTTGCATTATATTTATTAATAACCCCGGAAATTGCTGCTGGAATGAGGATATCACATTCTTTTTCTAATAATTCTTGGTTCGATATCGAGCTTTTAAAGCGATTTGAAACAATGCCAAAGGAATCTCTATTTTCCAGAAGATAGGGTATATCTAGCCCATTTTCATCATATAAACCACCAAGCATATCACCAATACCAATTACTTTAGCGCCAATCTCATATAGATACTGGGCAAGGTAACTGCCGACATTTCCAAACCCTTGGATGATGACACGGGTATCTTTTAAATGCATTTCCCTCAATTCACATACCATTTGCAGCGTATATAAAACTCCTTTTGATGTAGCTGTTTCCCTGCCCTTCGATCCACCAAGTGCAATTGGCTTACCTGTGATAAAACCCGGGGAGTCAAATTCACGGATATGGTCATATTCATCGAGCATCCACGCCATAATTTGCGAGTTCGTATACATATCAGGCGCTGGAATATCTTTTGTTGGTCCAACAAGCTGACTAACTGCTCTTACGTAACCCCGGCTCAATCTCTCCAATTCATCTAAACTCATTTGACGAGGATCACAGATAATCCCGCCTTTTGCACCGCCATATGGCAGGTCGGTAATACCGCATTTCAAGCTCATCCAGCCTGCCAACGCCTTAACCTCATCAGGAGTGACGTCTGGATGAAATCGAATTCCACCTTTCGTCGGACCAGAGGCATCATTATGCTGAGCCCTGTAACCCTGGAATATTTCTGTTTGCCCGTTGTCCAGACGCACAGGGATACTCACTTCTAAAAATCTCATCGGCTTCTTTAGAAATTCGAATACTTGGGGTGGGTAGTTCAGGATGTTAACAGATTCCTTTAACGTTTCTTGAAACTCAAGAAGGGAATTATCCTGCACGGTTTCTATCGTATTCTTCATGTCTAGAGATTCGACTGCCATTCTAACACCTCATTTTTTTTTGTTACTATGAATAAAGCAAGTTTCGTGCCAATTATTAAGTAGCGGTTTTGTATGGTGATTTAGTAAAAATGAGGTAAGCGCTATGAAGAAATGATTGAATTATTCAATTCTGCATACATTTAAATTCCCAATGTAATACACACCCAGCCTTTCAAACAACCCTTTTAAATAAGCAAAAAGCCAGGCTATTAGCCTGGCTCAAGTAACTTTTCTTTGTGTATTTTCCTCCTTAAAGGGAAGAGGTCCTTTCCGCGTCATCAATATTTAAGTCAGCAATTTTGATTTTAAAGAATCTTGTTTGGAATAGCATATAGACCACACCAATTACAATCCAAACGATCCCGCCAATGAGCGCATCAAATTGTAAGTTGGCCCACAAAATTCCCGTTAATCCAGCCCCAATGACCGGCATTATTAAATAAGATAAAATATCTTTAGCGGTTTTATATCTCTTTTGGCGAAAGACGAAATGAACAATGACCGATAAGTTGACGAATGTAAACGCAATTAATGCGCCAAAATTAATAAAGGAAGAAATTAGCTCTAAGCTTGGAGAAATTGCAAGCAAGGATACCACCCCCACCAAGATGACATTAAAAACTGGTGTCCGGAATTTGGGATGGACATAACCAAATGCCTTTTTTGGTAGGACACCATTACGTCCCATAACGTACAAAAGCCTTGATACACTTGCGTGTGAGGCAAGTCCAGAAGCTACGGTTGCTGCAAAAGCACCTGAAAGGAAAATCAGTTTAAAAAAAGTCCCACCCACAAACAAGCCGATTTCAGGTAATGTATCATCGGTTACCTTGAAACCTGAAATATCTGGAAATAAGGCTTGGGCGAAATAACTACAAAGGAAAAAGATGGCACCGCCAATAAAGACCGTCAACATAATCGCTCTAGGCATCGTTTTTTGGTCAATGGCTTCCTCTGCATACATGGTTACTGCATCAAACCCAATGAAGGAGAAACAAACTACGGTTGCCCCCGTCAAAACTGCACCTAGTTGGATATTGGAATGGAAGAGCGGTTCCGTTGTGAAAATCGTCCCTTGCCCCATTCCTTTTGAAAGCTGGACAAAAGCAAGGACAATAAATGCGGCAATTAAGACCACTTCAAAAATAACGAGCAATGCATTTAAATTGGATGTTTTCCCCATGCTCCAAGCATTAATGGCAGTGACGATCGTAACATACGCGACAACCCAAATCCAGGCTGGCACTTCCGGAAATACAGATACCATGTAGATACGAATAATCAATGCATTTACCATAGGAAGCAATATATAATCAAGCAACGCTGCCCAGCCGACTATGAATCCGAGATGCGGGCTCATGGTCTCGCGGGTATACGTATAGGCCGAACCAGCACTCGGAAATACCTTTACCATTTTTCCATAACTAATAGCGGTAAATAACATAACAACTAATGCTGCAAGGTATGCAAGTGGGACAACACCATTTGTTTCTTCAGAGACAATTCCAAACGTATCAAACACTATGGTTGGTGTCATATAACCCAATCCGAGCATAACAATCGCCCATAATCCAAGTGAGCGCTTAAGAGTAGTATTCTCCAATTCAACCATCTCTCCTTTTATATCCGGTTATTCGTTTATTAACAAGCAATTGTAAGCATTTACATTTTGTTCGAGCATTGATGGAGTACTAATTTTTAACCAGTAGAGAGCCTCCTTCCATTTTACTTAAAAATCTTACTATTTTAAATAATTGCAATTTTCATGCCAGTTTTTTTTATAGAATTTAGGTGCTTTTCTATTACTTTTTTAACTTTTTTCAACCTTTAAACTTTGATTTTTATGTAATTTTGCATAACCTACTCTTTTTTGCATAACAAAAAAGCAGTGAATCCATTTATAGGAATTCACTGCTTCTATGT
The DNA here is from genome assembly GCF_019219025.1 of Bacillus sp. sid0103. Next base: position 117,617 of record NZ_JAHUWN010000015.1, on the reverse strand, counting down.
TTATTTTTTTAGGTTCTTGAAATACTATCATTACACTAGACGTTTACTTCGCGAAACGGTGGTTACCAATCGTTACCGTTACTTCACGTGAAAAGATCCACTTACTTACAGCTGTTTTTGGATTATAGAAGAATAATGATCCTTTGCCTTGCCCTCTGAAGGCAAGCGCTTCATTTACAGCTCTTTTTGAAGCAGCATCAGCAGGTTGGTTAATCGTACCATTTTTTACAGGCGTGAATGCAAAATAACCATTAGACTTTTGATAGACAACACCCTTAACAGTATTCGGGAAATCAGGGCTTGCAACTCGGTTCAGAATTACTGTCGCAACAGCTACTTTCCCTGCATACGGCTCACCCACTGCTTCAGCGCGAACAAGACGGGCCATTAAGTCTTTTTCTGCTGCTGTAATCGTAGAATTTGGAATAACTAGATTTGTTCCCGCATAAAGGAGATTACTAGTTTTGTTGTTTGCTTTTAATAGACTATTAACAGTAACACCGTACTTTGCGGCAATTTTCCAATAGGTTTCACCTGATTGTACTTTATGTGTTGTTGTTGCTGCTTCAGTTGTTCCATTTAACGTAAAAGCTGACATCGATAAGATAAGTCCGGTAGCAATTAGTAGTTTTTTAAATTTATTCATTATTTATTACCTCCAATTTTTGTTCCTCGCTTGTCTATACTCTTAAGGCTATCAGTTGTAACATTCCAATTCATTAGCCAAAAAGTGGTAACAGCAAATAGGCTGAGATGGCGCCCACTATGAAGGGATTTATCTATTAAATGGAAATATCTTCTTTTTATTAGTAAATCCCACTAAATGGTTGGTATGGATAGGATAGGACAAATTATTACATATTGTTTCATGCATGTAACATCCTAATTGAGCTATTCACTCTTTAAATCCACGATTTTTCACTAAATTGACAACAAATTCCTTAAAATCATACAGGATTTCAAGTCAAACTTTGGTAATAATATAAGTGAAGTGAAAAAGGAGGCTATATTATTATGGAAAATCAGTTAGTGAGTGTACTTAACAAACAAATTGCAAACTGGTCTGTCTTGTATACGAAGTTACATAACTATCATTGGTATGTGAAAGGGGAGCAATTCTTTACCTTACATGTCAAATTTGAAGAGTTTTATAATGAGGCTGGTCTTCATGTCGATGAATTAGCAGAACGGTTGCTAGCAATCGGAGGAAAACCGGCAGCGACAATGAAAGAGTATCTTGAAATATCTTCTATTAAGGAAGCTTCAGGTAATGAATCCACGGTGGAAATGGTGGAATCAGTGATCAACGACTTCTCTATAATCATTGGCGAACTTAAAGAAGGTATGAGCTATGCGGAAGAAAAAAATGATGAAACGACTGGAGACATGCTGCTCGCCATTCACTCTGAACTTGAGAAGCATGTATGGATGCTAACGGCATTCTTGGGCAGATCTGTTTAAATTCTGCAGCTGACGGGGCAAATGCAGCTCTTAGTGCCGAACAGGATGTCAATAAACGAGCTAAACTTCGTCCCCAATATTCATAAGAAAAGACGGCACCTGCCGTCTTTTTTTCAGTTCATATACGATTTAGACGAGAATGGGTTCTTTCTTAACCCCATTAATCACATATGAAGGGGCCTCGCCTCTTAACACCTTAACAATGTTCCCTGCCGCCATAATCGCCATGGCATCACGTGCTTCATAAGTTGCATTACCGATATGTGGTGTTAATACAACGTTTTTCAATTTTTTCAAACCGTCACTAATTTCCGGTTCGAATTCAAATACGTCAATGCCGGCTCCCTCAATCTGATTCCCTTCCAATGCCGATATCAATGCAGCTTCATCCACAATTGGCCCTCGAGCACAGTTAATCAAATAGGCTGTAGGTTTCATCATTTCGAATTGCTTCGTGCTGAACATGTGTTTCATCGTTGGATTATACGCACAATTAATCGTAATAAAATCGGATTCAGCAACTAATTCATCAAAAGATACGTATGTCGCGTTAAGTGACTGTTCAACTTGAGGACTTTTTCGGTTTGGACCCGTATATAAAACCTTCATGTCAAAGGCAGCCGCTCGTTTCGCAACAGCTTGTCCAATTTGACCAAATCCAACGACCCCGATCGTTTTTCCTGTTACTTCACGTCCTCGAAAATAAAGGGGAGCCCACCCATTAAAACCAACCGTACGACAGACTTCATCCCCTTCGGCTACTCTTCTTGCTGCAGCTAATAAAAGTGCAATCGTAAGGTCAGCCGTTGCCGCAGTTGATGCGATTGGTGTATTGGTGGTTGGAATTCCTTTAGATGCTGCATGTTCAAAATCAATATTATTAAAACCAGCTCCATAGTTTGCAATGATTTTTAAATGAGGGGCCTGGTCAATTACTTCTTTTGATACTGGGGTAGATAATAAGCTTAGAAGAGCATCCTTATCTTGGATTCGCTCTTTTAATTCAGTTTCAGTAATCAATTTCACTCCTGTAAATACTTCCACCTCGTGATCTTCTAATAACATCTCTAATCCCTTTTGCGGGATCTCACCTGCTACTAAAATTTTTGCCATTGCCTAACACCTCTTCAAGTAAAATGACTGTCTTTTCCATTAATCCAAATAACTGTATTTTATTATACTATAATAATATGTTCTATAAAATTATTTATTTATTAAAATTCTTCAAACCGTCTTTCCAATAATAATTTGACCTATATTTTTTCTTTTAGTCAACGTTTGTCCGTTTCATCTCACCCCCTTCAAGCATACATTGTAATAATTCAGAAGAGGAGGTGATTTTTATGGGACATGGAAGTAGCAGCAGCTTCGCGTTAGTTGTTGTGTTGTTTATTTTATTGATCATTGTTGGAGCATCCTTTATGTTCTAATTGGTAATCTACTAAATTTACCAATAATTAACATTGGTAGATTTAACAAAGGCTTTCAACAGAAAAGAGCGGTAAACCTATTGGTTTCACCGCTCTTTATAATTGATAAATTCTTTACTTTTTGTCACGCGAGATTATGATTAAGCAGACAGTAATAATCGTAAATGCAATAAAAGCTAATAACGGAATGGTAACAAAACCAAGCCAGTTAATGTAATCCTTGGAACAGGGTACACCCGTTGTACACATTTCAAACTGCTGTAAATACGGAATTTTTTGTAATAACGTATGGTATCCAGCAATTAAGAGGCCAATAATGGATAATGGTAGCGCATATTTATAGATGCCTTTATCATTCCGGTAAACCGCCACTCCCAGGATAATGGCTAGTGGATACATGAATATTCGTTGGTACCAACAAAGTGTACATGGAATGTAGTGCATAACCTCACTAAAATATAGACTACCTAGTGTGGCAATGATGGCAGCAATCCAGGCGAGAAGTAAGGATTTATTCATACTTATTCACCCTTTGCGGCTTTTTCTACCATGTCTTTTAAGTCATCAATAGTTTGTCCATCAAACTTTTCCCCATTAACGAAGATGGTTGGGGTTCCTGTAACACCTAGTTTTTCAGCGTAATCCATATCTTTGTTCCACGCATTATCAGACTTCTTTGCTTGGAAGTTTTTCACAACCTTATCGACGTCACTACCGCTAGCAACTTCCTTCAATGTATCTACGAGGAATTCTTCAGTAAACAAATCTATTTTTTCATACTTGGTGTCTACTGGCTGCTTTTCATATAAAAGTTCATGGAATTTCCAAAACGTTTCATTGCCAAGCTCTTGGAATACTGATTCTGCAAATTTAGCAGATCGTGTAGAGTCCACGTTAATAAACGAATCATTCATAAAGTAAAATTTTGCTTTCCCAGTATCAACTAGTTCTTTCTCGATAATTGGTACTACATCATTAGCAAAGTTTTTGCAATTCGGGCATTTATAATCACCGAATTCAATGATCGAAACAGGAGCTGATTCCTTACCTTTGTATGGCTGATTGCTATAATCAATTTTTATTGCTGTAGTTTTATCTTCTTGTTTGGAATGATTGCCTAAAAAAATGAATCCTAAAATAAAAACCGCAACCAATCCAATCATCCAAAAAGTAAAGGCAGATGATGATTTTGCTTCTTTTTTCCTATTGTTATTATTTTTTGCCATGATAGTCTCCTTTTTATAGATGCGCGTTTTCGTAGATAGTATAAATATCACTTATCCGCCTGAATAATGCAAATAAAAGAACCTCCATTATATAAGAAAAATGCCATTTTTAAAATGGCATTTTTAAACTTTATCTACACTAGCTATTAAGAATATCCTCAATCCTTGCTAATTCTTGATCAGAAAAATCAAGGTTATTCACTGCAGCAACATTTTCCTCAATTTGACTCACTCTGCTTGCACCAATTAGGACAGAAGTAACCATTCCTTTGCGTAAAACCCAGGCAAGAGCCATTTGAGAGAGACTTTGTCCGCGCTCAACTGCTATTTCATTTAACTTTTGAACACGCTCCACAACCTCAGTTGTTACATGATCCTTACTTAGGAACCCAGTTGGTTTTGCTGCACGAGAATCTGCTGGGATCCCTGTTAGGTATTTATTGGTTAATAAACCTTGTGCTAATGGACTAAAGGCAATCGAACCTACACCGTTTTCCTGCAGAACGTCCTGCAAGCCGTCCTCAATCCAGCGGTTAAACATGGAATATTTTGGCTGGTGGATCAACAATGGTGTACCTAGCTCATTTAAGATTTTAATTGCTTCAGCTGTTTGCTCAGCACTATAATTGGAGATCCCAACATACAACGCTTTACCTTGACGAACAATTGAATCTAATGCTCCCATGGTTTCCTCAAGCGGTGTATTTGGATCTGGACGGTGAGAATAGAAAATATCGACATAATCAAGTCCCAATCGTTTTAGACTCTGATCTAGACTTGAAACCAAGTATTTTCTTGAACCCCAATCTCCATACGGTCCTGGCCACATGTAGTAGCCAGCTTTGGTAGAAATAATCATTTCATCTCGGTAGGGAGCAAAGTCTGTCTTTAAGATTCTACCGAACATTTCTTCAGCAGACCCCGCTGGCGGGCCATAATTGTTGGCCAAATCAAAATGAGTAATTCCTAAATCAAACGCCCTTCTCAGCATTGCCCGGCCATTTTCATAGGTGTCGACTCCGCCAAAGTTATGCCATAGTCCAAGTGAAACGGCTGGTAGTATTAACCCTGAACGTCCACTGCGATTATATTTCATTGATTCATAACGATTTTCTGCTGCTTCATAAACCATGTATTCTTCGCCTCTTTTCATGAATTTATAATAGATTGAGTTCCAATTATAAGACTTGCCTTTTTTTCATTGATTTCTTCAATCCCATCATAGTTTTAACCACGTTGAGTTACAACTTTTTTATACTATCATTTCATCAAATGTCTAGAAATTTATTTAAAAACAAGAAACATTTTAAGATGCTTTATTTTTTGCTTCTATCTTAGCAGAAGTCGTTATAATAAATAATCTTCCCATCTTTTGTTAAAATAGAAAGGAACTAATTTTGAATACAAGGAGCTAATTCATTATGACCAAATTTTTTGGCTACATAGGAACGTACACAAAAGGAGACAGTAAAGGGGTTTACTCGTTTTCTTTTGACACTGATTCCGCAAAAATATCGGATATTAAAGCCGTGGCAAACTTAGAAAATCCTACATATGTAACCATTAGTAAGGACAATCAGTATCTTTACGCGGTAATGAAAGAAGGAGACGAGGGCGGTGTCGCAGCGTATTCGATTAATAAAACGTCAGGAGAACTAACACCGATTAACAAACAGCTATTACCAGGATCATCCCCTTGTCATGTTAGTTTAGATTCAACCAGGAAGTATTTATTCAGTTCAAATTACCACAAGGGCTCGGTTGAATCCTATTTACTAAATCCAACTACAGGGGCACTTAATCCCCCCGTTTCAATTATGAAACACGAGGGGGCCGGACCAGATCCTAGACAAGAAAAACCACATACTCATTTTGCAGGGGTCACACCAGACGAAAAGTACGTTGCAGTAGTTGAGTTAGGAATCGACTGTTTGATTACCTATCAAATTGGCGATGATGGCTCTCTTGAAGAGGTTAGCCGCTTACCATTAAAAGGCGGCAGCGGACCAAGACATCTTACTTACCATCCAACCAAAAACCTTGCTTACATCATGACCGAGTTTAGTTCCGAAGTGATTGTTTTAACCTACCACCCAGAAAATGGCCATTTCACAGAGAGACAATATATTTCTACTCTTCCTGACGATTTTAACGAGAATAACCAAGGAAGTGCGATTCATATTTCTTCTGATGGACGGTTTGTATACGCTGGTAACCGCGGCCATAACAGTATTGCAGTGTTCCGTGTTGATCAAGAAACCGGCGAACTAAGCTTTGTTGAGCGTACATCTACTGAAGGTGACTGGCCGAGAGACTTTATGTTAGACCCAACCGAGAAATTCATCATTGCTTCCAATCAAGAGTCCAGCAATATTGTGTTGTTTTCACGGGATCTGAATACCGGAAAACTTACATTATTACTGTCGGATATCGAAGTGCCGCATCCCGTTTGTATCAAATTCTTACATGTGTAATATCAAGACAGGATTAGCGATGAGCTTATCCTGTTTTTGTTTTTTTACCGAACAAAGGTAGAAAATTGATGAACTGTGCCAATACTAAGTGAGATGTTTTTTATGAAAAGGATGTGTCTTCATTGGATTTTTTTCATAGCCAAGAAACACTTAGTTCTATTGAGTGGATATTAAGATCTATTATTGCGTTCTTCTTTTTGCTGATTGTTGCAAAAGTCATGGGCCAACGTGCTATTTCCCAATTAAGATTATTAGATTTTGTTATCACATTAGTCCTCGGTAATATCATTGCTCATCCATTATCAGATCAACGGCTTGGAATGAAGGGTTCGATGATTTCAACCATTGTATTGGTGGTCTTGTACACAGCAAGTTTATTCATCAGCCTAAAATCGAACCGTATTGAAAAGTTCTTGGATCCAGCACCATATCCGCTTATAAAAAATGGTGAAATCAACTATAAAGGCTTAAAGAAAGCGAGAATTTCTATTGATCATTTATTAGCAGAGTTACGCAAAGAAAAAGTAGAAGATCTGAAAAAAGTCGCTTTGGCATTGTGGGAATCAGATGGCAAGATCTCAATATTTTTGGATCCACAATATGTGGCTTTGACACCGGCAAATTATCAAATGACCGTAGAGCCATTTGATCTCCCCAAAACGGTGATACGAGAGGGCAAGATAGATTATTCTGCCCTAAAAGAAATAAACGTAATGGAAGACTGGCTTGTTAATACACTTGTCAACTTTCATAAGGTTGAAATAAGTAACGTATTGCTCTGCACAATCGACAGCCAAAATAACATCCAAGTTTTTTTATTTAAATAAGAAAGGTATCAACTGATCATGTTGACATAAAAAAACTATTGACTCCACCTATACAGTTGTAGTAAATTTTATAAATAATCTAAATATTGTTTTCTTATCAAGAGAGGTTGAGGGAATGGCCCTGCGACACCTCAGCAACCATCAATGGCTCGCCATTGAAAAGGTGCTAAGTCCTGCAAATTATTTTCTAATTTGCGAGATAAGAAGAATGACGCTTTGGTCGTACTTACAAAAGTCTTCTTCTTATAGAAGGCTTTTTTTATTTTTATAAAACAAGGAGAGTGCATTATGTACAAAATTGATACGAAACTTGCCCAAATTGGAAACCGCAGTGAAACAACTACTGGAACCGTTAATCCGCCTGTATACTTTTCAACGGCCTTTCGCCATGAGGGAATTGGCCAATCAACTGGTTTTGATTATATCCGAACAGGGAATCCAACCCGCCAACTTCTAGAAAAAACAATTGCGGATTTAGAAGGCGGAGATCAAGGTTTTGCCTGTAGCTCTGGTATGTCAGCTATTTTAACGATTCTTTCATTATTTGAATCCGGTGATGAATGGCTTGTTAGCGAAGATTTATATGGAGGAACCTACCGTCTATTAGAAAAAGGCTATCAAAAATGGGGCTTGAAGAGTCAATATGTCAATACCTGTTGTCCGGTAGAAATTGAAAAGAAAATTACTTCGCAAACGAAAGCTATTTTCCTAGAGACACCCACTAATCCTTTAATGCAGGAATCCGATATTGCCGCTGTATCAAAGATTGCCAAGGAACATGGCCTTTTGCTAATTGTCGACAACACATTCTATACACCACTATTACAGCAGCCAATAGCTCTAGGTGCTGATATTGTCATTCACAGTGCAACAAAATACCTTGGAGGCCATAATGATGTCCTAGCCGGGCTCGTTGTGGCAAAAGGAAAAGAACTTTGTGAAGCATTGGCCTTCCATCATAACGGTGCCGGAGCGGTCTTAAGTCCATTTGATTCTTGGCTATTAATGCGCGGAATGAAAACATTGTCACTACGAATGGAACGCCATGAAAAAAATGCAAAGGCGATTGTCGAATTCCTTGCTCAGCATGATGCCGTAACAGATGTCCTTTACCCGGGACGTGGTGGAATGGTTTCTTTTAGAATAAAAGACGAAGCTTGGGTGAATCCATTTTTACAGAATTTAAATTTAATCAGTTTTGCAGAAAGCTTAGGTGGAACAGAAAGCTTCATTACTTATCCAGCAACGCAAACACATATGGATATCCCAGAAGAGATTCGCATTCAAGCAGGCGTTTGCAATCGTTTATTACGTTTTTCCGTTGGACTTGAGGATTCACAAGACATAATTGAAGATTTGGAAAAAGCTTTTGCCCATGTCCAAGAAGGAGTGATTGCATAATGGCACACGATGAATATACGTTTGAAACCAGGCTCCTTCATAATAAGCACAAAATTGATCCCACAACTGGAGCCGTTAGTGTACCCATTCAGCATGCATCTACCTTCCACCAATCTGATTTCGATCAGTTTGGCAAGTACGATTATGGCCGGAGTTTAAATCCGACAAGAGAAGCACTTGAAGATGTCATTGCAGAACTCGAAGGCGGATTAAAAGGATTTGCCTTTTCATCTGGTATGGCTGCGATTTCAACATCCTTCCTCTTGCTTTCTGCAGGTGATCATATTGTAATAACCGAGGATGTCTATGGGGGTACATTTCGGATGGTTACTCAGGTCCTCACTCGGCTCGGAATCGAACATACCTTTGTCGATATGACTAATCTAGAGGAAGTAAAACAAGCGATTCAGCCGAATACGAAGGCGTTTTATGTGGAAACTCCTTCGAATCCTTTAATGAAAGTAACGGACATACATGCGATAAGCAATCTCGCTAAGGAGACGGGCGCACTAACCTTTGTTGATAACACATTCCTCACACCTTCCCACCAAAAGCCATTGGAGTTAGGAGCAGATGTTGTCCTGCATAGTGCTACGAAATTCCTATCCGGTCATAGTGATGTGGTTGCTGGACTTGCTGTCGTTAATGACGAAGACTTGGCGAAAAGATTAGGCTTTTTACAAAATGGGTTTGGGGCCATCTTAGGTGTTCAAGATGCATGGCTCGTTTTAAGAGGGATCAAGACGCTTCACGTTCGATTGGAACAATCACAAAAATCAGCTATTAAACTTGCGGAATATTTAGATGCTCACCCGCTTGTTGATAAGGTTCATTATCCGGGGCTCGAAAGTCACCCGCAATATCAAATTCAGAAAGAGCAAGCAGCTGGTCCTGGAGCAGTCTTATCATTTGAATTGGCGAATGAAGATGCGCTTCGAACCTTTCTTGCAAACGTAAAAATACCTGTATTTGCTGTCAGCCTCGGAGCAGTTGAATCCATTCTTTCCTATCCATCGAAAATGTCCCATGCGGCAATGCCTCAAGAGGAGAGAGAAAAGCGTGGGATTACAAATAGCCTAGTTCGCTTATCGGTTGGGCTCGAAAATCCGGATGATTTGATTAAGGATTTTTCACAGGCACTTGAGCAAGTTCGCGATAAACATTTGGTATTACATCAAGGAGAATCATCATGAGCTTTTTAGAAAAATTACAAAATCAAATCTTAATTGCAGATGGTGCAATGGGTACTCTCTTGTATTCCTACGGTAAGGATAGCTGTTTGGAGGAATTGAATCTTTCCCAGCCAAACCACATCCAATCGATCCATAAAACCTATATTGATGCGGGAGCAGATGTTATTCAAACCAATACCTATGCGGCAAACTACCTAAAGCTGCAGCGGTATGGTTTAGAGGATTCCGTAAAGGAAATTAACAGTGAAGCCGTCCGATTAGCTAAAAAGGCAGCTTCTCAAACTAATACGTACGTCCTTGGAACTATTGGAGGCAATCGAGGAATAAAACCCGATTCCATTTCTATAGAAGAATTAAAACGAAGTTTTCGTGAACAATTGTATTGTCTCCTCCTAGAAGGAGTAGATGGCCTATTGCTTGAAACCTTTTACGATCTTGAAGAACTCGAGACCATTCTAACCATTGCCAGAAAGGAAACAAAACTGCCAATCATCGCTCAGGTCTCCCATCAGGAACCAGGATTTTTACAAGATCGTACACCTGTCAATGACGCCTTAAAACGACTGGAAGCGCTCGGGGCTGATGTAGTAGGACTTAATTGCCGTCTAGGTCCCCATCATATGCTATTAGCCTTGGAACAAATCGAATTACCTGAACATGCTTTCTTATCTGCTTATCCAAACGCTAGTCTCCCTGCTTATACGGACGGTAAATTTCATTACGAGGGAGATGCTGATTATTTTCGAAATTCAGCAAGAGCTTTCCGGAACCAAGGTGTTCGGTTACTTGGGGGCTGCTGCGGTACAACGCCAGACCACATTAAAGCCTTTGCTGCTGAATTAAAGAATAGTTTCCCAATTACTGAAAAAATAGTAAAATTAAAACCAAAGAGCATCATTGTTGATCGCCTTACTCCACAAAGGGAGTTCGCTCCCCTTCAGGAAATTGTGAAGGAAAGACCCTCGGTGATCGTAGAATTAGACCCACCTAGAAAACTAGACACGACAAAGTTCTTCGAAGGAGCCAAAGCCCTAAAAGAAGCAGGTATTGACTCCATTACTTTAGCGGATAATTCTCTTGCTACGGTGCGGATATCCAATGAATCTTTAGGATATTTGGTAAAAGAGAAATTAGGAATGCGGCCGCTGATTCATATTGCCTGCCGTGACCGCAATATTATTGGCTTACAGTCCCATTTAATGGGTCTTCATACGCTTGGGATGAATGATGTCTTAGCGATCACTGGTGACCCTGCAAGAGTAGGCGATTTTCCGGGAGCTTCTTCTGTTTACGATGTGTCTTCTTTTGAATTAATCCAGATGATTAAGCAATTGAATGAAGGTTTATCTTTTTCCGGAAAAGATTTGGGACAAAAAACCGCTTTTAGCATTGCCGCTGCCTTCAACCCAAATGTCCGTTCAGTTGAAAAAGCTGTAAAGAGGTTGGAGAAAAAGATACAATACGGAGCAGATTACTTTATCTCCCAGCCTGTTTTTTCGGAGGAAAAATTAATCGAAGTCTATGAAAATACCAAACATCTTGATGCACCAATTTATATTGGCCTTATGCCGCTGACAAGCAGTAAAAATGCCGAGTTCCTTCATAATGAAGTGCCGGGGATCAAAATTGCTGATTCCATTCGAAACCGAATGGCAAGCTTAAACGACAATCCCCTTCAAGCCGCACGGGAAGGAATTGAAATTACAAAATCATTAATAGATACCGCACTTGATTTATTTAACGGTATTTATTTGATTACACCATTTTTACGCTATGAACTAACAGCTGAGCTGGCTCTATACACGCGCCAGCGTGCAAGTGAAGTGAGGGGGAACAACATTGCTGAAAACATCATTTACTGATCAGTTAAAGAAACGAATCCTCGTTATGGACGGAGCAATGGGAACGATGCTTCAACGAGTAAACCTTACCGCTGACGATTTTGGCGGCGAAGAATATGATGGCTGTAACGAACACCTTAATTTAACGGCTCCCTCTGTTATTGCTAATATTCACCGTGAATATTTAGAAGCTGGAGCAGACATTATCGAAACCAATACGTTTGGAGCTACAAGCATTGTCCTTGATGAGTATGGTCTCGGCTACAAAGCCTATGAAATCAATAAAATCGCTGCGATGATCGCAATAGGCGAAGTCCAAAAGGTTTATACCGACGGATGGCCACGTTTTGTAGCTGGTTCTATGGGTCCGACAACGAAAACACTAAGTGTGACGGGCGGAACAACCTTTGATGCACTTGCGGCCAGCTACGAGGAACAAGCGCTTGGCTTAATTGACGGTGGCGTCGACCTTCTTCTACTTGAAACGAGCCAGGATATGTTGAATGTAAAAGCTGGTTTCTCAGGCATTCAAAGTGCTTTTTCAAAAACTGGAACCACACTTCCAATAGTGATATCCGGAACCATTGAACCAATGGGCACAACTCTTGCCGGACAGTCCATCGAATCGTTCTATATTTCCGTTGAGCATATGAATCCCGTGGCTGTTGGACTTAACTGTGCTACGGGTCCAGAATTTATGCAAGACCATATACGTTCCCTTTCCGATCTTGCAACAACAGCAGTAAGTTGTTATCCGAATGCTGGTTTGCCTGATGAAGAAGGGCACTATCATGAATCACCAGAAATTCTTGCGAAAAAGCTTTCTGATTTTGCGGCTCATGGTTGGCTAAATATTGTTGGCGGATGTTGCGGGACAACTCCTGATCATATTAGCGCAATATCTGAAGCCATGAAAAACTTTAAACCACGAGAAACCAAGCAATCCACTGTTCATATGGTTTCAGGTATTGAGCCATTTGTTTACGATGATCCGACTTTAAGGCCGATTATGGTTGGCGAACGCACGAACGTTATTGGATCGCGCAAATTCAAACGTTTAATAACTGAAGGAAAATTTGAAGAAGCTTCTGAAATTGCCCGAGCACAGGTTAAGGGTGGAGCACATGTAATCGATATTTGTCTTGCAGACCCAGACCGCGAAGAGATTATCGATATGGAAAATTTCATTCAAGAAGTGGTTAAGAAAGTCAAGGTGCCACTTGTCATTGATTCAACTGACGAGAAAGTCATTGAAAAGGCACTCAAATATTCGCAAGGTAAAGCGATTATTAATTCAATTAACCTAGAGGATGGCGAAGAAAGATTTGAAGCAATCGTTCCTTTAATTCACCGATACGGTGGTGCCGTAGTAGTAGGAACTATTGATGAAGAGGGTATGGGCGTTACAGCAGAGCAAAAATTAACCATTGCCAAACGTTCCTATGACCTATTAGTAAACAAATATAAGCTTAAACCACAAGATCTTATTTTTGACCCGCTGGTTTTTCCAGTTGGTACAGGGGATGAACAATATATAGGCTCTGCTAAGGCAACGGTCGAGGGAATTAAATTAATCAAAGAACATCTACCGGAAACCCAAACTATTCTCGGAATAAGTAACGTGTCTTTCGGTCTTCCTCCTGTCGGAAGAGAAGTTTTAAATTCTGTGTTTCTTTACCATTGTACTCATGCCGGGCTTGATTATGCGATCGTTAATACTGAAAAACTAGAGAGGTTTGCTTCCATATCCAAAGAAGAAGTCCAGTTAGCAGAAGCCCTTTTATTTGATACGACAGATGAAACCTTAGCTACCTTTACTGAATTTTATCGAGGTAAAAAGAAAGAAGCGAAAGTAACTGTTCCAAATATGAGTCTTGAAGAACGACTCGCTTATTATGTGGTTGAGGGTACAAAAGAAGGCTTGCTGCCGGATTTGGATCTAGCACTTGAAACCTATCCTGCTCCACTTGATATTATTAACGGACCTTTAATGAATGGCATGAAGGAAGTGGGCCGTTTATTTAATGATAATCAATTAATTGTTGCCGAAGTTCTGCAAAGCGCAGAGGTAATGAAAGCGTCAGTGTCTCATTTAGAGCCTCATATGGAAAAAGGCGATGTTTCTGCTTCGAAAGGAAAAGTCATTTTGGCTACCGTAAAAGGCGATGTCCATGATATTGGTAAGAATCTAGTCGATATTATTCTTAGCAATAATGGCTATAACGTGATCGACCTAGGGATAAAAGTGAACCCAACCGATTTAGTTCAAGCCATTCAGAAAGAAAAACCAGATATGGTTGGTTTATCCGGATTGCTGGTTAAATCGGCACAGCAAATGGTATTAACAGCACAGGACATGAAAGCAGCAGGAATTTCATTGCCTATTTTGGTTGGAGGAGCTGCCCTTTCCCGAAAGTTTACCGATACAAAAATAGCTAAGGAATACGATGGACTCGTCCTCTACGCAAAGGATGCGATGACAGGCTTATCCATTGCTAATCAACTTGGATCACCTGAGGAACATCAAAAACTTCTTAATGATAAAATGGAAAAGTTGGCATCTTTAGACGTTCCAAGAGAGTTACCAAGCCGTTCGGCTGTGTCTGTGGCAGTAAAACCAAGGTCTACCGTTTCTACAGAAGTTCCTGTTTTTACTCCAATGGATACGAAGAGACATATTTTAAGATCATACTCCCTTTCCCATATTGAACCGTATATCAATATGCAAATGCTGATTGGGCACCATCTAGGTGTAAAGGGTAAACTATCTAAATTGCTCGCCGAGAAGAATGAAAAAGCGTTAAAGGTAAAAGAAGTGGTGGATCAATTGGTAGAAGACGCTCGCATTAACAAATGGATTACTCCAGCTGCCGCTTATCAGTTTTTCCCTGCTCAATCGGATGGAAACAAAGTGATTATATTTGATCCTGAAAATCCAGACCAGGTGATTGAAACGTTTGATTTCCCGCGTCAGGAATCAGCACCATTTCTTTGTTTAGCTGATTTTGTTAAATCGATTGACAGTGGCGTGAAAGATTATGTAGGTTTCTTTACCGTGACAGCTGGAAAAGGAATCCGTCAAAAAGCAGACCAATTCAAAGCTGAAGGACGTTTTCTAGAGAGCCATGCTCTTCAATCATTGGCACTGGAAACAGCGGAAGGCTTTGCGGAATTAATTCACCGGCAAATGCGCGATCGTTGGGGATTTCCAGATCCACTCGATTTTACCATGCAGGACCGTTTTGCCGCCCACTATCAGGGACAGCGTTTCTCCTTCGGATACCCAGCCTGCCCTGATTTAGAGGATCAGAAAAAGCTATTTAAGTTGATCCAGCCGGAAGAAATCGGAATTCAACTAACAGAGGGCTGTATGATGGAACCGGAAGCCTCGGTTTCGGCGATGGTGTTTGCCCATCCAGAAGCTAGATATTTTAATGTGTTAAGATAAGGATTTTTAAAATAAATCCGCGGAATTCGGCTGTTTTGGATTCCGCGGATTTTTTTTATTCCGCCCGTTTCCATGATAATTCCCCGGACTCTCGACTAAAATTCCACCAAATATTAAAGTATTACGTGAGTATAGCATCAGCCCCCCATTCGGGAATCTTACTTGACATTTTCCAATAAAACCACTATAGTTACCTAGGTAACTAATTTTAGAAAGAAGTTTGAGGTGTGCTACATAAATGAATAGCCACGAATTATTCCATACGCTCCATCAGCTTTCACGCCATCTGACCAATACACTTAATGAAGCATTGAAGCCTTTAGGTTTATACGGATCACAGTGGGCCGTCATTTACGTCTTAAAAACGAAAGGCACCTTAACCCAAAAGGAACTTTGTGATTATTTATTCGTTGAGGCTCCCCCCATGACACGCACGATTCAACGGCTGGTCAAACAAGGCTACGTACGGCAGGTCACAGGCAAAGACAAACGTGAGAAACTTATTGAGTTAACAGATCTGGCCTTAACGTTATTCCCCGAGTGGGAAAGCACTGTCTTTGAAACAAATCAGTCATTACTAAAGCACCTTCCAGAGACAACCCAGGAGGAGCTATTTCATTTACAAAATAGCTGGTTGCAACAGCTTTTATTAAAGGAGTAGATCAAATGAATAAACCTAAATTATGGACGAGGAGTTTTATCAGCATTTCTTTAAGTAACTTCTTTCTGTTTTTAACCTTTTATGTTTTACTCGTCACACTTCCTATTTATGCGATACAGGAATTTCACAGCAATGCATCTGAAGCAGGATTAATGACAACCGTGTTTTTGATTTCGGCGATTATCTCCCGCCCTCTTGCTGGTCAATGGCTTGAAAAAACAAGTCATAAAAAGGTACTGCTTACGGCACTGATTATTTTCTCAGGCGCCTCACTGTTATATTTTTTCCCAAAAACAATCATTGGATTTTTGGTCATTCGTTTGTTACATGGTGTTGGTTTTGGGATGGCGACTACAGCTGCAGGGGCGATCGTGGCGGACCTCATTCCGATCTCACGCCGCGGTGAAGGAATGGGTTATTTTATTATGTCGACGAATATGGCGATGGTGTTAGGACCCTTTATCGGCTTAACGGCAATCCAGCAGTGGGGCCCGGAAACACTGTTCATCATTAGTGTCATAGTCGCGATTGGGGCCTTGATTACCGGGTTAAGCGTAAAGATTAAAGAAACAGAGGACGCTGACCATCCGGTTGTACATTCTTCCTTTTCATTTCGAAACTTTTTCGAGGCTTCCGCCGTTCCAATCGCGATTGTCGGCTGCTTTCTAGCAATTGTCTATTCCGCCCTTCTTTCTTTCGTTTCAGTCTATGCAACGGAAATAAACCTTACAGAGGTTTCCTCTCTTTTCTTTGTGGTCTACGCAATTGTTTTATTAATTTCCAGACCATTTACTGGAAAGTGGTTAGACCTTTATGGTCCCAACGTGATTGTCTATCCATCCATCGTATTGTTTGCCATTGGAATGTTTTTCTTAAGTCAAAGCCACGGTGTGGTCAGCTTTCTTCTTTCAGCAGGAATGATTGGTTTAGGCTGGGGAACGCTTTTTCCAACCTTTCAAACAATCGCCATTCAAGATGCTGCCCCTCGAAAACGAGGATTAGCTACTGCTACTTTCCTATCAATCTATGATATTGGCATTGCCTTGGGTTCATTTGTAGTAGGCTTAGCGGCGGCAAAAATGAATTATAGCTCTCTCTATTTCTTATGTTCCTTCTATGTTCTAATTGGGATTGTTCTCTATTATTTTCTTCATGCCCGAAAACAAGCATCGATTAAAGAACAGAACCAAACAGAGTTAACTAACGTTAACTCTTAACAATTCCTCTCCCTTTAAATATGGATACCTTTTCCACCCATTTTAAAGGGGGAGTGTACGATTTGATATGTATTGTTATATAATGGAACTCTAACGATGATTAGAGGAGTGATAGGAATGGCAAAATCTAAAGCCAAAAAGTTACGCGAAAAACTGACCCGTGAAGGTCGAATGAATCCAGCAGAAAAACGAAGCCCATTTGTCTTTACAGACATGAGATCAAGGACAACAAAAACGAAAAAGGACCATTTATACCAATTTAAACATAAGAACCATCAATCCCGGGACGGAAATGATGGTTCTTTTTATTTTGTCTGTTAATTTAACTTGAAATTCGGTTTATATGTTAGCTCAATTTTAAGCAAATACATGTCATGATCCTTGTCTTCTTCTTGCAAGACGACCGTCCAGTTTTTCGCTATCATGTTTCGGAGTGTCTGAAGATTATCGGCAGTCATTTTAACAGTATCTAGAAACTCTCCAGTATCAACGAAATCCTCGCCTTCCTTCATTCCAAACTTAATGGCTAACAAGGTTTTAAGTGCACCCTTTGTCAAAAAAGAAATTTCATACCCCTCCTTGATTGCCTGGTGACATTTCTCTTTATTCAAGTGATAAAAGTCGACCAGCGCTTGCCAAGAAGGAATCCCTTCCCCCAAACTCTCAAGTAATTCTTCATTTCCCTCATTCAAAAGGGCAACGATAGTTGGATTATTAAATCCTTTTGCTTTCATCATTTCAAGCATAAGAGCATAATTTAACGCTAACTTTACCTTTTCCATTTTATCCGTCCGCCTTTTTAATATAAGTGACAAGCAACGAGATGCTCACCATCTACTTCTCTTAGCTGTGGGTCCACTTCTGCACAGATTGGTTTAGCAAATGGACAGCGCGATCGAAAACGGCAGCCAGTTTCCATCTCAATTGGGCTTGGAAGCTCCCCTGTTATTATTTCTCGCATGCTATTCTGCGCCTTGATTGGATCCGGTATTGGAATCGCAGACAATAAAGCTTGCGTATATGGATGCAACGGTTTATCGTATAGCTCCTCACTCTTGGATATCTCAACCATTTTACCGAGATACATGACACCAATCCGATCAGAGATGTGGCGGACCATGGATAAATCATGTGCCACGAATAAATAAGTTAGGTTCATCTCAATCTGCAAATCTTCTAACATATTAATTACTTGTGCTTGTATGGAAACATCCAGTGCAGAAATAGCCTCATCACATAGAATGAAATCAGGATTTATCGCTAACGCCCGGGCAATACCAATTCTTTGACGCTGACCGCCACTAAATTCGTGCGGAAATTTTTCTAAATCGTCCTTTTTCAGGCCCACCTTTTCAAGCATATCAATAATAACTTCTCTTCTTTCATTTTTCGAAAGAGAGGTATGAATTTCCAGCGGTTCATCGATGATTTCTTCCACATTCATATAGGGGTTAAGTGAGGAGTACGGATCCTGAAAAATCATCTGCATTCTTTTTCGATACGGATGAAGTTCTTTACTCTTTAATTTCGCAATATCCTTACCATCAAAAAGGATTTCTCCCTCCGTCGGATCATACAAGCGATTAAGAGTTCTCCCCAATGTTGACTTACCGCACCCCGATTCTCCGACTAGACCAAATGTTTCCCCTTTATAAATATGAAAAGAGACATCATCTACAGCCTTCACAACTGGTTTGCTTTTGCTGAACATAGAAGTTTTTAATGGGAAGTATTTCTTTAGATTTTTTACTTCAATGAGTTTTTCCTGTGTCTCAGTCATCTAGTTGATCTCCTTCCCCTACTAAGAAGCACATACTTTTCTGCGTTGCTGAGAAATTTTTGTATTCTGGTATCTCCATGAAACATTTATCCATAGCATACTCGCATCGTTCGGCAAAGGGACAACCGCTCTTTATACTTTGAAGCGATGGTGCTGCACCTTTTATGGGTTTTAATCTCGTTTTTTCTCCGTCCACTCTTGGAATGGAATTCAATAACGCTTTTGTATATGGATGTTTGGGTGAATAAAATATTTCATGGGCGAGCCCCTCTTCCATCACCATTCCTGCATACATAACTAAAATGCGGCTGCATATGGTCGCCACAACTCCAAGATCATGTGTAATGAACACAACCGACATATCGTTTTCTTGTTGCAGCTTTTTTAACAGTTCTAGAATTTGTGCTTGGATGGTGACGTCAAGGGCAGTCGTTGGTTCATCTGCAATTAATAGCTTGGGATTACAAGCTAACGCCATAGCAATTAATACCCTTTGTCTCATTCCACCTGAAAATTCATGGGGGTATTGATTAACTCTTGTTTCAGGTGAAGGAATTCCTACCATTCTCAACAGTTCAACAGCCTCGAGCTTAGCTTCTCTCTTGTTCATACCTCTAACTCTTATTAGTAATTCAACAAGATGATCTCCTGCTTTTTTTAATGGATTAAGAGCTGTCATTGGATCTTGAAAAATCATCGCGATATCGCGACCCCTTATGGCCCTTTTTTCTTTTTTAGATAGGCTTTCGAAATTCTTCCCATCTAATATGATTTCTCCTGCATCGATTTTTGCATTACTAGGGATAATACCTAGAATCGATTTAACCAAGATACTTTTTCCGCTCCCTGATTCACCGACAATCCCTAGTATTTCACCCTTTTGAACAGTAAAGTCTATGCCACGGACCACCTCCGTTTTCGAATTGCCGTTGTAAAAGCTTGTACGGAGGTTATTAACATCTAGTAAATTATTTTTATTCTTTTCGTTATTGCTCATTACAGCTAGGCCTCCTATTTATTTCCCACTCGTCTTTGGCTCGACAACAGCCCGAAGAATATCACCGAGTCTATTAAAAGAATAAACGGTTAGTACGATGAGAAGTCCAGGTAGTATTGCCATATAGGGTGCATTTCCTAAGTTTCCCTGTGCATTTTGAAGCATGCTCCCCCATGAAGATAATGGCTGTTGAATCCCGAGCCCAAGAAAGCTTAGGGCTGATTCCATTAATATTGCATTGGCAATACTTACTGTAGATGCCACGATGAATGTTGGAAAAACGGCTGGAATAATATGCTTCAAAATTACTTTTTTCAATGATTGTCCCGATGATTTAGCATATAAAACATATTCTCTTTCTTTTATCGAGAGGGTCTCAGCACGAACTAACCTAGCCGTGCTCATCCATGTAAAAAGACCAATAACAAGAATAATAGCTTTTAAACCTGGTGTAAGGTAAATACTTACAACTGTCACAAGAATCATCCATGGAATGGAAGAAATCACATCAACTGTTCTCATTAAAAAGTTATCGACCCGGCCGCCAAAATAGCCGCTTATTGTCCCTATTAATACTCCAATACTAGTAGAAATAAGCATTGCTAAAATCCCAACTGTGAGGGAAATTCGCCCACCGTATAAGGCTCTTGTTAGATAATCTCTGCCAAGCTCGTCGGTACCAAACCAATGCTTCGCACTTGGTCCTTCAAGAACACTTGTTACATCCACCTTATCCGGTGGATACGGAGACAAAAAGGCGAAGATAGATATGAATAAGATAAGAGTAAGGAAAATGAGGGCAATGGCCGCCGTTTTATTGCGTTTAAGTTCTTTTTTAAACTGTTGCGTTCTTCTATTTTTCTTTCCGGCCAACTTCTATTCCCCCATTCCCTTTATTCTTGGGTCGACAATACTATATAAAATGTCGGATACCAAATTCCCAATAATGACAAGACTTGCTGAAAGCAACATGATGGCCATGACCACTGGATAATCAAACCCTTGAATCGCTTTTACAAAATACGTCCCTATTCCCGGCCAACCAAAAACTGTTTCTGTTACGACTGCCCCGGTTACTAACATTGGAAGGCTCATCCCTACAATAGTAATGATAGGAAGCAGAACGTTTCTCAGTACATGTTTAAATAAAATCCATGTTGGATTTGCTCCATATGCCTGTTGAACCATGACATAATCTTCGGATAGCTGTCCAATTGTAGATGAACGGACATAACGAACTAGCTCCGGTATGAATGAAAGCATTAATACAGTACATGGTAGCACCATATGACTGAGAAGATCGATAAAAGATTCTTCGTTCCCAATGGTGTGCATTCCAAGGATTGGAAAAATATTTAGACGATGGCCAAAAATAAACACGAGTATCATCGCCATCCAAAAGCTAGGAATGGCTATCCCAAATGAACTTAGTCCATCAATGATTTTATCCGCTAATTTCCCCTTGTTAGCACCAGCAACTAGTCCAAGAAGAATGGAAAGAAACAAGGCAACGATGTAAGCGGGAAAAACTAGGAGAATAGTATTTGGTATTCTAGCTGTAAGATCATTTGTTATATTTTCATGCGTGACAATGGAATATCCCCATTCACCGCTTAAAATCCCTTTAACCCAATAAAAGTATTGCAAATAGGCAGGCTTGTCTAATCCATATCTGGCTTTGATCAGTTCGACGGTTTTCTTCGTCATGTTCGGTGTCGTCATTGCATCCACCGCATCATATGGAGCCAATTGTATAAGGGTAAAGCAAATGATTGAAATAATGAATAGTAAAGGGATTGCCTGTAAAATCCTTTTAAAAATATACTTTAACAAAAATAATTCCACTCCTTACGCTTCACTTATAGAGGGCGAGTCTACTGGAAACGAATTCTACTCTACCATTCTATTACTTTTGGGGTTAAAAAATAAAGATAAACAGCGGACTGTTTATCTTTATCTTCAAATGAGCCATATTATTAGTAAGATAGCTTCGACATATCCTCGAATGTGTAAACTGGTACTAGACCCGCTTCTTCAATGCCTTTGATTCTAGAATCAATTGCAAGAATTCGTTTGTTTTCTGTTAGTGGATAGAAGGCAGCATCCTCGATAATGAGTTTCTGAATTTCTTCATAAATAGCTTTACGCTTAGCTTCGTCTTTCTCTACACGGCCTTGATTAAATAATTCATCCACTTTTGTATTGCTGTAATGCATGTAGTTTGCTTCGCCATTCGATACAAACAAGGAATTAAAGGTGTCTGGGTCAATTCCCATGATGTAGCCGCTAAGATACATATCAAAGTCAGTTTGCACGCTTTGAAGTTTCTTGCTTAGCGCAGTAGCATCCATTCCTACCAACTCAACCGAAATCCCTGCAGCTTTTAAGTTTTGTTGAATGACAGCGGCTTGCTTTTGCTGGATTGGATTATTGGCAATAAACGCAAGTTTTAATTTTAGATTAGAAGCTCCTGCTTTTGAAAGTAAGTCTTTCGCTTTTTTTGTATCAAATTTATGTTTTTCTACTTTGTCAGTAAAATAGGTTGCTTTCTTTGGTAAGAAAGAATAGGCAGGCTTAGAATAATCGGTAGATACATAACTTGCTGTATTGATTTCATCACGATTTAATCCGAAAGCAATTGCCTGTCTTACCTCTTTTTTCTGTACTGCTTTTGAGCTTAAGTTAAAAGCTAAATAACCAATTCGACCCTCATCATATGGTTTTATGGTCACATTTGACCCTTTAAATTTGCTTGAATCTGAAGGCTGAATAGCTAAAGCATTAATTTCTCCTTTTTGGAGAGCCATTGTGGCTGTATTCGGATCCATAATAATACGGTAAACAACTTTTGCAATCTTTGGTGCACCTAAGAAATAATCATCATTCTTTTCAAAGGTAACACTTTCCCCAGCTTTATATTCTTTTAATTTATAAGGACCAGTACCTACCGGAGTAGCATTCTTTGTGCTATTCGCAATGTTTGTTTCCCCGTCGTAAACATGTTTCGGCATAATGAAAATATTACCTAATGCTTCCATTGCCCCCATGCTAACTGTTGGTAACGTGAATTTCACTGTATAGTCATCTACTTTTTCGACTTTAACTGGTTGATTATTAAATAATAGCTGGCTTCTTGCCCAGCCACCATTTTCTTCTTTTAACATTTGCTCATAAGTGAATACCACATCATCAGCAGTAAATGACTGGCCATCATGCCACTTTACGCCTTTTCTTAATTTTGCTGTATACGTTAAGAAATCTTTTGATGGTGTCATACTTTCCGCCAAGAAGTACTTAATATTATCTTTCCCGTTATACATATACAATGGAGAATAAAGAGTTTTAATTTCCATTAGACCATAACGGTCTCCGGTCGTGATTACGTTAACGGCGTTCCCTGGATCTCCGTCAATTCCGTAAATAAAGGTATCTGGTTTATTAGTTCCTTCATTTTTAGTGCTTGACTTATCTGTCGATTTTGAAGAACAGCCAGCAAGAACTAGAAAGATACTTAATAAGATGGCTACAAGAATATTTACATTGTTACGAACCAATTTGTCTTCCCCCTACACTAAATATTTATTTTAAAGAGAATTAGATTAGTAGCAGTTTAATGTAATGCTTTTAATTCCTACTAATCTTATCTGTATTACAAGTAACCATTTTACATGATAGCCTTATAATAGTAAATAATAAATCCACACAGTACAGTCCATTAACTTCAGTATACAAACGATTCGACACAGGATTGTAAAAAAGCACTTATTATTTAGCAGCAACCTTCAATAGCTTAATAAACTTCAGTCTCTCTAAATACAATCTTTGTGCTTCCTCAAGTGAAACCTCAGTGAAGCTAATAGTGGTGTCAGGTACCGCTTGAGCAAGCAGCGGAATATCGACTGAAATAACGGTACCTATTCTTGTGTAACCGCCGGTTGTTTGCCGGTCTGCCATGAGAATGATGGGCTGTCCGTTAGCAGATACCTGGATTCCACCGAGAGGAATGGGATCTGAGATGATATCCGGACTTAGTGTGTGCTCCAGTTTCTGCCCCCTTAGTTGGTAGCCCATTCGATTAGACTGTGGTGTCACGACATATTTTTCGAAAAGAAATTGCTCGATGCTCTTTTCAGTAAACATTTGTTGATGGGGACCAAGAATAACCCTGACAGTAAGCTGTTTATTAAATTGCGGAATTAACTCTGGATGCAATGACTTCCACGGCTTCTTAATTACCGGGTTACCGTATAAAAGATCACCTTTTTGCAATGGACGTCCTTCATACCCTCCAAAGCCTCCATTTAAAGAGGTGGCTTTGCTTTTTAAGACAACAGGAACATCGATTCCACCCTTCATGGCAAGATAGGCCCTGGCACCTTGCTTATATGAACCTATAGAAAGGATCTCCCCTTTTTTTAAAAGAAAACTCTTCCACATAGGAGCTTCGCGGTTACCTATCTCCGGAGAAAAATTCCCGCCACAAATGGCTATGACCATGTCACTAACAGCTTCTAAAACAGGTCCTAAAAAGGATGCTTCTAGTACGGCCTCCCCTGGATCATTCCCTACAAGTATATTAGCCAACTGCATTGAGTAAGGGTCCATTGCCCCTGAAGGACTGATTCCGAATTGTTGATATCCATATCTCCCTAAATCTTGGACGGTTGTTTGCAATCCCGGTTTGATGACTCTAAAAACAGGCATTTTCATTACTTGCGCCAGCTCTTTCCAATTGAAATTTTTTCTCGGATGAGGGCATGCTTTAATTCTGTTACGAACTCCAATGCCTTTGGACTATCCCCATGAACACAAATCGTATCTGCTTTAATCATAATATCCGTCCCATCAACAGCAGTCACTTTCCCTTCCTTAATCATCCGGATAACTCTGTTAATCGCAACGTGTGTGTCATGGATCAACGCATTCTCTTTCGACCTTAAAGTTAAGGTTCCATCAGGCTGGTAAGTCCGATCCGCAAAAACCTCGTGTGCAACAAACAGTCCTTTTTCTTCCCCTGCCTTCACCAATTCACTTCCTGATAACCCAAATAAAACTAGCGTAGGATCGAAATCAACAATTGCTTCTGCAATTGCTTTGGCAATTTGTAGATTCTTAGCGGCCATATTATACAAAGCACCGTGTGGCTTCACATGTGAAAGGGTGGTTCCGTTCACCTTACAGACTGCTGCTAACGAGCCAATTTGATAGATAACTAGGTTGTAAATCTCGCGCGGTGAGAGGTACATTTCCCTTCTTCCGAAACCAGGAATGTCTGGTAAGCCAGGATGTGCTCCAATTTGCACTCGATATTTTTTCGCCAGCCTTACCGTTTCGAACATGACATTATGATCACCCGCATGATAACCACAGGCAATATTGGCGGAAGAAATGTATTTTAATACTTCTTGATCATTGCCGATGGAATATACACCATAACTCTCACCAAGATCACTGTTTAAATCAACGATATTCATCTGTCAACGTCAACCTCCCTTTTTACATATTGAGACAGTTTGTATTTATTTTCCTCTACTAACTTCTTTATCCGTTGATATTCATCCCCATTAATTGGGAAAAACTTAATATAGTCTCCTGCAGAAAATAAACAAGGGTTTGGTTTTTCAATCTCGAAAAGCTTAACAGGTGTAATCCCAATAATCCGCCATCCAGAAGGTACCTCTGATGGATATATACCTGTTTGTTCTCCCCCAATTCCGACTGTGCCCGCTGGCACTCTTGGACGAGGATGTTCAAGCCTTGGGACCGCTAACTGTGGCGAAAGTCCGCCGAGATAGGGAAAACCAGGAACAAAGCCAACCATATAAATTAAGTATTCCTTATCAGTATGCAGTGAAATAACTTCTTCCTCACTGAGTTTGTGATACTGTGCAATAAAAGGCAGATCCAGACCTGTTTCTCCACCATAATAAACGGGAATCTCATAAACAATAGGTTGACGCGGTTTTGCGGCAGCAGATGTGTGATAAAGCTTTTCTACTGTCTCTACTAATTTATTGTAGCTAATAATTTCAGGCCGATAATAGATGGCGATCGTATTATAGGCAGGTACCCATTCAATGATACCGGGGATGTTCGAGCAATGAAGCATAGAAGTAAAGTATTGAACTCGCTCATGAATCATTTCATTGATTCCATCCCCAAAACAAATTCGAATTGCTAAATCACCTAATGGCTGAATATCCATTCCTATCGATCTCCTATATCTTTTTTTGCTGCTTATTCTAGCGTAATTTGTTTATTATAAAAATTCAAATATTTTTCAAAATAAAGGGCAGTTGATTTTACTTATGTTTCTATTTGCGCTAATCTTATTTTGAAATCAAATTTTCTATATATTGGAGGTTACAATTATGTTTGATGTATTAATTGTTGGCGCTGGACCTACTGGCGCAAGTGCAGCCCTTTTTACTGCGAAAGCTGGAAAGAAAACTGTGGTTATCGATAATGATAAGAGTGTGACGAAGAGGGCATGGATTGAAAATCACTATGGGGTTGCAGAAATTACTGGACCAGATCTTGTTGAAACTGGGAAAAAACAAGCAAGCAAATTTGGTGCTGAAATTGTCCAAGCTTCTGTATCCACTATTAGCAAAACGGAAGCTGGATTTAAAGTTGAAACCGACCAAGGTGAATATGAAGCTAAACATGTTATCCTCGCTACAGGTATGTCTGTTGATCTAGCTGAATCTGCAGGTTTACAAACCAAGCCAGGTACAGAGCCAAGAATCAAGACTGTATTTAATGTTGATGCTGCTGGGAAAACAAATATTGACGGCATTTGGGCTGCGGGAACAGTTGCTGGTGTAAGTATGCACACCATTATTACGGCTGGCGATGGTGCTAAAGTCGCAATCAATGTAATCAGTGAAATAAATGGTGAACGCTATGTTGACCATGATGTTTTAAAAGCGTAACAGGGTACATATAAGGGGGAAACCAAATGGCTGTTAGGAAAATGGACCATGTTGGCGTAATGGTAAGCGAACTTGATGCCTCACTTCTTTTTTATCAAAAAGTGGTTGGGATGGAGTTAAAAGACCAATTTACGATTGCAAACGGTACAAGAACGTTAGCCTTCCTTGGGTTTAATGGGTCTGACGAAACAGAATTGGAATTAGTGACTGGTGGTAATCCTGATTTTCCAGCTGAAGGTAAAGTCAATCACGTTGCCTTCTTGGTGGACGATATTGAAGAGGAATTCGGCCGATTAAAGGGTGTCAATGTAGTTTTCTTTAGTGATGAGATTGTGACACTTCCGAACGGCTATCGAAATTTCTTTGTACTAGGCCCCGATGGTGAAAAGGTCGAGTTTTTCCAACGGTAAGCGTTCATAGGAAACTAAACGAAGGGACTCAGCGGCTGAGTCCCTTTTCTTCCCTTTATGACTGCAAGACGGCTTTTATGTAAAAATTTACAGTCTAAATCCTTCCTATTAAATTGGTTTAGTTTGATTATCAATAGCATTGTTAATTCTTTCTAACGATTTTAAAATTCATCGAAGGAGCGTTTACTTTACAAATTATTTTACTTGAGTAAGGGGAAATTTTATGATCAAAAAAGACACGAATCTTAAACCGGTTGTAGCAGGTTTATTGTTAGCAATTTTAATGGCAGCGATGGACAATACGATTGTAGCTACGGCGATGGCTACTATTGTGGCAGATCTAGGCGGGTTTGATAAATTTATTTGGGTTACCTCAGCCTATATGGTTGCGGTAATGGCAGGAATGCCTATTTTCGGTAAACTTTCCGATATGTACGGACGGAAACGTTTTTTTATGTTTGGATTAATCGTCTTCCTGATTGGCTCGGCATTATGTGGTGTAGCCCAAAATATCATCCAGCTTAGCATTTATCGAGCGATTCAGGGAATCGGCGGCGGGGCTCTGATGCCAATTGCCTTTACCATCGTTTTTGATATTTTCCCACCCGAAAACCGTGGGAAAATGACCGGTTTACTTGGAGCTGTCTTTGGGGCCTCAAGTGTATTAGGACCATTACTTGGTGCATACATTACCGATTATATTAGTTGGCATTGGGTTTTCTATGTAAACGTACCAATTGGAATTGTGTCGATCTTTTTAATTGTTCGTTATTATCATGAATCATTAGAGCATTCCAAGCAAAAAGTTGATTGGCTTGGGGCGATTACACTGGTCATTTCGGTTGTAAGCTTAATGTTTGGGCTTGAACTAGGCGGGAAAGAATACGCCTGGGACTCAACTCCAATCATCGGTTTATTTGCCAGTTTCTTCGTCTTTTTTGTAGCGTTTTTCATTGCTGAAATAAAGGCTGCTGAACCGATTTTACCACTTTGGCTGTTCAAAAGACGCTTGTTTGCCACCTCGCAAATCTTGTCATTTTTGTATGGAGGAACGTTTATTATTTTAACCGTATTTATACCTATCTTCGTTCAAGCGGTCTACGGTGGGTCGGCTAAGAATGCCGGATTGATTTTGACACCAATGATGCTTGGTTCTGTTGCTGGAAGTTCTGTCGGCGGGATTTTCTTAACGAAAACGTCCTACCGTAATTTGATGATTGTTTCGATTATTTCATATGTTCTAGGTATGTACTTCCTTGGCACGTTGACGGTTGATACGGCGCGCTGGCTGCTGACAATCTATATGATATTGGTCGGCTTTGGGGTTGGTTTTTCATTCTCCTTGCTGCCAACTGCTTCCATGCACAATTTGGAACCGCAATACCGCGGTACAGCCAACTCGACGAATTCCTTTTTACGGTCTTTTGGCATGACACTTGGAGTAACGATCTATGGCTCCCTGCAGAACAACTTGTTTACAGATAAATTGAAAGATGCGTTTCAAGGCATGCAAGGGGCAGGAAATTTTAAAATGGGGGATCCGCGCCAAATCTTCCAAGCAAGTGAACGCTCAAAAATTCCAGATTTTATTTTGGATAAAATTATACATGCAATGTCCGCTTCGATTACACATACCTTTTTACTAACCCTGATTCCGATTGGGATTGCAGCGATTACGATCTTATTCATGGGCAATGCCCGGGTCGTAGTGAGTAAGAAATCTGCAAAAGGATAATAAGCGGGGGCTCCCGTTTAGCTTCAACTTATATTATTACACTATTAAAAGCACTTGGGCTTACGTATCCCAAGTGCTTATTTTTGTTATTCTGCAAACTTACCGGCCATGTAGTCACGGTAAGCCTGTCTTAGCGAAAATGGGGATTCGCTCATTGAAAGCTGGAATTCGCTCATTTCCCTTGGTAATTCGCCCATTGAAGGACGAAATTCGCTCATTAAACACCCAAATTCGCCCATTGAAACTACACATCTACTGAAAAAATTATATCCCGAAAATATTTTACAAGAATCGATAAAATTCGGCAGGAATTTCAGTCCTTTTATTAGAATTTTATTTTTAAAACGAGAGGAGTGATGATTTTGGTAATTAAAGAAAGGACAAAGCCATTAATTTTGCTTATTTTAGAAGCTTTACTGCGGCGTCTTCCCTACAGTCACCAAAAGTATCAACAGATTGTAGAAGAACATGGAAGGCGGTTGGCCGGATACCTGGGTGAGAAATCGCTCGATTACTATTATCGTGAGCTTCCGTATCAAAAATATATGATCCTCCACGATTTAAACCTTCCAGATGGTGACTACAACTGCCAAATTGATACCCTACTTTTAACACCTGAATTTGCCTTAGCGATTGACGTGAAAAATATGGCTGGAAAGTTAATATTTGATACCGAAAATGAACAATTTATCCAAATCAATAATGGAACTGAAAAAGGATACCCCGATCCGATTGCTCAGGCCAAAAGGCATCAGCAATACTTGCAAAAACTTCTTGCTGCCCATCATTTCCCTCCTGTACCAGTCGAATATTTAGTGGTGATCAGTAATGGGCATACTTCCTATGCAATTACAGGAAGAAACTCCCACAAAGTTAAACCACGAGTTTGTAAGGCTGACGCCTTCTTAAACAAAATTACTTATTTAGAGAAACAATATTCGAAGCCGTTGCTGACCGCCAAAGACCTCCGAAAGTTTTGCCGTCTCCTCGTGAAATTGAATACCCTGCCGACGAGCTATGTATTGAAAAAATACGGAATTCAAAGATCTGAACTAATAACAGGTGTCCACTGCCCTTCCAACTCTAATCATTCCCTAATTCGTAAAAACCAAAATTGGTACTGCCCTTCCTGCAATACTTTTTCAAAGGATGCACATATTAATGCACTGAAGGATTATTTTCTACTGTTTGACTCGACTATTACTAATAAGCAGTTTCGGGAATTTGCTCACTTGAAGTCTCGGGATGTTGCGAAAAGAATACTGTTATCTTGTGACCTTCAATGCATGGGGAAATACAGATCCTGGTCCTATGCCCCAAGGAAGTTCCCATGGTGAGTTTTAATTTCTATTTTTTATAGGGTAAAACTGCATTCGCCCATAAGGTTCTATAATTCGCCCATTAAACTTCGATATTCGCCCATTGAACATAAAAATTCGCTCATTTCATGCTGAAAATTCGCCCATTAATTCACCAAATACTCCGTCAGAATTACACATATGAGAAAAAAAGCGCCCAAACCAATAAAGGACACCTAAATTAGGTGTCCTCAACCATTCATTTCACATAAACCGACCCAAATCTGACTGCTTTTTACGCTTCTAAGTCCTTTCCTTCTGCGACGATATGGAACAAGAGATGGGCTAAGTGGTGAATCGGTCCGTATTCTTCTTGGTCTTCATCGTCTGGTTCTTCATTAAATTCCATGTCATTTAAGAACAATGCCATAAATTCGTAGAAGTCCTTCAATTGGAAGGAGTAGCAGCCGACAGGATCTTCATTGTCTTCTTCATAATGCAAAACCATGTATGAGAGGTCTCCGTCCACATCTTCTCCATCAAAAAACACAAAAAAACCAATGTTTGTGTCGAGCTCGAATAAGTGCCTTGTTCCACCTTCTGTTGCTTTCGTAAAATCGTCCTGGCTAAGTTTTTGAATTTGCATGCTATCGACATTATCTTCTTGATGGAATCCGACTACAAATGATTTCATGATTTCCTCCTTAAAACTTTTCCGTAATAAAAAACACATGCTTTTAGCATGCCCTACTTCCTGCTGGTTTCATTCCTTCTATTCTCAAAATAAAAAACGGCATTAATCACATTGCTTATCTTCTCCATCAAAATGCTCATTTAGGTATGTATTTTCACTTGGAGCAAAATTAACCGACTGTAAACTCATTTTTGGCTCAATTCCATAAAGGTCTTGGGTAGATTTACTTTCAATTTCCCTCAGAGCTTGCTTCTTAACTGCTTTTTTCATACTAATCACCTTTCATAATCATATTTTCCTAGTATTGTCTGCGTAATTATTGATTAACATTCAAATCTTCAAAAAAAAATCCCTGATAGGTTCAGGGATTTACAATCAGCCAATCGGTGGTTGAATCGGATGATTGTTCACATTATCATCAATTGAACTGGCCAGAGTATACACTGACGGTGACACTTTCACATCTTTTGTTGTGGTGAAAAGTGTAATCAGTGAAATTGAAAACAATAGGATAACAAACTTTTTCATGAAAAATGCCTCCTTATTCTTAGATTATTTTATTTAAATATTTTACTGCATCGATAACCATACCCTTTTGACTGTAATATTCTGCAAGCATTTTATAAAAATGGGTTAAGTCATCACTATGTTCGTTTTCCTCTTCAAAGTAAGGAATGACTTTTGCCTCCAAATATTTGAAAGCTTTTACAGGTGATGATAGGAGAAGAAGATAAAAGTCAGCTAAGATGCGATATTTTTTTACGGATAGTTCTTTTGACAACAAGTTCACTTCTTGGAAACAAAGCTTCGCTTTCTCTAATGATTTATGAGAATGGTGAAGCTCCCCGATCGCATATAAAGTAACTAGGTAGTGCTGGTTTTTGTTTGGCTGCAGGGCCAAACTTTTTTCATAATAGTAGAGCGCTTCCTTTGCATTCTTCATTTTAAATTGCAAATGGCCCATATTGTGATAGATTTGGGGAAGTAGTTTTTCTTTTCTTAGTAATTCTGCATTACGGATTAAATGTTGAAAACACTCTTGTGCTTCTTCGTAAATATTGGAATGGGTAAAATTAATGCCTAGCAGCATAAGGGTATGAAGAATTCTAATGAAGTTGTGCTGATTCATGAATATGTGAAGTGCCATTTTTCCAAAATGGATAGCATGTCCTGATTGCTCTAGTGAACTTTTTACCAGTGAACGATGGTAAAGAAATTCCCCGCTCGTCGTTTCTTTATTGTTTTCTGTATGTAAGGCATCGAGGATATCATCTGCTTGTTGATATTGACCCTTCCACATTAAGAATATCGCATTATAGTAGCGAAATAAATAGTCTTCATGTTGGGAAAAATTTTTCTTTTGCTTATATAAAAGTGCTCGTTGCCCATCGGCCTCATCAATTTGTCCTTTAAAAATTAAGTATCGCAACTTGTATAGCTCGTAAATATAAATATAGTGAGAAAATGGGATCAGGTGTTCAATTTCCACAAGTTTTTGATAATTTTCTTCGATTTCATCACTTAGATAAAAGTTTATCTTCTCGTCTAACCTCTTTAGTAAACTTTTAATTTCTTCTTCCTTTTCCTCCATCTCTTCAAGGCCGATATTTAACCGCTTGAGTAAAAGAGCGATTGTCGCTTCGTTTGCTTCTTTTGAGTTATTCTCAATCTTACTTAAATGCGGGACAGAGCAAATTCCCTTTGAAAGCTCTGCTTGTGTTATTCCTCTTTGAGTTCGGTAGAATTTAATCAGGGCTCCATATTCCATATTGCCACCAGACTAACCTTTCTTTTTACCTTATTTTACATCAAACAGTGTTCTCCTGACATTATTTTTCTTATCATTTTAATAATTTCGACTTTATACACAAAAGGTCATCAAGGCACAATGGCCTGATAACCTTTAAAAGTATTACTGAGCCCTCGGAAAACCAAATCCTGATGCGTAATCATCGCCCGTTGCTGATCCTGATCCTCCCTTAATGTCATTATTCT
The DNA here is from genome assembly GCF_019219025.1 of Bacillus sp. sid0103. The sequence continues at coordinate 84,594 of NZ_JAHUWN010000015.1, read as the reverse complement.
TTGCACGATTTTGAAGTACTGACCGAAGCTGTAAATTCGACCAGGATGGATTGGCTGCCCAAATCTTTGCTGCAAGCCCTGATACATGCGGTGTCGCCATTGATGTTCCACTAATGGTGTTATACCCTCCGTCCTTCCATGTTGATTCAATCGCTCTTCCAGGTGCCGAAACTTCTACATCACGCTCTTTTATCACATAGTCACCATCGGTGCTTGGATTCCCTCGCGATGAAAAATCAGCTACACGATAGGTGCCATTTTCTATGACGTTTTCTAAAGCAGCAACTGCTATAACATTTTCTAGTGCCCCAGGATAGCCTATAGTGTTGCTAGTTGGACCATCATTACCGGCAGCTGCGACAACTAGTACACCTTTACTATAGGCATAATCAACAGCACTTGATATGAGCGAATCCTTTACGCTTGACCCAAGCGACATCGAAATAATCACATGGGATCCAGTCCTTGTTGTTTCATCAGCTGCTTTTCGAATGGCTGCAGCAATATCATCGGAATAACCGCTGCCCCGGTTGTTTAACACTTTATAGGACCAAAGTTTTGCTTCTGGTGCTACCCCGTAAATGCCCTGGCCATTGCTTCCGCCGTTGGCAAGAACTGTTCCGGAGACATGTGTTCCGTGACCATTGCCATCGGAGCAGCTTCCCTCAACCAAAGAAATCTTGCTTTGGGAAAAATCCTTACATTGTTCTACATTGCTAGTTAAATCTGCATGACTAACATTCACACCAGTATCCAGGACCGCTACCCTTATTCCGCTTCCACCCGAAGTTTTTGCTATCGCTGGATCATTATAAATGGCTTGAATACCCCAGGGAGTTTGATCACTAGGTACTGAACCAGTTGTGCCACCTGGTTTCGCTGCCAGATCTGGGATAGTGACCAGCTGCAATTCTGGTAATCTCTCAATGGTTAAATTCTTGTTGTTTAATAGTGCTTGATATTGATGTGCATTAACAGTGGTTGTAAAACCCTTGCTTTCAAAGTCCCAGCGGACCCCTAGGCTCACTTTCACTTTTGCCTTTTCATGGACTGGGCCTTGAATTAACACCCGATATGTTTCCTGATTGTTTGTTTGCTGTCCAAATGCTGCGGTTGCAAACATTGAAACACCCATTACAAGACTAAGTAATGCTGAACCAAGAATTCTCCTTTTTTTCATCAAGAAACTCCCCTCAACTTAATTACAGCCCTTACGCTGATATTTAAGCCTATTCAAAAAATCAAGGTTAAATATCAATTTGTACGCTGAATAAAGTTGGGAAAATTTTCAGAAAAATTGTAAAACTCATGAAAAAACCAGCCTTTAAATAGACTGGTTTCTAAAAATATTTCTTTTTCCAAAAAACAAAAGCTGTTAAACTCGTTAAAAATGCTGAGATTACTAGTGGTATCGCATAGGAATGGGTAGCATGCTGAAAGGGAATATCCACATTCATCCCGTAAAAACTCGCCACCATCGTTGGGAAGGATAGAATAATGGTAATCGAAGTTAAGAACTTCATTACGATGTTTAAGTTATTTGAAATAATGGATGCGAAGGCATTCATCATTCCTGTTAAAATCGAGCGATAGGTTTCGGCCATTTCAATCGCCTGTGTTTTTTCAATAATAACGTCTTCTAATAAGTCCTTGTCTTCTTCATACATTTTTAAATAGTTAAAACGAAGGATCTTATCGAGGACAACCTTGTTCGACTTTAACGAAGTCGTAAAGTAAACCAAACTTTTTTCTAATGCCAGAAAGGCGAACAACTCTTTATTTTTCAATGATTGATGAACGACATGTTCAATTTCATTAGTCTTCTTGTTAATTTGTTTTAAGTAACGTAGATAAAACGAAGAAATAACGAACAATATTTGCAACGCAAAACGGGTCTTTTTAAATGTAAAAAACTCTTTTACCCTGTTTTTTCGGAATTCCTCTAAAATTGGGGTATCTTTTAAGGAAACGGTAATGATACATTCATCTGTAAGAATAATGCCAATTGGAATCGTTTCATACCCAGCAAAACCATTTTCATCATGAACGATATAGGGAAAGTCGACAATGATATAGACTCGGCCATCATCTCGTTCAATCCTCGGACGTTCTTCATCATCGAGAGCATCCTTAATGATATCTACATCGACTTGAGCTTCCATTGATACCTTATTGATCTCATCTTGTGTTGGGGCATACATATTAACCCAGCACCCTTTTGAAATTACATCTACCTTTTCTAAAACTTTTGTCTCTGTACTTTTAAAAATTTCCAGCATGATTTAACCTCCTCACTCACTTTGTTCGAGGAAGCCAACAACCTTTTCTAGAGTTGATATTCTTGATATTCAATTCAATCCATTCAAAGATCACATTGACTTCCCCTCGCCTACTACTTGGGTCCGGGTCTACGGAATAACACAAAAATATCAACTCCCTCTAACTTTTTATATTTCCTATCTTATCATAAACCCAAATCCCCTAAAGTACAAAGGAGTTTTTTTGGATTTATTCATCTTCTGCAAAAAAGGGATTAAAATGAATTAAAACTTCTTGAATGTTATCGTTTTTATCCATAAGTTTTTGTTTAATCGCTTTTGCCAGGTCGTGCCCCTGCTTAATGGTTTTATAGTGATCAATCGAAATCCGTAAATCCACCACTACATAATGCCCAAGCTCTCTTGCCCTAATCCGGTCAATTCGCTTTACTTCGTTAAATCCCTTTACAATGGCAATGTATTCCTGAAGTGTTTCTGTATTAATGTTACGTTCAAGTAGGATATCAAAAGCCTCGGTTAACATTTCTTTTGCAATTTTAAAAATTAAATAAGCGACAAAAATACTGGCTGCCTTATCACCGTATAGTAAGAAATGAATATCAAAGCGGCTGCCGGCAACGGAAAGGATCACCCCGATGGCTGCCGCAATGGAGGCCACAATATCTGCCTTATGATCAAATGCTATCGCCTCTATGGCCTTACTGTTATGTTGTTTTGCTACCTTTAACGAACTTCGATATAAAATTATCTTCGTTACAAATGAGAATAGGGCAATCCACATTGCCAGTAAACTTGGTGATTCGACTTCGTGAAAGAAACCGCTAATGCCTTCATAAACCACATAAATGGCGACAAGAAAAAGCAAGATCCCGATAATTCCAGAAACAATGACTTCTGCTTTTCCATGCCCATAGGGATGTTCATTATCGGCTGGTTTATTAGCGATTTTTATTACTAGCAGGACAATCACGGAGGCAAAGACATCTGCTGCTGAATGGATCCCATCCGCGAACACCGCGTCACTATTGCCAACCCAACCAATGATTATTTTCCCTAATGTAAGAAAAATGTTACTGATTACACTAATCCAGGCCACTTTTTTAGCCAGAGTTTCTCTCATTTCCATAAGTAAACCACCTTTAAAAATACCTCTAGAAATCATAGCAAACGTAACCTAGATGGGTCTAGAGAAAAAGTCTTGCCCGCTTCAAGTTATGTTGACGGTGTGCAAAATATGTAAAACTTATCCTTCATGGCCATCAATTTCTTCTTTAACCATTTCAACTTCTTCTATTACAGAAATTTTATTAATTTGGTCATGGAGGAAGTGAAAAGCCTTATCTAATTCTTCCTGAGATGGAAACTCATTTTTCTTGTTCATTATGATACCTCCTTCCTGAGATTTATTTTTTATTAGGAGTAATCCTGTTCAAAAAAGAAAAAAATACCCTTGTATCAAACAATGAAAGGGTGGATTACAGATGGACAATAAGAATCAGAAAGCAAATCCAAAGAAAGAAGTGGCTGGCAGTTTCTATCATCCAAGCTATTATCAAGAAACCGATGACCTATCTGCCGGGATTGCAACTACGCATGAGCAAGCTAGCGATACGTATACAGAAGGCGAAATTGGTGCAGTGATTGATAATGCAAACGGGGAAGATATCCCCATTCCACACGATAAATAATTAAATCAGAGAAAACAGCTCTCACTCGAAAGCTGTTTTCTTTTTTTGTCCTCATTATTTATCATCATCAACATAAGGATCATGTTCAAACGCTGGTAAATCCCCAAAACTAGTCATGATTCCTTCCTCATCGAGGGAATCTTCATAATGCTCATGCTTCGGATTTGGATAGACCTTAATGTTATTTCCATACATGTCATTGCCGACAAAATTTTCATAATCCTCGACATAGCCAAGATTTTCATCGGCTTCGGTGTAAATTTCATTATAATCATCCTGAGGAAAAGCTAAATCAGATGGCGTTTCGGATGTGCCCCACGCGGCCACAGTCTGCCAGGAATCCTCTGCATCGAATGCCACGTTCTCATCCTTTTCATCCATATCAAATTTACCAAATGGAGGCATGAGGACTCCTTCTTCAACCGGTCGTTTGTGGGAAGTAACCTGATCGGGGCTGTGCTCGATACAATAGGTTGTATTTGGTAATGCCTGTAAACGCTCTAGTGGAATTTCCTTTCCGCACACCTCACAGATTCCATACGTACCATTTTCCATTGCTTCTAATGCGTGATCTATATTTCTAATTTCAAATTGATAATGTTCATTTAAAGCAATATCTTTCTCACGCTCAAATAATTCTGTTCCTTCATCAGCTGGATGGTTATCATAGCTGGATAACTCCCCCATCGACTCATGAAAATGACCTCTTTCTAAACCAAAATGGTCATTTTGTTCTATATGTTCTTTTACCTCACTCTTTTCTTTTAACAATTGTAAACGTAACTCAGCTAACTGCTGTGTTGATAACATGTGATATACCCCTTTCAATGAAAAGCGCTATGTTTATTGCTCAATCTATTTCACCATTAAAATTTTGTTGTATTTATAGTTCCTTTATATTTTCATTTTTTTCACGGTTGATTATGTAATGAAAATTTAATTCCATCAAAAACCTTATCTTTTTGCAGTGAATTTTCACTGCATAAGAATTGTTCAGGCGAGTATCTTAAGAAATATCAAAAACTAGGTGAAAAGAGGAGATTTTATGGTAAATGAAAACTTTGACAAATTTAGACAAGAGCAAAAGGAGCATCGTGCGGAATATTTAGGCGGAAACAGAAACCAAAAGCCTGGGCTCAACGACCCAGAATATAATAATCAAGATAATACCGACAAATCGCCAGGGGCGACCGGACGAGATCTTTAATTAAAGGAGAATATTGATGAGTACATCCAAATCCGGCGGGGACGAGAAAAACAACATGAAATGGTGGCAGCTTTCCTTATTTGGAGTAGGCTGTACCATTGGAACAGGATTCTTCCTTGGCTCAGGAATTGCGATTAAGATGACAGGTCCATCTATTTTAGTTGCGTTTATGATGGCTGCCCTTGGTACGTATTTCGTTTATGATGCTTTATCCAAAATGACGTCCCAACAACCTTTACAGGGCGGGTTTAGATCATATGCAAAGAAAGCCTATGGCAGGTGGGCAGGTTTTAGCAGCGGCTGGGTCTACTGGTCCTCAGAGGTGCTAATCATGGGAAGCCAGATGACGGCGCTCTCGATTTTTTCCCGTTTTTGGCTGCCAAAAGTACCATTATGGATATTTGCGACTATTTATGCGGTTTTAGGGTTAGCAGTGATTTTAATCGGTGTAAAAGTATTAAACAAGCTCGAAAACATTCTAGCAATTTTAAAAATCTCAGCGATAGTAATGTTTATCGTAATAGCCCTCTTAGCTATTTTTGGTGTGATAGACGGCGATCGTGCCATTCAGTATCCGAATAGCCGGAAGGATATTATTCCCCATGGCATGAAAGGCTTATGGCCGTCTGTTATTTTTGCTTTTTATGCCTTTGGTGGGATTGAGATTTTAGGGTTAATGGCAACAAAATTGAAGGATCCAAAAGAGGCGCCAAAAGCGGGGAAGGTGATGCTGTTTACCCTGATGGTCATCTATATTGTCTCGATTGGACTGGCAGTCATTATTGTCCCTTGGAATCAGTTTAACACGAAGGAAAGTACCTTCGTTGTCGCCTTAAATGCTTACCATCTTGCTTTTGTTCCACACATTTTTAATGCAACACTCATTATTGCAGGTTTTTCTACCATGACAGCCTCACTTTATGGTGTGACAAGCGTCCTTGTGACACTTGGTGAAGAGGGCGATGCGCCAGTAAGTTTTGCTAAGAAAGGTAAATTGAAGGTCCCCCTTGCCGCGCTAATTATCACCATGCTTGGTATTATGGCTTCTATTGTTTCAGCCCTGGTGCTGCCTAATAAAATTTACGAGTGGGTTACCACTGGTGCCGCATTAATGCTTCTTTATAATTGGCTTTTTATTCTGGCATCCTCTCGCAAAATCTTAGAGCTAAAACTGAAGGAAAAAATTATGTACTCAATTGGCGCCCTTTTTATTTTAATTGCCGTCAGCGGAACACTTTTTCACAAAACAAGCAGACCAGGCTTTTTTATTAGCTTGGCCTTTCTTGGCATCATTGGGCTGATTACCTTAATCATGCAGGTTAAATGGAAAAAGTCTAAGAAAAAAGTTCTTAGCCCTTGGCCAACAGCATAAGAAAAACCAGCGAGCTTTTTTGCTGGTTTTTTTTTACCGAAATAACAGATTAAATGCTTGCATTCCGAAATAAATTCCAAAACCAATTAAAGAAAGGCCAGACACGCAAGAAATCACTACAAGTACATGAGGAGTTAAAAACTTACGAAAACTGCTAGATACACTTGCCATTGCAATATCCCATATCAACAACCCGATGAAAATCGCACTGCTATAAAGGACTAATTGGCTTGGATTAGACGTTGCCGCCGTTTTCGCAAGAACTGACCCATAAATCCCTAGCCAAAAAAGGATCGTTAATGGATTAGAGATCGACATGAGAAATCCTGAAAAGAATGATTTTATCAGTGGTTCCTTCCCCCTGGAATGCTCTAAATGGATCTTTCCTGCATTCATAAAGGTTTCTATTCCTGTATACATCAGGACAAAACAGCCAAAAAACCAAAGAAACGTTTGCATAAATGCCGTTTCAAGAAACTGGACAACCCCTATATAAACAACAAGCATATAAACACCATCAGCAATGACAGCCCCTACCCCAATAAGCCACGAATTCATAAAGCCATTCCGTATGCCCCGGTCAATTTGTGCGGCATTAATTGGACCTATTGGCGCTGCCAGCGATAAACCTAATAGTATATAGCTCAAAAATACATTCATCCATATCTCTCCCTAATAAATGAGTAGAAGCTTGTCTATTCATTTTTATTCAGAGAAATAGGTTCGTACTACAAAAAAATAAAATGAGCAGCCTAGATTTTCAGGTAAATTATTACGCTGTTTTTATGTTTTTGAAGACAAAATACTTTTGTCCAAGATAATTGGCTATTGTATACAGAGTACTACCTAAAAGAACCGATGCATTTTCCTCAATAGACGTACTAAAAGGATGAAATTGATTGGTCCACTCAATCAATTTCTCACTACAGAAATAAGCTAAAAAATAACAAATAAAAATAGTAGCAAAAAACTTTGGCAGACCTTTATGGAAAGAAACATTACTTTTAAAAGTAAAGGTCCTATTTAATAAAAAGCTGAAACATGCCCCTATTACATTTCCTGTAAACGTGGATATCCAGTAGGAAATCCCCGCAACATTAAGAAAAAAGAACATACAAACTAAACCAATAAATGTGTTCATAATCCCCACAAGGATAAAGCGGACAAGTGGGTTAGTTGTTGGTTTCAGATATTTGTCTAAGCTCAAGATTATAAAACTCATCCTCTACTGTTTGATTAAGCAAATGGTTCCTTGGTTTTGGCAGATTAAAGGAATCAATATCAACAATATACTTTGGACGCTGTTTTGATTCTTTATAAATTTTCCCAATATATTCTCCGATCAATCCGATCGCAATTAACTGCAAGCCGCCAATAAGCCAAATCGAAGTAATCAGCGACGTCCAGCCTGTCTCGGTATTCCCAAAAAACTTTAGCGTTAAAAAATAGATTCCAAAGATTAGACTCAACCAAAAAGAAACCAATCCTATTACTAAAACAAAGCGTATAGGTGAAACAGAAAAGGAGGTAATCCCGTCAAAAGCAAAGGCAAGCATCTTTTTTAAAGGATATTTCGATTCACCCGCTTTCCTCTCTAGCCTGTCATAATAAACTACATCCGAGCGAAAGCCGAGGAGAGGAACAATGCCCCGTAAAAATAAATTTACTTCGCTAAATCGTTCTAACTCCTGCACTGCTCGTTTACTCATTAATCGGAAATCAGCATGATTATAAACGAGGTCAACCCCCATCTTTTCCATGAACTTATAAAATCCTTGGGCAGTACTTCGTTTAAAGAAAGTATCAGTGTCACGCCCCTTCCGAACACCATAAACAATTTCATAGCCTTCATGGAACTTTAGGATAAACTCACGGATTACTTTAATATCATCCTGTAAATCTGCATCGATGGATACAATGCAGTCAGACAGTTCCTTGGCTGTAAATAAACCTGCAAGTAATGCATTTTGGTGGCCTACGTTTTTGGATAACTTTAAGCCTCGAACAAATTCATTTCTTAATCCTTCTTTATATATCAATTCCCATGTTCGGTCCTGACTTCCGTCATCTACAAACAAGATTTTGCTTTGTGTAGAAACAAGACTATCGTTAATCAGCTCCTTCAACAATTGCTGAAGTTGAACAATGGTAACAGGTAAAACATCCACCTCGTTATAGCAAGGCACAACAATCGTAAGAACTGGTTCCATCATCTGTTTAAACCCCCCGCTGTCTACAAAGTCTTATATAAATAAATTTTCCAAGCTGATGTTTTCGATTCGAATACATTAACTAACAATAATCGGTTTTTCTTGGCATTATCGATAGGCAGGGCCGAAAAAATATAACGGCCGCCCATTTTTTTAAAGACATCCGTATTCAACTCTAAATTTTTCAAATGACGTTTAGAATCTTTTTTGATCATATAATGTTTTCCTAGTTGTGCGGTAAAAATGTAACAACGTCCACCCCATTTATCAAAATATTTGCGAACCTTTTTATTTTTTGCCAATTCCTTTTCAATTATTTTTCTAAACTGATGTTTATAGGTTAATGGATAAAAATTATTATAGGTATCCAGCGTGTCAAACCCGTTATATTGAGCGATGGATGGGTGGATGCCAATACTGGCAACACGATATTCTTCCTTTGGAAGTGCGATATACTCCTCTATTTCACGGAACATTTCCACCGCATAAAATTGTTTGACCGTGGGTTTTTCTCGATAAATGATTTCATCATTAAATAAACACAAAAAGAGAAGCTGCAAAACTGCATACCATTTTGCTGTTTTAGCAAATCCCTCCCCTTGTAAAGTAAGGACCTTTAATGCAAGAGCAAAGCCTGCATAAATTACCATCGGACGTAAAAAGTGATAGCGGGCGAAATTAAAAGTTGCCAAAAAATGGAATCGTTCGACTATAGGTGCCCATCCTTCATAAAACCAAAAGGCATACCAGATCGATAGCACAATATTTAGTGAGAATAAGAAAACAAATAGCCTTTCCTGCTTCCAAAGCTTTTTTCTGAAAACAATCCATATGGCGGTAAAGGTTGCAGGTAAAATAAACAGCGTATGAACCGTCATCACATGGGTGTGACCGAGCAGATAGTTTTTAAAGGTAAGCCTAACCGATCTCCAAAAAGGCAAGATTGGAAAATAATATTCATCCCTACTATTCGGTTCATCGATTAATAGAAATGAAAAAATGAGCCGATATTCAACACACATAAATATAACGGTCATATAAATAATGGCTGCTAAAAAGCGAAGATTCCATCCCTTCCCTCTTAAACCATCCGTTAACCAAAAGAACCCCATGGCCGTTAAAAAAAAGAAAAATCCTAAAACAATACTCGCATAAAAAGGCAAAAGGGTGAGAACCAAGTATTCCTTCCACCCCCCTTTTCCGTTGCGAATAGTAAGGAATGCCCAAAGTGCAAGCGGCATCCCCATGGTACTCAACATCCCTGACGGCCAAAATGGGGTCAAGGCAAAGGCAAGAGCAGTTCCAATTTGTAAGAATAACCACTTCTCACCGGGTAAAAAGTGTCTTTTTAAGAGCCAATACATTCCAAAAAAGGCTACTATTCTAGTCAGAGCCTGACTTAAGCCATAGGCAGTCATTGTTGGGAAAAGGGCGTACAGCCAGACAATGATACTGTATTCGGTTCCAAAGGCATTTCTCGATAATTGTCCATTTATGATTTGGGGAATGGTCGCATTAACTGGGCCGAACATTTCTCCACTTCTCGCTAAAACCTTATACCAAGCCAGGTTCGAATCCAGATTATCATGAACACGTATATGAGCATTTTCCTGGAGAATAAATAGAGGAGAAAGATAGACCGCTATTACAAGCAAAGCAAAGATGATGAATTTTAGCTCTTTTTTGGTTTCAATACACACTTTTCTTCACCTCATAGGTCAAGACTTAAAAGGGACAATTTGGTTTTAAACTTTGCATCTATGCAAAATATTATTCTCGTTTATACATAAATAAAGGCAATTCCTGAAAAAAGGCAATGCTTATATTTAAAGATTATATATCTCGACAAAACTAGACACTTTCCATTATTTACATAATACAAAAAAGCTGTTAAAATAAATTTAACCATTAAAAATAATTTTAACGATAAAATAAATTTTCAAGAGAGGTTGATAATAATGTTTAACGTTCTTAATAACCAGGCCTTTTTCCGTTTTTGGCTAGGTCAAATCATATCGCACCTTGGTGATGGTTTCACCCGAATTGCCATCGTTTATCTAGTGGCGACCTTGTCGAAAGATCCACTCACTATCGGACTGGTAATTTTTGCTCAACTTCTTCCAACTGCCTTTTTCGGGATTTTCTTTGGCCCGCTTGCCGATAAATATAATCGGAAATGGTTAATGGCCGGGGCTGATTTTTACCGGATGGTCATTGTTGCTTTGATGATTCCCTTCCATCATTCGGCTCCAGCCTTAATTATTTTAATCACCTTTCAAAGTCTTGGCTCTGCCCTTTTCGACCCGGCCCGCTCATCCTCAATACCAGACCTTGTTGGTGAGGAGAATATCCAGCCAGCCATTTCCCTCTCGCAATCTACTAGAGCCGCAATGGATATCATCGCTCCTTCTGTGGGTGCTTTATTAATGATGGCGAATAATTACACTGTCATTTTTGCCATTGATGCTGTGACCTTTGCCTTATCTGCATTTTTCATCCTCTCGCTGCGAAATCTTGGTAAAATAAATGTTGCAAAAGATGTTTCTACTGAGTCCTATTTCAATTCCATTCAATCTGGTGTAAAAGAAGTCATTGGAATGCCAGCATTACGATTTTTATTAATTCTCCTCATTCCAATTACTCTAGTTTGCGGGATCCTCAACACCAACCTTATCGCGGTTTTAACCAATGAATTTAAAGTTTCTGCCTTTCACTTTGGCTTTATTGAAGCCGCAACGGCAGTCGGTATGATTGTTGGGGCTAGTGTAGCCGCACCTTTTGCCATGAAAAAAGTGAAGCCAAGTAAGATATTTCTCACAGGGACTGCCTCAATTGGGCTTTGGATGATCTTAATTATCCCTTTAGATCGTTTTCATGTGCTTTATGGCATCCTTCCTGTCTATATATGGAGTATAATGGTAGGTATTCTAAACGCCTTCTTAAATGTTCCGCTTAACAGTTTATTTTTAAAAGTAACGCCAGCAGCCTTTAGGGGCAGAGGCTCTTCCTTATTAGGAATTACCGCTAGTACTGCTTCCATGATTGGAATTTTAGCAGGAGGCTGGTTATCGAAAGAAGTAGGTGTTTTATATGGGACTGCTCTATCCGGGGCACTTCTTACAATCGTAGCGCTATTAATGCCGTTGTTGAAGGGATATCGAAGCTTGTCTGACAATCGCAGCACAAAAATGGAGCCTGATTCAAAACAGCCAGTTGCAGCTAATTAACTCTGGAGGAACGTATCGTGAAAAAGATTGATGATATTGAAATAGCAAAAATGATGCTGGATGTAAGAAAACGAAGTATTTTAGACATTGCCAAAGAACCTGTTACCGTAGGAAAAATGGCAGAAGAACTGAAGGAAAAACCATCACGGCTATATTACCATGTGAAAAAACTAGAAGAAGCTGGACTTTTAGAGTTAGTGGAAACGCGCCAGCATGGAAATTTAATCGAAAAATATTATAAACGGAATGAATCAGCCGGGCATCGGTTTGAATTAGCTGAATCCTTGCTAAAAGAACATCACGGGACCGTCATGGAAGAAATCATGAAACTACTTCAACCTGGGTTAAAACTGCTGGAATCTGAGTTACAAAAAGGCATGCCTGACTTTGAAAAGCAAGTAAATTTAATGATTAGTTTACCGACATTAACCGGAAAAGAATGGAAAACGTCGCAAGGACGAATGATGAAAGCGATTCGGGAAGAAACAGCTGAACAAGAAAGTTTCGAGGATTCAAGCCTCCCACATCTAACTGAAGAAGAACTTAATAAAAAATCAAAATATGCCTATATCATGTTAAGCTACCGTGTGGAAGATGCACAATAAAGGGAAAACGCCCGTTTAGCTGCCTATGCGGTTCAGATATAAAAAACAACCTTCCGGATCAACGGAAGGTTTTATTGTGTGGACTTACATTATAGTTTTCCAAAATTATCATAGACATTTAATAGAGAATCGAGCTTCTGGCTGCATTGGACTACATTCGGATTAGAATAACCGTAACGATGCGCTAGTTCAACCATTTCAACCCTAGTTTTTTCAATATTTGATAATAGCGTGTTCAAACTAATCCCCATGATACCAACCCTCTTTCTATGTTGAAACTACATTAATGGTAATAACCATAATTTATAAGTTGTAAGCATGAAAAACAAGTCTCTTCGAGAAAAATATTAGTATCTTTTGTGAACATTGACGTATTGTTAAAATTATCAAACGGTCTATTAGATTGATTCATTTTCGTCAATAATAGGTATAATAGGTTCCGCACCAAATCTTAGTGATGGAGCTAAAAAGACACAAGAAAGAGGTGACGATTGTGCCGAACAGAGTATATATCAGTTTCTTGCGTTTGCCTCTCCTCGTTCGAATTCTATTAATCGCATTGCTTGTGTTTCTCTCTTTTGGAGTCTCGATTCATTTTTTAGAACCTACCACTTTCCCTACCATTTTTGATGGCATCTGGTGGGCTATTATTACTGCATCTACGGTAGGATATGGCGATTATGTCCCCCATTCCTTCTTAGGAAGGTTAACAGCATTATTCTTAATCCTGTTAGGTGTTGGCTTTGTTTCTTCCTATTTTGGAACATTAGCTGCAGCAGCCGTCACAAAACAAGATGCCCTTTCTGAAGGGAGAATTCCTTTTAAAGGTGCGGGGCATATCATCATTATCGGCTGGAATGAACGCTCAAAAGAGTTAATAAGTAAACTTACTACTTGCAACTATCCACAAATGGTTGTTTTAATTGATGAAACACTTGAAGCAAACCCTGTAAAATCAAGGTTTGTCCACTTTATTCAAGGGAAAGGTCATGTTGATGATACCATTGTCAAAAGTGATATCCATAATGCGGAGAAGGTGTTAATTACTGCGGATAGAGGAAACGATGAACTCCAAGCAGATATGAATAGCATTCTTACCTTACTCACCATTAAAGGAATCTATGCGCAAGTAAAATGCATCGTTGAAATCTTAACAGCAGAGCAAGTAATTAACGCCTATAGAGCCGGGGCAGATGAAGTGATTCAATCAAATAAACTAACAAGTGTATTTATGGTAAACAGTTTGCATTCGAATGGGGATGGACTGCTATCAAACATTGTCCATGAGCTGCAGGAAAGTAAATTGTCGTCTTACTTAGCTGAGGAAAAAGAGATTGGAAAACCCTTCAGCGATGTTTGCCATTTATTATTAAAGAAGGGCTACCTTTTAATTGGAATTCAAAGAGGGGAGGAAACATTCCTGAATCCATCCCACTCCTTGCCAATCGAAGAGAACGATCAATTATTAATTTTTAAATAATTGGCTCCGTTAATCGCTAGTGGTGATTTATGCAAAATTCAATCAATATTCACTTTAACAGAGCAAAAAGTTAATCCGTGAGGAGGAGCATTTCTAATTCTTGCACCAATACCTTCCCAGATTCTCGATATTTATCCGGAATGCTTGCATCCTTATCGACTGGCTCTTGAAATTGATTTAGGGTTCCTGAGAAGGTACCTGTGCTCCCTTCGTCATCAAGCCCTGCTTCATATATATGGGCCAAGAGGAATGGTCTTCCTAGCTTAACGGTACAATTGTTAGCATCTAACTGACCATCGATTGCTTGAAATGGCAGACGCATGAACTGGTAGCCATCCTCATCATTAAGTTTATAGTCAAAAGCACCATGATCATAATCCCAGTTTCCGCCAATCGTATATCCGATTGGTTTTAATTTTTGTTCAAGTTCAAATAAACCAAACTGCTTACCTTCTACTTTGGATGGTAACTCAATCATAAACATTAACCCCCTAATTCATCGATACAATTAGTTTCTCCAAATCCCTTCATTTCAATAAAAAAAAGAGAACTGATTCTCTTTAAAGGTAAGCGAGTCCGAACCTGAGGTCACTTCGGACAGGTTTCGGAAAGTCAATGGTAAGCGAGTCCGAACCTGAGGTCACTTCGGACAGGTTTCGGAAAATCAATGGTCATCGAGTCCGAACCTAAGGTCACTTCGGACAGGTTTCGAAAAATCAATGGGCATCGAGTCCGAACCTGAGGGTACTTCGGACAGGTTTCGGAAAATCAATGGGCATCGAGTCCGAGCCTGAGGTCACTTCGGACAGGTTTCGGAAAATCAATGATCATCGAGTCCGAACCTGAGGGTACTTCGGACAGGTTTCGGAAAATCAATGGTCATCAAGTCCGAACCTGAGGGTACTTCGGACAGGTTTCGGAAAATCAATGGTCATCGAGTCCGAACCTAAGGTCACTTCGGACAGGTTTCGAAAAATCAATGGGCATCGAGTCCGAACCTGAGGGTACTTCGGACCAGGTTTCGGAAAATCAATGGTCATTGAGTCCGAACCTGAGGTCACTTCGGACAGGTTTCGGAAAATAAATTGTTTTACTATATTTTTTACGTTTTAAAATGTTGTTATTTTAATAATAACTTTTGTTATCTCAACAAAAAAAGACCAATTAGGTGATAATTGGTCTGCAAATCAAGTATTTATTCTAATATTTTCTCTCCCAAAAGAGAAACCGTTATACAAATAATCAGTTCTCTTTTCTGGAAATTATAATCGTTTTTCTAATTCTGCTTTTTTCTCTTCATATCCTGGTTTCCCTAAAAGGGCAAACATATTTAATTTATATGCCTCAACACCAGGCTGATCAAATGGATTTACTCCAAGTAAATATCCGCTCATGGCACAGGCCTTTTCAAAGAAATAAACCAGGTACCCTAATGTATACTCGTCCATCGCTGGTATAGTAACAATTAGATTTGGAACGCCGCCATCTGTGTGTGCGAGCATGGTCCCTTGAAATGCCTTATTATTAACAAAGTCAACGGTTTGGCCAGCAAGGTAGTTTAAGCCATCTAGATCATTTTCAACAGCTTCAATTGTTAATTCGTGACGAGGGCTTTCAACCTTGATAATCGTTTCAAACAAATCACGGCGCCCTTCTTGAATATATTGTCCAAGCGAGTGAAGATCCGTTGAAAAATTGGCTGAGGAAGGATAAATACCTTTTTGGTCTTTTCCTTCACTTTCACCAAATAGCTGTTTCCACCATTCGGAGAAATATTGCAAGCCTGGCTCATAATTAATCAGCATTTCAATTGTTTTGCCTTTATTGTATAACACATTTCTCACGGCAGCATATTGATAAGCGGCATTATCTTCAAGTTCGGAATGGCCAAAGTCTGCTTGTGCTTCCTTTGCACCTTCCATGATTTTCTCAATGTTTGCTCCGCTCACTGCAATTGGAAGCAATCCGACTGCTGTAAGAACTGAATAACGTCCGCCAATGTCATCAGCAATCACAAATGTCTCATAACCTTCTTCTGTTGCTAAGGTCTTTAGCGCCCCTCTTGCTTTGTCCGTCGTCGCATAAATTCGTTTACGCGCCTCATCTTGACCGTATTTTTCTTCGAGAAGCTTCCGGAAAATACGGAAAGCAATAGCTGGTTCAGTAGTTGTTCCCGATTTAGAAATGACATTGATAGAAAAGTCCTTTCCATCAAGAAGGTCGATTAAATCTCTCATATAAGTAGAACTAATGTTATTACCAACAAAAATCACTTGAGGTGTGTTTCGTTTTTCTTTTGGAAGTACGTTGTAAAAACTATGCTGAAGCATTTCAATCGCCGCTCTTGCCCCAAGGTAAGATCCGCCGATCCCAATAACAAGAAGAACATCAGAATCAGCTTTGATTTTTTCAGCTGATTTTTGAATGCGTGAAAATTCTTCCTTGTCATAATTAGTTGGCAGGTCAATCCATCCTAAAAAGTCACTGCCCGCGCCTGTTTGCTCATGTAGGGAATGATGAGCAACTTTTACAGCATCACGTAGATATGTAAGTTCATGTTCTCCAAAAAAGGTTAAAGCTTTTGAGTAATCAAAACGAACGTGTGTCATGCATGATCCTCCATAATTTTATTTACATATTCCACTTTATCGAATGATGGGCTGATTATCAAGGAAGGTCTAATAGTGAAAGCGCACCCATTTTCGACAAATTTCTTTCATTATAGTGATGCACGATAAATGGCTAATACATCCTCACGATTTAACTTTTTAAAGTTTCCAAACACTCCGTTTTCCATCGCTCTATCAGCCATTAACTCTAGTTTCGAATCATCAATATCATAATCAGCTAACCGTGCCGGTGCTTCAATGCTATTCCAGAACTCACGTAATTTCTGAATTCCTTCGAGCCCTGTTTGTTCTGCACTCTTGCCTTCATCGTTTACTTTAAACACACGAACAGCAAGCTGCTTAAAGCGTTCCGGTTTCACCGCTAGATTGTGCCTCATCCAATGTGGGAATAGGATAGCTAACCCACCGCCATGAGGAATATCATAAACGGCTGATACCGCGTGTTCAAGATTATGTGTAGCCCAATCGCCGCGGTATCCCATATTCAAGATTCCATTGAGAGCCATCGTCCCGCAGTAAAGAATGGTTGCCCGGTGCTGGTAATTTTCTAGGTCAGAAAGCAGCTTAGGTGCCGTTTCCATCACCGTGATTAATAAAGACTCACACATGCGGTCTTGATAATCCGTATTTTCCTCTAGATGAAAATAATGTTCAAGAACATGTGACATCATATCGACTATTCCATAAATCGTTTGATTCTTTGGTACGGTAAATGTGTTAACGGGGTCTAAGATAGAAAATCTTGGGTAGGTAACTGCACTTCCCCAGCCGTATTTTTCATTTGTTTCCCAATTTGTAATAACGGAGCCTGCATTCATTTCAGACCCGGTTGCCGCAAGTGTTAACACAGTTCCAAAAGGAAGTGCATCTTTTGCAAATGCCTTTTTAATAACTAGATCCCAGGCATCCCCCTCATATTTTGCACCAGCAGCAATCAGCTTTGTACAATCAATGACACTTCCACCGCCAACCGCTAGCAAGAATTCTATTCCCTCTTGTTTACAGATTTCAATTCCTTTTCGTGCAGTAGTAATCCTTGGGTTTGGTTCCACTCCAGGAAGTTCAAAAACCTCTGCTCCGATTTCAGCTAATAAGTTGATCACCTTTTCATACAAACCGCTTCTTTTAATACTTCCGCCCCCATAGACTAGCAAAACCTTTTTACCATAACGGGGTACTTCTGTTTTTAATTGGTCCAACTGCCCTTTTCCAAAGATTAATTTGGTTGGATTCCAAAAAGTAAAATTTTCCATAAACATTCACCATCCTTTACCTAATACATTATTAGTTATTATGGTTCATTTTGCAAAAACTAGCTTAGTTCACCGTAAAAAAACTTCCTTACATCGTAATGATGCAAGGAAGTTTTTTTATACCCAGCCTCTAAATAATGATGCCTCTGCCATTTTTCTGACACCAATCATATATGCTGCTAAACGCATATTTACATTGTTTGTTTGTGCCAGCTCGTAAATATCATGGAACGATTTTATCAGTTTATTATGCAATTTCACTTCTACTTCCTCTTCACTCCAATAATAACCTTGCTTATTTTGAACCCATTCAAAATAGGAAACAGTCACACCGCCTGCTCCTGCCAAAACATCTGGAACGAGCAGTATTCCGCGGTCAGTGAGAATAGAAGTTGCCTCTAGCGACGTCGGCCCATTTGCAGCTTCCACGACAATTTTCGCCTTAATATTGTGGACATTCTGCACAGTAATTTGGTTGGAAATTGCTGCAGGAACCAACACATCACATTCCTGTTCGAGCAATTCCTGATTGGTAATGGTCCCCTCGAAAAGCGTCGTGATTGTACCAAAGCTGTCACGGCGGTCGAGCAGATAATTTATATTTAATCCATCTGGATTATAAAGGGCACCATAAACATCAGAAATTCCAACTACAATCGCTCCAGCATCATGCATAAACTTGGCAATATAACTGCCGGCGTTCCCAAATCCTTGAACAATCACACGGGCTCCTTTGATGTTAATGCCGCGTTTTTTGGCTGCCTCTTTAATACAAATGGTTACTCCCTTTGCTCCCGCCTTTTCACGGCCTTCAGAACCTCCTAACACAAGTGGTTTGCCTGTTATAAAGCCAGAAGAATCAAATTGGCGGAGACGGCTGTATTCATCCATCATCCACGCCATAATCTGAGAATTGGTGTACATATCGGGTGCAGGGATATCCTTCGTTGGTCCAACAATTTGACTTATCGCTCGCACATATCCTCGGCTTAATCGCTCAAGTTCACCAAAAGACATCGTTCGCGGGTTACAAAGAATCGCCCCTTTTCCCCCGCCAAAAGGTAAATCGGCAATTCCACACTTTAAACTCATCCACATCGATAATGCCTTCACATCATTCGCTGTCACTTGAGGATGAAAGCGGACCCCGCCCATGGTTGGTCCAATCGCATCATTATGCTGGGCCCTAAACCCGTTAAATATTTTGGTAGAACCATCATCCATCCGCACTGGAATTCTTACATCTGACATTCGTAATGGTTCTTTCAATAATTCGTACATTTCTTCGTTATAGCCCATCTTTTTTAATGCATCATGAATAACAATTTGTGTTGATGTGAGCAGGTCTAATTTCTCTATTCCCTTTTCACCACCACTATTTGTTACATCATATATCCCCATTTTTGCACCCCTGGTTTTTAACTATGGCTATTTTCGCATAGATTGTTGTTTTTCGTATAAGTTCATCAACCCGTAAACCTAGATGCTTCGTGGCATCTTTTCGTAAGAACATTTGCGAAGATTGCCTAGAAACTTAGTAAATGATCCTTATTAAGATCCAAAAGCACAAAGTTTACGAATAGTGCTTTAACTATTTCCAAGTACGTTGTTGATCCTCTCTATTGCCCAATCCAATTCTTCTTTAGTAATTACAAGCGGCGGTGCAAAACGAATAACTGTATCATGTGTTTCTTTACATAATAACCCTTGCTCCTTTAATTGCTCACAGTATTTGCGGGCAGGCTGCGTTAGTTCTACACCGATAAATAAGCCTCGACCACGAATATCTTTAATCATCGGATTGTTAATTTCTTTCAATTTGTTAATAAAATACTCACCAAGTTCTAGTGATTTTTCAGCAAGCTTTTCATCAACAATCACATCAAGTGCCGCAATGGAAACCGCACATGCCATCGGATTTCCTCCAAAGGTAGATCCATGCGATCCCGGATTAAACACACCTAGAATATCTTTGTTAGCAACTACACACGAAATAGGGAACACGCCTCCGCCAAGTGCTTTCCCGAGAATATACATGTCCGGTTCGATTCCTTCCCACTCGCTAGCAAACATTTTACCAGTCCGGGCCAAGCCAGCTTGGATTTCATCAGCAATAAACAGAATATTGTTTTCTTTACATAAATCAAAGGCAGCCTTCATGAAGCCTGCAGGCGGAATCACAATTCCTGCCTCTCCCTGAATCGGTTCAATTAAGAATGCAGCCGTATTGGGCGAAATTGCCGCTTTTAATGCCGCTAAATCACCATATGGGATCAGTTCAATCCCTGGGAGCATCGGACCAAACCCGCGTTTATATTCCTCGTCGGATGAAAGGGAAACAGCTGTCATAGTCCTGCCGTGAAAGTTTCCAACACAAGCAATAATTTCTGCTTGGTTCTCTGCCACACCCTTGACATCATAACTCCAGCGTCGTGCTGCTTTCACCGCCGTCTCCACTGCTTCTGCCCCAGTATTCATTGGAAGTACCATATCTTTTTTCGTCAACTGACAAACTTTTTCATACCATGGGCCAAGCTGGTCATTGTGGAAGGCTCGTGAAGTTAAGGTAACTTTATCTGCTTGGTCCTTTAATGCTTGAATAATTTTAGGGTGACGATGCCCTTGGTTTACAGCTGAATAGGCACTAAGCATGTCCATATATTTGTTACCTTCAGGATCCTCTACCCACACACCTTCTGCACGAGTAATCACAATTGGGAGCGGATGATAATTTTTTGCTCCATATTTCTCTGTCTTAGCAATTACTTCATTCGTATTTACATTGGTTGTCATAAAAACTCCTCCGTTTAGCGAAAAAATATGACCATATAGTTCTATTGTAGCCGAGCATGAAAAAAGAATGAACACCTCAGCAAAACTTTATAAATGGAAAAGGCTCTGTTTTTGTATATTTTGTGGAATTGTAAAATAAAAAAAGCCTAGCCCCATGCAAATTAACGCATTGGGTCTAGGCTTCTCTTGAAATTATTTTTTTATTAAATCTTATCGTTGTGACTGGTCAATCCATTCTTGCAGTTTATCTTTTAATGTGTTAAAACCTTGTTGGCCTTCCACTTCCGGAATAATCGCTGCCACTTGGCGTTTACGAGGCTTCTTTGCTTTTGGAGCAGCCTGTTGAACAGGAGCTTCCTCTGTGGCACGGATGGAAAGTCCAATTTTCCCTGCACCTTCATCTACTGATAAAACTTTAACCTTGATTTCGTCCCCTACTTTAAGGTGGTCATTAATATCTTTAACGTAACCATGTGTAATTTCAGAAATGTGGACAAGGCCTTGAGTATTATCGTCTAGCGCTACAAACGCTCCATATGGTTGAATTCCTGTTACCTTACCTGTTAAAATACTTCCAGTTTCGATCTTTTCTGACATGAAAACACTCCTAATTAAATAATTATTTTATCCCTTATATACGCATTATAATACTATATCACAAAGAATCCCTTAAATCAAAAAGGAATGAGAATAAACTTCCCTGCAAAAGGAATGATTTAGCAAAATTCTTGAGACTCATGCGGGCACTGAGCAGGTGAAACCCCTTAGTGAGGAAGACCGAGGAGGCGCCAAACGGGCGATCCCACGGAAAGGGAGTAAATTAATTCAAAAGTTAATTCTTAACAGATTGTTCAAGGAAAAGGAAAGAAAGATTTACCAAACGTGTTAAACTAATAGTGAGGAAATCTATTTTTAAAGGAGAGGTGAATCAGTTTGAATACAATCGGCCAAACCATTAAAAATGCCCGCGAAATGCTCAACATGTCTCAGGAGGAGCTGGCACAAAAGGTAAGAGTGGGAATCCAAACCATTGAAAAGTACGAATCTGGGGAACAAGTTCCAAGCACACAAACATTGTTAAAGTTATCTACTGTTTTAGATCTTCCTGCTGCAGAATTATTAGAACAGAAATAGTGATAAAAAAATAATTTGGTAAAAAAATCATTTTTTCTGTTCACAACTGTATAAAAGAAAGGAATACTGGTTAACCTTATATCATAAGGCTTTCTAGTATTCCCCCTTTTTGAAGTGGACATTCATTATTGGAATGTCCTTTTTTTGCTTGTACTATTAAATGGAACAAGCATCATTTGTTTTTATCATTAATAATTCTTTGGCTATTTTTAAACATTCTTCGATCGGTATGATTTTTTCAAATGAAAATTCATAAATGCTTTGAATTCTTTTCGCCAACTCATTAGAATCATCGAGTTCATGGATCGCTTGAATCGTATCAGCGATTTCTGTGTCATATCCACCATTCGTTAATCGGAATGGGTCCCACTCATTTAATATATCCACATATTGTAAATTCGTCTGCAATTCTTTTCTCATTGTCTTTAACCCCTAATTTATTGCATAATTTTAACCCATGCGTATTGAACTTATTTTAGCACATATTCCGCAAGAACACTTTGAAGTTCATAGATGTTCAAGTTCTTATTAAATTGCTTTTGAAGTGGCAATGCATTCCCAGATATCCAAATTTTCAATTCAGCATCTAAATCAAAGTTACCTGCGGTTTCAATACTGAAATGAGTAATGCTTTTATATGGAATAGAATGATACTCTACCTTTTTCCCCGTTAATCCCTGTTTATCCACTAGGATTAAGCGTTTATTGGTGAAAATAAACATATCACGAATTAACTTGTACGCTTTATCTATGTTTTCATTCGGTGAAAGGACTTTCCCGAATTCTCTCTGGACATCAGAGACATTCACTTCGGAGGCATTCCCCATTAAACCATCTAAAAAACCCATTGACTTCACCCTCTTATCCTAATAATTTGCTTCAAGCCCAATCTTCCCTTTTGTTATATAAGCACTTTTATATTGCCCTGGTGTAACTCCCGTATACTTTACTCAAAAAATCGCATGAATTATTATTTTTCATTTTCATCCACATTCACCTTAAAAAAATGTTAAAAATATCATTTTTTTAATATCATTGTAAATTCCTAGATTATAAAATTCAAGTATCAACCTTAAAGGGGGCTATAAACAAATGCAGAGAAAAAAGTGGTTTACCAAATTGATTAGAGATTGAAGTAACCACTCAACATCGAAGATAAAACATAGTTTCCGTAAAGAGCCTTAATTAAGCATAATAGGCCTCCTGGATTGGAGGCCTGTTTTTTTGAGCTAGCGTGTTTTTTCTAAAATCTGCTGAAGCATTTGCTCCCCAGACAGTAGTGCCTCACCGCCGCCCTGGGCAAAGGAATCATTTCCCCCGCCCTTTCCGTTAATAAGTGGAAGGACATTGGCGATGACTTTTTTCATGCTTTCTGTTCCAACCTGTCCACGCGCACAAACAAGCTGGAGCCGGTTATCATTTTCAGACACAAAGTAAACAATAGCGTTCTCTTCTTCAGTAGTAATGATCCGGGCCAGCTTCTGCAGTTCTTGAATGGATCGATTTTGAAACACTTCCCTGACGAGCTTATACTGCTCCTTATCATTCCCTCTTCCTAGTAAGTCTTTCGCCTCATAATGAAGGAGATTTTCCTGTGTTTGTTCAAGGGCTTTTTCTATTGCCTTGTTCGTTTCAAGAAGACGAAGGACTGCTTGCTCCATTTCTTTTTCAGGTGCATTGAGGAGTTTCGTTAATTCTAGAAGAACCTTTTGTTTTTGCCCCAGTTGTGTAACCACCCGGTTTCCACAAACAAATTGAACACGCACCTTTTTCTTTTGACGTTCCCAATCTAATACTTTTATCGCGCGTACCTCGAAAGTCCCCTTTGGATGGGTCCCGCCGCAACCATTATCATCAAAATTAGGAATAATCACTAGTCGGATATCCTCTTTAACTTTTGTCTCTTTACGGAGCTTATAATGAGACAGTTCATCTTCCGTCACCCATTTGGTCTCGATCGGCCTGTTTTCTAGGATGATTTGATTGGCAAGTTCCTCAGCCTCCTGTACTTGTTGCTGGCTAAGATTTTCCGTCTCTAAATCGATTGTGAGCAGCTCAGCACCTAAATGGAACCCGACCGTTTTGTACGTAAATAGGTGATCAAAAGCGGCAGATAAAATATGCTGGCCAGCATGTTGCTGCATGTGATCCAAGCGTCTTTTCCAATCGATCTTCCCGATGACTTCCTTTTCAACGTCATCTAACGGCCTGTCCAAATAATGACGAATTTCTCCATCGATTTCTTCGACATTTAGTACATTTCTATCAGCAAGCGTTCCCAAGTCGTGTGGCTGACCGCCGCCGGTAGGATAAAAGGCGGTTTGATTTAATACAACGTACCAGTTGCCAGCAGTATTTTGTTCTTGTTTTACCACCTTTGCTATAAATGTTCGTAAATATGGATCCTGATAATACAGTTTGTTCTCCATTTTGCTGCACACACTCCTATGTATTATTAACTAGTATATATACTTATTGTCGGGAAAAAGAGGGGATAAATCAAGGTATATGAAAACTGCCCCTTTATGAAAGGGACAGTTTTCAATGCAACAAATCCTAGTTGTTCATGGTTACTTCTTATCTTTTCGCTGGCCAAACGTTGGTGGTTTTTGTCCACTTTGCTGGGAACCACCCATGCCTTGTGGGAATCCAGTCTGTTGACCGCCCATCATAGGGGAATAGCCAGGCATTTGGTGGCCTCCCATTTGTGGATAACCCATATGTGGGTGGCCTCCCGTTTGCGGATAGCCTCCCATTTGTGGGTGGCCTCCCATTTGCGGATAGCCTCCCATTTGTGGGTGGCCTCCCATTTGCGGATAGCCTCCCATTTGTGGGTGGCCCCCCATTTGCGGATAGCCTCCCATTTGTGGGTAGCCTCCCATTTGCGGATAGCCTCCCATTTGCGGATAGCCTCCCATTTGCGGATAGCCTCCCATTTGCTGGTATCCAGGTTGTCCCGGATATCCTCCAAAGAATTGTCTTTTTTCCAAACTTATCGCCTCCTAAACCGTCTCCATGCTAGTGTATGTCCACTTTTAGGATAAGCTTAGATTCTTACCTAATTTTAAGAAAAAAATAAAAACCATCAACTATAACAATGAAAATCCTCACAACTAAAAAAAGCTATCACGTTTAGTTGATAGCCTTTCAAAATATTATTTCTCATCTTGTGCTTTCTTCTGACCAGCTTGTTTATTTTTTGTAATTTCACCACAGGCAATCCGTTTTCCAGAGTCTCCTGAAGGCTGTGTCATACCATCATCTTTTCTTTCATCAATCACGATCGTTGTTCCCTCTTTAGTAAACAATGATGTCTTTCCATCTTTTAAGGTTACATTGGGTGCCATTAAATCAGCTTTTACAGACCCATCATCATCAACAATTAAGTTAGGTAAATCCCCTGCATGGGCACCTTTAGGGTGGAGAAGCCCATGTTCCTTATTATCGGGATTAAAATGATTTCCTGCTGATTTAAAATCTGGGGCTTCACACTTTCCACTGTTATGGATATGAATGGCATGTTCCCCCGCGGTAAGGCCCTTTAAATCTACTGATAATTTTACGCCGCTAGCTTGCTCAGCTACCTTTACTTTACCGAGGGAATCCCCGACCGCGTTATACATCTCCACATCAAGCTTTCTGATATTCTTTTCAGTGCATCCTGTAAGAATGAGCAGTGGAATGATCAACCAGCTTTTCTTCATATGTATACCCCCACACTAGACAATTTGCCCTTAGTATGGTCAATCCCTCTCTCCTTTATCCAATCGAAGAATAAAAGAAAAAGGAACAGTATCGGGTTAACTGTTCCTTTGAGAGTGCTCTTGATTTTTCAATTGTTCTTCTAATTCTTTTGCCTTTCTAGCCTCCCGTTTCGAGACCAATACGATTAAACGCATCGTAAGAAAGGCACCGATTATGAAAATCAACAAGCTGATCGCAGCAGGTATATATTCTGATTTATCTTCTGGAAAGTATAAAAATAACGAAAGTACGGATGGCTGAAACATTTTTCTCTCCCTTTCTCTAAAGGACATGCTCTAAAAATTAATTATAGCAATAAAAAACATTTCATACCACTTGGTTATTCTTCTAACACCTTAATCTTCTTAATGATAACGTCTTTTTCGGGTTTATCTTGGGCACCAACAGGAGTGTCTGCAATTTTATCTACGACATCCATGCCTTCAATTACTTGGCCAAAAACAGTATGACGATGGTCGAGCCATGGTGTGCCACCGTTTTTATCATAAGCTTCAATAATATCTTTTGGATAGCCTGCTTTTTCCATTTGTTCTTTCATGGCTGGATCCAGTGACGAGCTTTGGACAATAAAAAACTGACTTCCATTCGTGTTGCTGCCCGAATTAGCCATCGATAAGGCACCACGGAGATTATACAGGTTTTTAGAAAATTCATCTTCAAAAGGCTGTCCGTAAATGCTCTCCCCGCCAGTCCCGTTACCACTCGGGTCACCACCCTGAATCATAAAATCTTTAATGACCCTGTGAAAAATCAATCCATCATAGTAACCTTTTTTACCATGTTCTACAAAGTTCTCAACAGCTTTCGGGGCATACTCTGGAAACAATTTGATCTTGATGTTTCCCATTGACGTTTCCATTTCAACAAGCTTTTCATTATCAAGCACTTCTGTTGAAAGCTGAGGATAGACGACATTAGTCACTTTTTGTTCCCCTTCCTTCTGTTCTGTTTTGGGCGCGGTGGTTTTAGGTGCAGATTCTTCTTTCTTCGTGCTTGTCCCACAGGCAGCCAAAACTAAAACAATTGTAAATAATGTTATGAAGAATTGCAGATTCTTTCTCATATATCTTTCCTCCAATTTTTTCACTTTAACCGAAATTTTATTTTTCACATTGTTTTTAATTTACTATGTTTCATATTAAAATGGAAGAGGAAAAGCGAGAGGCCTTTTTTAGGAGCCGCAGCTAGACTGTTTTAAATTATAAATCATTGTCGTGAGGGGTGTTGGTGATGTCAGAATTGCATATCGGTCAGATTGTTACTGCCATTTATAAAACGGGGAAATATATCGGGGAAATAACAGATGTACGCCCTCAGCATTATTTAGTGAGGGTTCTTGCTGTACTTAAACATCCAATGCAAGGAGATTTACATAACCCTAAAGATGCGGATGTGCTTTTTTTTCATGAGAGAAAAGCACTCAGTTATCGTGAGCAAGCGAATATTCCTTTCAAAATGGTGAAGCCTTATGAAAATGAAGTTCCTGATTATTTGGAATCGTTAAAAGAGACGTTAGCCAAAATGAAACAGGAATTAGCAGAAACACCTTCAGAATGGGCTGAGATGAGTCTAAGAGCCTTGGAATCGCTTGAGAGGGATTATAAACTAAAAGCGTAAGGCCTGTTCTGCCGGGGCTGGTGCACTCCGAACTGAGACCTTGTTATAACATAAAAGGCCAAATCAATATGAATGATTTGGCCTTTTATGCGAATTCGCTTAATAACTTGGAGAAATCAATCCGGTCCCCAATGGTTGTTGGTTCTGGTTTTTCTAAATAACGTTTATCCTTTTCAACGAGTTTGAATATATTAAAGGTAGTCAATGCATCGTCTAGTGCCCGGTGATGTTTGCCTGTCCCTTCTTTTCCATATTCCTGAACCGCCTTCCAGAGGCCGGTTTGGTTCTGATCACCAAAGAACCGTTTATATTCCATGGAAAGATCCAATTCAGCTGCTTTTAGGGGAAATGGAACCCCTGCCTTTAAACAATTATGCCGAAGCACCTTCATATCCATATTTCCCCAAGTAACAATGGTTGTTTCATAATTCTGCTTATTGAACTCCTCCAATTTCTTCACAAGCTCAAAAATAGATAACCCATTGTCTACCTGCTGCTGAGAAATATGTAAAAAGGATTTACAGCGTTCAGTAAGTTTTGGGAACTTAAGAGGAGTAACAAAGGATGAAAATTGTTCTGTCACTTGGTCATCAACGACCGCAACAATTCCGACTTCGATAATTTCCGCATAAAAATCCTTCATGCGAACATTCCGTTCAGGCATTGTAAACTCAAAATCGATAAACAAATATTGCCGTCTTGCCCTCATCAATTTCACCACCTTTACGTTTCCTCTTACTACATTATATAAAGAAACATGTACAAAAAATTGTGCTATTTTTCTATTTTTTCTTATATTATAACACGAAATTAAAGTTAATTTTTTAAATTTTTAATCAATATAAATAAAAAAGAATGGCTATGAACTCCATTCCAATTTAAATTATGCTTATTTTTTCAATTTAATGACTGCCATGGTACATCTTGATACGCAAATAAGGCGATCCTGCTCGTCTGTGATTTTAATATCCCACACTTGGGTTGTTTTACCTTGATGCAGTACAGTAGCAATGGCTGTAACCTGACCCTCAGATTTAGGACGAACATGATTTGCATTAATCTCTAACCCGGCAACAGCCTCTGTTTCTTTATCTACTAGTTCATAGGCACCTACACTAGCAACCGTTTCTGCCAATGCAACAGATGCCCCGCCGTGCAGGATGCCGTGCGGTTGGAGAGTTCGCCCATCCACAGGCATGGTTGCCATTACCTTTCCCTTTTCGAGTTGGGTTATTTCAATTCCAAGTGACTGAAGTAATGTATTTTCAATCATTTTGATTCCTCCTGTATGTAAGCTGATGCTATCTATATAAACTATTCGCTTTATAAACGTATTTTCCTTTAAATCATCACTTTTTCCATAAAAAAACAGCCCAAGAGCTGTTTTTTTCGTTTTAGTAATAATATGGGGCACCGTAGCCTGGAAACGGGCCTGGAACGCCAAACGGCGGTGGTGGTGGATAAAAACCAGGATATCCGTAACCGCCATAAAATGGCCGGCTAATTAACGCGCCTCCTAATAAGCCGCCTAAAAAGCCGCCAAGTAACGGCAATCCAAAACCAAAGCCAATAAATCTTTGGTCCCCTCCCTGATGAGGATTCCGATAATAAGGATACATGCAGCAAACCTCCTTCCTCTATACTTGCCTACACTATTTCATATGCGACATGAAGGGGTTTGGAGTGGGCAAACTAAACATCCGAAAATGGAGATTTAGTCAGAGATGTAGGAGGTATCTTACCCTGCTGGCCTTGGGACGGAGGCTCCGGGCAAAAAGAGAGCTTTATCTTACATTAGTAGCTATTCACCGAGGAATCCCGTAGAATAAAAAAACTGTCCTCAAAAGGTACTTATGAGGACAGTAAAAGTAATTATTTGATTGGTTCAAACCGTTCTACAAATAAGGCAAGGGTACGGGTCATGACTCCGGTTGCACCGGCAGGACCTAAATCATATGCCTTCGAAGTAGTGGCTGTCCCGGCAATATCTAAGTGGACCCAAGGTGTGCCTTCTGCAAATTCACCAATAAATGCACCAGCAACAAGCGCATGGCCTTCACTGCCAGGGGAATTATTTAAATCGGCGACTTTACTGTTTCTAACTCGCTCAATCTCCGTTTCAAACAATGGCAGCTGCCACATCTGCTCGCCTGCTTCTCTAGAAGCCTCCAAGACTTGATCATATAATGGTTCATGATTGGTCATTGCCCCTGTCGTATGGAGGCCGAGGGCCGTAATGACTCCACCGGTTAACGTAGCCACATCAACAAGGTAATCGGCGCCATGATGTTTAGCATAGGTGACCGCATCTGCTAAAACAAGGCGGCCTTCAGCATCCGTATTTAATACCTCAATGGTTTTACCGCTCATTGATGTAATTACATCATCAGGCTTAAAGGCATGGCCGCTAATCATATTATCTGTAGAAGGAATGACCGCGACCACGTTTTGCTCGGGCTGTATCTCCCCGATGATTTCCATTGCGCCTAAAACCGCTGCTGCTCCACCCATATCAGTTTTCATCCCCACGATCCCTGATTTAGTTTTTATGGAATAACCGCCCGTATCAAAAGTAATCCCTTTGCCTACTAAGCCGATGACATCTGTCCATTCATCTTTTCCTTGATATTTTATGACAATCATTTTCGGCGGTTCTGTTGACCCCTGGTTCACTGCAAGGAATGCTCCCATTCCGAGTTTCTCTATTTCGGCCTTTTCTAAGATTTCCACTTCGAATGTATATTTACTCCCTAGTTCCTGTGCGTAATTAGCCATATCTGTTGCCGTTAACAGATTGCCCGGAATGTTCACGAGTGTTCGTGCTGAATTAGTCCCTCTTCCAAACGCATATCCTACGGTTAACGAGGCTTGGACTTCTTCTGCTTCTACGGTATCACAATAAATCGTTAGCTGACCCAGCTTTTTCTCCGGTTCATTCGATTTTTGTTTGTACCCTTCAAATTGATAAGTGGAGAGGGCAAAGGCTTCACTCATCGCATGCGCTGCATCTAAAGCATCAACTTTCTCGGATGTAAAGGAATCTAAATAAACCGCAATTTCTTCAAGCTTACTTGCTTTCACTTCTTTAAAAAGCCGGCCAAACGCTGATTTTAATGTTTCAAAAGAAAACTCCTTCTCTTTCCCAAGACCTACAAACCAAATTCGCTTTGGACCGATTTTACCTAAACTATGTACTTTACTGTTACTCTTTAATTTAGCAGATATATCACCCGATTTTACCAATTCCGTTAACTGCCCATTAAACTTCTCATCGATGATAGCTAATTTTCCAGAAAATTTTTCTGGTTTATCAAAAAGGCCTATGACTAAACCTTCCTGCTCTGTTGATAGTTCTAATTCCTGTTTAACATAAAACAAACTACCTCACCTCCATATTATTCGTGTTTAATTATAGCGAATAACCGTGCTTATTTCGAGCAACTAATTATCTTAAATCTTCTAGTAAAAATAAAAAACAGGCCCGCAGCCTGCTTCTATCTTTTTTCAGAACTAATATACTGTCCACGGAAAACTTGCATCGATTTATCCTCATTTAAGTCCTTCAGTGTTTGTTCAGTCAGTTTTCCATTTCCTTTTTGTACCACATAGATATCGAGTTCCTTTTTCCCCCACTTATTATAAACATCTTCAACAGTTTCATAATAGAGGTCTAGTTCATTCCCTTTTATGGCCCCGCCTTTATCGGCAACCACACCATAACCGTATCCTGGGATAAAGAGAATTGTACCGATTGGAAATACATTTAAATCGGCTGCGATGGTTGAAAATAAATCACGTTTTACTTTTACACCCGAGTAAGTAATCCCATATTCAGGATGGCCTTTACTTTTTCCTGTTGATTCCACTCCTGCAGTATAACCAGTAGCAGTAACCGTTAATTTAGGGTATTTAGACCAATCGATTTCGTTCTCTAAGGACCTTTGTGTTCCTGATACAGGTTCAGTCGAAGCAAGAACAGACGCAAATTGGGTTAAAAACGATTGTGCATTGACTCCAGAGATTGATTGGAAGGTCGCAAAGACTGCCATTAAGAAGAGACATACCATGGCAAAACGCCTTGTCCAATGTTTCATATTATTCATCAAAATTTTCACTCCTCCCAAAATATTCATTCCCAAGCTGAAGGAAAATATTCAAAAAAGGAAAAGGAAAATTTTACAGGAGTGGATCAATTTACAAAAAAAGACTCTTACCTATTGTAAAAGTCCTAAAACATCTGATATCCATTTTTTCGTAATAGTTTGATTGTGAAGCCTGCCGCAACCGCGCCAGCTAGTCCGCTTATTAAAATAAGAATATCTGCAGTGGCTAACGAAGTAAATCTTTGGCCCAAATCAGTAAATGCCATTTTACTATTTGTAAAATACTCACTAAAACGCACTTTATCTACAATAAAAATTGCCACAATAGGATAAACTACAGCCATAACCCATGACATTCTAAGCAGCATATTGAGAATAAATCCAATCCCAAAAAATAATACAAAGAATAGTAAAATCGATATGATTAAGACAACAATGCTCATTTGCATCCGAGATTCCCCCTTATACATCAACATTTAGTGTACTGAATGTCGAAAAAGGAGTCAATATAAACGAAATTTTTTCTTTCCCATACAAAAAAAAGCCCTCCGAAAATGATTCGAAGAAGCGCATTGAGTCGTTATCGATTCAGACAATAATACCTGCCTTATTCTTTTTTCTTACCAGTTCCTCCACAGCAACTACATGTTTCGGATCCACCTAGGACCAGTTGAAAATAACCTTTCCCCGAACAATAATCACAAGTCTTTGAATCTACGCTTTTAACTGTCATGGTTCTTTCATCTCCTCAACTAATTAACTTAATTTTCTGATAATATATCAAGAATTCGCTAAAAAGGAAAGGACGGAAATTGGGCAAATTCGAACGAGAAAGCGGATACATGTCAAGTTTTCTTCCAATAACGAGATGTTCCTTGAATTTTCTAAAAATTACAAAAATAATTTATAAGCTGTATAGCCAAACTGGTCACCAGGGTTAAGACCCTCTATAGCTTGCTTTGAGAAGGTAATGTCATTTCTGATCAGGTATTGAAGGATAATGGATGCGTCTTTTTCGAGGAGCAACTCTTCCGGTGCCATAAATTTTGCTTCAAAGAGCTCGTTATCCTGATGGCTCACCTCTACTTCATTCACGGGTTCAAGAAGAAAATGGAGTAAATTATCACTGATTTCTCCATTGATTACACCGGTCCTTAGCCCAATGAGTCCTTTCACCCGACATTGGATGCCGGTTTCTTCGAGGACTTCCCTAATTACGGCTTCATCTGCTGTTTCTCCTATCTCAACAAAGCCTGCGGGGAGCGACCATTGGCCTTTTAGGCCTCCATAGCGTTTCTTAACAACTAGCCACTGCCCATCTTTTGACTTTACAACCCCCGCAACAGCTAACCAAACCTTGCCCCGTTTTTCACGATTACTCACCGAATCTCCCCCTTGCACAGAATTAATTAATTTAATCATATCAAAAAGGGACAGATTTCTCTGTCCCTGAAACGAAATTTTCGCCCTTTTCTTATTAGAAAACGTTAAACTTCCCTTTTTTCAATACAAGTCCGGCGCCGCCAATCATGTAAAGAGAGCGATTATCGACTACTTTTTTCATGAAGGATGCTTTTGCACCTGTTATTTTCTTACCGAATACAACACCAATTGCATCATCTTCACCAAGGGAACAAACGGTTCCTTTGTTGTCGAATTTGAAAACTTCTAACTCTGATTTATTACGTACTAATGCCGCAATATTGCGTGCACATACTTCACCCTGCTGCATAGCAATTTGTGCAGTCGGTGGATATGGACGGTTGATTTCTTCATTAATCATGAGAGAGCTGTCACCGATCATGAAGATATCATCGAAACCAGGAACGCGAAGATCTGGCTGAACTTTTACTCTGCCTCTCATTGCTTCAAAACCTGATTTTTCTACGATAGAGTTCCCTCGAATTCCAGCGGCCCATACTACAGTACCAGCCTTGATTTCACGTGGCTCCTCTTCACCTTTTGCTACAACAATGCCATCTTCAGTACATTCTTTAATCGCTGTTCCGATTAAGAATTCGACGCCTTTACGTTCTAATTGGGACACAGCATAATTCACTAGTTCTGGTTCAAAACCTGGAAGTACTGTTGGGGCAGCTTCAACACAAATAATTTTTACTTTGTGAGAATCAACATCATATTCATGGCATAATTCCGGAATTCGATTTGTTAATTCACCAAGGAATTCAATTCCTGTAAAGCCAGCACCACCAACAACGATCGTCAAACGATTGTCGTTTTTCACTTCTTCCATATTGTATGTGGCAAATTGGTATTCAATATGTTCACGCAATTGACGTGAAGAATTTACATTTGAGATTCCGAATGCAAATTCTTTTAATCCTTTAATTCCAAATGTTTCTGGCTCACCGCCAAGGGCAATAACAAGGTAGTCATAGTTGACTTCGCCTTTTTCTAAAATAACTTTCTTTTCATCTTTATTAATTTCCATTACAGTATCTTGAACAAAATCCACCTTACTGCTGTCGATTACATCACGGATATCATAACGTACTCGGTCGTGATGCAATGTTCCTGCAGAAGCCTCATGCAGCCATGTGGTTTCATAATGGTAGTCATTTTTATTCACTAATACAATGTCAGCTTCATTAACGCCGATTAACTTCTGTAAGCGAACTGTTGTCATTAGTCCACCGTAACCAGCACCAAGAATCACAATTTTAGGCTTTCTCAAAGTGATCACTTCCACCCTTAATATTTTTTAGATAAACCCTTTTTTTCTTAGTTTCCACTGCAATGACCATTTTTATTTTGTATAATAAAAAAATGTATGTGATATAATTCACGAACATGACTAAAAAAAACGAACTTCCTGGAATGAATATAGGTCAAGCGAGGAATTTTGCTAAGAATGTAAGAATGTAATTATTTTACTTTGTGACACCAAAATGTGCTTTTTATGTCACAAATATTTAACAATCTATCCTCAATACATCTTATGCTACTTTTATACGATTATCAAGCAATTTTCATAAATTTTTCTCTTAGGTTATGGAGAAAATTGAATCACATTAGGATTAATAAACAATGTTTTAAAAATTGCCTCAATTGTGAATATTACCCTTTAAAGATGTGAGAATTTTCTATTTTGTGATATTATAATGAATGGAGATGTTACTACAGGTTGGAGGGATACGGAGTGCAAGCAGAACAAAAAGTTTATGACATAACAATCATTGGTGGGGGTCCAACTGGTCTTTTTACTGCCTTTTACGGTGGAATGAGACAAGCATCGGTGAAAATTATTGAGAGTTTACCACAATTAGGCGGTCAATTATCAGCGCTTTATCCGGAAAAATATATTTACGATGTTGCCGGTTTCCCAAAAATCCGTGCACAAGAATTAATAAATAATTTAAAAGAACAAATGAGCAAATTCGAACCAACAGTTGCACTTGAGCAATCTGTTGAAAAATTGGAAAAGCTGGAAGATGGAACATTTAAATTAACAACGAATAAAGAAGTCCATTATTCTAAAACCATTATTATTACAGCTGGAAATGGTGCATTCCAACCACGACGTCTAGAACTCGAAAGTGCGGCTCAATATGAGCGTAAAAATCTTTACTACTTTATCGAGGATTTAAATAAATTTGCCGGTCAAAAAGTGGTTGTTTTTGGCGGCGGCGATTCTGCAGTTGACTGGGCCTTAATGCTTGAGCCTATTGCAGAACAAGTTTCAATTGTCCACCGTAGAGATAAGTTCCGTGCACACGAGCATAGTGTTGAAAACTTATTTAACTCAAAAGTGGATGTGAAAACACCTTATGTACCTGCTGAACTAATTGGTGATGAAAGCGGCATTAAACAGGTTGTTCTTGAAACCGTTACTGGTGATGAGAAAGTAACACTAGATGTGGATGCCGTTATTTGTAACTATGGATTTGTCTCTTCGTTAGGACCAATTAAGGAATGGGGCTTAGAAATCGAAAAGAATTCGATTGTCGTTAATTCGAAAATGGAAACAAACATTCCTGGAATATATGGTGCGGGTGATATTTGCACGTATGAAGGTAAAGTAAAGTTAATCGCGTGCGGCTTTGGTGAAGCACCAACAGCTGTTAATAACGCAAAAGCGTTTATTGATCCAAAAGCCAAAATTCAGCCATTACACAGCTCGTCTATGTTCAATAATTAAAGTGGCAGCGTCAGTATAGACGGAGTTTTCCTAGAGGAGATAATGAAAAAAGCGTCCCCCATTGTGGACGCTTTTTTCATTAATAATTAGCATTCTTCCGGAGTACCTGTAGCTGTAGCCGTACGGAATGATGAACCGCATCCGCATGATGCGATCGCATTAGGATTTTCAATCGTAAAGCCTCCGCCCATCATTGATTCTTTATAATCAATTTTGGTTCCTTGTAAAATGGCTGCACTCTCTTTATCAACTAAAATCTGAATTCCAAATTGTTCAATCTTCAAATCATCATCATTTACTGTATGATCAAAACCCATCCCATAGGATAAACCGCTGCAGCCGCCGCCTTTTACACTTACACGCAACAGTGCACCTTCTTCTTCGTTATGCTTCATCATTTCTTTAATATGCAACGATGCTGCTTCTGTTAAAATAACTACATCATTACTCATAATATTCCCTCCCGATATGAGGCTTTTCTTAAATTATATACAGAGTTTATTCACTACTCAAATAATCAGTTTCCATTAATTATTTTATGCCATATATATTAATAAGGGAGCGGCATGCTCCCCCTATATTTATTGTCCAGCTCCACCCCTAGGGGTGTTTCCGCTTATCTTAAAACATCGGATTTTCTTCTAAATACTGATAAATGTTATCGACCAGCTCATCAGGAGTTTTCCCAGTTACTACTTCTCCGTTAACGAGTGCATATAGCGCGGACGCACATTTTCCGCAATATCCAAGACATCCGTATTCAATAATATCCAAATTAGGATCTTTTTCTAATTTCTCCAGTGCCTTTTGTGCACCATTCGCAAGATTGCTTACGCAAAATTCGATGATGGGTTGAATCATTGCTTTCACCTCTCCACAACTAATTATCCTACTCTATTTATACTGCTCCGTCAAATACCATGATTACTATCTCAATGTCAAGAAAATCATGAATTTTGTTGTTATTTCGACACAATTCCGCTATACTCGTATTTGGAAAAGGAACGGAATTATTATTTTAGAATTTATTTTTTGACACTTTAGCCAACTCTAAATATGAAAACCTGATACTAAAAGGGGAAATAAAAATGAAAAACCTTGTAATTCTAGGTGGCGGCTACGGCGGGATGAAGATATTAAGCGAGCTTCTCCCAAACCATTTACCAGAAGACGTGATTATAACACTTGTGGACCGTGTACCCTACCATTGCTTAAAAACGGAGTACTACGCATTAGCTGCAGGAACAATCTCTGACAAAGAAGTAAGGGTTGCTTTTCCGGAACACCCACGACTAAAAGTAATGTATGGTGAGGTTATCGGTATTCAGACAACTGAAAAACAGATAATACTAAAAGACGCCGAACCGATTGTCTATGATGAATTAATCATTGGTCTTGGCTGTGAGGACAAGTATCATGATGTCCCCGGAGCGGATCAGTTTACTTACAGTATACAGTCTATTGAAAAATCTCGACTTACCTACTCCGTTTTAAACAATTTGGGCCCTGGCTCCGTTGTTGGCATTGTTGGGGCGGGTCTCAGCGGCGTAGAGTTAGCAAGTGAATTAAGTGAAAGCCGGGATGATTTAACCATCAAATTATTTGATAGAGGCAAGCATATCCTCTCCTCGTTCCCGGAACGGTTAAGCAAATATGTAGAAAATTGGTTTGTAAAGAACAATGTTGAAATAATAAACAGCTCTAATATTACCAAGGTCGAAGAAAATTTATTATATAATCACGATGTGCCGATCCATTGTGATGTAATCGTCTGGACAGCAGGAATCCAAGCCAATAAAATTGTCCGCAATATGGACGGGGAAAAAGATGGAATGGGAAGACTCGTTTTAACCCCACTCCACCATTTACCAAATGATGAACACATCTTTATAGTCGGAGATTGTGCAAGTCTTCCTCATGCACCAAGTGCACAATTAGCGGAAGGACAAGCAGAACAAATTGTCGAAGTATTAAAAAGACGTTGGAAAGGCGAAGAGCCTCCAACCTCCTTCCCACAAATTAAATTAAAGGGAATCCTTGGTTCCCTTGGCAAAAAGCATGGGTTTGGGATGATGGCTGACCGCGCCATTACAGGTCGTGTCGCCCGTCTGCTTAAATCCGGTATACTGTGGATGTACAAATTCCATAATGGGTGATCATAAATTCCGCTTTCGTTTTATGACGGCTGAATTCAGACAAAAAAGCATTCCTTTTCGTGGAATGCTTTTTTGTTTTATATAGCCTGATAACCGTATTTCTCTAGTTCGGAAAAAATGGTCTTTAATCGCGGGTTCCCTTCGCCAACAATTTTTTCTTTGACGACTACCACCGGATAAAACATATCCTCCTCAATTACTTTTTTGGCAAAGTTACGTTTTTCGCTCTCCCCTGCCGGTTGATAAATGTCAACATACGTCATTTTAAAGGGCTGGTCAGGAAATTTTCTGGCGATAGCCGCTTCCAGCCATTCAAATGTTTCTTTGGAAGATGGTAAATTTACACAGCTCGGGCACAATTGTTCAGCCCCATAAACTACAATTTCTACTTCAGTTCTATTCATCTAATCATTCCTGTCTTTTTATTTCAGGTTAACTCATTTTTACGAAAATAACCAAGGAAATGTCTATAAATCTGTGTTTTCCTAATTTCTGATAATGGATTTTTCACGATGATGACATTATAATATAAATTATAGGAAGGGAGTCGATTAATTTGGCAGAACAAGAAATCTTTGAACAAGTTCAAGAAGTATTAGATAAATTACGTCCATTTCTTCTTCGCGACGGCGGAGATTGTGAATTAGTAGATGTTGAGGATGGCATTGTCAAACTTCGCCTGCTAGGTGCATGCGGCAGCTGCCCAAGTTCAACAATCACTCTTAAAGCTGGTATCGAAAGAGCACTTTTAGAAGAAGTACCAGGCATTGTTGAAGTAGAGCAAGTATTCTAATAAAAAAGCGATTACCCCAAGGTAATCGCTTTTTTTATTTAGTAAAGCCATTCCAATAGGGGCAATTTTAAACGCTTAATCGGCGCATCTGTTAGTTGATAAAAGCGAGCCAAAAACCGTTCATATTCACCGGACTGCCGTAAAATTCTCATTAACTTTTCTTCCAATATCTTTTTATCCTGTTCCGATGTAGTTATATAATAACTTTCAATACATTCAAAGTAATGGAGCGGGAAAATCAAACGGGAATACAACAACCGCCAGGAAAAAGGCGACAACTGAGCAATACTTTGATACTCTTCAAAAAAGCGCTTTAATTCCACATCATAGGTTTGGGAATTGTGAAAATATCTTTCCCTTGTCCATTCAGCTATATCTCGGCTGCGATGGTCAAGTACCCAATCGAACGGATTTTTGATCATATAATGATTGACCGGCCCCCAGGTCTTTTGAGTAAAACGTTCATGACAAACGGTACCGCTATCCGTATCAAGTGGTTCATCATCAATCTCTGTATCCACTAAATATTGAATAGCGTTCTCCGTTAAGCCAAGGTAATACGGAAAAGAATCAATAAACATCCGTTGGAATTCATCTTCCGGTGTTTGAAACAGAAGACCATTCCATACCTTTTCCATTTGCTCCAGCCGCTTCTCCCATAATGACTTCCATTGTCCGATCCTGCTTGACCTCTCAATTTGAAAGGGAACCTTTCTGCCTCGCTCATGGAATTTAGCCAATTTCCTGCCCAATTTAATTTTCTTTTGTTCTTCCATTTGCCGATTGGCAAGGACACAATATTTACTTTTTTCCCATTCCGTAATAAATTGACCTTCTTTGGTGGGCAAAAAGACAGGGACATTTTGATCGCCATAATTTCGTAAATGCTCGGCGATTTTTTCAAGTTCGACAATATCTTCTTCTTCCTTGCCTGTTGGTCTCGAGATTAAATAGAGCCAGCCATTCCCTCTTAACGCGTCATACGTATCTAGTTTTACATATTCATCGACCGAAATGCCATATTGATTTTCCAGCATTTTCTGCAGCATAGGGTCCACCTCATTTCTTTCCCTTTTCTTACTTCATGTATATGTTTTAGCTTCATAAAACTTGTTCCTGAATAACGTTGAAAAATGAAGGATAATATAAGGCTTTAACTATGCTCTTTTTTAGAATGAATTTGCATAAGTTAGAATAATACAGTATATATATAGTGAAAATCCATAGAAAAGGTGATCAGAGGAATGGCAGACGACAAAAACGTAAATCTAACCGAAGAAACGGCACGCAGATGGCTGAAAGAAAGAGGCGTCGAAGTACAGGATATCGCTGATTTAGTTTTCTTTTTGCAGGAAAAATATCACGAGAACTTGAAAATGGAAGACTGTTTAGCCAACGTGGAACGAGTTCTTTCAAAACGTGAGGTTCAGAATGCAATTTTAACAGGAATACAGCTCGATATACTTGCCGAAAAAGGAATGCTCGAAGAGCCTCTTCAATCGATCATTGGCACAGATGAAAGCCTCTATGGTGTGGATGAAATTCTAGCCTTTTCGATTGTCAATGTTTACGGATCAATCGGTTTTACGAATTACGGTTATATCGACAAGTTAAAACCAGGAATATTATCGCATTTAAATGATAAATCAACAGGAGAATGCCATACTTTTTTAGATGATATCGTTGGGGCAATTGCTGCTGCGGCATCCAGCAGACTTGCTCACCGGGCCGCACGTGAAGGGAAATAACAACAAAAAGCGCAAGCGCCCGTTTAGCGGCGTATGGACTGGAGCGCTCCAACTGAGATAAAAGAAAACTGAAAAGCGGAAGCGACTTGTCCAGGGGCGACAGGCATAAGACGAGCCGGCGAGAAGGTTGCTCTTTAACCTTCTTGACGGATTGGCTTATGACCCCGAGCCCCTAGGCGCTGTAGCTAGACAACACGGAGAGCGTTAGCGATTCGATGTTGACTTATCGTAGGGCGGAGAGCGAAGTACACTAGCCGCTGGGCGCTGGAGCTGGATTCAGAGTACTAACTCAATTTTTATCCATATTTAAAAAAAGGATGGGTTCCCCCATCCTTTTTTACATCTCCCATTGATCTAAGGAATCAATCGTATAAGTTGGCATTCGGTCATAGCCAGCTAACAGTTCTTTTGTCGTAACCCCTGTATGTACCAATAATGTATCCACCCCTGCGTTCATGCCTGCTAGGATATCGGTGTCATAATAATCGCCGACCATTAATGTCTCTTCCTTAGCAGTCCCTAAGACCTTTAAAGCCTGTTCCATAATAATGGATTCAGGCTTGCCAATAAAAATCGGTTTAGTTTGTGTGGAAACCGTAATCACGGATGTTAGTGAACCATTCCCAGGGACCAGCCCTCGTTCAGTTGGAATGGCGATATCTCCATTTGTTGAAATGAACGTCGCACCGTTACGAACGGCCAAACAGGCGACCGTCAATTTTTCATAACTAATTTCTCGATCGATTCCGACCACGACAAACTCGGCATCTTCTCCGCCATATTTTAGGCCCTTTTCAGCTATCGCCGTCCGAATCCCCTCTTCTCCAATCACATATACGGTTGCATCATTATTCCGTTCATAAATATAATTGGCCGTTGCTTGGCTCGTTGTAAAAACCTGCTTCTCTTGTGCGGGGATATCAAACTGAGTTAACTTTTCAGCCACCTGTGCCGGCGTCCTTGATGAATTATTGGTCACAAAAAGATAAGGGATTTGTAGGTCCCTGAGTTTCTTCACGAAGTCTGATGAGGCTTCAATCCGCTCTGAGCCTTTATACATTGTTCCATCTAAATCAATTAAATACCCTTTGTATTTTTTCATAAATAATCACTCCTAAAGGTTTAGTTCTTAAATAAAGTAAAAGACCGCACAAACGGTCTTATTATCAGTTTTTAAACGCCGAAACCGGACCTAATTCAGTTGCGAGATACTCACGGACGTTGGACGCAAAGTTCACCAACTCATGGATATGCTTTGAAAACGTCTGCTGAAGATCATGATGGTCAACATCTGTATAAAATTGGACTAGCTTTTTCCGATATTGAATCAGGATCTTTAGGCAATTGCCCGTTTCAGTTGAAATTACTTTTTCGTCCATTAAAATATCAATGATGTCTTCATAACTCCCTGGGTCACGCATAATAAACCCATCAATCATCGAATTTCCGACGTCGAGCACGGACTCAATCATGATATGGTTCACTCGCTCTAATGCTGCCTTTTCGAGCGGGGTGGACCACTCTTTTTGACTTAAAAAGAGTCGGATTTGCATTTCTAAATAATTCAGTATCTCTTCAATTTTCTCCCTATCAACAAAATACATATGATCACCTTTTCTTGATTTTTCTAGGATGATTAAATCTTTACAAATGCAGATGGCCGAGCATAAAAGAATCCTTGTGCCAAGTCTACATTATTTCTCCTTAGTACAGATGCCTCTTCCTCGTTTTCAATGCCTTCTGCGACCACAAGGGAACCCGCTTCTCTTGCAATCAGCATTAACCCCTGTAACATAGATTCTTTGACCGAATTTTTATCAATATTTGAAATGACAGAACGGTCAATTTTAATAATATCTGGCATGATTTCGCTGATAATACTCAAACTGGAATACCCTGAACCTGTATCGTCCATAGCAATTTTAAACCCCATTAAGCGAAGCATCTTAATGTTATAGATAAAATTCTTTAAGCCCTCGATTGAATCATTTTCCGTTATCTCAATCGTTATTTGGTTAGGAGAAATACTGGCATATTGCTGCATTAGTTTTTTTAAATCACGAGGAAACCGAATATTTCCAAGTGTTAACGGGGTACAATTAACAAAAATATTTTGCCGGCATCTTGTTGCTTTTATTTGTTTTAAAACTTTCTCAATGACGAGTATTTCAAGTTCGTACAATAAACCTGTTTGCCTCGCAACCGAAAACAATGATAAGGGGCTCTCTAATATCGTTCCATCTGGTCCGCGCGTAAGCATTTCCAAAGCTTTAACTTCTTTTGTTGCTACATCAATAATGGGTTGTGCTAATAATTTAATATCCTTCTTTAAAACGATTTGTTTCATTGAGAAAACCATTTCATTCCATTCCGATTTTACTCTTTTTTCCGCCATCGTAATCGCCTGCCGGCGGGCACTTTCGACAGAATGGATGATGGAAAAGCTCTTTTTTTCCACAAACATATATCCTGATTCAAACTCAGGCTGTAAGGTGGGGTAAAGGTGATAAAGGCTTTTTTCTACGTTGTATATTATTTTACCCATAATCGTATTTATTTCAGAGAGGGAATGGTGAAGATAATCCACTTTTATAAAAAGAGTCAGTCCCTCTTCGTAATAATCATGAAGGGTGATAATATCCTGATTGGCGATTTGCTGTTCTATGGTTTTACGAAAGGTTTTTTTTATTTGCTTATGTATTTGTCCATACTGGTATGGACCGTATTGCTCCACTATTTCATTCATATCCTTTAAATTAAAAACCAGTACCGCGACATCATATCCATTGTTAATAGCTGCTGTTACACCTTCTAACACAGGATTTCGCAATATAAATTGAGGAGGATAAAAACGGATGGACGAAAGAGGTAACAATATCTTTACCCATTGTAGTATATTTTTAACCTTTTCCATGTAACAATGGATCATTCCATCCTTCCTCTCGATGTCAACTTTCGGAAATTTAGATTAATTGTAGCATAATTTGACATTATTCGCTTTTTTCTTTACTAA
This sequence comes from Bacillus sp. sid0103, assembly GCF_019219025.1. Next base: position 41,362 of record NZ_JAHUWN010000015.1, on the reverse strand, counting down.
AAACTTTTGAAAATTGTGTAGAATTCTGTACTCCCCTAGGTTCGCTTTATTTGTTACTATATAGAAGATGTGAAAATAACTATTTTAATTAAAGGAGACCATTAAATGCAAGAACGCTTTTTCTTATACGATGATACAGAAGATACAAAAACCAGATTTGTCAGCTTTGTTGGTGAAAATCAACGCTTTGATTTAGCGATTGTTAAAAGTGACCGCCATTACGGTAAACATCTTGTGCTTGATATGCAAGGCAACCGGTTCGCGATTATCGGTTTAGATGATCTACAAGAGGAAGGGTATATAGAGTACGCTTTTCAATTAAATGAGGAAGAAGCAGAGGAATTACGGTCCTTTTTAATGGAAATCGTGTAAAGGGTCATGAATTACCTTCCCTTTGAAAATAATAGTGCTAAAGGGGGCGTCAATCATGACAGAAAATAAAGAAGAAAAATATACGGAATTATCCAATGTTGAAAAACAAAAGAATTTTATAACAGCTGAAGATTTTCCCGAAGGTCCATATGGTTCGCCAATCCGTCAAAACGAACCAGTTCAGAATAAAAGCACCCCGTGGGAAGAAGGGCAACGGTCATATAGTGCTTTTAATTATGAAAATAAAAGCCTGCATCAGAATCTTCCACGGGAAATGGAAGGGGCCCATCCACCTCATGATGACCCTGCAGAGGATCAACAGCCGCCTTATACAGAATCAACATAAAAAAGGGCCAGCTCGCTGACCCTTTTTTATTTTTTTACTTTTTTCAATACAAAATAAGCACAGCCAAAATTACAGTATTCATAAAGATATTCACTCAGCGTGCTTATTTTTGTATCGAAGGTAGCTTTTTGGTTTTGGTCTTCGAAAAATCCTTTTAAGCGGAGTTGACCATATCCCCAATCCCCTACTACATAATCATATCTTGTCAAAATATCACTAAACCTTCCTTTAAGGGCTTCTTCATTAAATCCGTTTCGATGTTCTTGGACGATTTCATAAACGGTGTTGTTCATTATTATCATGATATTTCACCTCTTTTGCCAGCTAATTCCTAATACCCATTATAACCGATTCCCCATCAATTACTAAGAAAAAAAATCCTCCGAATGGCTATTCTAAGAAGAGGAGGTGTTTAAGTTGAAAAAATTAGTCATAATCTTGGGATTATGTACACTAACAGCTTTAACAGGATGCACTAAGGATATGGGCAACCAAGATGTTTATGAAGAAAGTGGTAATACCATTAATGTAAACAATAAAAGGCATGACCTTTACAATGAAGGAGCCAGCCGAGGTATCCGTAATGTTAGTAACAATTATGGCTATGTCCGTCATCAAAAAAGTCCATTGATGAATGATAACACGGCTAATGACCATTATACTGCATTGGACCGTGAACAGGCTGCCAATATCATTAGTAAAATAAGTACAGATATTCCCAATGTCAACGATGTTGCTACACTCGTCACTGACCAAGAAGTATTAATTGCCTATAATACCGATTCAAAAGACCGCAATTTAACCGCTGATCAGGTGAAGAAAACAGCAATGTCCGTAGTACCAAGATATTACCATGTCTTCGTTACTGACAATAAAGTGTTAATGAGAGACGTAGAAAATCTGGCGAACCTTGATTCAACAAGCAGAAATGCCCGAAATTTGATTAATGGGCTAATTAAGCAAATGAAAAAATCACCACAAGGACAGCGAATTAATGACAGTGAAGATGAAAATGGATTAACATCTGATGATATTATGGGCAGAAATAATCAATAAAAGAAGAGTTCAGTCAAAGTGACTGAACTCTCGTTTTTATGCTTGTTTTGCTTCTTGTTCACCGAGCATTTGCTTGTGTTTTGCAGCTGCGTTAACTTGCTCGTCGGCATGATAGGAAGATCGGACAAGCGGACCTGCTTCACAGTGACTAAAGCCTTTACTTAACGCAATTTGCTGTAATTCTTTAAATTCATCTGGACTATAATATTTTTCAACCTTGAGATGACCTTTTGTCGGCTGTAAATATTGACCAATTGTCATAATGTCGACCTGATTTTCTCTTAAATCATCCATAACTTCAAGAATTTCTTCCTTTGTTTCCCCTAGTCCCACCATTAAGCTCGACTTCGTTGGGATATTGGGCTGCATTTCTTTTGCACGACGGAGGAACTCAAGAGAACGACCGTATTTTGCCCGGGCTCTTACTCTTGGCGTTAACCGTTTAACTGTCTCAATGTTATGATTTAAAATATCTGGTTTTGCGTCCATTAACAAACGTAAGTTTTCCTCTTTCCCGCCCATATCTGATGGAAGAACTTCAATGCTTGTAAAAGGATTTTTTCGGCGAATAGCTCTTACTGTTTCAGCAAATACAGCTGCTCCGCCGTCTCTTAGATCGTCACGGGCTACCGCAGTGACAACGACATGCTTTAAGTTCATCAATTGAACAGAGTCTGCCACTCTTTCTGGTTCCTGCCAATCCAGCTCGGTTGGCAGACCTGTCTTAACCGCGCAGAAACGGCATGCACGGGTACATGTATCACCAAGGATCATGAAGGTAGCCGTCCGTCTTACTGCCCAGCATTCATGAATATTAGGACAGCGTGCTTCTTCACAAACCGTGTGGAGATTTTTTTCACGCATCATTTTCTTCAAGCCCGTATAGGACTCATTTGTGTTTAGTTTTATTTTCAACCAATCCGGTTTTCTTAAAATTTCTTCTTTCTTACTCATCTATAGTTACACCCCTTGAAGCTAGAAATGGATCTTCTTTGTCACTTTAACATAATGAAAAAATATCGACAAGCAAATCGGATTATTTATCAGGACGAACTGTCTCGCTCTGGTAAAAAAACTTGTTTACCATTTATTAACCATTATGAAATGGTTTAGAAAACATAAACTAACCTTGTACATTAATTGGAAGGAGGATTCTTGTGCGGGCTGTTCTATTATTGGGAACTTTTCTTTTATTCTTTACCACTTCATGGTCTGTTACGGATGTTCAGGCAGCGCCTAATGAACCAAATCCATACCAAGAGCGAATGAAGCTGTATAAGAAAGTTGAAACAGTTACACAAATTCCTTGGTACTATTTAGCGGCCATTGATCAATACGAAAGAAGCATCCGCCAGGTCCGCAGAGACTTACCTAAACCAGATAGCGTCATTGGCATCTATTACCGTCCAGAAGAATGGGCTGGTTTAACAAATCCAAATCCTATGGAGGATAACCCAGCTGTCATCCAGTTTTTTGATGGAAAGGGTGTAGATGGAGACGGGGACGGGAAAGCAAGTCTTAAAAATGATGAGGATGTCCTCTATGCGTTTGCTAATTATCTCCTATCATACGGTGTCGATCATGATAATATAAAAATTGGCTTATGGAATTACTATCATCGCGATAAGACGGTTGGTATCATTGCTGGAAAAGCAAAAATATATAGGCATTTTGGGCGGATAGATTTAGATACACAGGTATTTCCTGTCCCAATTCGCAGCAATCACAGTTACCGGAGTACCTGGGGGTCAGCACGCGGCTGGGGAGGCCGGAGGATTCACGAAGGTACCGATATTTTTGCTGGTTATGGTGTTCCGGTTCGAGCTACAAACTATGGAATTATTGAAATGAAAGGCTGGAACAAGTTTGGTGGCTGGAGAATTGGAATTCGTGATATTAATAATACGTATCATTACTTCGCCCACTTAAGCGGTTTTGCGAAGGGCCTAAAAATTGGCCAAGTGGTCGAGCCAGGATTGGTGATTGGCGGTGTAGGAAGTTCCGGTTACGGCCCTCCGGGAACCTCAGGAAAATTCCCGCCCCATTTACATTATGGGATGTACAAAGACACCGGGGTAACAGAATGGTCTTTTGATCCCTACCCACATTTAGCGAAATGGAAGCGCATGGAACGGATGAATGCACGTAAAAAATAGGACTTTCCATTGTGGATAGTCCTATTTTTTCGTATCGGATTTTATGGTGGCTTCCTTTTGTTTATCAGGAAGTTGGATAGATGGCGTAATACCTTCGCCGCCGCCATTATAAAATTGCGGAACATCGCCTTGGATTAACGAACCGTCGACCGGAATGCTTTGAGTCAGCTTCGTTATCTTAGTAGCAAATGGAGTTATGATTTGGACAGATACTTCAATATGAATAGAAACATCGACCCAGGTATTATTAATCCCTACTTCTTTTGTCTCTATTTTTACATCTGGCTCCACTTCACCAATAGCATGAAACTTGACAGGAATTTTTGGGCCTAAATTTCCTAATAATGAAATATTGGTTGCTTGCCCTAGCGGTACGTACCAAATAATTCCGTCTTCCTTTTCAGAATTTTGCGTTTCAATTTCTACATCGGTTAATTGCTCAAGCGAAGAAAGATCACCTTTTTTGGCAGCTTTCAGGTTCTTTTGAATTTGTGCGGTTGTTTCCGCTAATACCCGATTTATATAAACAGTATTGAGCTTCACGTTTGATGCCTTTCCATTTTCACTCGGTAAAATCACAATGACATCATTGTTTTCCCCCGTATCTGTCGTCCGTTTCGTGATCGCTTTATTGATAACTAACGAAGCAATATTTCGGGTTTCAGAGGTTGCAATTCTCATTAAAGTTGGTTCAATCCCCTTATTGACAAGCCATAGACCTGTCGCAGTAGAAAAGAGAAAAAAGACAAACGTCAATAGCATAACATAACGGAAAGGCAACGGTCCTCTCTTCGGAAGCCGTCTGCGAAACTTCGCCAAAACAATCACCCCTTCAAGCTATATGTATGCTTTAAAAAAGGGAACTAGCCTAAAAATTAGCCAAAAATAATCTTATCTATACTCAACGATATTGCTAAGAAGTTTCTTCCATAAAAAAAAGCTTGCTTTTTAATAGCAAGCCTTTTTAGATCATTTTCATTAACGCGTCCTTGCCAATCATTCCAGGAAGAATACCTAACTCCTCCGCTTCAAGGGTAACCGACTCTAACGGGGCATTCAGAAGCTGCTCTATTGTCCTTACCCCAACAGCACGGCCGGCAATGATTTTGCGGTCCTTTAGTTTTTCGTTTAATAACCCAACATCTAAGGCACCGCACATGATATATCCTTTATCATTAGAGACTGATAACAAGGTTGTTTTAGGAAGCAACACTGAAACAGCAATAAACGTATGTCCATTTATAGTAACGGGTGAAAGATCAACCAAAGATTCCCCACACTCCTTTCCTCTCTAACACACATTATGATTAGAACAGAAAAAAAGTGTTTATGAACCTATGACTTCATTTGTAATTTCCACTTTAATATATCTCTAAGGAATTCCGGTAAGAAATACTTCTTTTCCTTATAAGGAAGAACATCCTTGAAAAAGTGGCCAAACGTAAACATATCTGGAAGGGCTAATGTGTAATTTCGTTGATGGTCTAACTCCTTCCCATCCACGAGAATGATTTCACCATTAAAGCTAATTTGGTCATAGACAAATATTCCTAAAAGCGTTCCTCTGAAACCCAGACCTTTAATATGTTTGTAAACTAACTCTTCCTTTTTTGTTTCCCACAATACCTTTTCTAATTCATCTCCAGTTAGTTCAACTACACATGGATTAATGGGATGCGGGCAGATTCTAAGTAAATCGTAAACTGTTACATCACCATTTAAAGGCCCTAAGAGGAGGCCAGCGTTAATCATTGCACAATCCGTGTTACACCATTCCCTTAATGCCTGGCAAAGCATTTTGGAAAACTCTGTTTCCTGAAACAGGTCAGTAGTTAACGGTTTTGGTAAGGTGGTTACTTTTTGATTTAATAAGGATTTTCCTTTTGTAAAAAAAGCATCGATTTGTTCCTGCTCTTTTTTTACAGATGGAAGTTCACTATGGTTATATAAGACGGCATCTTTCGTGATGATCATTTTTTGTTCGTTTATACAGAGCGTGACGTGCCCCACAAAATGTCCATACTTTCCGGCAGCCCCAAGTAGTGTTTCCCCCACCCATTCCCCTTCTTCAAGGAAATGATGGGTGTGTGCTCCAAGGATGACATCAATGTCAGGAAATTCTTCTGCGATCGATTCATCCTCATGGAGACCAAGATGGGAAAGTAAAATGATGAAGTCAGAATCCATCTTCATTTGTTTTATCCATTTTTTCAATTCTGTGATTGGTTCTGTTACATTCCAGCCCAGTAATCCGTAAAGATGTGGAAAGGGCGCGGTTAAACCAATGACTCCAACCCTTGTTCCCTTTTTCGTATGATAAACCTTATATGGCTTTACCCAATTAGGATAGCGCCCATCTTGGTAATAAAGGTTTGCTAAAAGAACATCAAACTGAGCATGATCATAGAGTTGATTTAAGTCATCAAAGGGGAGATTAACCCCTTCATTGTTGCCAATTGTTACAGCGGTATATTGGCATTCATTTAAAAGGTCTATATTTCCCTTCCCATGGTCGGCCTCAGTAAAAGGATGCCAGCGATCAATAAAATCACCAATATCAAAAAGAAACACATCGTCATTCGTTTGCAGATGAGTTTCTTGTTTTTCAGCTAGGAATTGCTTAATTCGCGGCCAATTTTCTAAGTGACTGTGGACATCATTTGTATGATAAATATGTATCGTTTCCATATATCCCTACCCAAAAATTCCTTGATAAATTAATCGAATACCAACGATGATAAGAATCGTTCGTAAAAGTAAGACAATCGTTTTGCTCTTAAGTTTTGTGTTTAAATAAACACCTATTTTAGCGCCAATCCAAGCACCGGGAACCAATGCTAGAGCATACATCCAATTAACATTTCCTAAGGAAATATGCGTAATTGAACTCAATAATGAAGTTGGTAAAATCATAAACATTGATGTCGCTACCGCGACATGCGGCGGAAAGAAGAACACCAATATCATCGTCGGAACCATTAAGGAACCACCGCCCACACCGAAAATCCCCGATAAAAAACCAACAATAAAGGCAATCAGGATGCCAATGAGTGGGTTATAACCGTATTCAAAAGTTTTTCCGGCCTTATCCGTAAACGTACGGATGATCCCCCGATCCTTCCGATAAGGCAATGGCTTTAATTTGTCCTTTAGTACTAAAATAATCGAGATAAAAATAATAAATAGCCCGAAAAAGATATTGAAGGTTTTCAAGTGTAAGCCTTCCGTTACCCAAGCGCCAAGGATACTCCCCGGACCGCTTCCGATAAGAAAAATTAAGCCGCTTTTATAATCAACGGTTTTGTGTTTCAGATAAGCCAAGGTCGACGACAAGCCGGTAAAAATCATCGTAAATAAGGATGTCCCCACCGCGACCTGAGGTGTTATATGACCAAAGGATGGTAGGGCGGATAAATAAAGTAACGAGGGCACAATGACAATCCCTCCTCCTAATCCAATGAGAGAGCCTAATGAGCTTGCTAATAGGCCGATAAAAACGATTAAGATCCATTCCATGTTTTCCTTCTCCTAACTTTTTATAGTAGATCTAACTGGCGTGGAGCAAGCCCCTTGTATTCGATTTGCAAAAGGTTAATCATTTCCTTCGCATTATCTGCCGCATCTCCGCCAGAATTGTTGTTAAAAAGGAGATAAACATCTCTTGAGTCCTTGGCTAATGCTTGAATAGAAACAGCCCATTCTTCCAATTCCTGTTGATTATAGCGGTAAAGATAACGAACCTCGCGCCAATCCACTCCCGTCCTTTTTTGCCAGCCATAGACATTTCGGCCATGAAAACGGACGAGAACTTTCTCTTGGGAGGTCGACTGCAATACCGTTGGAATCGAACCTTCTCCAGATTGAGGTTCATCACAGATACTATGGATCCATTTTTCTTCCGTCAAAAACTCGATTGTTTTTTGACGATACTGGGGTGCAAACCAGGATTGATGTCTGAACTCTAATGCACATGGGAGATCCCCCATTTCATGCTTACACCATCTTAAATATTGGACATTCTCTCTAGTACACATAAACCAGGGTGGGAATTGAAAGAGGGTCATCGCTAACTTATTTGTTTCTATGTATGGCTCGAGCGATTCTTTGAAAAGTCTAAACATCGCTTGTTTATTATCAAACGGAATTTCACCGCGCAAATGTCCGGTCATTCCTTGATAGGCTTTGACGATAAATTGGAAGCTGGCTGGTGTTTCATTGACCCACTTTTCAGCATTTCTTTTTGGCTGAATCGCATAAAAGGCCGAATCTACTTCTACAATTGGAAAATGGCCTGCATACGCCTTCAGTTTATCCCGCGAGGTAATGGGGCCGGGATATAAGCTGTCGTGGTCCCCCCAGCCTGTTACGCCGATATAGATCAAAAAAACTCACCTCCAACTATTAATAATAGCATAACCATTTTTGGATGGTGGTAATTTTTTGAATAGAGAAAAAGGTGGTTGGGTTGGTGACATAGTGAGGGTGGCGCCAGTGTTGTGGCGCTATCGCCAGTAAAGTGGTGCCATCCGCCAGTGTTTTGCGCAATCGCCAGTAGTGTGGCGCCATCCGTCAGTAATGCGACGCCATCCGCCAGTAATGCGACGCCGTCCGCCAGTAATGTGACGCCGTCCGCCAGTAATGTGACGCCATCCGCCAGTAATGTGGTTATTGAGAGAAACTTGACCTTATACGAGAGTAAGCCAACCCTATCCGAGAGTAACCCTATTTTTCAACACAAAAACCCGCCTGCCTCAAACGGCAAGCGGGTAATTTTTTTAAAAATATTAACCGATGGATCCTTCCATCTCGAGCTTGATTAATTTTGCTTTAACTGAACGAAATAATTTATAAAAAACACGGATAAACCTTGATATAAAGCAATTTCTTATAAATAGATTATAATACAGAATAAATTTATTTCGGCACGAAATCGGCACGGATATTCACCGCACAAAAACACATGTAGCAAGGGGTTTAAGTGTATTTTTCTTTTACTCATGAAATTTCAGCCTAATATTATTTTAATAAATGATTAAAAAGCTAAACTAGACGGGCTGAATTTCCCTTGGTTCAGTTCCGAAATATGAAACAATAAACCAAATACCTGAATAATATACAGTTCTATATGTTTCGTGGTCAGAATGTAATCAAAGAAACAGGGTGCCTCCAAATAACAAAGGGGGCATCTATTTGTATGTATTATTACATCATGCCGCCCATTCATTTGGTTTTGTAATAAGGAGAAATAATACTAAAAAGATCGCTTTTTATCGCTGTTTTCCCAAGTTTCCTTTAATGTTTTTCTAATAAAAATAAAATGTTAGGAGGACTAACAGGAGGACATGCACTTTTAAAATTTACTGCCTTTATAAATCAATTATTAACTAATATCCGTATATTTTTCAATTGAAGTGATAATGCTTACAATTGAGGTGATATTAATATATGGAATATTTAATTATTGCGGTTCTATTAGGATTACTCATTTTTCAGTGGAAAAATCGACGTAGTTTAAAAGATGAAGAATACTTTAAACAAATCACGGTGACAGAAGAATTTAAAAAAACAATTGCATTGGGACTTTATCAAAGGTTTTGCAAAGAAGTAGAAGAAAAAAGATATTCCCCCACATTTTTAAAAAGTGATCCCTTAGACTTTGAACATTTTATTGCTGATGTATTAAAACATAAGTACGGATTTGAAGCCTTTGTGACCAAAAGCTCAGGAGACTTTGGGATTGACATAGAGCATGGAGTGGGGGTCGGCAAGGTATTAGGTCAAGTCAAGTGTTATCGGGAAGATATGGGCTATGAACCGATTGCCATTCTACATTCCAATATGGTTAAACAAAATGCATCAAGAGGATATGTTGTTTCGACCGCAGGATTCAACGAAAATGCTATTTCCTATGCCGAAGGATTAAACATCGACTTAATCAATGGGATCGATCTAGTTGAAATGTGGATTAATCATAAAAGCCCTATAGCTAAAACCATTGAATATCAACCTTTTAAAAATGATAAGTCGGATACCATGAGCATGTAGAATCAACTATGAAGAAAAGCGGATGTTACATCTGCTGTTTTTTGATTCCTTATCCGCAATAATTTCTACTGTGCTGAGGTTAGTCTTTCCACAGACCTGAACCGCAGTTATCAATCGGCATTGAGCATTACTCACGTTAATTGATTTGCTTATTAAATAGCAATCACAAAAACCCTAGAAGCGGTGATATAACGCAATTTCTAGGGTTTTTTATTTTTACTCTGTTTAGTAGAATTTTGTGTTCTCCCCCAAAGAAATGAGGGGAAGTTTTAAAACTAAATTATTCAAGTGAACAGACGTATACTCTTTGTAAAAATCCTACCAACAATTGTCACCACACGAGTTTTTAGGCACGAAATGAAAAAAGAAAAGCCCTGGTATCAGGGCCTTTTTGATATTCTGTGAAGGAATCGAACCTGTGACCTCATCCCAGCCAAGGAAGTGAAGTATTTAGGATTATAACAGATATATTGAGAAAATACTTTGAAATGAATAATGCAAACTATTCTTGGGCTATTTCTTCGCCATTTCTTTATCGATTATGGATGATGCAGCTAATGTGTGAGGAGAAAGTTTCAGTATAGTAGGTTGTTAATCAGAACAAATTACTTTTTATTCATAAAAAAACACCAGGTATCTTTTTAAACTGATGACAGTATCTGGAGATACCTGGCGTTTGAAAATAACTAATATAGGTAATCTGTGAGTTTATAAACACATTATTATAATAATTCAATCTATTATTTATGTTTATAATTGATTCCAAACGACAAGTTTCGTTTCAGTCATTTCAAGGATTGCATATTTCAAACCTTCTTTACCCGTGCCGCTTTCTTTTACGCCACCATATGGCATTTGGTCTACACGGTAAGTTGGAATATCGTTAATCATGACACCGCCTACTTCAAACTCTTTAGAAGCTCTGAATGCTGTTTGAATGTCATTTGTGAAAATCCCTGCTTGTAGGCCATAATTTGAATCATTAATTGCTGCAATTCCTTCTTCTACAGAAGAAATATTGTTCACAACTACAATTGGTGCAAAAACTTCCTGGCAAGATACCTTTAGAGTGGAGTCTACATTCTTTAAAATGGTTGGCATGAAGACTCCATTTTTAATATTGCCACCTGTTACGATTTCAGCACCGTTCTCCACCGCTTCTTGTACCCAGCTAAGTGCTCGTTCTTGTTCATCGGGATTGATCATTGCAGAAATATCCGTTGTTTCTGCAAGTGGGCTTCCAATGACTAACTTCTTAGTAGCATTTGTAAATTGTTCAATAAATTCATCGAATAATTCATCCATTACATAGGTGCGTTGTAATGAAATACAAACCTGACCTTGGTTTGAAAAAGCCCCATTAACACATTTAGGAACGATTTGGGATAAATCAACATTTTTGTCGATAATTAAACCAGCGTTCGATCCTAGTTCAAGAGCGACTTTTTTCAAGCCAGCTTTGTTGCGAATACCAATCCCAACAGCAGGGCTGCCAGTGAATGTAATCATTTTTACTTTTTCACTTGTAACCAATGAATCACCAACGGTTCTACCACTACCTGTAATAACGTTAAATGCGCCTTTAGGTAAAGCTGTTTGATCAATTAATTCAGCTAAAAACAATGCTGAAAGAGGCGTTTGCGATGCAGGCTTAAGAACGATTGTATTTCCGGCTGCAATCGCAGGTCCCACTTTATGTGCTACTAAGTTTTGCGGGAAGTTAAATGGTGTAATGGCTCCAATTACACCAATTGGTTGCTCTATCGTGTAACCGAAGCGATTTGCTCCGTTTTTCGCAGCATCCATAGGAATCATTTCTCCAGTTAAACGTTTTGCTTCTTCTGCCGAGAATTTATAGGTTTCAATCGTACGATCTATTTCACCTAATGCGAACTTTATTGGCTTTGCTGCTTCTAAGGAGATAATTTCAGCTGCCTTTAATCTATTTTCAAGTAACAAACTGACTAGTTTTTCTAATATTTCAGCCTTTTCATAAGCTGTAAGACTTGCCATTACTTCTCGATTCTTATAAGCAGCATCAATGGCGGAAGCTACTTGCTCTTTAGAGGCTTGAGGAATCTCAGCAATTTTCTCTTCTGAATAGGGAGAATGTAAATCTATATATTTTTCAGATTCATGCCATTCACCATTAAAATACAATTTCTTTTTCACTATATCTCACACCTTTTTTTATATTATCGTTTGTACCCTACCAGCATTAGTCTAAAATTGAAAAATTCTGCGCAATTTCATTCACCACAGGTATACTCTTTCTTAAATTCGTATCAAACATCACTGAGGTTACAGTTGCTTCTGTAATAAGTTCTTCTAATTGATTATAAATTTTTTGTTCGAATACAAAACTCTTAGTACCTAGTTTTTTGGGATGAGTGATAATTATAAGAGTATCTCCTAGTCTAGCTTCTTTCAGAAACATAATATCTAGCTTAAGGATCACGGTCCCTATTTTCTTTCTTCGCATTTCCTCATAGGAAATTCCCGCTTTCATGTACCAAGCTCCTCGAGCATCCTCTAGGAAGGAAACAAAGGAAGGAAGGGGAGGCAGTAGTTGCCTCCTATTCCTATGAATCTCTGTTTTGATATTATTCACGCTCGATGATAGTGGCGATTCCTTGACCACCGCCGATACAAGCGGTAATCAAAGCATATCTTCCTTCGGAGCGTTCTAATTCATATACTGCTTTCGTGATCAGGATTGCACCAGTGGCCCCAAGCGGATGACCATGAGCAATAGCCCCACCGTTAACGTTTACTTTTTCCAAATCCATTTCAAGCTCGCGATTACAAGCTAAAACTTGAGCTGCAAAAGCTTCGTTGATTTCGATCAGGTCAATCGCATCTAGGTGTAGACCAGATTTTTCTAGTACCTTTCGGACTGCAGGAACGGGACCTATTCCCATAATGTTAGGGTCAACACCCGCAACAGCATAGTCACGAATAACTGCTAATGGAGTTAGATTTAATTCCTCAGCTTTTTCTCTTGACATTATGACCAGAGCAGAGGCTGCATCATTTAATCCTGAACTGCTTCCAGCTGTCACCGTTCCACCTTTAAGAAATGCCGGCTGAAGTTTTGTCAATCCTTCGATGGTTGTTTGCGGTCTAGGGTGCTCGTCGGTATTAAAAATAACTGGCTCTCCCTTTTTTACCGGAATCGTTATCGGCACAATTTGTTCGTCAAATCGGCCTTCTTTCATCGCTACCGCCATACGTCTCTGGCTTTGAAGCGAAAATTCGTCTTGCTCTTCTCTCGTAATCTGATATTTTTCTGCTAGGTTTTCGGCGGTTATACCCATCGGTGGATTTCCTGCTTCTTCTGTAGAAACCTGTAATTTAATAAATCTTGGCGGTTCAGCATGAAATGGTTTTTCTGGACGGGCCATCAAATAGGGAGCACGGCTCATACTTTCAGTTCCACCAGCTATATAGATGTCACCATCACCTGCCCGAATCGCCTGGGCTGCAAGATTGACGGCATTAATGCCAGAACCACATTGCCGATCTACTGTTAAACCGGGTAAGTCAATCGATAACCCTGTTTGCAATGCTGATAATCTTGCAATATTTCCGCCGCCTGACAACACATTACCAAAAATAACATCATCGACCATTTCAGGTTTGAGTTTCGCTCTATTTAATGCCTCTTTGATAACCTCTGCACCTATTACGTGAGCAGGGACACTCGCTAGGGCCCCTCCTTGCCTGCCAATCGCTGTACGTACGGCAGAAACGATTACTGCATCTCTTTTCATCTATTATTTTCACCTCTATTTTTATTTAAAAGCTTTTGTATATTTTCTAGGAGTCTTGTATTATCTGTATTTTTTCTTACATCGCATGTGCGCCGCCATCAACAACTAATATATCCCCAGTTACAAAATTAGAAGCTGGTGCCGCTAAGAAAAGTGCAACTCCTTTTATATCGGAATCTGAACCAAATTTTCGTAATGGTGTGCCTTCAAGAATGGCTTCTCCGCCTTTATCCAGTAAACCATTAGACATTTTCGTTGGAAAAAATCCTGGAGCAATGGCATTAACATAAATACCATGTGGTCCCCATTTCACTGCTAAATCCTTAGTAAAAGTTACCACAGCGCCTTTACTCGCGTTATAGCCAATTGCATTCATATATTTAGGATTGCTTCCTTGCAGACCTGCTACAGAGGCAATATTGATAATTTTTCCTGATTTTTGTTCCAGCATCACTTTTCCAACTGCCTGTGACATTAAGAACGTGCCTGTAGCATTTACATTCAGCACCCTTTTCGACAATTTTTTCATTGATATAGTAGAAACATATTTCTTGAACCTACTATCACTATTTTTGATGAATGGATACAAAAAATCTTATATTAATCTAGTATTTTTTAGGAAAAATTTTTATTCCGATTGTCTAAGTATCTTATAGACACCTGTTCCTTTTGCAATAAGCTGATGATTTTCATCTAATATTTCTGATTCAATCGTCGCTAATTTATATCCCTGTTGGAGTACCTTTGCCCGAGCAAAGAGATCTCCAGTGTTTGTTGGGGCAAAATAATGTACATCCAAATTCACTGCTGATACAGAAGTATGATATATTTTGCGCAGATGAATGGTTTGGACCATATCAAGCATGGAGGCATGAACTCCTCCATGAAGAGAATTATTTGTGTTGAATAGTTCTTTCTTTACTTCCAGCTTTAGTGATAGTTCATCTTCATGTCCGCTTACGATTTCAAATCCGATATGATTAAAAAAAGGGTTTTTATTAATTCCTTTAAACATTTCTTTTTCCATCACCTTCAACATATTCCCCCCTTCTCTACCCCTTTTTAATAGGAGTTGCTTTAAAGGTTCCAATCCCCTTAGCAATTAGAACTCCGTCTTGTGAAAAGATCATTCCCTCTGCAGTTACATATTTACCCTCTTGATTCAATATTTTCGTTTCCGCTTGATAATGTTCTCTCGGCGAAAGGTCGAAAAATGATAGATTTAGATTAATCGTAGTAGCAAACGAGTTTGTTTCCACAGAGATGGTAGCACCCATAGAAATATCAATCATGGTTGAAAAAACACCAGGATGAATCGTACCATCGTCCTGGAGTAAATGCTGCTGCAAGGATAAATCTAGTTCAAACTTATCAGTCATTGTGCTAGTAAACCCCATATAATCAATAAAAGTTGATGATGTTTTGGCTTTGTTCAATTCCATATTCCTTTCTATAGGACCTCGACCATCAATGCCATTCCTTGGCCGCCACCGACGCAAAGAGTAGCGATTCCTCTCTTTTTACCACGGCGTATTAGTTCGTGAATTAAGGTCGTACTAATCTTTGCTCCCGTTGCTCCAAGTGGATGACCAAGCGCAATAGCTCCTCCATTTACGTTTACTTTCGCTATATCTAATTGTAATTCGCGAATAACAGCTAATGACTGCGAAGCGAATGCTTCATTCAACTCAATTAAATCGATATCTTCCAGAGTAAAGTTTGTTCTTTCCAAAAGCTTCTTAACCGCTGGTACAGGGCCAATTCCCATGACTTCTGGAGAAACCCCTACCGCCGTCCAATCAACAATTTTAGCAAGCGGTTTCAATCCCAATTTTTCAGCATTATTGGCAGATGTGAGCACTAATGCAGCTGCACCATCATTCCTGCCGCAGGCATTGCCAGCCGTAACGGTGCCATTTTCTTTAAATGCAGGCCGAAGTTTGCTCAGCGCTGCAAAAGTTGTTTCAGGTCTTGGATGTTCATCAACCGTAAAGGTAAAGGAACTTTTTTTGCTGTTTATCACAACCGGAACGATTTCATCCTGGAAGTGGTTATTTTTTATCGCAGCAGCAGCCCTTAATTGACTTTCAAGCGAAAAAGCATCCTGGTCTTCTCGTGAAATCGAAAATCTCTCCGCTACATTTTCTGCTGTTATCCCCATTCCAAGGTCATTACCATAGATTTCAACAGGCTGTTGACCAGCTTCTGTGTTCGAATCAACCAACTTCGCTTGGTCTCCGCCAAAGCGGGAGTTTCTTAGATAAATAGGGGCATTGCTCAAGCTCTCTGTTCCACCGGCAACAACGATTTCTGCTTGCCCGAAAGCAATTTGCTGAGCACCTGAACAAATAGCCTGCATACCGGATGCACATAAGCGGTTAATCGTAAACGCAGCTGCACTTTCAGAAACCCCTGCCCTCAACGCTGCCACTCTGGCCACATTCGAAGATTCGGTAGTCTGTCTTACTTCTCCCAAGATGACTTCATCGACTTGATCCGCTGAAATACCAGCCCTGTTTATAGCCTCTTTAATGGCAATTGAAGCGAGCTGTCCGGAATTAAGGCTTTTTAATGCGCCGCCATACCTTCCGACAGGTGTACGAACGGCACTTAAAATAACAATCTCTTCCACTATGAAATCCCTCCTAGATAAATTAATTTAGCTATATTCTTTTTCTAATTGTGCTGCAATGATATTTTTCTGGATTTCAGATGTGCCCTCATAGATTCTGGTAATCCTGGCATCACGATAGTAGCGTTCAACAGGATAGTCGGCGATATAACCCAAACCCCCATGAATTTGCACAGCTTTATCTGCCACACGGTTATACACCTCTGAACCATAAAGCTTCAGCATAGCCGCTTCTTTGATAACCTTCATTCCTGAATCAACCATCCAAGCCACACGGTAGGTAAAGGAACGGAGCGCTTCAATTTCAACCGCCATTTCTGCAAGCATGTGGCTGACTGCCTGATTCTTGATGATTGGTTTACCAAATTGGATTCGTTCTTTAGCATATCTGGTCGACATTTCTAATAGTTTTTGACAGGATCCGAGATTTCGTGAAGCAAGACCTGCTCGGCCATTTGCTAAAATTTTGAGAGCATTTACATATCCCTGTCCTTCTGAGCCCAGTACATTTTCCACTGGAACTTCGCAATCTTCAAAAATTAATTCCGCTGAATGTGAACCTCTTAAACCCATCTTTTTTTCCACTGCTCCGACCTGAAACCCAGGGAAATCTTTTTCCACAATAAACGAGGTAATGCCTTTAGCCCCTTTTTCAGGATCTGTAACAGCCATGACCGTAAATACACTTGCCTCAGTGGCATTTGTAATGTAATGCTTCAGGCCATTTAAGATGTATTTATCCCCCCTTCTTACAGCCGTAGTTTTTAAATTTGCCGCATTTGAACCAGCATCAGGTTCAGTCAATGCAAATGCTCCCAGTTTTTCTCCGCTTGCCATATCAGGGAGAAACATTTTCTTTTGCAGTTCATTTCCCATTTCCACGATTCCTACGGTTCCAATGCCTGTATGAGCCCCAATTAATGTGGTATAGCCATTATGTGTTTGCCCAATTTCCTCGTACAAAGCACATTTACCCACCATGCCTATCCCAAGGCCGCCATACTCTTCAGGGATACTTAACCCAAACAGCCCTAACTCCTTTGAGAGATTGATAATTCTTTCTGGAATATGGTTTTCTTCTTCAATTTGCATCGCAACCGCTTCAACCTCGGTTTGAATAAAATCTCTGACGTCGATTTCATAAACAGAATATCTTCGTTAAGTTCAAAGTTCATGGATAGCACCCCTAGTTCAGCTAAAGTTATCGGTTAAACCATTTTCTTTGATTCGTCTAAAAGGATTCGTTTCAAAACCTTACCAACCGTATTCCGCGGCAAGGCTTCGATGATCTCAAATTGCTTTGGCACTTTGTAACGGGTTAAGAGTTGGTAGCAATGCTCCCTTAACTCATTGATGTTTATACCCTTGCCTTCCTTGGGTACAATAAAGGCTTTAACAAGTTCTCCTGCTTCTCTGTCAGGTATCCCTACTACCGCTGCCTCAAGGACATCGGGGTGTTCATATAACACACCTTCGACCTCCTGCGGGTAAACGTTAAAGCCGCCGACAATAATCATTTCTTTTTTCCGGCCGACAATATAAAAATATCCATCTTCATCCATTGTGGCTAAATCACCGGTATAGAGCCAGCCATCCCGTAAGGATAGATTCGTTTCTTCAGGCTTATTCCAATAACCTAACATCACCTGGGGACCTTTTATTAATAGTTCCCCAACAGTTTTTTCCGGAAGATTCTCCCCATGATCATCGACAATCCGGCAGTCTGTTTTCGGCAGAGGAATACCAATACTGCCGACCTTCATCAAGCCATCCGGCGGATTTCGGTGGGTCGATGGAGAAGTTTCAGAAAGCCCATAGCCTTCGCGAATGGAGGCACCTGTTAACCCCTCAAACTTCTTCAAGACTTCTATTGGCAATGGTGCCGAACCACTTGAACAGGTTTTAAAACAGGTTAAATCATACCTATCAATTTCAGGGTAATTAACAAATGCATTGTACATTTTTGGAACACCTGGAAAGAAGGTTGGTCTGTGAGTTTGAATGAGCTTAAGGACTTTTTCGATTTCAAACTTGTTGACTAACAGATTTGCTGCCCCAATGTAAATGGCAAGGTTCATCCCGCTTGTCATCCCATACACATGATATAAGGGCGTCGCCGTTAAGATGGTTTCTTCGCCAAAAAACATGATTGCACCATATAAAGCTTTACTTTGAAGGACATTCGCCACTAAATTATAATGTGTCAGCATGGCCCCTTTCTTTTTCCCTGTCGTTCCACCAGTATATTGAATGACGGCAATGTCCTGTTGGGCATTAATCAAACATGAATCAACCAGTGGATTGAAGCAGTTTATTAACTCGTGAATACTGTAAATGCCATCTTTTTTTGATGAAAGTTCTGTAACAAATAATCCTTTAAAAGCATAGGAATTTTTTAGTTGTGATATTTTTTCAAGACTCTGTGGTTCTGTAACTAAATAATTCATTTGTGCATCATGAAGTATTTCCAGAAGTTCTCTTGGGGTATAAAGCGGATTAATCTGAACGACAATCATTCCTAGCTTCAATGCAGCATAATAGGAAATCACATAGAAGGGATGGTTGGATACCATTAAACCAAGCCGATCCCCTTTTTTAACTCCTAGGTTTCTCCAGGCAGCTGCTAGTCGGTCGACCTGATCTTTTAACTGCTTGTACGTCAAGCTATCCTCATCGTAAATGATAGCGGTCTTGTCACTATATTTCCTTGTCGTATCTTCCAAAAGTGAATACAAACTAACTTCTGGGATATGAAAGGAAAGAATCGTCGTCTCGGGGTATTGTTCCATCCAGGGACGTTCGTGCTCCATAATCAAATCTTTCACCTCTCCAAATGGAATCTAAAATTTTATTGTTTAATTGTTTGATAGTTTAATAAATGATAGATTGTTTCAAGGACTGGTGTTTCCACTTGCAATTCCTTTCCTTTTTTCACGATATAACCGGCGATGGATTCAAGTTCAGGTGTTTTCCCTTTTAACTTATCCTGAAGCATCGAGGTATGGTGATTTTTCGCCAGGCTACCTTGAGCAAATATGGTTTCGTAAAAATCTTCATCGATCTCAAAACCTAGTGCTCTTGCTACAGCAATGGACTCTTTACAAATTTTGACCGCAGTAGAATGTATACCGTCATTTTCAAACACGGCGCCTACTTTAGACTCAATTAGAGCTGTTATAGGATTAAAGGTGACATTCCAAAGCAATTTTTTCCACTTTATTTCTAAAATGTTCCTTGAGGTAAATGTTTCGATGTTTGCAGCATTAAATTTAGCTGAAATTTCGTTTACCTGTTCAGTCTTCTCCTCATCCAAAGCCCCGATCAACAGTCTTGGCGGAACACCAATTTGTTTAACGGCACCGTCTTCGGTTACAATTGCCTGAATGTAAGTGGCACATGATAGAATTCGTTTTTCACCAAATATGGAAGCAAGAATTTCTTCATTATCTACCCCATTTTGAAACGTCATAATGAGAGAGGATTCTTTTAAAATCGGAAGAAATTTCGCAGCAACCTCGGTTGTGCTTGTTGATTTCACACAAAATAAAAGCAGGTCAATCTCTGAAAATGATTCATATTGATCAGTAAAGATTCCATCTACCGTAAATCGATCTACTTCACTTTCAATCAATAAACCTTTTGAATGCATTCTTTCAAGATTTGAACCTCTTGCCAAAAAAATGACCTCATGTCCGGCCTTTTGTAATAGTCCGCCAAAATAACCGCCAACGGCACCGGTGCCTGCAACCCCTATTTTCATAAAACTTCCTCCAAAATATTATGCATTACTCTAAATGGATTTGTTGAGTTTGATTGATAGGATAAAAGATATAAAATCCCCCACTTAATTACCTTGAGGTCCTTTTTTCTTGCTAGCGGGCATTAAGAGACCCTCTTAATTACCTTGAGGTCCTTTTTTTCTTACCCCCGGGCATTAGGAGACCCTCTTAATTACCTTGAGGACTCTTTTTTCTTACCCGCGGGCATTAGAAGACCCTCTTAATTACCTTGAGGACTCTTTTTTCTTGCCCCTGGGCATTAGGAGCTCCTCTTAATTACCTTGAAGTCCTTTTTTTCTTGCCCGCGGGCATTAGGAGACCCTCCTAATTATCGTGAGGACTCTTTTTTCTTGCCCGCGGGCATTAGGAGACCCTCTTAATTACCTTGAGGACTCTTTTTTCTTGCCCCTGGGCATTAGGAGCTCCTCTTAATTACCTTGAAGTCCTTTTTTTCTTGCCCGCGGGCATTAGGAGACCCTCCTAATTACCGTGAGGACTCTTTTTTCTTGCCCGCGGGCATTAGGAGACCCTCTTAATAACCATGGGTTCCTTTTTGCTTACTTTCGGGCATTAGGAGCTCCCCCTCCACTCTTCTAACCAACTTCGGGCAAAATCAATCCAATAAATCTGGCTGCTCTTTCACAATCCGATTCCACAATGGCTGGAATTGGAACCAGCCTGCTTCATGGGTTCCGACGGTTTCATACGTTGAAGCGGCATTTAGATCATCAATAATCACAGGTGACCCTACTCCCTCTGCAAGCAATTGCGCCTGGCAGGAACGTTCCATTGTAATAAACCACCAGGCTGCTTCATCCACCGATCTTCCGACTGTCAAAAGCCCATGATTTCTAAGAATACAAGCCTTTCGATCTCCTAGAGCTTTTCCAATCCGACGGCCTTCTTCAATGTCCAAAACAACTCCAGTAAAATCATCAAATAATGAATGATCATTATAGAAGGCACAGGCGTCTTGAGTAATCGGGTCAAGGAGTCGGCCGAGAGATGACCATGATTTACCATAAACCGAATGAGCATGGGCAGCGGCAATGACATCAGGACGTGCGGCATGAACTTGTGAATGGATGGCAAACGCAGCACGATTAACGGGATAATTCCCTTCAACAACAACACCATCATGGTTACAAAGAATTAAGTCAGAGGCTCTAATCTGGCTAAAGTGCATCCCAAACGGATTTACCCAAAAATGATCCTTCCGCTCAGGATCCCGTGCAGTTATATGTCCGGCGACTCCTTCATCAAAGCCAAATTTAGAAAATAAGCGGAACGAGGCCGCTAACTTTTGTTTTAAATGCAGTCTTTCCTCTTCAAATGAAGTGAAAACTGGCGGCTTATAGCTCAAAACCATTTTTGCAGACATATCATCACCCTTTAAAAATTGATAGTAATAAACCCAGCATAAGAAGAAATCCTTTTAATGCCGGGCTCTAATTTCAATTTCTGATCATCTAGTTAGTATTGGTGATACACTACTTCACCCTTTAAAACATCGTTGCCTTGTTGATTCACCGCTTGTACAGTGAAGCGCAATTTATTTTCCTGCTTTTCCTTCAAAGTCGCTTTGAGGGTAACGACATCATTCAAAAATACCATGCCTTTAAAACGGATCGAATAATCTTCGATGAAGCCTTCATCATAGTATTCCGTAAACAGCTTTGCCAGATTTCCCATCGTCCACATGCCATGAGCAATAATGCCTGGCAGTCCCGCCTTTTTCGCCTCATCGTCGATTGTATGAATCGGATTAAAATCCCCTGAAGCACCCGAATATTTAATCAGGTCCATCCTTGATACAGGCTCTAATTGAATTTCTTTAACCGATTCGCCAATGTTTAATTCAGTAAGTGTACTCATCGGGTCAACACCTTCCTCACCGCTTCAGAAATGACAACCGTTGAGGTTGAACTGAAAATGGTATTTCCTGCCGCATCATCGCCATAGCTTTCGAGAACGAGGAAGCCCATTTCACCAAAATTACCTTTTTTCTCAAAGTAGTTCTTTACCTTTGAATAACAATAAACCTCTTCACCCACTAATAAAGGACGAACGTAATGAAACGTTTGTTCACCGTGAATTAATCCTTTGTTAGGAAGGTTTAAGCCTTCAATTACACCGTAATCAAAAACCCTTGGAAAAGTTGGCGGGGCAATATTCTTTCCATATCTAGACTTTGCGCCAACTTCCTCATCAAAATAAATGGGATGAAGGTCGCCAATGGATTCCGCAAATTTCTTTACGGCTCCCCTTTCAACAACATTTTTTACCTTGTTAGACTGTTTGCCAATTTGATCTTTAAACAATTCATCTCCACCTCACCTAATTAACATTTTGGTCCGCCGGCTACATAGATGACTTGCCCACTTACGAACGATGATTTTTCATCTGCAAAGAAGGCAACAGCATTAGCAATATCCTCAGGCTTGCCACTTCTGCCCACTGGAATATTTGAAACACTTGCTTGAATTAATTGTTCAAAAGAAATACCTATTCTTGCAGCAGTTTCTTTTGTCATATCGGTTTCGATAAATCCAGGGGCTACAGAGTTGGCGGTAATTCCATATCTTCCAAGCTCAATTGCCAATGTTTTGGTAAAGCCTTGAAGACCTGCTTTGGCAGCAGCGTAATTGGCTTGGCCGCGATTTCCGAGAGCCGAAGTGGAAGATATATTAATAATACGTCCGTATTTTTGCTCGACCATATATTTTTGCGCAGCGCGTGCAGCATTGAAAGAACCTTTCAGATGGACATCCATTACGGTTTGCCAATCAGAATCTGTCATTTTAAACAACAGATTATCACGAATCACACCGGCATTATTGACAAGGATATCAATTGATCCGAAGGTATCATGTACCTCTTTGGCAGCTGCCTCCACCTGCTCAGAATCCACAACGTTGGCAACTTTGGTATAAACTTCATAGCCCTTTTCTCTTAATTCATTTGCTGTTTCACTTAATGCCTCTTCGTTTAAATCGATGATGGCTACCTTTGCACCTTCGCTTGCAAAAAGCTCAACAATCCCCTTTCCAATACCACGGCTGCCTCCAGTTACAAATGCAACTCTTCCAGCAAATCTTCCTGCCATTTCTCTTCCTCCCAAAATAAATATTTCTAATTAGACAACGCTTTCAAAAAGCTTTTAAACGTATTGACCAACTTTCACATGCCCTTTAAGAAGGTTACGAGAAATGATCATCCGCTGAATTTCATCTGTTCCATCGTAAATTCTCCAAAGTCTAGCTTCACGGTACCAGCGTTCAATCGGCAATTCTCTTGTATAACCCATGCCGCCATGAATTTGCAGCACGCGGTCAACGACTCTGTTACCCATATTGGCGCCATATAATTTAGCCATAGAAGCCAAATGTCGGTTGTCTTCACCTTGATCAAGCGTAAATGTCGCATTTAATACAAGCCAGCGGGCCGCTTCAATTTCAACTGCAGAATCTGCAATTTGCCATTGGATTGCTTGGCGCTCAGCTATTGGCTTGCCAAAGGTAATCCGTTCCTTGGAATAATCAATCGCCATTTGTAATAAACGTTCTGCAGCACCGACAGCCCTTGCACCCACGATCCATCTTGCAAAACCAATCCATTCTAATCCAAGGTTATAGCCTTTGTGAAGTTCACCGAGGATATTTTCCTCCGGAACACGAACATTATCAAAAACCAAACCAGCTGGACCCCATTCACCCATAGTATGTATATACTCAGATTTCCAGCCCATTTCACGGTCAACAATAAAGCAGGTTACGCCTTCACGTCCACGAGTCTCCTGATGCTTTTGTTTATCAGTAATGGCAATTGCCATTACGAAATCTGCTTCATTTCCGCCTGTAATAAAAGTCTTTTCACCATTAAGGACCCATTCACTACCATCTTTAACGGCCGTCATTTTGATATTCTGTGTATCTGAGCCTGCGCCAGGTTCGGTCATCGCAAAGCAGGACTTCTTATCACCATTGATAGTTGGAATGAGATATTTCTTCTTTTGTTCTTCATTCGCATAGTAAAGGATATTATCAGCAGAACCGCCGAAAGAAAAAGGAACGAATGTTTTGGAAACTTCCATTAATACAATTGCCATCATCATCTGACCTAAATCGGCACCGCCATATTGCTCTGGAGTATTAATTCCCCAGAACCCAGCTTCTTTAGCCTTTAATTGCAGCTCTTTCAATTTCCCTGGCGGTAGACTTGGTTTGCCTTCGCGTTCATTTCTAAGAACATCGTTTTCTAGTGGTATTAATTCTTTTTCTACAAATCTTCTAATTGTTTTTTGCACCATTTTCTGTTCGTCTGTCAGACGCAAATGCATAGTAATCACTCCATCCTTATTCTTGGAATCTAGTTTTTTACCCTTAAAATAATATGCAATGACACATTAGATTATTAGAGTCCCAAATATGCAGCTTTAATTTCCTCATTCTTTAATAAAGAACTAGCCTTGTCTTCAAGGACTATTCTTCCCATCTCTAAAACATAGCCTCTATCTGCCATTTTTAAGGCCAAGTTCGCATTTTGTTCTACTAGCAATATACTATGGCCTTTCTCATGCAAGGTCCGAATAATACTGACTACATTTTGTACTAACACAGGACTTAAACCTAATGAGGGCTCATCAAACATCAAGAGCTTAGGCTCTGACATGATTCCTCTCCCAATGGCTACCATTTGCTGCTGTCCACCGCTTAAACTGCTGGCAAGTTCATTCCTTTTCATGTACACATCTGGAAAATATTCATAGACCTTTTCCAGTAACTCTCGCAAACTTGCACCTTTTTTCGATTTCTTGTATCCCATTTCAAGATTTTCTTTTACTGTCATATCAGGGAACAATTGTCGTCCTTCTGGGACAAGCGTAATCCCAAGATTGTTGGTCTTATAATATGGAGAATTTGAAATATTTTCTCCATAATAATTTATTTCACCCGATTCTATTGGTTCAATCCCTGCAATTGCCTTAAGTGTTGTACTCTTGCCCGCTCCATTTGCACCAATTAAGGCAATCATTTCTCCTTCATTAATATGGAGAGATATTCCTTTAACCGCTTTAATAGGACCATATGAAACATGAACGTCCTTTAACTTAAGCAAATTCCACACTTCCTTCCTCTTTTGTGTGGTGATCCTCATCAGGAGTACCAAGATAAACCTCGATTACCTTAGAATTATTACTAATCTCCTTTGGAGTGCCTTCCGCTAATTTTGCACCCTGATCTAGAACAACAATATAATCACAAAGATTCATTACAACCTTCATATCATGTTCCACAATTAAAACTGTAAGGCCTTTTGTTTTTAGTTTTTTAATAATTTGAACTAGTTTAGCGGACTCCGTTTCATTCATGCCTGCTGCTGGCTCATCCAATAGTAATAATTTTGGATTAGCAGCTAGGGCAATCGCAATTTCTAGCTTTCTTTGTTCACCATACGGAAGACTTTTCGCTTGTTTTTCTTGCTTATCTTCTAATTCCATTAGCTTTAATATTTCAATTGCTCTTTGTTTACTCTTATTTTCCTCTTCGATGTACTTTTTCCGATTAGTAAAGGCGTATTTTAATAATCCCTTCACTTCCAAATGCTGCCCCGTCAGAATGTTATCTAACACAGAAAGTTCTGAAAACACGCTTGTATGCTGAAAAGTTCGAACCATTCCTAATGATGCAGTCTGATGGGCATTCAATTTAGTTATATTGGTACCGTTGAAAATTACTTCTCCCTCTGATGGTGGTAAAAAGCCACTTATCAGATTAAAACAAGTCGTTTTTCCAGCACCATTGGGACCAATTATACCAACTATGCTTTGCTCCTCAACTGTAAATGATATATTTGAATTCGCACTTAAACCTCCGAACCGTTTACTTAAATTGGAAACTGATAATAAAGTCAAATTATGACACCTCCTTTTCTTTCTCCATGCTACTTTTTAAATGTTGTTTAGGCTCTTTATCCTTTTGCATTTTTGTACTAATCACTTTAATCAGATTGGCAATCCCCTTAGGCATAAACTTAATCGATAAAACTAATATGATACCGAATACAAGTAGTTGGACTTCCGGGGACATCCACAAGAATTCTGGAATAACTGTGAAGATAAAGGCACCAAACAATGGTCCTAGCAAGAATCCTTTTCCACCGACAATTACCATTAATAAAGCTTCAGTTGTATAATGGACGGATAAAAGATCAGGGGTAATAATTCCAACAAAAGGTGCGTACAATGCCCCAGCCAACCCCGCAATAATGGCTGAAATCGTAAAAGCAATAATTTTATATTTAGAAACATGAATTCCAATTGAACTTGCTAACAGACTTCCTTCTTTTATGGCTAAAATTCCTCTCCCAAAAGGTGTACTTAATGTGAATTTAATAAAATAGATGACTCCTACTAACAATAGACAAACAAAGTAGTAATAAATCATTGGATCAGTAAGAGAAGTTTGCGTAAAGGGTATTATTGGAGAAGAAACACTTAGCCCCATGGCGCCTCGGGTAATATCTGTCAGATTAAGAATGATTAGGCGAAACACTTCTGCGAATGCCAGCGTAATGATGGCAAAGTGAACACCTTGGAGACGAAGTGATAAAAATCCGACACACATTCCAACAAAGCCGGTTAATACTAAGGCAAGGAGTAAACTAATAAAATACGGAAATTCTAAGCTTTGATTTATTAAGGTCGTAAAGTATGCACCTAAGCCAAAAAACGCAGCATGACCAAATGATATTTCACCAATGTAACCGACAATAAAGTTTAGGCTTAAAGCAAAGATCGAGAAAACCCCAAATGTGATGATAATATTTAAGTAATAAGGATTATTAAAAATAAATGGGAGAGAAATTAAAATTAGTAATATTAGGATGAAAGGCAGCTTCTTTTTCATTATTGTGACCTCCTTTGAAATCCAAAGATTCCCTGAGGACGAATTAATAATACGAGAATCAAGATTACATAACCAATAATATCCTTCCAAGAGTTCCCCACTAAGGACGATGCCCCTGTTTCAACGAATCCAAGTAACATTCCGCCGATAATTGCCCCAGGAACACTACCTAACCCACCCAAAATAACGATGACAAAACCTTTTAACATAACACTCGTACCCATTGTGGGTGTTACATAGGTGGTTGGTCCGATGAGGATTCCAGCAAGTGTGGCTAATAAAACCCCAAAGATGAAGGTAAAGGAATAGATTCGTTTAATTGAGATCCCTGAGACCATGGCCCCCATTCTATTCTGTGATACGGCCCGCATGAGTTTCCCTAAATGACTGTGCTTGATAAAGAGATTTAGCAACACGATGACCACAATACCCAAAAGGACAATGACTATTTTTTGTTGAGTGATAAAAACATTTCCAATATGTACGACACCGTTAAACGGACTACTTATTTGCCTCGGAGTCGTTCCATATGCAATGGCAACCATGTTCAATAAAACAATACTTAAACCAAAGGTGGCAAGTAATGAGTTTAAATGATCGGTATCAAGTAATGACCTGAGCGTAAATTTTTCAATCAACCATGCAATCAAGCAAATGATGATGATAGTCACAATTCCTGCCTGGAAATAATTTAACCCTAATTCTTGTTGAAGGATATACGATCCAAATGCCCCAAGCATATAAAATTCACCATGGGCAAAGTTGATCATTCCTAATATTCCGAAAATTAACGTTACTCCTAAAGCAAACAAGGTATAAGTTAATCCAATAACTAACCCATTCGCTACTAATTGATTGATAATTTCCAAAAATATATCCACCTTTCTTCCTTTTAAATATAAGTATCATTCTTTATTCATTATGGAAATAAACAAGGAAATCATTGAATTTTTAACCAAATAGCTTCTCCAATAGAAGCTATTTGGTTAGTGTCTATCAATCTACTGTTGATATGGAACTACTTTACCATCCTTAACAGTTAATGGGATAACTTCTCCTAAAGCTTGGCCGTTCTCAAACTTTAAATCACCTCTTGGTGACTGCCAATCTTCACTTTCTAAAGCTTTAGATATAGCCTTATAGTCAGTGGACGATCCTGCTTTATCCATTGCTTTTGCCACAAACCAGATGGATTCAAAACCTAACATTTCCGTTTTTTCCGGTTTATGATTGTATTCTTTTTCAAATGCGGCTACAAATTCTTTGTTCATCTCATTATCAATGGTATTTTGATATAGGTCGGCAGAAATGATTCCTTCTGCAACATCACCTGCTAACTCCACCATTTTTGAATTGATACAACCGGGTGCTAGTAACTTCATCGTGTTATTAAAACCAAGCTGATGTGCTTGTTTGAAAATCGCTGAATTTATTTCAATGCCAGCACCAACAACATATAATGCATCAGCATTGGCTGACTTTAACTTTGTTAACGGGTTAGTAAAATCTGTTTCAGTAAAGTCAAAAAACTCAGTTGCGACGATTTTGGGTTTCCCACTACCAGACCAGTTTTTCTTCAAGGCCTTTAATTCAGCTTGACCATAATCAGTGTTTTCAGCGATGACCGCAACCGTTTTAGGTTTAAGCTGTTCTGCAATAAACTTGTGGAAAGCCTTTCCATCCATATCATTGGTACTATTTAGTCGGAAACGGAATGAATCACGGTCGGTCATAATCTCTGGAGCTTTTGAAACAGTAACAACATTTAATAATTTATTTTTAGCAACATCTTTTGTTGCCATGGTAACGGAACTGTTTGCCCCTCCAGTAATGGCATTAACTCTGTCACTTTCAATTAATTTCTTAAATTTCGTTACACCTAACTCCGGCTTTGATTGATCATCTTCAGTTACTAAGGTAATTTTGCGTCCTTTTAATATCCCGCCATCATCATTAATCATTTTGGCTGCCAATTTCGCACCATCTAATGTTTGCTGTCCATACAGGGCTGCTGGTCCTGTCAATGGAAGAACCGCACCAACTTTTATGTTTCCGCTTTCATTTTTACCAGAACCATTTGATGACTGTGTACATGCTCCTAAAATTAAAACCAATACTAACATTAAAGCTGTAAGTATTCTCTTCCTCATAATTACTCCCCCTTTAGTTTAACTACTTTTATAACTTGCAAGTTCCATGCCAATCATAATACCTAAAAAACGGCCTATTCTACGTTTCGATTTAGAATTTCACCTATATAATAATCCACCCTTTACCGGGATTAACGTACTTTCATTGAATAAAACAGGTCTCTTACATCGTTTGAACTCTTTAGTTATTAAAATAACAACATAATACCAATAATAAAAATCATTGAAGCGACCTTTTAAATTCTAAAAAGAATAATAAGGTCGCTTAATCAAATACCATTTACACACTTATGTTTTAATATCTTGCCGTCACCATTTTCTTTCTTGTATAGAACTCCACTCCGTCCGTACCATTCGCATGAAGATCACCGTAGAAAGAATCTTTCCACCCGGAGAATGGGAAAAACGCCATTGGTGCTGGTACTCCAATATTAACTCCTAACATACCAGAGTGGATGGTTTCACGAAACTTACGTACGCTTCTGGCATCGTTCGTATAGATACAAGCACCGTTTGCAAATCTAGAATTGTTTGCAATTTCAATAGCCTCTTCTAATGTTTTGACGCGTATTACAGATAATACTGGTGCAAAGATCTCATCCTGCCAGATTTTCATTTCTTGTGTAACATGATCAAAAATAGTCGGTCCAACAAAATAACCATCACCTTTTACCGCTGCGTCTTTCCTTCCGTCACGAATGAGGCGGGCTCCATCTTGAACGCCTGATTCAATATAGCCCAACGTGCGCTTCTTATGTTCATCACGTATCACTGGCCCTAGGAATACGGTTTCTTCCAATCCGTTTCCGATTACGATGTTGTTCGCTGTTTCTACTAATCTTTGAATCAGTGCATCTGCAACTTCTTCCTGTACTGTTACAACAGAGGCAGCCATACAGCGCTCACCTGCAGATCCAAATGCTGCACTAAAAATTTGGGAAGCAGCATCTGCAAGATCCGCATCATTTAACACGATGGAGTGATTTTTTGCACCTGCTAATGCTTGAACACGCTTCAAATTTTCCGTTCCCTTTTTGTACACGTATTCTGCCACTGGCTGTGAGCCTACGAATGAGATTGCTTTGACAAGTTTATGCTCAAGTAACCCATTTACTACATCATGCGCACCGTGAACGATGTTCAAAACACCTTTTGGTAATCCTGCTTCATTAAATAGCTCCGCAAGACGGTTAGCTAAAAGTGGAGTACGCTCTGATGGCTTTAAGACAAATGTGTTGCCGCATGCAATTGCAAGTGGAAACATCCAACATGGTACCATCATTGGAAAGTTAAACGGGGTAATACCGCCTACCACTCCGATTGGATAACGATACATACCAGATTCAATATTAGTAGCTATATCTGGAAGTTGTTTTCCCATCATTAATGTTGGTGCACCAGATGCAAATTCTACACACTCAATTCCTCGTAATACTTCACCATGGGCTTCTTTGAAACTTTTTCCATTTTCAATAGTAATTAATCTAGCAAGTTCATCCCAGTTGTCTACTAACAATTGCTGATATTTAAATAGAATACGAGCACGCTTTGGAACTGCGACTTGTGACCATGATTGAAAGGCTTCGTTTGCCACTTGTACGGCTTTGTCTACATCTTCTTTTGCAGAAAGAGGTACTTCTGCGATTATTTCTCCTGTTGCAGGGTTATAAACAGGCTGTGTTTTAGTAGTAGAACCTTCTACCCATTCTCCCCCGATATAGTTAAACAACACTTTTGATTGTACTAACATACTAAATTCTCTCCTTTAGATAAAATTATGGAAAAACAATAACAACATCTGAATGAAAGAAATGTTTAGTATGCTTGACTAGTTACTGGTCCTTGTTTCGCCTTTTTCATGGCCTCACGATAAGGCATAGTTGGAGCTTGCCATTCATCTGTATACACATTAATTACACTTGGACGGTTTGCTGCAAGTTCACGTTTCAAGATTGGTCCTAAATCTTCTATGTTTCGAACGTTTTCTCCAACGATTCCATAACTTTCAGCAATCGTTCCAAACTCGTAACTTCCTAACTCAACAGATTGATTATTTCTATCGAAATTAAGTTGCTGTGTCCATTTTGACCATGATAAAACTGCATTATTAAAGACTACATTGATAATTGGTAAATTTAGTTGTTTAAGAGTTGCTAGTTCACCAACATTGTAACTAAATGCACCATCACCGCTAATAGCTATTATACGTGATCCTGGACGAGCCATAGCTACTCCAAGAGCAAATGGCAGAGAAGAACCTAATCCCGCAGCTCCACGTGGAAGAATGATTTGACGACCTTGTCTTTTTAATTCCAGGAAACCTCCAGCCCAGCCACTTGAAAAACCAGCATCGCAAGTAACAAAATCATTTTCTCCCAATTGGTCCACTATAGCTTGAACAGCAGCTTGAGGCCAAATAGGATTATTTTTACTGTAGCACTCCTCAGTGCGAGCTAGTAACCACTTCTCTTTTTCTACTTTGACTACATTTAACCATTCACTAGAAGTTTCGAAGTTTGAACCCTTCAACTCCACTAAGATTTGTTTTAGGACTTCGCGTGCATCTCCCCATAATGCAACATCTGCGTTAATCACTCGTCCGAATTCAGCAGGATCCACATCGATATGAATTAATTCCTGATCCGCTCTTGGCCAAGTCCAACGATAAGAGCTATTTTGAGAATGCTTATATCCAATTGCAAGAATTACATCTGCTTGGTCAGCAACTACTTTTGCACATGGACTTCCTAGCTCACCCAGTACTCCAAGGCATAAGTCACTAGTTTCAGCCACACTTCCTTTACCAGTCAATGTCGTTACGACTGGAATCTTATAATTCTCTGATAATTGGGCAATCTCATCATAAGCTTGAGAAAGTTGAAGACCTCCGCCTGCAAGAATAATAGGCTTCTTAGCAGCTGTAAGGAGATGTACTGCTTTAGCAATTTCAGATTCAGGTGCAGAACATCTGAATTTAGGGTGATTACTAGTTCCTGATAGCGGTTCCAAATCTGTTGTCGCTTGGAAAACATTTTGAGGTATCTGAACAACAACTGGGCCAGGACGACCTGAAACTGCCGTATGAATAGCAGCACCTACTACTTTAGAAAGCATTTCAATACTTGGAACATTAAATGTCTCTTTAGCAAAAGGCTTTAACATTTCAAGTTGATTTCCACCTTGGCTAATACGTCCATATTGTTGCAATAGAACAGAATTTTGTGGGTGATCACTTACAAGTACTAGAATAGGTACTGAACTATTAAAAGCTTCCATTAGTCCGGAAGGGAATTTAGTAGCTCCTGGGCCTACAGTAGCATCACAAACACCAATTCGACCTGTTACTCGCGAAAATGAATCTGCTGCTAAACCTGCTGTAGTTTCATCTCTAATCAAAATATGAGTGATATCTTCTTTACGTTGATATAATGCATCATAAAATGCATTTGCCTGTCCCCCTGGCATTCCAAAAACATGAGTTACTCCATGTCTAATAAGTGTATCAACTAACATATAACCTCCATGACGCTGCATAACTATTCCTCCTATGAATTAGTATTTTTATAGAAAAGATATGGTTAGAAATCTACTAAGGACCAACTTATAGCTTAAAGAGTACCTTGGTCTGCTCTTTGTTTTTAAAAGCTTGAAAGGCCTCTTCCCACTGCTCTAGGTAATAAAAATGATCAATCAGACGTGAAAAATCGACTTTTCCATCTTGAACAATACGAATCGAGTTTTCCCAATCAAGTTTCGTGTGTCCAATACTCCCAATAACTTTAATTTCCTTATAACCAATTTTCATAAAATCAACAGTTATGGGTGTGCTCCGAGTGCCTATTTGTACATATTGGCCGCCTCTTCTGCATAACTCTAAACCTTGATTTACGCCTCCTGCAGTCCCTGAGCACTCCAAAACAATGTTTGGGCCTTGGCCGTCTGTTAAATCCAATAATGAAGCCTCACTATTATTTTGATCAGAAACTAAAACCAAATCAGCTCCCACTTTTTGAGCTAACTCAAGTCTCTTCTTGTCTTGCTTAAGTCCAGCTACAACAACTGTAGCACCGTAAGCTTTACAAAGAAGTACTGTCATAAGTCCAATCGGCCCAGGACCAATCACAAGGACCACATCGGATGGCCTAATTGTAATTTGATTCAAAGCATGTACCACTACTGTAAAAGGTTCTAATAATGCTGCTGTAACCAAATCAATTTCTTTAGGCAGAACGTGGATTTGATCTTTATTAACTTTTACATATTCAGTAAAAACTCCATCATGATCAAAACCAATTCGAGTCTTTTCCGTACAAAGGTTTTCTCTTCCTCCAAAACATGATTCACATTTCCCGCATGAAGAATAAATCGTACGGGCCACAACATTCGTGCCGATCACTAAATCCTGCACACCAGTACCAACTTCTGCAACTTGACCACTAAATTCGTGTCCAAGGACCAAAGGATTCTTATAAGCATGATAATGTCCATCATATATTTTCATGTCCGTTCCACAAATGCCGGCAAAGTGTATTTTAATGACCACTTCATTATGGCCCGGTTCTGGTTTAACTACTTGTTGCAATAAAACATCTCCAGGATCAAAGCTTTGTTTAAGTAAGGCTTTCACCAATAATTCCTCCAATTCATTTCAATGAAATGCTTCCCTGGTGTATTTTAACAATCCCCAACAAAATTAATTACTATATCATCAATCTTCCACCATTTATGTCTATAACTACTCCAGTAAGATAACTTGATTGAGGAGTAACTAGAAATAGAATAGTATTTGCCACCTCTTCAGGTGTTCCTAGTCGTCTTAATGGAATATTATTTATTATTTGTCGGTTTACTTCTTCTGCAACATCTTTAATCATTGGAGTGTCAATGCGTCCTGGGGCAACTGCATTTACATAAATTCCACTTGGACCGAGTTCTCCAGCCATTTGACGCGTAAGAGAAATAAGACCTGCTTTACTAACAGCATAATGAGCTCCAGTAACGGCACTATAGGATCTTCCAGCTTGAGAGGCAATATTCACAATATGACCACTTTGATTTTCCTTCATTAATTTAACAGCAGCCTGCGAGGTATAAAATGCTCCATGTAAGTTGATGTTTATCACTCTATGCCATTCTTCTACATCCATGTTTTCCACTGGAACTCGTCCGTTTTCTCCTTTTGGAGATATACCCGCACCATTTACCAGAATGTCCAATCGCCCAAACGTATCTTTTATAACCTTTGCAACAGATTCAACACCTTTTTGATCTGAGACGTCTAGTTGAATGGGTAAAGCCTCGACACCTAAATCTTTTAATTGGATAGAAAGGTCCTGAGCACGGTCGAAATCTATATCAGAAACGACTACGTGACTACCTGATCTTGCTAAAGCTTTACATGCCGCACCTCCTATACTCCCGGTGGCTCCTGTTATCCAGCTGACAGCATTATTTAAATTCCCCATATAGTCGCTCCTTTGGAAATGGTAACAATTTAATAAAAAACAAATTGTTACTAATTTTATTTGTTTAATGAGATGTAAATTGTTAAAGAATCAAAAAATAAACGTCTAAAGGGATATACCTCCTATAATTTTTTGAACATTTTGAATTTCATCCTTTGATAAAAGTGTAAAAAATAGTTATCAATATGTAAAATACCAAAATGATATGTTATCCATATGTAACTCGTATGTTTTATGAATATCAACGTAAAAACCCAATTTATAAAAATAACAATACCTAAGTCTAAACAGTTATAAAAAATCCATCTCCTAAAAAACAGAGATGGGAATGTTTTTTCTACTAAACTAAGAAACGTCACTTAATAGCGCAATACTTAGTGATTAAGTTCTTTAATTTTAATACCGTAGGATTCGTCTCATTTTGCCGCCATATAACAGCAGTAGGTATGTAAATCTCCGATTCTCCAAATGGTACTATTTCTAAACCATCTGTCGATTGGTAACAACCAGACTGCGGAGCAAGTCCGATTCCCGGTCCATGTTTCACCATCTTAAGAAGTGTAAGAACAGTTTCTGTATGTCCGATGATAGTAGGTTTTATCTTAGCTTCTTCAAACCTCTGGACAATTTGTGCGAAAGCACTATGGGTAGTACTTCCACGAATTAAAACCAATGGCCTCCCCTTTAAATCCCTCGGTAAAATTTTCTCCTTTGCAATTAATGGATCATCTTTACGAAGAACAACTCGAATAGGATCGTTTCCTAGGATAGAATAATTAAGTTCTGTATTATGGATAGGTAAACGAGTAATCCCCAAATGAGCTTCTCCACTTTGTACTAATGAAACGATTGTTTTTGAATGGCCTTCTTTAATTGAAAAATGAATATTTATGTTTTCGCTCCATATATGTGCCAACGCCTCACCTATCGTAGCCGAAAAAACGGGTAAAATAGCTAACGTAATATTTCCCATAACTAAATTTTGAGGATCTGATAAATAGCCAAGAAGTTCATGATATTGACGAAGGATAGGAGTTACCTTTTGTAAAAGGAGTTTTCCTTCTTCAGTCAAAATGACTCCCTTTTTGTGTCGTTCAAATAACATTACCCCCAGATTATTCTCCATATTTAGAATTTGTTGGCTAAGGGGTGGTTGTGACATGTTTAATTCCTTAGCAGCCCTTGTAATGTTTCCTAACCTTGCCACTGCTTCAAAATACTTAAAATTTCTAAAGTCCACTCGTTTTCACCTGACCTATCCATATATTCTAAATTTTCTGATTAATATAACCATAGTTTATTTTATCATTTTTTCAATTATCATATGCTGGGGATATGATATTAATATTAGAAATATATTGTACATTTGTAAAGTGTTTGTTTATCATAAGAATACAAGATTATGAAATATCAGTATTTTGTCAAAATTGAAAGATTTATTAACTAAACGTAGCTGTATGGTCATTGCTGATGATTTTTTCTTCCGCTTTCAATAATCATGCTTTTCTCCTTATTCCCATTTGCTCTTGAAAAAAATTCAAACGCTTACATTTAGCGAATGTTCTAAATTTATTTAAAAGGAGGTTCTACAAAACTTTAGAGATAAAGCTTTTACTTAATATGCGAGGAGGAAAATGATGATTTATTCTTCAAATGTAAGAAATGACCCTGAAGTAGGAAAAACCTAATGGAAAAGTTTATGGACATCTTTTGCAGGCTGGTGCATGGATTCAATGGATGCCATGCTCTTGGCCCTTGTTATTCCACTTTTATTAACACAATGGAATATGTCAACTGGAGAAGCAGGTCTTATTAGTTCTGCAACATTAGTAGGAATGATGGTAGGAGGAATTGGCTGTGGCATTTTGGGTGATTATTTTGGCAGGGTAAGAATGTTAACATTTACTGTCATCTTTTTTTCAATTTTTACTGGTATTTCAGCTTTTGCACAAGATCCAGTACAGCTTGGAATTTTTCGATTTTTTGTTGGACTTGGATTAGGAGGCGAATGGGGACTTGGAGCCTCACTAATTTCTGAATATTGGCCAAAAAGGCATAGGGCAAAGGCAACTTCTTTTGTTCATAGTGGTTATCCTGTAGGGTATGCTATTGCGTCATTACTTGGATTCTTAATTTTACCTGCATTTGGATGGAGAGTTCTGTTCCTAATAGGTATATTGCCTGCATTTATTATATTAATGTTTAGGAGAGGATTAAAGGAACCACCAAATTGGAAGGAAAAAACAAAAAAAGTGAAGGAAGAAAAAAGTACCTTTACTCTATGGATGCTTTTTAAAGATGGTTACGCAAAACGAACTATATTGGCAAGTTTACTTTTACTGTTTAATTTAGGCGCATATTGGGCTGCTTCGTCTTGGATACCCACTTTTTTAGTGAAAAGTCATAATTTGTCGCTTGGGATGGCAAGTTGGTTTCTAATCGTTTTAAATATTGGTGCTGTGTTTGGTCACCAAGTTGGTGGATATT
Source organism: Bacillus sp. sid0103 (assembly GCF_019219025.1). The sequence goes on along the minus strand of NZ_JAHUWN010000015.1, from coordinate 4,193 downwards.
TATCAGATAAATATTCTAGAAAGTTCACTTTATTGCTAGGACAATCTCTTTCAATCGTACTTATTATCGCCTATATGCTCATTCAAAATATAACCTTCCTTTTTCTAGTAGGAATCATATTTGGTTTCGTTATTTATGGTTATTGGGGAACATTCGGCGCTTACCTAGGAGAATTATATCCGACACATTTAAGATCAACTGGGGTTGGACTTACATTTAATATAGGACGGATAGGAGGGGCTCTTACACCTACTATTGTAGGATTTATGGCAGAACATATGCAACTAAGCGGTGCAGTATTAATCTTTGGATCTATTTGTTATGTATTTGGAATTATAGTTACTATTCTAAATAAAACTGAACAGGTCACATCCGAATATTCTCATGATGAATCTGTTATGGATATGTAAAAGAATACTGTTTTGCACCTTACTTATCTAAGAAACTATAAAAAGGAGATTCATACGATGAAATATGTGAATACTGTAACTGGTAAAATAGATTTTTCAGAACTTGGAAGGACATTAGTACATGAACATTTACGAATTTGTTCTGAAGCTGTACGCGTTCAGTTTCCTCATATTTATGATGAAGAAAAAGAATTTAAGAATGCGGTAGAACAAGTAAACAGGGTAAAGATGCAGGGGATCAAAACCATTTGTGACCCGACAGTCATGGGGATTGGAAGAGATGTTCACTTTATGGAAAAGGTTGCCCTTGAAACAGAGATGCAGATTATTTGTGCAACAGGAATTTACACATTTAACGATCTCCCCCAACATTTTCAAAATAGGAATATTGATTACATGGCACAAGTTTTTATCAGAGACATAGAAGTTGGTATTCAAAATACTTCGATAAAAGCAGGATTTCTGAAATGTGCAACAGACGAACAGGGATTTACCCCTGATGTTGAAAAAGTAATACGAGCTGTGGCACAAGCTCATCAAGTAACGGGTGTGCCCATCATGACACACTCACATCCACAAAGTATGAATGGAATTAGGCAACTGGAAATTTTCAGGGAAGAAGGTGTTGCGCCCAATAGTATTCTCATTGGACATACTGGGGATACAGATAACTTGGAATATATAGTAAAAGTTCTTTCTTATGGAGCGTTTATTGGAATGGATCGTTATGGAATAACCGCCAGAATGTCATCTGAAAAACGAAATACAACCGTTATCGAATTGGTTAAGCAGGGTTTTTCAAATAGAATGTTTTTATCTCAGGACTACTGTTGCTCTACGGATTGGTTTCCGGAAAGCGAAATGAAAAAAAGACCCAAGTGGACGATGTCTTATATTATGGATGAAATTGTCCCTGAATTAATCGAACTAGGAGTCACTGAAGCACAGATTAAAGATATGATGCTTTTGAATGCACAGAGATGGTTTAAAGGCAGTGATGAAATCTGATCAACTTTAGAAAAATAATTGTCTTGTCTTCAAGCAATAAGAAAATTGTGGGGAGTGGAGTAGATAATGAAAAAAATAAAATTGAAAAAACTTTTTTGGGCATTCTGGTTGATCTCTACAATACTAGTAGGCTGTAACTCAAATCAAACCTCAGAATCTACTCAATCAAATTAAAAGTCTGCATCTACTGAAACAAAACTCGATTTCCCTAAAAAATCTCTTAATCTAATCGTTCCTTTCGCTGCTGGTGGTAGTACGGATACAGTAGGTAGAGCGGTTGCAGAATCAGCCCAAAAATACCTTGGAGAATCCATGGTTGTTGTGAACCGTGCGGGTGCAAGCGGAACGATTGGAGCATCTGAAACAGCAAAAGCAACTGGAGATGGATATACTGTCGGCCTTGTTACCGGCACAACACTTACGGTGCAGCCACTATTAAAACAATTAGATTACAAAATGGATGATTTTAAATTTATCTCAAGTGTTGTGTATAATCCATTACTATTGGTTGTAGATGGCAAGAGTAAAATCAATTCCATTCAGGATCTCATTAACGATTCAAAAGGAAAAACGCTGAAAGTTGGCCATCCTGGGGTAGGTACAGTAAATGATTTGGCGCATGCTGCCTTATTTAACGCTGCCGGAATCAAAACAACAAATGTTCCATTTAAAGCAAATAATGAATCCATTGCGGCAATTATTGGGGGGCATATTGATATTGCAGCAGTACATCCAATGGAATCAGCAGAATACATTCAAAATGGACAATTAAAGGTTCTGGGTATCTTTACACCTGAACGACTTGATTTATTTCCAGATGTTCCAACTATTGCAGAGGAACTAGAAAAAGCCGGAATTGATTTTGAATTTAAAGATCACGACTTCTCCGCTTGGTATTACTTAGCAGTTCCTAAAAATACACCTGATGATATTGTGACGTATCTACAAGACAATATGAAAAAGGTTTTAGTCGATCCTCCGGTTAAAAATTCCCCTGTAAGCAATGAACAAGAACAAGAAGACATTACTATCAAAACATCATAATCCTAAAACCTTTACTAGCTTGAATTAATAAGGAAAAACATGAGCTGACCCAAAAAGTCGTGAGTCACGGCTTTTTGGAGTAAGCTTTTCTTTTGTTTTACAGAGTATACATAGGATTTGAAAATTGAATGTGAGAAGAGTCAGGTTTTATGACAACCCAACAGGAAGCGTTTCTTTCGATCAATAAGGCACAACTGGTACAAGGAATGTTACTGGGCGTACTTGGTGTAAACAGACAATGCTGTCATTTGGTAAAAATGACTTTGTTTTTATTTCATATCAAACGGGAACTCCTACAGGAGAAAACACCATCAAGTATAGCTTTGACAGGATCATCAAAAAGACAGGTTTAAAATCCATCACACCTCATGGGTTACGCCATACCCACGCAACAATCCTAATCAGTAAAAAACAGTCTGTTAATGTGATAGCTGAACGGTTAGGAAATATTCCTCAAATGATTTGGGATACTTATAGTCATAACTACAAAGCCTTGGAAGAAGAATCTGTAAATTTTTTCGGAGGTACTAAATTTATAAATTAGGGGAGGTTTTAAAAATACAGCCTTCAACCCCCTTGAATACTAGGGTTTTAACGAATGTAGATGATTACTCACGTTAATTGATTTGCTCTTTAAAGAGCATTGACAAAAACCCTAGAAACCGCGTTATATCAACGCTTCTAGGGTTTTTTCTTTTATTTCTGCTTTGTATAATCATGTATTCTCCTCTAACTATTTGGGGGAGGTATTGGGGGCTGTTTGGGGAGGATTTTCCAACTGTGCCTTTATGTGAGCCTGGTTAAATATCTGGATTAAAACAATTAGCTGTTCATCTCTGCCCTTGTATTCAGCATAAATATAATCATCCCCTGTTAAGGCTTTTATAAAGGATGAATTTTTAAAGAAAGAAGCGTCAATATCAGCAAAGGCATTAAGGTGTTTTCCATACAAGTGAACCCTTCCGAATTTTTCATTTTCTAATGTATCAAGCGTCATATTGGAAACATTCTCTTTCTCGCCTAATATGGCACTGATAAAGTTAATCAGTACGCTTTTTCCGTTACCGCCTGGCCCTTGTAGGAGTAAAAACTTCTGGAGCGGATAACCTTTAATCAAGCAAAATCCTAACCATTCAAAAAAGAACTCTATTTCTGGCGAATCCAAAACTTTTGAAAGAAAAGCATATGCTTTATGCGGTATAATATCGCCCTCTGCTTGCAAATCTTCATCATTGTAATCAACGGTGATAAAATCCCTAATAACAACGGTTCCAAATTCCCCTAAAATAACGGAGAATTAGTTTCGATACTAGATAAATCGGAGTGGAGAAACTAATGATCAAGATTGGGGAATTTTTTATGATTAGAGAATTATATCAGAAAGGATGGACTATTAAAGCAATCTCTGAGGAAACAGGGTTTGATCCAAAGACCATACGAAAATACATAAATCAAGAAAGTTTACCTGCTAAAAAGAAGGTGGACACTAAAGGAAGTAAACTAGATCCTTATAAGCAATATATTTTGCAAAGGATAAAAGAAGGAACCACTAACTGTGAGGTATTACTCGATGAGATTGGAGCTCTAGGTTACTCAGGTAAGACGACTATATTAAGGGATTATGTTAGGCCATTTAGAGAAAGTCCAAAGAAACAAGCAACCTTACGGTTTGAGACTCCTCCAGGAAAACAAGGACAGATGGATTGGGCTCATGTAGGAAAATATGAAGTT
>NZ_JAHUWN010000159.1 GCF_019219025.1 Bacillus sp. sid0103 | reverse complement strand
GTTATAAGCTCGGCGAAAAGGCGTGAGAATTTACCGTAACAGGTTAAGCTGACGAAAGCCTACTCGATGGGGTGGTGTAAATCATGATGCTTGAGTTGAATGAATATGGTGAGAATGCGAATAAACCGAAAAGAAATGGTTAAGCTGACGAACTTCTGAATGTACGGGTCTATACCTGCGATACATAGAAATGTGTATATCACCAAATTGTGAGGTTAGATGTGGGTGAGTAAAAATAACTAATATGAAAATCCA
>NZ_JAHUWN010000158.1 GCF_019219025.1 Bacillus sp. sid0103 | reverse complement strand
ACAGATATTATCGATGCTAATCATCTCTGCGAGCTGTACTATAAGGAGGACTTAGAGCCCTATAAAAAACGAGGGATTCAACTTTTAAACCTACGTAATTTGACAAGACAACACGAAAACCTAACAGGTATTGTTGTTCAAACTAAACTACAATTCCAAGCAATCCTTGATCAGGTTTTCCCTGAATTTAGAGGTGTTTTTGGGGACCTATTTTCTATTGTTTCTTTACAAACTTTGTCGGTGTACCGTACATCT
>NZ_JAHUWN010000157.1 GCF_019219025.1 Bacillus sp. sid0103 | reverse complement strand
GATGATCAGGTTGATAGGTCAGAGGTGGAAGCGTGGTAACATGTGGAGCTGACTGATACTAATCGTTCGAGGACTTAACCATTTTTAAGGCTTTCTCGAGTTTACAAACTTCTTCTGCATTATCTAGCTTTGAGGGAATGATACCTCAATCAAATAGTCTGGCAATTATGGCGAGAAGGTCACACCCGTTCCCATACCGAACACGGAAGTTAAGCTTCTCAGCGCCAATGGTAGTTGGGACACGCGTCCCTGTGA
>NZ_JAHUWN010000156.1 GCF_019219025.1 Bacillus sp. sid0103 | reverse complement strand
TCCAAAAGCTTCGCTGGAACATGGGGACAGAATTATGAACGATAGGGAATTTCGTGAGGTTCTTAGAGCGGTAATCAAAAATGGAAAAATCCCAGAGGCAGATGAGCCCATGGATGATTAAATTTATCGGGATGCTATTCGAAGGTTCCAGCACAATTCCTAAATGAATTACTAAAATCAATTACTCAATTTAACGGAGGAGATACAACAATGAAAATATCTGTAGTATTTGACAGTGATAACGGACATACCCAA
>NZ_JAHUWN010000155.1 GCF_019219025.1 Bacillus sp. sid0103 | reverse complement strand
TACAAGTAGTCAGAGCCCGTTCATGGGTGATGGCGTGCCTTTTGTAGAATGAACCGGCGAGTTACGATCCCATGCAAGGTTAAGTTGAAGAGACGGAGCCGCAGCGAAAGCGAGTCTGAATAGGGCGATTGAGTATGTGGTCGTAGACCCGAAACCAGGTGATCTACCCATGTCCAGGGTGAAGTCCAGGTAACACTGGATGGAGGCCCGAACCCACGCACGTTGAAAAGTGCGGGGATGAGGTGTGGGTAGCGG
>NZ_JAHUWN010000154.1 GCF_019219025.1 Bacillus sp. sid0103 | reverse complement strand
ATTCTTTCGTTTCTTACAAAGGGAAACGTTATTCTGTCCCATTTCGATTTGCAGGTCAAAAAGTGAAGATTAAAGAAACCTTAGATCATCATGTGGAGATATTTGATGAATTTGAATGTATTGCGAAGCACCCTCTTTTAACAGGAAAAGCTGAGGCACATATGAAGTTAGAACACTATAAAAAAGGATTGATTGAAACAACTAAAGGTTTGGCGACCCGTCCCAATCAATCCCCTGAACTTGAAGTGGAACAAC
>NZ_JAHUWN010000153.1 GCF_019219025.1 Bacillus sp. sid0103 | reverse complement strand
AACTAGCCTCTGCAAGATGTAATCCAGCATGACGCAATAAAGAATTACCGTGTGCGAATCCACTTAGATCTCCTGACTCTCCTAAAATGCCTGCAAGGGCAATCTCGCTAATCCCTTTAATAGCAAGTAACTTTCTCGCGAAAGGAATTCGTTTAAGGACGTCAGTGACTTCCTTTTCAACTCGCTCAAGTTGCGCAGTTGCTAGATCAAACTCTTCAATTAATTGTTCAAGATGTAGTTTATAAGCATCAAGAG
>NZ_JAHUWN010000152.1 GCF_019219025.1 Bacillus sp. sid0103 | reverse complement strand
AACTAGCCTCTGCAAGATGTAATCCAGCATGACGCAATAAAGAATTACCGTGTGCGAATCCACTTAGATCTCCTGACTCTCCTAAAATGCCTGCAAGGGCAATCTCGCTAATCCCTTTAATAGCAAGGAACTTTCTCGCGAAAGGAATTCGTTTAAGGACGTCAGTGACTTCCTTTTCAACTCGCTCAAGTTGCGCAGTTGCTAGATCAAACTCTTCAATTAATTGTTCAAGATGTAGTTTATAAGCATCAAGAG
>NZ_JAHUWN010000151.1 GCF_019219025.1 Bacillus sp. sid0103 | reverse complement strand
GAGTATAGACACCACTCTAACTCAAAACCTTAAGGAGGAACCCTTATATGAATTTTAAGATGCAAGACAAACAAAATCAACTAATTGAGAGAATTTCAGATAAACACCTTGTGGTTGGTGTAGATATAGCCCAAGAACTCCACGTAGCTAGAGCTGTAAATTTCCGTGGAATAATAGTTGGTGATTCTCTTACATTTGAAAATAATGAAGAGGGTTTTGCTAGTTTACTACAATGGATTAACCAGTTAAAAACCT
>NZ_JAHUWN010000150.1 GCF_019219025.1 Bacillus sp. sid0103 | reverse complement strand
AGTGCCCAACTAAATGCTGGCAACTAAGATCAAGGGTTGCGCTCGTTGCGGGACTTAACCCAACATCTCACGACACGAGCTGACGACAACCATGCACCACCTGTCACTCTGTCCCCCGAAGGGGAAAATCCTATCTCTAGGAGTGTCAGAGGATGTCAAGACCTGGTAAGGTTCTTCGCGTTGCTTCGAATTAAACCACATGCTCCACCGCTTGTGCGGGCCCCCGTCAATTCCTTTGAGTTTCAGCCTTGCGGC
>NZ_JAHUWN010000014.1 GCF_019219025.1 Bacillus sp. sid0103 | reverse complement strand
CCAACAGGAGCAAGCTCCTATTGATTCGCTCGACTTGCATGTATTAGGCACGCCGCCAGCGTTCGTCCTGAGCCAGGATCAAACTCTCCAAGAAAGTTGATTAGCTCATTTTGTTACGTTGGCTTAGTTTCGTAATCGAAACTAAAAGTTATTGTTTGTTTGCACGATTTTGTTTGTTTAGTTTTCAAAGAACAAATCTAGTATTCTTCTTCACCAACCAATCAAGTGATTAGCAACATTTTTTTATTTTAACATAACGTTTATTGGATGTCAACTTCATTCAAAACAATTTAATTAAATCTCTTTAACTAAGTTATTTCGTTTCAGCGACAATGAATATCATACTACCCTCTCACCCATTCGTCAACTATTTCATTTCTATTTTTTATTAATTAAGTAACACTATATTAAACTTTCAGTAATCAATGATAATATAATTCATTCTCGCCTTTTGACTTTAGAGTAAAAGGTGATTTAACCATGAATTGCTGGACTTGCATTAATCATCAATAATTACATACCTATAGAAAAAGATTAAAAATAGGTTTAGATTCCTTTGTATAGGAAAAAATACATTTGTATTTGTGTAAGCAAAAAGGAGATGACACCTGCGTGAGTATGGATTATAAGAAAAGAGAAGATGAAAATATCATTACTCCTGTAGATCATGAGCAATTAAATCAATCGGTTTTGGATGAGAAATTGCCTGAGTTTGATGTAATTGGCACAGCCCTTAACGATGTTTAATTCGTAAAAAACCCTTTGCAAAAAGAGGCATCCTCTCTTTATGCAAAGGGTTTTTTCATCTTTTAATTGCTTTTAAAACGACAGCTTCACCTTGAAATGAGATGACTTGGTCATTAACGATAGAGACCTTAAATTTCTCCTTTATTTTCGGGGATGCATTTTTGATGTAAACGGAAAGGTTCTCTTTTTCACTTTCAGGTAAGTTCATTCGGTTACACCATGATTCATATTTAAAGGTTTTTTCAAAGCGGTGCAATTCATATATTTCAAACCCATTCATTTCAAGCATTCTGAGCCACTCACTCTTTTTCCAAGCTCGAAAATGACTGTAATCCCGACATTTTTCAACTGAATTATAAAAAAGGTCATAGTCATCTTCTTCTGGAACCACATTATCATCAAGTAAAAACTGACCCGATGGCTTTAGAACGCGATACACTTCTGCAACAAACTTATTCACATGAGGGAAATGGTGGGGAGCAATCCGACAAGTGACAATATCAAATAGTCCATCTGAAAACGGAAGATTTTCAGCATCCCCTATTTTAAACTCGACATTTTGATGACCATTCCCTTGAATGAAATGTTTAGCTGCATTTAACATTTCAGGTGTTAAATCCAAGGCAGTAACTTTTTTCACCAACCGAGCAAAAGCATTGGCTGTATGTCCTCCACCCGTCGCAACATCGAGCAGTTCTTCATGGCCGTTGATTGTTGTCATTTGAATAAGCTTTTGTAGGTCTTCCCCATCTTTATGAATTGCACTGCTTACATATGAATTTGCGCTTTTTCCAAACTGTTCCTTCACATCTTTTTTAATATCCATGTCATTTCCCCCTTCGTAAACTTCTATATAATTAACTATAACGGGGTTATTCCATTAAGAAAATGACAGGTATTTTATGATTTACAATAAGAAAAACTAATCGACTTGAACGATCAATTGATTTCAAGAAGAACCGGACAATGGTCGCTTCCCATTACATCGCAATGGATATCCACATTTTTGAGACGTTCACGCAATTTTTCCGATACGATAAAGTAGTCAATTCGCCAGCCAATATTTCGCTCCCGAACTTTAGCCATATATGACCACCAAGTATAAGCACCTTCTTGATCCGGATAAAAATGACGGTAGCTGTCAAGATAGCCAGCAGCAAGTAAAGAGGTCATTTTTCCCCTTTCCTCTTCCGTAAACCCTGAATTGCCAAGATTGGATTTGGGATTACGCAAGTCAATTTCCTGATGGGCGACATTCAAGTCACCACAAAGGACGACGGGTTTCTGTTCATCTAATTCCTTCAAATGCTGAAGGATCCGATCTTCCCAGTCCAGACGGTAACTGATTCTCGCTAAATCCCTTTGTGAATTAGGGGTATAGACATTTACCAAGTAAAAATCGTCAAACTCTAAGGTAAGAATTCTTCCTTCGTCTTGAGAATCATCTGTCCCTACCCCATATCGAACAGCAAGCGGCTTGATTTTGGTAAACACCGCGGTCCCGGAATATCCTTTTTTAATGGCATAATTCCAGAATTGATGATACCCGTCCAACTCCAGAGTAATTTGTCCTTCTTGTAATTTCGTTTCCTGCACACAGAAGATGTCTGCATCCACTTCTTGAAAATAATCGAGAAACCCTTTTTTGACACACGCCCTAAGGCCATTGACATTCCAAGATACTAATTTCATCGTGACAATTCCTTCTCCCTAATTGACAATTTTATTAATTGTTTTTGGAGACATTTTATCAGTAAAGGAGGATTTGGGAAAGTAATATGAATACGTGTTAAAAGGCAGTAGTTAGCTGCCTTTTTTAAATGGTATAAAAAACTTTTCTGCTGATTTTCCGGAAAACAGGTTAGAAGCAGGGACTATTTTTATTTTTCGTTTTTTGAATTCGTCCATAGAGTGGAATACTCCGATTGAACATACCTTCCCTGTTACACCGACATGCCCGATTGCAATTCCTGTTCCTTTGATTTCAGTAACCTTCGCTAGTCTGAGCATTTGTTGCTGGACATGGGAAGAGGAGGAGATATCGTCTAGAAATATATCTCGTTTGAGGATAGGGACACCTAACTCTTTAGCTATTTCCGGAAATTTTGTCTGTGGACTCGTGGCGCTATCGATTATATATAATCTATTTTCCTTAGCCACTTCCACGATTGCACGAACGATTTGTTCATTTTCAACAGCCAGTGAACCCATATGGTTATTGATACCGACAGCATATGGAACATCCTTAATTGCATCCTCGACAATTTGTTTCACTTCAGAAGGTGAAAGATCTACCGTAATGGGCCTTGGTCCTAGCCAGGATCTTTTCCCTTTTTTTGGTTCCATTGATAAATGTATCATCACTTCGATGCCATATTTATGCGCCCATTCCGCATGTTCAGTAGAGTTTTCTTGAAAGGGCATAACAGCTGCAGTAATCGGGATGTTTCCTTCGAGGAAGTCCCGTACTCCACCCATACCTCCACCAAAATCATCAATGATTATCGCAGCCTTTAGTTCTTTAGGTGCCATTTTTTCGGCCGAAGTCGGTTGTTGAAACAATAACATACATACTAGAAATGGAATGAGCAATGAAACATATTTTTTCATAATGACCCCCAACTTGAGTTATTTGAGGTTAAGTTGCCCTATTGAATCTTAATTTAGACAAAAAAAAGAGAGCTGCAAGAGCCCTCCTTAGTTACCTATTCTTCGTCAAATACCTTAACTTCTTCCATTTTATCGCCGTTGCGCATTGCTTTAGCTGTTTCAAGTCCTGAAGTTACTTGACCAAACACAGTATGAACACCGTTAAGATGTGGTTGTGATTCATGAACGATGAAGAACTGGCTGCCACCTGTGTTTCTTCCTGCATGCGCCATTGATAGGGAACCAGGAACATGTTTGTGAGGATTTCCTTCTGTTTCACAATTAATTGTATAACCAGGACCGCCCATTCCAGTACCTGTTGGATCTCCACCCTGACTTACGAAACCAGGAATAACACGATGGAATACGACTCCATTGTAAAAACCTTCATTCGCTAATTTCTCAAAATTTTCTACCGTACCAGGTGCTTCATTTGGGAATAAATCAAATTCAATTTTTTCGCCATTTTCCATTTTTATGTATCCTTTTTTTGCCATTAAAAAACACTCCTTTATGTAAAAATCATTTTTATCATACACTTTTCAATGAAGAAAATAAAGTTTGGCACACCATTTTGTGTCGATTGGTATATTTCTGCCTTGGCTGTGATACTATAATAGTACCCCTTCCGACATTCGCTTGTTGCGGGACACTTAACCACTGTACGGACGGAAGGGGCAAGGTGTAACGAATGATTACATCGCAAAAAGCCGAGATGAAAATCTCGGCTTTTTGTTGTTAACCCTTTCGTTTTCCTATCCAGAAGTAAAATACATAAATCGTCGTTAAAAATAGCAGATACCCAAAAAATGAATAAAGATGTTCCCAGTTTTCCGAGTGTTTAAACAAGCCCATCACTTCTGCTAATTTTTCCATAATCGGCACTAAAAGACTGATAAAAACAATTAAGCCTGCCTTCCCCCATTTATTTACCTGGTCCATAACCCAAAGAAAAACAAAAACCAAAACGGGCAGGACCACTAGAGTAAATGCAATATTAATCGAGAAAATCGTTGGCAGTGGCCTCTTCGGAAATTGATAGAGATGTTTCCCTACGAAAAATAGGTCTAAGTAAGTAGCTAGCAAACTAGCTAAAAACACTGTAGCTAGGGTTGGGTTAGTCCAAAATGGAGATCGCTTTTTTGGCGATGGCTGCAAGTTCGAGTCGTTCAAGTGTTTTACAGTATTCATTTTTTATCTCCCCGTCCATTTTTTCATGGTCCTCAAGTAAATAATCCACTACCCGATCATTTTCAAACCAGTCGCCTTTTTCAGCTTCCGGTTGACTGACATTTTTCCAAGCGTTTTCAAGGCTTGGACTATAAATCTTCCCTGCCCGCGGCCTAAGTTGACATGCTTTAAGACGGGGTTGATAGGCAAACCCTGGAATCCCTTCGTTGATGTTATTAAAAATATGCGGCCAGTAATCCTTCCTTGATCCCGTATGTGGATGCGTTCTAGCCCAATCTACTACATCCATTAAACGCTCCTTTTTGTTAAATAAGATTGTATATAATCTTTTTCCTAGTAAAATTCGTTGATGTAATGACTCAAACTGATGCAGGGTTTGCCCGGCAAGGTTTCTTTTTCCATACGGAAAGAGGATATGATTAAAGGACAGCAGGTCCTGAAGGAGAAATTCAAATTTAGTAAAGACTCCTTTTTGATAAAGTGGATTTTGAACTACACGTTTCTCCAAATAACTTTGTTCATTGACAACGAGCGCGATTGCAAGGATGTAGGGTTCATGATTGAACCAAAATTGATTCCAAATCGTTTCCATAAAGGTAGAAATGCCTAGACAAGCACATAAATGAAACAGTGGTTTATTTTGCTTTAAACTTTCCCTGTACAGCAAAAATTGCGGATAAACATCCTGAAAAATCAGCCAATTGCCTCGTTCTAAAAAAGCAAAAAACATTTCTCTTTCTTTTTTCGAGAGCAAACGGGGGAGGAATTCTCCCTTTAAATCGGTCATATTCCATCCTCCATTGCGAGAGACCATGTGTCCAAGAAACGCCCAATGGATTTCAGGATGAAGAAGGTAAAATTCGAGGTAGGCTTTTGTTCTTGTGACATTATTTAAATTATGCTCCTTGGTCTCTGTTCTGATTTTTTTTAACAGTGCCCCTTCTGCTTTCGTAAACTTTAAAGGCAAATCAGATAGTTTGCTCTTTTTCTTTAATTGTTCCCTAATCGTTTCGAGTGGGGCCTTCTCTCGATTTCTCGTAAAAAATATGGCACATTACCTCCTTTACGAATTCTCCTTCCACCAATGGAATATGTATGAATGTGAATAATTTACTGGGAGAGGAATGAGAACTTACTTATGATCAATACTAGCAATGGCATCGATTGGCTTATTGATAGGCTTCGAACAGATCAAACTCCCGACGGTTCTTGGAACTACCCCTTTGAAACAGGTCTGTCAACAGATGCCTATATGATCATTTTATTGCGGACCTTGGAATTAAATGATGAAGATTTAATTAAAGGCTTGGTTGCGAGAATCTTTAGTAAACAAGAGAAGAATGGGGCTTGGAAGCTCTTTTATGATGAAGGAGACGGTAATCTAAGTGCGACAGTGGAAGCCTATTACGCTTTGTTATATTCGGGGTATGCCAAGAAAGACGACAAACGTTTGCGAGCAGCGAAAAGATTTATTTTATCGAAAGGCGGCTTAGAGGAAGTAAGTATCTTTACAAAAGTGATGCTTTCTTTAACTGGCCAATATGGGTGGCCAGATTTTTCTCCTCTTCCGATTGAATTTATCCTCTTGCCTCGCTATTTTCCAATTAATTTCTATTCCTTTTCGGTCTTCGGCCGGGCCAATCTAACGCCAATTATTCTACTTGCCGACAAAAAGTTTTTTATCAAGACGGTGAAAAGCCCGAATCTTTCAGAGTTACATATACACCGTCATCTGGATAGCGAGTGGTTTCGTTCATCTGAATATCGTTCATTATTTTCGTTTATCAAGGATGGTGTCAAAAAATTAATGGGCCTACCAGAACAGCTCCATCAGTTAGCGGTGGAGCGTGCTAAGAAATATATGCTCAATCACCTTGAACCTGACGGCACCTTTTATAGTTATTTCAGCTCGACTTTTTTGATGATTTTTGCCCTGCTCTCACAAGGATATAAGAAAACAAATCCGGTGATTACAAAGGCCGTGAATGGATTGCTCGCAATGAAATGTGAAATCAACGGTTATCCCCATATGCAGTACACCACGGCAAATGTTTGGAACACTTCATTAATTGGTTATGCCCTTCAGACCGCGGCTGTTGCCACAGACGACCCGATGGTGACGAAAGCCAATCATTATCTGTTAAACCGGCAGCATCACAAATTTGGGGATTGGGTGATTCATAATTCGATGACTTTGCCAGGAGGTTGGGGATTTTCTGATGTAAATACGATGAATCCCGATGTCGATGATACCACAGCGTCACTTAGATCTATTTCAAGAATTATTCCACCTGAACGAAATGCCTGGGACCGAGGAATTGACTGGCTTTTGTCGATGCAAAATGATGACGGCGGCTGGGCGGCATTTGAAAAAAATACAGATACAAACTTATTTGAATTCCTTCCGCTTGAAAAAGGGGAATTTTTACTGACAGATCCCTCTTGTGCAGACCTTACAGGGCGAACCTTAGAATTTTTGGGGAATTACACGAATTTATCAAGGGACCATAAAGCGATTAAGAAAGGGGTCAACTGGCTGCTAAAAAATCAATTGAAGGATGGTTCTTGGTATGGAAGATGGGGGATTTGTTATCTTTATGGAACGTGGGGAGCAATTACCGGGTTAATGGCAGCCGGAATCCCTGCCAGTCATTCGGCCATTCAAAGGGCTGCGACCTGGTTAAAAAGGATTCAAAATGAGGATGGCGGCTGGGGAGAGTCATGCCATAGTGATAGTGAAAAAGTATATGTGCCCTTACAATCAAGCACTTTAACACACACTGCCTGGGCACTTGATGCTCTGATTGCTGCTTCAGAAAAACCTACATCACATATCCAAAAAGGGATCACTTATTTATTATCATCACTTGAAAAAGAAGATTGGACTACCGCTTATCCCAAGGGGCAAGGGATGGCCGGTGGTTTTTACATTCACTATCACAGTTATCGCTATATTTTCCCACTTATAGCCCTTTCCCACTATAGGAATAAATTCGACTCGTGAAAAAATAAAACATCGTTGGGCGGCAAATAAACCCGTCGATGTTTTATTCTGATAGAAGTGGGACAAGCCCTTTATAGATGTCGATAATTTCCTCCATCTTCATTCGAACCAGACCACTCGATGATGGAGCAACGAAGTCAATAACCCCAGGGATAACGCCATTGGTTTGCCTTCCCCACTGAATTACTTTTAACCCGCTGTATTGCTGATAAACTCCCTTTCCAACAAAGCAGACAACCTTAGGCTTAAACTGATCGACCTTCCTCTTTAAGATTTCTCTTCCCTCCGTAAACTCTTCTTTCGTAATTTCATCCGCTGCCTTTGTCGGCCTTTCAACAATATTAGTAGATCCAAATCCTAAATCTAAAAGCTTCGCATCTTCCATTGCTTCATATTTCCGTGGCGTTAACCCTGATTCGTACAATATCTTCCAAAAATGATTGTTTGGACTTGCATAATGATGCCCAAGTTCACTAGAGCGAATGCTTGGATTAAAACCAACAAATAAAACCTTTAAATTTTCCTTGAGATGATCTCTGAGAGGTTTCATCGTATATCTCCTTATTGACTAGCCTTTTTATACTTACCCATTTTACCACTGATATGTAATATTTACTTTATTACATTCTGCTCACTGTACCTAGTGGTAATCAGACTTGCCATTAGTCCCACAATCGCAACGATGACGAGCGAATAAAAAAGTTTCACATCTTGTAGCAGGAACAAACCGGTAATAATGATAACAACATCCATCACAAACATAATCACCCCAACATTCACTTTAGACCATTTGGCGATTAGTAATGCAAGCAGGTCCATACCGCCTGGACTAATATGATTTCGGAGCATTACCCCAACCCCACTCCCAATGATAACTGCACCGACAATTACACTGCTGATAATGGACATATGAACCATTCCATTTAAGGGTTTGAAAAGTTCAATCATAAGACCAGAACATATTGCCCCAATGACACCGTTAATAAAATAAACGGGGTCCGTTTTAAATGCAAACATGTAAACAGGGGTACTCAAAACTATAAAACTGATTCCCACTTTAAAGTCCCATAAATATTTTAACAGCAAACTAATCCCTAAAAACCCTCCATTAATTAGATGCAAAGGTAGAATAAATGCGTTTATACCAATTGCAATCATCGTACTTCCGAATCCGATTACCGCCAATTTTTTCAGCATGTGATCATCCCTTGTCCCAATTCTTTATTACCACATATATGAAAGAATAAGGATCTTCATTCGAAGCATTTCAACTTGTACTACAAAAAGCTTAAAAACGGAGCCACAATGGACTCCGTTTTTTTAAACGATTGCTGTTCGTTTTTCTTTCGATTTTCGAGCTTGTTTTACCAAGGAAACAAGCATAGTTAATAACGGTAAGATCCATAAAAACAGCGCATAGGGCAGATAATTCATGATTGGTATACCGACGATTGTACTGCACATGATGGCAAGGACACTCCATGGTACCACCCCTGGAAATAGCATAGTCGTATCCCCCATGACTCTTGCTAACTCTTCTTTTCCATATTTACTAGACCAATGAGGAAGGAAGGACCTCCCAGTGAGAATGATAGGAAGCGTTTGATTTGCCGCTATTAACGTGATCAAAAAGGTGGCCAGCATCGTTTTAAAGGTGTCACCAGTTAGAGATCTAGATGATTGTAACCACTTATCTAAATAAGGCTGAATGACATTCATTTCTTCCAAAAGACCATTATATGCTCCTGCCAGTGCTAAAAACAGGAGCAATTCGTACATGTGAAGGAACCCACCGCCAAGCCCCTCGACACCATGCCACAATGAGAAAGCGAGTTTTGGCCCTGTTGTTCCGCTGAAAAGAGCAATGACTGCTGCAGACAGAATACTAGTTATAAAGGCATAAACGATACTGATTCTCAAAAGAACAAATGTGATTAAGATGACTGGCGGGATAAATTTAATGACTGAAAGTTCCTTCCACCTGACTTGTTGCTGATTAGAAGCACCTGTTTCAGTGACCAGATAGTCCGCAACTCCATAAAAACAAAAGCAAAGAATAATGGCCGCCAGCGTAGTAAAAAGCATCGCCTTCCATTGTCTTTTTATTGGTAATTCAACCGTATGGGACAAAAGTTGATGGGCACTTGAAAATGGAGAGGTCCGATCGCCAACAAATGCTCCTGAAACCAAGGCGCCAGCCACCATGTCAACTGGAAGCCCGAGAACGATGGCAGTCCCAATTATGGGTATGCCAATTGCGCTTAATGTCCCAACAGTTGTTCCAAGAAGCATCGAAAAGATCATTGCGCTGAGAAAGGATAAGAGAATGAAATGCTCTGGACTAATAAAATGCAGGGCAATTTTCACCATTTGCTGAATGGTACCTGCTAAATACCAAGATGGGAGTAAAAAACTCACTAAGAACAGGATTAAGATGACGATCTTAGTTTTGTTAACACCCATTATACTTATATGTAGAATCTGTTTTATCGTTAACTCTTTACTCTTTGCCAACAAAACAAGCACGAGGTAGCCTGGAAAAAATCCGGCCACAAGCGGATGTTGAAAAATAACGGACCAAACCACCCCTGTTAATGTTATAAGCAAAAGCAACAACACTTGCCTTAGTGAAAAATGAAAATCCATAAGAACCCACCCTTTGTTTACGAAACATATTAATTATAAGGAAAAGTTCCCCTTTCGAAAAGCCAAAGTTTACACACAAAGAGCCGCAAACGGGCGGCTCCATTTTTTATTGCTTTATATTCTATTCCTAAGAGTGGGTTGGTGATATCGTTTTTATGAAGAACGCTAAGTACATCGGAAAGCTATTAGATGATTTCTTCTAGTTGTTGGTAGAGACGGTCACGTTTATTTTCCTGCAGCTCCAATTCATGATAAATTTTTTGAAGCAATTCAAGTTCGATTTTTTCTCCAAGCTTTTGTTTCAGCAGTTGAATTTCTGCTTCAATTTGCTCAATTTTTTCCCCAATCACATCTGCCCCATCTTCTTCCACTTTCGATACTTTTGGCAGGGAATCTTTGGTCAACGTCGGCTTTTCCGTTTGTTTTATCTCAATCGTTGCAACCAGCTTCCCCTTTGCCCAATCATAGTTACCATCGAAGTAATGAACTGTCCCATCTTGGAGCCAGTAAATTTTCGTAAAAAGCTTATTGAGAAAATAGCGGTCATGCGACACAGCTAAAATGGTACCATTAAACTGTTCCAGCGCTTCCTCTAACACTTCACAGGAATCAATATCAAGGTGATTGGTCGGTTCATCCAGAATCAGAAGATTGATATCCTGGTACATTAACTGGGCAAGCCTAAGTCTCATTCTCTCCCCGCCGCTAAGTTGACTTACTTTGCGGAATACCGCTGGGCCGTAGAATAAAAACCGGGCTAAGATATGACGTGCCTCTCCTTCATTGACGACTACCTCAGACCGAAATACGTCAATCAGCTGTTTATCGCCAATATCCGTAAAGACATGCTGTGACAGATAGCCGACTTTTACATTGCTCCCAACCTTTACAACACCTTTATCAGGCTCGATTTCCCTAAGAAGCATTTTTAATAGCGTAGATTTGCCAGTGCCGTTATCCCCGACAATTGCTGTTCGGTCCCTATATTGAACAAGCAGGTTTACTTGGTCAAACAGAGTCCTGTTTCCAAAGCTCTTCGCAATATCCTCCATGACGATCACGTCTTTACCTCTTCGATCATTGGCTTCGAAATCAATCGCCATTTTTTTGACATCTATCTTTGGGCGTTCCAGTTTTTCAATCCGATCCAGTGCCCTTTGCATATTGGTCGCCCGTTTATGAAGGGATGCACTTGGTGGATTTGCGCGGTTTGCCCAGTCACGGAGTCGCTTAATAGCTTCTTTCATCTTTTTTATTTTCTTCTGCTGTTCTTGATATTCCTGAAATTCTCTTAAGAGCCGCTCTTCTTTCTCTTTCACATAGCCACTAAAATTCGTATGGTACAAATCAATATCTCCATCTTCCATTTCCAGCACTTTCGTGACCACCTCATCTAAAAAGTAACGGTCGTGAGATATGAGAATAATCGTTCCCGTATAATCCTTAAGGAAGGCGCCTAGCCATTCAATCGCCTTCAAATCTAAATGGTTGGTCGGTTCATCAAGCAACAGAAGTTCTGGATTTTTCAATAAACTCAAGCCCAGTCCAACTTTGGTTTTCTCTCCGCCGCTTAATGATGCGAAGGTTTTATCAAGCAGATCTGTAATATTCAAGCCGTTTGCAATCCGGTCCAATTGGGCATCCATTTCATAGCCGCCGTTTAAGATAAACTCATCTTGGAGCTTTCCATATTGATCCATTAATCTTTGGAGGGCACCCGGAGCAATTTCTTGTCCCATTTCAACTTCTAAATACTGAAGTTTGGTTTCGGTTGTTATTAATTGCTCAAAGGCTGTTTTTAAAACTTCTTTACTAGTTAGCTCTTTGAAATCAGGTATCTGGGCCAAGTATCCGATCTTTAGCCCCTTTTTCCAATGGATAACCCCTTCATCAACTGTTTCCTGATTGGCGAGTAACTTCAATAACGTCGTCTTACCGCCTCCGTTCCGGCCAACCAGACCAATCCTGCTCCCTTCCTGTACTTCAAAGGATAAATCTTCAAATATACTATTTCCGCCAAATGATTTAGCAATATGATTAACGCTGCAAATGATCATGTTCATTCTCCTTCTTAATAAAAATTAAAATGAACACTCTCTTTAACACATAAATAGCCGCGGGCATCTTTTACGACCCGCGGCTTTTTAAATTGGGCATGAAAAAAGAGTGCAAAAGGTGCACTCTCTTCCTGCCTATTTATAGTGGGTAAAGAGATGTGTTATTGTTCAATATTCATTTTGTAATTTTGAAAAAAGGGCAGACTCCCCCCTTTGAAAACTACACCATGAAAAATTGCACGATAAATATTAAGTGCTTCCAGCCAAAGTAACCGTGCAAAAATAGAACGTTTCATCTCTTCCCCACCTCCGTTTCAAATTAGTTATTTTAATTGTAAATATTTCTAATAACGATTGCAAGCCTATTTTTTCTGATTAATCTAAAAGTTGGGAATCAATCACGCCGATTGGAGCAGGTATTCCGCCAACTCCCGGGTGAATTCCACCAAAACTATGGATTATTCCGCTACACTTCAAAATTTTTCGCCAACTTGTCACTTTTTTCCGCCAACACGCTTAATGAAGGTACATTTTTCGAGAACCCAGCCTTTTGCGGTAGACAAACTTTCTAAAATCATCCTCCTTTAAATTCCCATCGTAGATTAAAAAAAGTAAGGATTGGTATTCAGGGTACCGCTCCATGACAAAAAGGGCGAACTCCTTCCGTTCACCCTTTTGTTTCAATTTAAACTCTACTTGGTTACTAATTTCTTCAATTTTCTTTTCATAATAGGCTTTCGTATCTTCCCACTTTTCCTTGCGCTTCTCCAACACATCTCGAGCATACTCAGGTAATTTCTCAATCACAAGATCAATATAACCTTCTGACCACATAATCATTTTATCTTTTTCAGGGAGCTCAAAGACCATATTCATTAATTCAAGATCATCTACTGTCTCATTTGCTGCAAATTTTCCGACCTTGTTCATCTTTCCACCTCAAGACCAATTTGGAATGGTCTTATCTTACCTCAAATCACGCACCACTATTATTCATTATTTTTGCAGTTAACGTCATCCGCTTTCCATCACGGTAAACTTCAAATTTAATTTCATCCCCTGTCTTAACCTTCGAGTATAAATATTTTCTTAGTTCTGAGGAATTAGCAATGTCAGTGCCATTCATTGATACGATGACATCCTTCGGTTGGAAACCTGCTTTAGCAGCTGCTGAGTCAGGGTCTATATTCATGACCAAAACACCTTTTTTGATATTGTTGGGCAAGTTTTGCCAGTACATTTGCGGAACTTGATCAAGATCGGCAAGTCCTACCCCGAGATATGGACGGTCAATCTTACCATTCTCTATTAATTGATTCACAATTGGAATCAGGTCATTACTTGGAATGGCAAAGCCTAATCCTTCGATACCACTTTCAGAAATTTTTAAACTATTGATCCCAATCACTTGTCCTTGAGGGTTAATTAAGGCACCCCCACTGTTCCCAGGATTGATTGCTGCATCTGTTTGAATAACATTGGTATCCCAGTTTCCAGCAGAGGTTGTAATGGCAATACTACGGTTCGTGGCACTCACAATCCCTTGAGTAACTGTTCTTGAAAGATCGAGTCCGAGCGGGTTACCAATTGCATAGACCTGATCACCCGGACGGAGTGTAGATGAATCACCAAAATTAGCTGTTGAAGTTACGTATTTGGCATCAATTTTTAAGACAGCAAGATCAGTTAAAGCATCAGTACCAACCACTTCAGCTGTCGCCTTTTGACCGTCAAACAAAGAGACTTCAAGTTTCGAGGCACCTTCGACTACATGGTTATTAGTAACAATATAAGCAGAGTCATTATTTTTTTGAAAAATAACCCCCGATCCCGAACCGCTTTCCACACTTTGTGAAGAGTTAGGATTACCATTGAAATTATTCTGTTGTTGCTGATAATTGACAATCCCAACAATGGCTTTAGATACCTTTTCAACCGTATCCGCAATCGAATTAGCAGATGCTGCTGTAGGCTGAGCCACCACTGGTTTGACAGAAGTTCCTTGTTGAGAGATTGCCTCTTGATTCTCTTCTGTCGGGAAATGGTTTTTAATGTAGTCTGTGTGAGGCAGAATCGCTAATGTTAGGACAGACCCAATAACCCCTGCAGCAAGTGTAGACGCAAATCCTTTTGCTTTTCGTTTTTTCGTATTCCTTTCATCCACCTGATGAGTTGTCCGTGCTTGTTCCATTTCTGAAGCTAAACTTGCTTCTCTTGTCGTTTCGAAATCAGTTGTTTCATCTCGAACCTCACGATCCTGATAACTATTTGTTTCTACTGTCAGCGTCGCATCGACTGCATGTGTATTTATTTCAGTATGGCTGACACTGATGGTATCCAATGATGGTTCTTCTGCTTTTATATTTTTAGTCATCTCGGATGAATTTGATTGACTTGTTTCGAATTCCTTTTCATTTTTAAATTCCATCACATTCGATCTCCTTTATGCATGTTTTATCTTGTCTTTACTTTAACGGGTAAATCTTAAGAAATTATTAACAAACTATAACGACTTAAAGAAATAACTGCGAAATTTTGTCCTTTTCGCACAAAAAAGCTGCAGGCACCAGCCCGCAGCTAAAAATTGATTTTTATAGTTTAATGACGAATTTTGTTCCTTTGCCCTCTTCACTGAATACATTAATTTCACCATTATGAAGGAGAACCAATTGCTTAACGATCGATAAACCTAACCCAAATTCACCATAAGGGTTACTAGTCCTTGATATATCAGCCTTATAGAAACGGCGCCAGATGTTTTCTATGTCACTCGGATCGATGCCAATCCCAGTGTCTTCCACTTCGATTATGGTTGACTGGGCCTCAGTTCTCCCTCGCAGCCAAATGGTTCCATCCGTGGTAAACTGAATGCTATTTTTGGTGATGTTAATTAATATTTGAATCAAACGGTCATAGTCAGCATTGACCATGACCTCTGGTTCAGCCTCAATTACAAGTTGATTATTTTTATCCTCTGCTTGTGGCATTAATTGTTCCTGAATAATTTCAAATAACTCCAAGAGCTGAAATTCTTCTCTGTATAACTGTATTTGGTTGGACCGTATTTTGTCATAATCCAAGTTTTCATTAACAAGACGAATCAGTCTTTTTGCTTCTTGACTCACTAGATTTATGCCACGTTCTTTATCTTCTTCTGGTATCATGTCATTTTTCAAACCTTCGATTACTCCGCTAATAGTCGTCAGCGGGGTCCTCATCTCATGAGAAACATCCGATAAAAATTGTCTCCGTCTATTTTCTAGACTTTCAATCTCCTCCATCGAGGTATTAATTTTATCGACCATGTGATTAAAATCATTCGCTAATTCACCAATTTCATCAAAATTGGAGGAAGAAACGTGGACATGATAATTCCCAGACGAAACTAGGGACGTTGCTTCGCGTAGACGTTTAATCCGGTTCACATGAATCCTCGATAAAAACCAACTTAGTAGAAACGACACTCCGAGTGCAATCAATATCGTGTACAAAATAAACTGATTGACACGGTGAATCATTGCACTTGAACCACTAATCGGCGAGGTTAACAAAATCCCACCAATAAAATGTCCCTTTTCAAGATACGGCAATACAACAAAGGTAACCCCTTCTTGGCCGAACCGTTTAAAATCACTATTCACTACCAAGGTTCGACCTTTTGAGATCCGATCCCAATCTTTGTCGGATAAGCCTTGAATAGCCGGGCCCTCTTTTCCGACTGAGTAAAGATTCCCATATTGGTCAAACATACTAAAGCTCATTTTTCTGGTCGCTAAGACAGAACTATAGCGATTAATAATGGACTCCGTTGCTTGCGGCCTTTGTTCAATCTCTGCCAGGATAGACTTTCCATAATTAATCAATTCGTCAGCTTTGTTCTCATAGACTAAATTCTCAACATAATGAGCAAATAAAAGACTCAATACTAAAAAAGCCACAATAATAATACTGATATGACTGAAAAACTGTTGGTAAATGTATCTAAACTTCATCGGTTTTGATTGACTCATCAAACTTATATCCTACCCCCCATACGGTATGGAAGAATGGCTGTGCGGTTGTTTCAACTTTTTTCCGAAGCCGTTTAATATGAACATCGACTGTTCGTTCGTCACCATAGAACTGATAACCCCAAACCCTCTCCAGCAATTGCTCTCTTGAAAACACTTGACGGGGATGTTCAATCATATAATAAAGTAAATCAAACTCTTTTGGTGTTAAGTTTGTAACGGGGGTTCCGTCCACTATCACTTCCCGCGTATTTTTACTGATTCTAAAATGGTCCGTCTGAATATAATCATCATTTCCCTTAGGGACTTGGGTTTGAAACCGACGTGTAACAGCCTTAATTCTTGCCATTAATGTTAGGGGGCTAAAGGGCTTGGTCACATAATCATCTGCACCCATTTCTAACCCGAGCACTTGGTCTGACTCACTATCTTTTGCTGTTAACATTATAATTGGAACAGTATATTTTTCTTGCCTAATTTTTCGGCAAATGGTTACACCGTCCATTCCAGGCAGCATCCAGTCAATAATAAGCGCATCCCATGTACCTTCTTTAATGCGGTGATACCCTTCAAGTCCGTCATTCACAAACTCCCCATCAATGCCTTCCTTGGCAAAAAACATTTCGATCATGGAACAGACACTTTTATTATCTTCAATCACTAATATTTTCAATTTTGTTCAACTCCTACTGAAACATAAAGTATTCTTTTCATTAAGTTTATCTCAAATTTTAAGCATATCAACTATAAATACAATTCTTCCCTACTAATTAATAGTTTGTTCATAGTTTATTAATATTTGGCTCTGTTAAACTTGCCTGTTGATTTCCGCTCCAGGCGAGGCATTTTCCGCGGGCGGCCCGGGGAGCCTCCCACAGGAGTCTTCGCGCCTTCCGCTCCAATCAACGTGGTGCTAAAAACAACAATAAGCTTTAACATAGCCTAATATTTAATGCTTTTTCCACAAAAAAAGAGGCTTGAATTAGCTTCAAGTCCTCTTGCTATGGTTTAGTTCACTTTAATTGAATCCCCTGCAAATAAGGAGACTGCGTTCATACCAAGCATTTTGTCGATTTGTTTTCGGTGATTCCATTCTCACGCATCGTTGGTAAGAGATGGTCAAAAATATGGGCGGGATGCCAGTTCTCCATGATTTCGGTCAATTTACGGTTCTAGAATTAACTTCCCTTGTGTTTTCCGTCCTTGCAGGAGGGTATGAACCTTCGCCGCATCCTCTAATGGGAATACCCCGCCTATGGTAAGCTTTAATTTTCCTGCACCGAGATATGTAAGTAACTCGACTAAACTTGGCTGCAGTAATTCTGGCTTTCTCATAATCTGCGGCAGGAAAAAGCCGATAACCGATTGATTTCTGGCCATCAGTGATGACGGATAGAAGCGGCTCTGTTCTCCGCTTGCAGCTCCGAACACAACAAGGCGTCCAAACGTGGCAAGACATTTGACTGTTTTATTAAAAACATCTCCGCCCACCATTTCAAGGGCAACATTTACCCCTTTACCGCCTGTTGCTGCAAGAACCTGCTGCTCCCAGTCCTGCTCAGTATAGTTAATTAGGACGTCTGCACCCATTTCTCTTGCTAACGCCAATTTTTCATCAGAACTTGCCGTCGCAATGACCTTCCCTGCACCCAATAATTTGGCGAGCTGCACTGCAATTGTTCCAACCCCGCCTGCTGCGGCATGGACAAGAACACTTTCGCCCTTTTCTAACCGGCCCATTGTTTTTAATATATGGTAAGCGCTTAAGCCCTGAAGCGGCAGGGCAACAGCGGTATGAAAATCTATTTGTTCAGGAATGGGTATTAGAGACCGCTCATCGGCTAACGCATATTCTGCATATCCTCCTGATTCTATTAAAGTAACAATTCTTGTTCCAGGTTTTACTTTGGTCACTTGTTCGCCCACTGCAGCGACAACACCAGCTATTTCAGCACCAGGGATGAAAGGCAGCGGTGTTTTGACGACATACTGCCCTTCTCGCCTTGCTGTGTCTGCATAGTTGACACCAATCGCTTTGATTTCAATTAAAACTTCATGACCAGTTGGGACTGGCTTATCCATTTCCACTAAATGTAAAACTTCTGGTCCACCATATTCCGTTAATCGGATTGCTTTCATCATTGTCATCTCCTATTTTCCTTTAAATGCTGGTTTTCTTTTTTCCTTAAAAGCGGTAATTCCTTCTTTGTGGTCAGCTGTTTGCACCATTAACGTCTGGATCAACCGCTCCTGTTCAAGAATATCCTCAAGTGACGAGGTAAATGACTGATCGATCAATTTCTTTTGTTTTCCAAAGGCTTTCCCAGGACCATGAGCCAATTTTAAAGCGAACTTTGTTGTTTCCTCTTGAAGTTTTTCTAGTGGAACTAAATAATTAATCACACCTAGTTGATAGAGACGCTCTGCAGGGATCGGCTCTGCCGTAAAGAAGAATTGTTTCGCTAAATGCGGTCCAATTAATCTCGGAAGCAAATAAGAACCGCCGCCATCAGATATTAATCCAACCTGAGAAAAGCTGAGGGCAAACTTACTGTCCTCCGCAGCAACAATTAAGTCACAGGCAAGCGCTAAATTAAACCCTGCCCCTGCTGCAAACCCATGGACAGCAGCAATAATTGGCTTTTCTGTTTCTTTCATTAGCAAAATGAGTTCATTAAGCTTTCCGATATGCTCGTAAACTTGAATAGAACCTGCTTGCCCCATCATTTTTACGTCACCGCCAGCACTAAAGGAACGGCCAGCCCCTGATAATACCACCACTTGAATATCATCATCAGACTGAGCGTTTGTAAGCGCATCCTTTAATCCTAGAATCATCTCGGGGCTAAACGCATTTAGACTTTCTGGTCGGTTTAATGTCAACGACAACACTGGACCTAATTTTTCAATTACTAAATGTTCTTGGCTCATTTTCATCTTCCTTTCAGTTTTTAGTTCGTTATCTTTCATTAAAATTGACTTATTTTATTAACCAACCACCATCAACCAGTAAATCTGAACCAGTCATATAGGAGGCTTCGTGTGAGGCAGCAAAAGCGATCACATTAGCTATTTCATCAGGATACCCAACTCTCTGTAGAGCTGTGTTTTTTTGGATGGCTCTCACAAAACGGTCATTCTTTAAACCGCGCTCTGTTAATGGGGTCTCGACGAATCCTGGGGATACGGAGTTAACACGGATGTCATAGGGTGCTAATTCCAGCGCTAATGACCTCGTCAAATTAATCACTCCAGCTTTCGCCGCACTGTAATGTGGGATTTCCGCGCCTGCCTGGTGTCCTGATAAGGAGGCAACATTGATAATTGCTCGGTTATGCTCCTGACGCTGTGCCCCTTCAACCATCACTTTACCTAGCGCTTTTGATACTAAAAACACACTCTTCAAATTAACATCCTGGACATCGTCCCACTCTTGTTCAGACATTTCCAATATTCTTGAATTCCTAGAACCTCCGGCATTATTCACCAAAACATGTAAATCACCGTAATAGCGCCCGATATACTCTGCTAATTCTGCAACATCCTCTGCATCTGTACAATCAGCTGGGAAGACTTCTGCCAATGGAATTTTACTTTTTTTATTAATTTCTTCAGCGGTTTCATCAAGCTTTTGTTTCGTTCTTCCTACTAAGATTACCTTCGCACCTTCATTCGCAAGTCTAAGTGCTGTTGCCCTGCCAATTCCACTTCCTGCACCTGTTACTAGAGCAATCGTTTGTACAAACCTCATCAAGATCTCCACCCTTTATACAGAATAAATTGTTTCGACCACGACTTTTCCATCTTGTAAAATTGGAACAATTGAGGTTATGCCTTTGGAAGCAGCAATCCTCATGTCCGGCTGCTGGTCATATTTATCAAGCAATTTTCCAACATAGGAATCTAGTAAAATTTCATATGCATCCGCTTGGCCCTGGTAGAAATATAAGGCCGATTTTGCAGCATCTGTGAGTTCATAGTGACTATTTTTCACGAAGCAATCAATTAAGTACCCTGCCCCATAAAAATCTTCCAAACTCGTTTCTCCTGAATTTCCTGAGCAAATGATGACAATGGTATGGTCCGTTGTTACTTTTTGAATAGCACCGGCAATTGCTGGGTTATTAAGCATGGAGGCAACATAGACTCTATTTGCAGAAGACGATTTTCTTAGTGCAACTGTACCGTTTGTGGTCGATAAAATTAACGTTTTTCCGTTGATCGTTTCTCTGATTAATGTGGGGCTAGGATAAACAAACCCGTCAATCGGTTTGGCATCTAATTCTCCAGCCAGAACACATTCATCCTGGTGATATTGTTTTGCAAGTTCGAGTGCCTCGTTGCTGTGCAAAACAGGAATAACTTCCTTTGCGCCATCTTTTAAGGCCGAAACAATTGTGGTGGTAGCCAGTAGAATATCCAAGACCACTGCTATTTTATTTCCTTCCGAAATCTTCTCTTCCTGGATGTCTTCTTTCTTCATGAGAAGGTGAATCTTTGTCATTCGCACCCAGCTCCTTTTTAAAACCCTTCATCTGCAACATTTGCTGCATGCTGAATTAAATTTTTCACGAAATAATTAAAGTTGGCAAAACGAATATCTAATGTTTGACCTTGCTTAAAGCGGTAATAGATTTGCTGACCAATGACCGCCAATTTAAAATAAGCAAAGGTTAAGTAAAAGTTGAAATTAGTAACATCCCGGCCGCTTTTTTTCGCATAAAGTTCGATAAATTCCTTCCTTGTAATAAACCCGTCATGGATTGCTGTGACCGGCGCCTTCCCTAACCCGTTAATCAAAAGTTCCGAATCATCGCGTTGATTCCAATACCCCATCGCAACCCCAAGGTCTGCAAGCGGATCGCCAACGGTGGTCATTTCCCAATCAAACAGACCCACCATCTCGGTTAACTCTTCATTAAACATGGCATTGTTGAATTTATAGTCGTAATGAATTATTGTTGACTGATGTTTTTTAGGGATATGATCCACTAGCCATTTCTTCAAATGTTCAAAACAATCAATTTCATCGGTTTTTGTCCTTTCATAGCGTCCAATCCAGCCATGAACCTGTCTTTCCATAAAGCCCTCTGGTTTGCTGATTTCAGCCAAACCAGTCTGTTTGTAGTCAATTGCATGTAATTCCACCAGCTTTTCAACCATTACTTCTGAAAGCTGCCGACAAAGATCTTCCGTTACCAATTTCCCATCAGGAAAGGATGTATCGATAACGATTCCATTTTTTCTTTCCATCAAGAAAAAGGGGCTGCCAACGATTGTTTCATTTTTTGAAAATAAAAAAGGCTTCGGGGCAACAGGAAAAAAGGAGTGCAAATCTGAGAGAATTTTATATTCCCTCTCCATATCGTGTGCTTTAGGTGCAACAGGTCCTAAAGGCGGCCGTCTTAATACCGCTTCCCAATTCCCTTTTTTTAGTTGATACGTCAGATTGGAATGACCGGCGGAAAACTGTAAAATTTCAAGTGGTCCACCAGGCAAGTTATTCATGTTTTCTTGTAAAAACGTTGTAAGGGCAGAAAGGTTAAGTTCCTCCCCTTTTCGGACTGGGATGGTATCTTTACTCATTTGATGCGGCATCGGATGCCTCCTCACAATTAAGAAAATCCAAACCAATACTAACCGGTTGGTATTCACATTTTAAAAAAGAGGGGATAATAATCTAGAATCCCCCCTTATACCTTATTTCTTCAATTTTCTTGAATCCCCTTTAAGATCATTTCGACAAAAATCTCGGCTACTTCCTGATCGGAGCATCTTCCATTTGGATTAAACCATTGGTAACTCCAATTGGTTATACCAAGAATACCCATGGTAATGATTGGGACATTTAATTCAGGTCGGAATTCCCCTTTTTCCACGCCCTCACGAATCAGGCTTTCAATGTTTAGACGGAATTGGTCTCTTTTTTGTTCAATTAAGTCAAGGTGTTCAGGACTTAAATTATTCATTTCCCGAAAGAAAATTTTAGCCGCTGGACCTTGAGTGGTAATGCTCGTAATTAGCATATAGACATTAGCTGATAATTTTTCCTTATACGATTTCGAAGCATCATTTAATATTAAATCCTGGTTATAAAGTAAATCATCTATATACCCAAGATGGATATCCATTAGCAATTCTTCTTTACTTGAAAAGTAATAATAGAATGTACCCTTTGTCACACCAAGTGAATCAACAACGTCTTGAATGGACGTTTCGCTAAATCCCTTTTTTTCGAATAGACGGATGCTTTGTGCTGTAATTTTTTCTTTCACATTATGTCCTCGCATTCTCTAATATGTCTATTGAGAATTATATCATAATCAATAACGCCCCTTTAAGCACAAACGAGGATTTCTACAATCTAAAATGTTTTTAGAAATTTCTCAAGACACGTCCTCTACTTATTTCTCACTTCTTCCCTTAAGGCCCGGCGGAGAATTTTTCCCACATTGGTTTTCGGAAGTTGGTCACGGAATTCAACATGGCGCGGCACCTTATAGGCTGCTAGGTTTTGCTTACAATATTGGATGATTTCTTCCTCTGTTACTGTTATATCTACCTTTAAGACTATGACTGCTTTCACATCTTCTCCTCGGTACGGATCAGGAACTCCTATACAAACTGCCTCTTGTACAGCTGGATGTTCGTACAGCACTTCTTCAATATCACGCGGATAAACATTGAAGCCACTCGCAATAATTAAATCTTTTTTCCGGTCAACGATATATAAATACCCATCTTCATCCACCTTCGCAATATCGCCTGTATATAACCAGCCATCCCGGAGGGTAGTGGCCGTTTCTTCGGGCAGATTCCAATAGCCCTTCATAATCTGCGGTCCTTTAATAATGACCTCCCCTAGTTCACCAACAGGCACTTCTTTAGTCCCGGTTGCGACGTCTACAATTTTGTACTCAGTGGAAGGGACTCCAATCCCTACGCTGCCAGGTTTCCGTCCAGAAAATGGCGGGTTACAGTGGGTTGTTGGGGAGGCCTCTGATAATCCGTAACCTTCTAGTATCTTTGAACCTGTTTTCTTTTCAAAGCTGCGCAGCAATTCAAGCGGCATAGGAGCACTGCCGCTGTTACACGTTTTAATACTGTTGATTCCATATTCTTCCGCATGGGGATGACTTGTAATGGCAACATACATGGTTGGAACACCTGGAAAGACAGTAGGCTGTTCATTCTTAATGGTATTTAAAACTTCCTCCAATTCAAACCGAGGAAGCATGATAGACTCAGAGGCTGTATAAATAGATAGATTCATGCAAGAACTCATTCCGAACACATGGAAGAGTGGAATGACTGTTAAATAACGTTCTTTCCCGATTTCCATTTCTTCTTTAAAGAACTCATAACATTGAATAACGTTTGCTAATACATTTCGATGAGTCAGCATCGCACCTTTCGACCTTCCAGTGGTTCCACCTGTATATTGAAGGACAGCAACATCATGCTCTGGGTCCATTTCAATTGGGAGGACGTTGCCGGTGCTTTCCAATAAGAACCTTTCAAAGCTTTTGTCAGGAGCAAAATTATGTCCTGATGGCTGGAGGCTGACTACAATGATGTTCTTAAGTCTGGTAAGAGCTTGAACACTTTTCACCCTTGTATATAGGGCATCGATGACAACAATGGTTTCCGCTCCGGAGTCGTTCAGGATATATTCTAGCTCCCGTTCTACTGACATCGGGTTCACTTGTGTCACAATCGCTCCGGCTGTAAGAATTCCGTAATAAGAAACGACATATTGTGGACAGTTAGGGAGCATGATTGCCACGCGGTCGCCTTTTTGAACCTGATTTCGCTGCAAAGCAGACGTAAAAGAACGGACAAGTGCGTTTAATTGTTGATAAGTAAATTTCCTGCCATAGAATGATAGGGCATTATTGTCAGGATGTTTTTCAGCGGTCTCTTGAAGAATTTGACTTAATTGTTTATTTGGAATCGTGACATTCTTTTCAATGCTGTTAGGATAATGGGCTAACCAGGCTTTCTTTCCACTCATCAAGTAACCTCCCAAATGGTTTTATTAAAATGTTAAACCGCCGCCATCGACAGACAAAGTTGTTCCTGTAATAAACGAAGCTTCATCGGAAGCTAAAAATAACACCGCATTGGCAACCTCGTCTGGTGTCCCAATTCTACCAAGTGCATTAGCACGTGAAATAATGGGCCATTTCCGCTCATTTTGCTTCCAATGATCAATAATCGGGGTGTCAATCACTCCTGGTGCAATGGCATTGACCCTGATGTTGTATTTCCCATATTCAAGTGCAGCATTTTGTGTCAGCATGACAACCCCTGCTTTCGATGCATTATATGCCGACACATATTTCTGCCCTTTTAAGCCCAGTAAGCTTGAGGTGTTAATGATTGCTCCACCTCCTGCTTTAATTAATTCTGGAATGGCAAATTTTATTCCAAGGAAAACCCCCTTCAAATTAATATCTATAACTCGGTCCCATTCATCTTCGGCCAAATCAACACTTCGTACCTCAGAGTTACCAACTCCAGCATTATTGAACAAAATATGTAATGCACCAAACGTGCTAGTCGTGTTGTGGATTAATGCTTTTACTTGTCCTGAATCGGTTACATCTGTTTTAATAAAAATTGCGTCGCCGCCATTTCTTTTTATTAAACTAACAGTTTCTTCACCAATATCAGCATCAATATCTGCAACAGCGACCCGTGCTCCTTCTTTTGCGAATCGGATCGCGGTCGATCGGCCAATACCGCCGCCGCCCCCGGTAATAATCGCTGTTTTTCCTTCTAATTTCATAAATTCCTCCAGCCCTTCATCTCTGTCTTGATCCTATTGATATTTTCTCAATTCAAGTTTGGCTAACTGAGCACGGTGCACTTCATCAGGTCCATCAGCTAATCTTAATGTTCTAGCATTGGCCCATTGTGCCGCGAGTGTAAAATCGTTAGATACTCCAGCCGCCCCGAAAGCTTGAATTGCACGGTCAATAACACGTAACGCCATTGAAGGAGCTACGACCTTAATCATAGCAATCTCTGTTTTCGCTTCTTTATTTCCAACGGTATCCATCATATAGGCAGCTTTTAAGGTGAGCAGCCTTGCTTGCTCAATTTCAATTCTCGAATCAGCAATCCACTCCTGAATGACCCCTTGGCTGGCTAATGTTTTACCAAATGCCGACCGACTCTGAACACGCTTACATAATTCTTCTAAAGCACGTTCCGCGGCACCTATTAATCTCATACAATGATGAATTCTCCCTGGGCCAAGTCTGCCTTGGGCGATCCCAAATCCCTTTCCTTCCCCCCAAAGGATATTCTCCGCAGGGACGCGGACATTTTCATAGGTAATTTCTCCATGACCGTGCGGAGCATGATCGTATCCGAAGACCGGGAGCATCCGCTCAATCTTCACACCTGGAGACTCCAATGGAACAAGAATCATCGATTGTTGTTCATGACGGTTTGCCGATGGATCTGTTTTTCCCATGACAATGGCAATTTTACAACGAGGGTCGCCTGCACCAGATGACCACCATTTTCGACCATTAATAATGTATTCATCGCCATCTCTTACGATGCTGGCTTCGATATTCGTTGCATCTGCTGAAGCAACTGCTGGTTCAGTCATCGAAAAGCAAGAACGAATTTCGCCGGCTAATAAGGGCTTTAACCATTGTTCTTTATGTTTTTCAGTTCCATAACGGACAATGACTTCCATATTCCCGGTGTCAGGAGCACTGCAGTTAAACACCTCTGGCCCGATTAAAGACCTCCCCATAATTTCACATAATGGTGCATATTCCTGATTAGTTAACCCTGCCCCATATTCACTTTCTGGTAAAAATAAATTCCAAAGACCTTCCGCTTTTGCCTTTTCTTTTAGTTCCTCCATAATCGGTGGAACCGCACTCCAGCGGCTTTCTTGATCGTTTAATTGCTGCTCATAAATTCGTTCATTAGGATATACGTTTGCTTCCATAAAAGCAGTTAATTTCTCCTGTAACTCTATCACTCTTTGAGAATATGAAAAATCCAACATTTCCACTCCCTTTCCCATACTAACCAGTTGGTATGTTATACTTATCATTATACCTGTAAATATTAAATATTCAAATTAAATTCAAAATATTCTTTAAAATTATTAGCATTGTTGGGTTTTTCATAAAGGAAGGTCATTGTTCTTAGCTGAGGAGTAGAGTAGGCCAGAAAGTGTCATATGGTTCGATCATGTTGAAATTGACGATTCCTGACCCTAGCAGTTAATATCTTTTTGTAAATGATCTCTTCTGTTTGTTCATTACTTCATAGGATTTTTCAATAATATCTGTTAGTACATCACCTTTATAAATTCTACCTAATTTCAACCCTTGTTGGTAATATTCGACAATTTCATCCAATAGATTCGACGTTTCTTTCGAAATCCGTACGTTTAACTGAATTCTTTCGTTTTCAGACATGGTAATCACTCCTATTAGTTCATTAGCAATCTGCTAGCATTTATCTATACAAATGTTATCATCTATAAATATACTATATTTCTACAATTTTTTCAGTAAAATCAAAAAAATGGTCATCAAATAATGACCATTTTAGTGTGTCTACCGCTTATATGATTACTGATTCTTGTGAAGAACTGTTTATAAAGTGCAATCGCAGCCAATTTTCGAGCAACTTTTCTAATTCGGGATGTAAAGGCAACTCTGCTCCAGCTAAAATATCTTTTTTTGCCGTAAACATTGTCGAAGTGCGGGTAACCTCTTTACAAGAATGCCCCATATTTTCCACTACATAAAATTGCGCATCCTCTTTTACATATAATGGCAGTTCTTTTAGAACCTCTGGATTTGCCTGAATATCACGTGCCCCTGTTATCGCAAGGACCGGGCAGGAAATTTTGGCTAAATCTACTTTTTCATTATAGGAGAAATGCTCTCGCATCCACTTAGCGGGTGTTTTGATTAAATTAACTTTGATCTGATCCTTTGAAGAGTTTAGAACCTTATCAATAAACTTTTGTGCTTGTTTTTCAACTTTGTTGTGTGCCCCTAATAAGCGCAGTAAAAAACCTTGGAATCCTTTCGCATTAATAATGTCTTGGGTTGCTAAATCTCTCTGCCTCTTCAATACTTCGTTCAAGCTTTCTATTGCACCTGAAAGTAGGATTAAACCTCCAATATGTTCTTCCTTGGCTACAGCTGCCGTTCCAATGGTACAGCCTTCACTATGACCAAGAACAATTACCTTCTCAGAGTCCACCTCCGGGAGATTTTTTAAAAATTGAACTGCAGACTGTGCGTCATCCACCAAATCCCATAGACCCGTTGTTAAAAAATCCCCTTCACTTGCACCAACACCACGCTTATCATACCTTAAATTTATAAAGCCAAGTGAGGTTAGGTATTCGGATAATTGGCGGTAAAGTTTTAAATCCATCTTTTTATTTACTTTTCCATTTCGATCCAATTTACCGGAACCTGATATGATCAGGATTGCGGGTGCTTTTTCTTCAAGATTTTCTGGAAAGCATAATGTCCCTTTTAGTGTTACACCGCTTTGAATAGTTACTTCCTTCTCCCCTTTATTCATCTCGATACCCCCTATTTTTCTTTCATTTTTTCAGGAATCATGATTGTGGCAACAGTCCTTCTTCTCCTGCCCTTTTTTGGTTCGTTATTTGTTACTTTTAAATAAACTGCAGCAAGCTCTTTAACAAATTCGGTATACTCCTCTTCACTTAAATAAATGGAAGCCTGCCTGAATGTAACACCATCGGCAACTAGATCAATGCTATCTTGATCTAAATATCGATCATATTCGCCCATTAAATTGGCCATAAATTTAATAAACAGGCTCATGTGTTCATCCCTTGAAAGCTTATTTAAGTCTTCAGGCCCAATGGATACCTTATTTGGATTTTGGATTGAATAAACCTTTTCGATCGTTCCTCTGTTAGGAATTTCACCTACAATATGAATGACTTTCGTTTCAACTAATTTTTTTAAGTTACGGTACAAAGAAGCTTGCGGGATATCTGGAAGGAATTCTTTTAATTGCTGTGCTGTAAGTTGTTGATTAATTAAATACTGGATGATTCTCATTCGAACGGGATGCAAAATAACGTCCACTGTTGATTCATTTGTCATATTGAAATTTGCTCCTATTTTTTTATTATCATTATCAATAATGATAATATTATAATGTTTGATTAATGTAAAGGATAAATTGGTAAATATTTATATCATTTTCTAAAATGTTTGATTGTGTATTTCTGTTTACATGAATTAGCATCAATCTACCAATACTATAGTGAGGAGGGGTTACTGACTATGATTTTTACATTTTTATTAGGGTATTTCTTGATTGTACATCCAATTACTACGCCGCCCGATAACAGTCTTATTATTACAAAAGATGGTGAAACTGTGTCCATTATTAATCGAGAAGATTTTACCTTTTCCCAAACAGGCTTGCCAATACTTAATTCTAAAAAGTACAGTCAATTTTTGGACAACTTAGATAAGAAATTTTCAATTGAACCGAAAAATGCGAACTTGGATCAGTATGGCGCTATTATCCCGGAACGAGCAGGATCTCAAATCCACCGTCAAGCCTTTACGGAACAATTCTATACTTATATTTTTAGTTTTAAAAAGGCTAAGATGGAACTACCGATCCTACCGGTTTATCCAAAGGTGGATAGTGAATTACTTGGTGATATTCGCAGCATGAGAATCGGCCGGTATGTTACCTCTTTTAATCCCCGTAATAAAAAAAGATCTACCAATATTGAACTGGCTACAAACGCGATAAACAATCATGTTGTCTTCCCTGGTGAAACCTTTTCTTTTAACAGAGTGGTCGGAAAAAGGACAGCTGCTAAGGGGTATTTACGTGCTCCAGTCATCGTTAGAGGAGAATTTTCAGAAGACATAGGTGGAGGGATTTGCCAAGTTTCCTCCACCTTGTATAATGCAGTTGACAATGCCGGCATCAAGATTGTCGAGCGTTTCTCTCATTCAAGAAAGGTCCCATATATTCCTCCAGGAAGGGACGCAACCGTTAGTTGGTATGGTCCCGATTTCGAGTTTAAGAATACCTATAACCAGCCTGTTTTAATTAGAGCAAGAACCTTAGGTCATTTGTTAATCATAAAAATTTATTCATCCGAAAATATTAATTACATACCTCGGAAAGTTCCATCTCCCCCATATTAAAAAGTCCGCAACCAATTTGCGGACTTTTTTTTTACCTTTTTTTATTTAGAGCACTCATTAAAAGTTCCTCTGAAAACTCTGTAATTGCAGCATTATCCATTAGATTAAGATTGGTTTTTGGTGTAAAGTTTTTTACAACATTTTGAAAAGGAAGTGCAAGGTCCTTACGTTTTCCCTTTGTCACTCCAAAAACAGCAGCACTTAACCCAATGCCTAATAGAGATGCCCACATAGCTCCTCTACTTTTTCGTTTTCTTGAAAACATTTTGAAAAACGGTTGAACTTTTATTTTCTTCATCTAAAGCACTCCTTCAAATTCAAATGGAAAGGATTCATCCCTTCCATTTCATTAATTTGCTCTTTAATGACAGAGAATATTAGTGAGAAAGATGAACTTAGATAGTCATTTACTGGAATGTTAAACAGTTTACATAATATATAAATTTTTACTTATTGTGATGAATACCTAAATAAAAAGAACCTCTCACCTTTTTTTTACATAAAATGCTACAAGATAAATGAGGTGGTGTCTTTTATTTATGGGAGGTTTAACATATTTTGACTTTCTGGCCAAATTTGGTGTTGGAGGAGCACATCCCGGTGGAATCCCATTAACAAAAAACATTCTGGCTAATGAAAATATTTCCAATAAATCACGAATTTTAGACGCTGGCTGCGGCACTGGTCAAACAGCGGCATATTTATATCAGCATTATTTTGCAAAGGTAGTTGGGTTGGAAATTAATCCAATCATGATTGAAAAAGCAAAGAGACGATTTCAATCCTTGGGCTTACCGATTAGGTTAATTCAAGGATCTGTTGAGAAACTTCCCTTTAAAGACAATACGTTTGATTTCATTTTGTCTGAATCCGTCCTAGCTTTTGTTGACAAACCCGTTGCATTAAGCGAATTTTTTAGAGTCTTAAAAAATGGTGGACGCTTGATTGCAAATGAAATGACAATAAATTCAAAGCTTAGTCAAGGAGAAGAATCAGAAATTATGAAATTTTATGCAGTCGATTCTTTATTGATGGAAGAGGATTGGCGAAATTTATTTAATAAGGCAGGATTCCAAGACATGGTCATAAAAGTGGAGAACATGGACATGAGTCATGGAAATAATACCCCTGAGTTTAATTTCTCAGCAAATTTTGAACCTGAGCTATTTCAAATTTTTAATGAACATGGGAATCTCGTCTTAAAGTATCAAGATATATTAAGCCATCGAATCATAACATGTTCGAAACCATAGTTAGTATGAGGCCTCTCTCCTGACAAGGATGAGTGGCTTATTTATTTTCATAATATTTCTGTTTCAATATGACGAATATAATTATAATCTCGTTGAAAAATATGTGGTGAAAGGAAGGGTGAAACAATGGATAAAACTTTAGGCTACCTAAGAGAAATATTGTCAAATTATACAGATGATCATTCTGTAGGCGGACATATTTACCGTAAACTATCGGAAGGGCACTATACTTCCGAAGGGTCCTTTGTTCGAGATTTAAATCAAAAAGAAATCCATTTTCTAAATAAAATACTTCCAAATGAAATTAGATATGCAAAAGAGGAGCAAGACGAAAAAAGAGCTCATGAGCTGAATGAGGTTTTCGAGCTTTTATTTTAGGGGCTCTGTTAAACATAGCTGTTGATTTCAGCTTCAGGCCATTCGATGTTGACTTACCTTAGGACCTTAGGACGAAGGGACAAGTACACTAGATGATGCGCGAGAGCTGGATTCAGAGAACTTTTCAATTTCTACATTAAATTAATTCATTTCCAATAATTATTAAAAGATGGCAGAATGTTCTGCCATCTTTTTTGGAAATAATTCATATTTTGCATTTTTATTTCCTAGGGAAGCGCAAGGTACGACATTAGGTCTACCAAACACTCCGTAATTTCTGCATTAACCGACATGAAACACAAAGATACTACAAGCAATTTATACTAACTTTCGCAAATTCGTCCTCATAACGACAAAATTAGGATTTTCTTATTATTTTTCTTCCTGCTAATCTAAAAAAAGAAACCATATTCCAGCTTCTAAATAGATATCTCTTCTAATGGATATCCTTTTTCTTAAATCTTCCACCACGAACCTCAGCAATATCCGCTACTGCTAAAAAGGCACTATCATCATTTTCAGTAACTATTTCCTTTAGTTTTGCTTCTTCAAGACGATTGATCACGCAAAAAATGACTTTTTTATCATCACCTGAATATGCTCCCTCACCATTGATATAGGTAACACCTCGACCCAGACGATTCATAATCGCGTCTCCAATTTGTTGGGCATTGTCACTAATGATCCACACTGACTTGGATTCATCAAGCCCTGTAATGGTAATATCAATCGTTTTGTAAGCTACAAAATAGGCAATAAGTGAATACATCGCACGGTCCCAAGTAAACACAAAACCAGCACAAGCAAGGATAAAGAGGTTAAAAAACATAATTATTTCCCCAACAGAAAAAGGAAGCTTTTTATTAAAGAGGATGGCTAAAATTTCGGTACCGTCCAATGAACCACCATACCGAATCACCAAACCGACTCCGATACCAAGCACTATCCCCCCAAATACCGTAGCTAGGAGAATATCTTGTGTAAATGCTGGAACTGGATGAAGTAAGGTTGTTCCAATCGAAAGGATAATGATTCCATAAAGTGTGGATAATGCGAAGGTTTTCCCTATTTGTTTATAACCAATAAAGAAAAAAGGTATATTAAGAATAAAGAGGAACATCCCTAATTTCCAACCTGTTACGTACGAAAGCATAATGGAGATTCCAGTGATTCCACCATCAATGACATTATTTGGTACAAGAAATATCTCGAGTCCTATAGCCATTAAGATGGCACCTAGTGTGATTAATAAAATGCGTTGAAAAATCTTTCTTTTTGTTAACCTTCGATGCTGAATTTTTGCCATAATTGCTTCCTGCTGTTCGATTAAATTCAATTCTTGCATTCCTGACATTATCTGGCCCCTTTCAAAAATAATTTCCTATATCTATTATAACGAATTCACCTCCCTATTTATAATGAAATGCTTTTTATTTCCTCCAGCTATTTAAAAAGGAGCTACTTCAAATTATGAAGTAACCCCTAAATCTAATTAACACCTCAGGAGACCCAACCATGTCATCAGCCACATGATCAATTATCAATCCTTTTAGTCTACCCTAACTAATAAGAGACATGTATCATTCCGCTAATGTGTGTTTGTTCCGTTGAAGGAATTAATTCACATGAATTAATGGAATTCAAATTCCTAAAAGAAACATATTTTTCGGTGATTACCGATTGAAACTCTTTATTCCATCATTTGGTTTCTCAGCTTCTTGGCAATCATCCTTTTTGGAAACCATTCAATAAAACTTTCTACCGATAAATCTAAAACTTTTTCCTTTGATAAGGTTTGCTATGGAATACATAGTTACCAATTATGAAAGGTTTTTGTTTTTCGATTTCGCCTTTCCTTAGAGGTGTAACAATCGCTCCACTTGCCAAATGATTGTTTAGGAATAACCTTACTACTCGTTCGCAACCGGAACGAACACGTCTGGTTGAGCCTCCTAAGATGTTAACTTTGATTTTATCTTTTACACTTATATTATACCTTGCAGTTTTTTGAATTTACCGACTACTTGTGTCAAATATGTGAATTATTGGATATTTAAGTGGATACAGCAAAGGGTAAATTATGAAAACTTAGGATTTTAGAAAGGAATGCATACCCTTATGCTTAAAGCCATTAATAAGTTCGCAAAACACTTTGACACACTAGATGATCTCGACCCAATAATAGAGGCAATTGGTGATGCAAAATTTGTGCTCCTTGGGGAATCTTCTCATGGGACCTCCGAATTCTATTCACTCCGAGCAGAATTATCCAAGAAATTAATTAAAGAAAAAGGCTTTTCTTTTATTGCAGTAGAAGGTGATTGGCCCGCTTGTCAAAGTATCAATCAATACATTAAAGGTTTTAACCCAACGAGTAAGGATATAACTAGAGTTCTTGAAAGTTTTAATCGCTGGCCAACGTGGATGTGGGCAAACCATGAGATTATTGATCTAATTGAGTGGTTGAAGGACTATAACCAACAAAAAAACGGTGCCCATAAAGTCGGTTTTTATGGGTTGGATGTGTATAGTCTTTGGGAAAGCATGGATGAAATTATTCGTTATTTAGAAAGAACAAATTCACCAAGCCTTAAGGAAGCCAAAAAAGCTTTTTCATGCTTTGAACCATTTAACCGCAGTCATGAATCCTATGCTGTTTCTGCAGGATATTTATCTAAAGACTGTACCAAGGAAGCACTTAAGTTACTTGCTTCGATCCAAAAAAACAAATGGAAATTTGATGATGAACAGGAAAACAGCTTAAATATGGAAGTGAACGCCCTTGTTACTGCAAATGCAGAGGAATATTATCGGACGATGGTAAAAAGTGACTCTAAATCCTGGAATGTGCGTGACCATCACATGGTGGAAGCACTCAATTCCGTGATGAACTTTTATGGTGATAAGGCAAAGTGTATTATCTGGGAACATAATACTCATGTTGGTGATGCTCGGGCAACTGACATGAAGGATGAAGGGATGGTCAATGTTGGCCAAATAATCAGAGAGCAAAATGGCGCGGAAAATGTTTTTATTATTGGGTTCGGGACTTACAGAGGCACGGTGATTGCGGCGGCGGAATGGGGAAAAGACTTTCAAATCATGCAGGTACCCCCTGCTCAATTTGGCAGCTGGGAATCACTTTTTCATAAGACCGGTGCTGCTAATAAATATTTACTATTTACGGATCAAAACCGCCATGAATTTAACACTATCATTGGTCATCGTGCAATAGGTGTAGTTTATCGACCAGAATACGAACATTTTGGTAATTATGTCCCTTCGAACATGGGTAAACGGTACGATAGTTTTATTTTTCTGGATCAAACAAAGGCATTGCAACCACTTGTTTTGGAGCATGTATTTATATAAAAAAAAATCTTCCTTCAAACGCAAGAAGGAAGACTTTTTTGTTAATCCACGAGAGGATTTTTAAAATTATCACTTATTTGTATTTTGTTTTCTTTTATTTTATCTTCCACACGCCATTTATGCTCAGCCAATTTATCACTATTTGGTATCTTTATTTCACTGCCATCCGGCATCTCAAAGATATATTGATAAAAACTGGTTGTTCCCTGATGGTTTCTATATTCAATATGTACTTTTGATATTCTATTCCACCTATATTCTTTTTCTTTTAGGCTCATTAATGTATTATAATGAATCCCATCATTATCCAAATAATAATAATTGGTTAAGCTAAGTACAAAAGCAGGTATACTAACAAGCAGCATGACAATCATAATCATTTTAAACCAAAGACTTTCCCAGCACTGTCTAAAAATCATATAGATGGTAAGCATTACGGCTAAATATAGCATTCCACCCATAAACGTGAAATAAGCAGAAAAAGGTGTCGAAAAAAACCAGTGAGATCGAGAAAAATAGAACATGCTTTGATAAGATGCCACCGCAATAAACGGGACAAACAAACTACTGATAAATAATATAATGATATACGCTACCATTTTTACATGATTTTGCTCTGACGTCTCTCTCCGCTTTATTAATTGCAATACTCTTCCCTCCTTAATCCATGTATATTCTTCTTTACCCAGTATTTTTCCAAATATATGGTTTTTGAAATAGTTGACGTGAAAAACATAAGAAAGGTTTCGTCAACAATCAGAAAATTATGGTACTTATTTAAAATCTACTAACGGTTGGTGAAATTATTTTAGTTCGTGCATACATAACCAATGAATTTATCCACATACTATTTTTGTATTTCAATTACATCTAGAAAGAAGGATATCTTATGACTGTTGGAACACAAGTAAAACAAGCATTAGCAGGACTAAAAAGTGCACAAGCAAGTTTTGAAACGTTTGCATTAGCAACTGATAACCAAAATGCAAAGCAACTTTATCAACAAGCCGCACAACAAACACAATCGGTTCTTGATAGCCTTGAGCCACGACTTCAAGAAATTATTAGCGAAGAACCGCAATACAATCAATAAAAGCAGTTTTAGGTTGGCGATTCTGCCAACCCCTTTTTCATTATTGATTTTTTTATGAAAGGAAGTAAAATTTGTGACAATCGCTTCTAATGTCAAGCAATGTCTCTTTACCATTAAGGGAATCGAAGCACAATTGTCTTCCTTCGCCTTAAATTCACTCGATAAGGACGCACAAGCTATTTTTCATGAAGCAACGTTAACAATTGGAGAGGTAAAGAAGGATCTTCAATACCGAGTTTTGGAACTTGAACGACATGAACCCCAATATATGGGTTCATAAAACTTTGAGGTGAGAAACTAATGCCAGACTGGATTTTTATCATAAGTCGTTCATTAATTCTTTTGGGACTCTTATTTATAATCACAAAAGTACTAGGAAAGAAACAAATTTCTGAACTTTCTTTCTTTGAGTACGTGGCCGGTATTACCATCGGTAGTATTGCCGGAGAAGTAGTAACTGGACTTGAAAGTAACATGGGTCATGGAATACTGGCACTATTAGTGTTTGGATTTGTTACTTATCTAGTGAACTACATAGCCATAAAAAGTAAAAAGTTTAGTGATTTCGCTGAAGGTAAAAGTACCGTCGTTATTAAGGATGGAAAAATATTAGAAGAGAACTTAAAAAAAGAAAAATATACAATTGACGAATTATCAGCTCTTCTCAGGCAGAAGAATATTTTCAAGTTCGCTGACGTAGAATTTGCTGTTTTGGAACCGAGAGGAACTTTAAGCGCTTTATTAAAAAGAGAAAACCAGCCCCTTACACCAAAAGATTTACAAATGAAAATGCCTAATGAAAAAGAACCCCAAACTGTCATCATGGATGGGAATATCGTAGATGAATCATTAAGATGTGCGGGTAAAGGCAGAGGCTGGCTCTATACAGAGTTAGAAAAACTAGAAGTTACTCTTGATAATGTGTTTCTAGGACAAGTAGATTCTTATGGAGAGCTCACCGTCGATCTCTATGATGATAAAATTCAGGTGCCAACACCCGCACAACGACCACTTCTGTTGGCAACACTTAAAAAAGTACAGGCTGATTTAGAAATCTTTTCGCTTGAGACAGATTGCGAAAAATCAAGTTCAATGTATAAGAGAAATGCAGCAAAGGTACAAGAAACAATTGACAAGCTTAGTCCATATTTAAACGGTTAACAATGAGAAGATTCACAAAAAACAATCCTTATCAATCTGAATTGATAAGGATCAAACATTTCGAGGTATAGTTTTTTCAGTAATTTTATTCGGTTCATTTTTGGAGTTACTTTTATGCGAAAATAAGCTGTGCAGGATCATTCCTACCATAACAATTACCATTCCCAACCAGGATATCAGCGTCGGGAATGTGGTGTTTAGAAGTAACAATTCTCCAATGACCGCGAATAAAACTTCCACTGATTGTGTTGCCTCAACAGCAGCAAGTTTTTGCATGTTACCTCTTACAAGATCGGTTGCCTTGAAAAAAAGAATGGTTGCAATCACACCTGAGGATACGGCAACTAGAGAAGATTGAAACACTTGTCCTTTGCTTGGTGTGCCAACAGTCATTAAACCATACAGGGATAAAACAATCCAAATAGGCATACTAGCCAAAGTCATACCTAATACACGCTGAAAGACATCTAGCCTTCCCCCGCAAAGATCCATCATTTTTCGGTTTCCTAGTGGATAAGCGAAGGAAGCGATTAACACAGGAAGGACACCTAGTGAGATTGCACCAATCGAAATATGATTGGCCTGTTCGAATTGTATCAAGATAATTCCTAAAAGGATGATCACTGACATCCCTAAGCCTTTAAAAGGAATTTGCCCCTTTTTATGGATTGGTCCTTTTTCTGTCATAATCCTTTCATGAAAAAGTGGAGACAGCAACGATCCTGAGATAATTGTTACCTGCCATGTAGCTGCAATGAGCCATCCCGGGGCGTAGGCTGCTGAAAAACAAATCGGTCCATAAAATAAGCCGAAGCCTACTGTACTCCATAATAGCCAAGGGCCGGGTTGTTTTTTCATCTCATAAAGCAACGGTTTAAGATTTTTTCGACCAATCACGATGATGAAAAGAAATGGCACCATAAAGTAATACCTTAAGGATGCACTCCATAACCAGCTCCCCCCTGCTTGATCCATTGATCTATTGAGAATAAATGTAAATGCAAAAAAGAAAGCAGCAAAGATGCCAAGAATAATCGGACGCATGATTTTTCTCTCCCTCCATTCTTCTATTTTTAATTTGTATATAGTGTATTTTCTATTAAAAAAGGAAAACACTCAAGTTGTTAGCATTTTCTTTTCCGTGCATACAAACTCATTTTATCGCATAAAGTTTTTTGGATACAAATGAAACTTTATTATCTTCCAATCGTAAAAAGGGTGGAATGATATTAATTTAATGGAGTGTGATAAGTA
This sequence comes from Bacillus sp. sid0103, assembly GCF_019219025.1. The sequence continues at coordinate 119,900 of NZ_JAHUWN010000014.1, read as the reverse complement.
TGTTTGGAAAAGTTGCTGCTGATATTTTGGGGTTAAGTGATGTTGGTTCTGTTATTAAGCCGGAGGACTATGATAAGGTAGACGCAGACGATTATGTCATGCATGAAGATAATGAGAAAATTTATTTCCTCATCAAATCAAAATCGGATGAATATTGCTTTACCAACAATGCCCTAATCCATTTAGATGGTACAAGTGCGACCAGCAAAAAGCGGATGCTTCATCGTTATAGTTATGCTACAAACAGGATCTCAGACGTATATCTCGAAACAGCTGGAACGGTTGACCTTGACGTCGAAATTAAATTTAAAATCGGTTCAGCGCCTTTTTCCATTGATGTACATAAGAAACATATTGAGGAAGTAAAGGATTTATATAAAGCCCTAATAAAAATTTCGGAAATCTCACATGAAAATGAAATTTCCCTTCAGTATGCTAAACAAAGCCTGGATGTTGCCTCCACAACATTAGGCCGTGTGACAAGTGCAGACAGTAATTTGGTGGTTCAATTCAAAATGCTAAATCAAGCTGCCTTTCAATGGTTAGAAGACAGCAAAAAGCAATATATGGTCAAGGACTTCGGCTATGTATTTGAAAAGTATATTAATAACTAAAAATGAGTAGGCGCATGAACTCCTTCATGCGCCTGCTCTATTACTTATATTCTATTAAAATATCTTCCAACGGCAATCGTGTTGTATTGAACGCTGGAGCTGCCGCCTTCCCTACTGAAATCAGAACAATTGGGAATAATCGATCTTCAATATTAAACATTTTCGCAAATTTTTCTTTGTCAAATCCACCCATTGGAACAGTGTCATATCCTCTATCTTTTGCAATCAACATCAATTGCATCGAAACTAACCCTGCATCAAATGCTGCAATATTTTTCAAGATATCTTCTGAAGCATATGGGTAAGTTTTATTGGTTCCTTCGATTAATCGGTTCATATTCGCCTCATCCATAAAACCGGCTTCATAGGCACTTCGATATACTTTTTCCACACTTTTATACATTTCCTTGTCACCTAAGACAGCAATAATCGCAGACGCTGTTTCAACCTGCTCTTGATTATTGGCGACTGCTCTAAGTTCCTTTTTGGTTTCTTCGTCTTGAATGACAATAAAACGCCAAGGTTGAAGATTACTTGAAGATGGTGCTTGGGTTGCTTCTTTTAACATATCTTTTATTTCTTCTTGAGAAATTGTAAATGTCGAATCATATTTTCTAACAGAGTGACGTTCTTTAATCACTTCAGATAAAGTTTTTTTAGTTAAGGTTGTTTTCATGAGAGATTTCCCCCTAATAAGTTTAACTTACTAATAGTAAGTACCTTTCGTCAAGAAATTAAACTATGGTATGATATAGTTAGAAAAGTAAAAATGGGGGATTGAATTTGAGTGAACCTAACAACCAAAATTGTATGACTCATTCTGCAGAGGAAATGAAGCATATATGTACAAATTTTCATAATGCGATTGAATTTATAGGTAAACGTTGGATGGGTTCTGTTATTTTTACGCTCCTGGAAGGACCAAAGCGATACCATGAAATTGTATCCTCGATTCCTGGTATCTCCGATCGACTGTTAACCGAACGCTTGCGTGATTTAGAAAATGAAGGATTGATTGTTAAAAGGGTAATTGCCACATCACCTAAAAAAGTGGAATATGACTTAACTCCAGCTGGGAGGGAGCTTGAGGAGGTTATCCAGGTGTTGATAAAATGGGTTAAAAAACGAGATAAATCCCGGTAAACCAAAAAGGCTTGCTCTATATCATAGATGCAAACCTTTTTGGTTTTATGGACTAGGCCGATGAAACAGCCCCATTACCTCAATTGTTTCTGTAATATTAACAAAGGCACAGGAATCGACTTCCGTGATTAAGTTTTTCACTTCATTAAGTTCGTATCTGGAAATGACCGTTATCAATACATTCCGCTGGTTATTTGAATAGCCGCCAACACCATCCATAACCGTTAAACCTCGATACAAATTTTTCAGTAGATGATTTCTCATCTCTTCGCCTTTTTCTGTAATAATCATTAACGTTAATTTTGCATGGTCTGTATAGATGGCATCAACTACTTTACCGGTCACAAAAATAGAAACTAAGGTATAAAGTGCAGAATCCCAATCAAACAAAAAACCACTAATTACTATAACTACCGCATTCATGCCTGAAAGTAAAACACCTATCGGAAAATCTCTTTTTCTTGATACAATCATGCCAATAATGTCAAATCCTCCGGTTGATCCTGAACAACGGAAAACGATTCCGACACCTAAACCGGTTAACGCACCACCAAAAATAGATGAGAGAATGGTATCATCCGCGATTGGGTGAATTGGGACTAAATAAAGACCTATTGAGATAATGATGACAGAAAAAATCGAATTCATGATAAATCTTTTCCCTAACATTTTATATCCAATAATTAATAAAGGAAAATTTAGCAGGAAATTTGCCACTCCAGTATTAACCGGTGAGATCATCCCTAATATCATTGAAATTCCGCTTAATCCGCTGCTCAACACTTCATGTGGAATTAAGAAAAGGTTAAACGCAACCACAATAATCAGAGATCCCAATATCATTCCAACAATTTGCATGGTAAAAATCCTCCTAAAACAAACAGGCATTAATTCTATTTAAAAATAATACCGATTCTCTCTCTTAAAGTAAAATAAAAAATTTATTTAAATAAAATAAATTTTCTGGTTATTAGCAATTAGATTATTCTATATTGACATATCCATAAGAAACCTTATAGTATACTAATATATCAATTTAATTATGATAAAAAATCCTCATCAAACCGATGAGGTAGAGGTCGCGGTCTTTATTAGTAAAGCGGACGAAATGCAAGAGACATTCTTGACTCCGTTTGAAAGGAAAAACTGCCGAAGTGTGCTTTTCTCTCTTTAAAAAGCATGCTGGGGCTGTCTCCGAATAGGAACAGAACTGTCACGATTAGTCCAACCAACTAGTCGTGTTGAGCTATCTTTCGGAAGGTATGATGCGGGGTATTAACAATGCCATCGATTATTCCTCGATGGCATTTTTGTATTCCAAACTCCTTCTCGAAAAAGAAGATATGAGGAGTGAACAATATGCAAACAGCACGAGTATTAAAAGATAGTGAATATACAAATGATACAAGACAACAACAGAATCCACCCGAATTAAAAAGAGGATTAAAATCTCGTCACCTCACGATGATTTCCCTTGGAGGAACAATTGGAACCGGGCTTTTTCTTGCTAGCGGCGGCGCTATTCATAGCGCAGGACCAGGCGGTGCAATCCTTTCCTACTTAGTGATAGGTGTTATGGTTTTCTTTTTGATGCAAGGATTAGCTGAAATGGGTGCCTATATGCCCGTTGCTGGTAGTTTTAGTACGTATGCCACTAAATTTATCGACCCTTCCCTTGGTTTTGCATTAGGCTGGAACTATTGGTATAACTGGGCCATAACCATTGCTGCCGAATTAGCTGCTGTTACGATGATCATGAAATTCTGGTTTCCAGATACCCCTTCATTTATTTGGAGCGGCATCTTTTTAGTGATTATGTTTCTCTTAAACTACCTTTCTGTTAAAGGATTTGGTGAAGCAGAATACTGGTTTTCCTTAATTAAAGTTGTCACAGTGATAATATTTGTTATTATTGGTACATTCATGATTTTTGGTATCATGGGTAATGAAGCACCAGGCTTCAAAAACTTAACGATCGGTGATGCACCATTCCACGGCGGCTTTATGTCGATGCTTGGAATATTTATGGCGGCTGGCTTCTCTTTTCAAGGAACAGAGCTTTTAGGTGTTGCTGCTGGTGAAACAGAAGATCCAAAGAAAGCCATCCCACGTGCTGTTAAACAAGTTTTCTGGCGTATTCTTTTATTTTATGTACTAGCCATTTTAGTAATCGGATTACTCATTCCTTATACAAACGAAAAATTAGCAAGTGATACTATTACTGTTAGTCCTTTTACCCTTATCTTTCAAAAGGCTGGTATTGCGTTCGCTGCTTCGATTATGAATGCTGTAATCTTAACCGCTGTCTTATCTGCGGGTAATTCAGGAATGTATGCCTCAACCCGAATGCTTTGGGATTTGGCCCGCCAAGGGAAAGCCCCACAATTCCTTGGTAAATTAAACAAAAAAGGTGTTCCAGTAAATGCATTAATTGCAACAACCTTAGTGGGCACACTAGCTTTCCTTGCTTCATTCTTTGGTGACGGAACGGTGTATATTTGGTTGTTAAATGCTTCAGGAATGTCTGGCTTTATCGCGTGGCTTGGGATTGCTGTATGTCATTATCGTTTTCGTAAAGCGTTTATCGCCCAAGGAAAAGACCTAAGTTTGTTACCATATAAATCAAAATTCTTCCCGTTTGGTCCAATCTTTGCTTTTGCTGTTTGTGGATTTGTCGTTCTAGGACAAAACTATTCCGCATTCATGGGTGACCATATTGATTGGAATGGCATTTTAGTTTCTTACATCGGCTTGCCATTATTCCTTCTTGTTTGGCTAGGATATAAATTCACAAAGAAAACTAAGGTGATTCCTTTAGAGAATTGTGATCTAAACAATTAATCATTTAAGTAATAGTACGCAAAAATGCGTACTATTTTTTTGTAAATAAAAAACAGACTCTTTTTAGCGAGTCTGTTTTTTTTATTTACTATGCTTTCTTCTCTTCAGAAGACCAAACATATAAATCTTCAATACGGCAATTCAATTCTTTTGAAATGGTCATCGCGGTATTTAAGTTCATTACTTTCTTTGACAAGTAGTCGTTTAGTTGAGTTTGTGGAATATTTGTATTCCTTTCCAAACTTTCCAAGTCCATGCTGTTTTTGGATAATAAATCTTTGAGGTTACTTTTTTTTGCTTTATAAATTGTCAAAATGACACCTCACTTTTATAAAAGCATAACACATTAAGTTTGTTTTTGAAAGGAAGAACGATTTTTCCTTTCCATCTGTGCTTAATTATCCCATAAGTTAGAAATGAGTTTAGGGATTTTATGATATACTAAATAAGGAATAGGTAAAGGGGTGTTAAATTTGAAAAGCTCAAACAATCTATACAAAAACGGACAATCTGTCAACATTATAGAAACGGGCGAAGTCGTCACCATTTTAAAATCACAATATGTAAAAAACATGAAAAGATATTCTTATATCGTTAAGGAACATCCAGAAACCTTCTTCTTCGAAGAAGAATTGAAGAATATTTAATAAAAAAGGAGAAGGCCGATACTGTGCATTGGCCTTCTCCTTTTTTCTATTAAAACTCAGCACTCCCTGTTGTTCTAGGGAATGGAATTACATCCCGAATATTTGTCATTCCTGTGAGGTACATAATTAAACGTTCAAAACCTATCCCATAGCCTGAATGTTTTGTACCGCCATATTTTCTTAATTCAAGGTACCACCAGTAATCTTCTTCATTCATTCCTAGTTCATTTATTTTCCCTGCCAAAACTTCTTCACGTTCTTCACGCTGACTTCCGCCAATCAATTCACCAATTCCTGGTACTAGCAAATCTGTTGCAGCTACTGTTTTGTTATCATCATTTAGCCGCATATAGAAAGCTTTGATTTCTTTTGGATAATCAGTAACAAATACAGGGCGTTTGAACACTTTTTCGCTTAAATACCGTTCATGCTCAGTTTGCAGGTCAAGACCCCATTCTACTGGATAGGCAAATGTTTCACCAGAATCCTTTAAAATATTAATTGCTTCAGTATATGTCACACGGCCAAAGTCTGCAGTATAGGCATTATTTAAGCGGTCTAATAAACCTTTTTCGATAAAGCTGTTAAAGAAATTCATTTCTTCAGGCGCTTGTTCTAACACATAACCGATAACAAATTTCACCATTTCCTCAGCTAAATCCATGATATCTGGCAGTTCAGCAAATGCAACCTCTGGTTCAACCATCCAAAATTCGGCCGCATGTCTTGCTGTGTTGGAGTTTTCTGCTCTAAACGTTGGGCCAAAGGTATAGACATTCCGGAATGCCAATGCAAACGCCTCAGCCGACAGCTGTCCGCTTACGGTCAAATTAGTTTCTTTGTTAAAGAAATCCTTGCTAAGATCCGCTTTACCTTCTTCATTTTTCGGAAGATTGTCCATATCTAAGGTAGTTACTCGAAACATTTCCCCCGCACCTTCTGTATCACTGCCGGTGATAATTGGTGAGTGAACGTACACAAACCCTTTATCTTGGAAAAATTTATGAAGGGCATAGGAAGCAAGTGATCTTACACGAAAAACAGCTGAAAACGTATTAGTCCTTGGTCGTAAGTGGGCAATTGTTCGTAAATATTCAAACGAATGTTTCTTTTTTTGTAATGGATAATCGACATCGGATGTACCTTCAATCACGATGTCAGTTGCTTTAATTTCAAAAGGCTGTTTTGCTTGCGGCGTATGAATAAAATCGCCTTCAACCTTAATTGACGAACTGATTGGAAGTTTGGCAATTTCTTTAAAGTTCACTAACTGCTCATCAAATACAATCTGGACCCCTTTAAAAAAGCTCCCATCATTTAATTCAATGAACCCAAAAGTTTTGGAATCACGAATAGTCCTTATCCATCCAGATAATTCTACCTTTTGGTCAATATAGCTTTCCGTATTTCTGTATAAGTCCTTGATTAAGGCCTGTTTCATTGGTTTTCCTCCTAAATCATATGTAAAAAAGTAAAAAACCTTCCATCCCGATTGGGACGAAAGGTAAAATTCCACATTACTATCATCGTTTTTCTTTTATCCCTTCAATATTATATAAAATACCATATCAAGTAAGCAATTTTCAACAAAATTTCCGGTTTGAAAGTGAATTATTTTAGTTCTGTTGTAGATTCCTTTAAAAACATGCCATTTTGTCCAGTGAATTCCTCATCCAGCCATTCGTGACGGTCAAATAAGGCCGTTTCGCAGTTGGAAAATAAATGATTCGTATCATACCAAGTGATATTTTTAGGAGAGCTGGCACCTGTATAAAAAGCAAGGGCCTGCTCCCGACCAATGTATTCGTCATTTTCGGCGAACTGGAAATAGATCGATGCTGGGGAAGCATTTTTCACATAATAACAAGCATCCAATTTTTTAAGACTTGAAATAAAATACTCATATCGCTCAGGAGGTAAAAAGCCGCGAATTAACATGGCAATGGGGTGCTCGCTTGTTAATTGCATCTCTGAAACCTTCCCATAGCCAGATATCAAGATAAACGTTTTAATTCGATTATCAATACCTGAAAGGATGCCGCCCCATGCAGCCCCAATCCCATGACCGACAAAGGCAATCCGGGTTTCATCTACCTCACGTAGTTTACTTAGCAATGTAACTCCCCTTCTAATATCCATAACGGTTTGAATGTATTTTTGAATATCTGCCATTTCTTCAATCGTTTTTGTAAATTCTTTCTTCCCCCGCGATTTTTGTTGACCATTCCCTCTTAGGTATTGGGCTTCAATTAATAGAGTGATATACCCCTTGGTTGCAAGTAATTGTGCTTCATGGAAAAAGGTCTTCCTATTTCCTTGACTTGGGTGCATAAAAATTAGCGCAGGAAAAGTGCCTATTTTATCAGGTACAAAAAGATAGGCAGATACTTCCCCTTTGAAAGGGCTTTCATATTTAATGTCAAAAATATGAAAACCATCTTTGGGAATTGATTTAATCACCTCAAATCCTGAAAGTGTATCTTCCTTAAATTCAAACATTTCGACCGCCCCCGCGAAGATTCTATAACCTTAATTTATTTGAATTTTCTGATTAATAGAACATTTTCATTCGTTATTCTTATCTTCAAACAAAATACCTAAATTTTTTATAAATTTTCAGAATATTAGCAGGAATAACGTTGCTTCTCGTCGAAATAGTAAAAAAATGTTATTTTTGATTAAAGAGGAGTGGTAATTGTGGATAAGGTAACATGTATTTCCTACCTATTATACAAGTCATCTAAGAATCAAGACATTAGAGAAAAAGCAATCCAATTATTAAACGGAGATGTGTCCATTCGAGATCTTAAAAAGAATGTGTCTATTCAGGCCCATGTGGTCATCGCAGAATCCCTGCTGAAAAAAAATCAAATCGACAAAGATCAAATTCAACTCTTTGCCGAACAATTTATGTATTTAGAAGTATAATTTCTAGGTTGGCAGTTATTGTCCGATTTGTTTTTCATAACAAAAAATACCACTTCCATTTTGCATGGTTGTTGAATTATAATAGTTAAATCCTAATGCTTCCCAAAAGCGTTGTGCTCTTAAGTTCTCTTTTAATACACCAATTCTAACGACTTTCTTACCTCGTTTCAGCATCTCTTTTTCGTAGACTGCAAATGCCTGTGCACCGAACCCATATCCTTGATAATCACCATGCAGCAGTAATAGACCTAACCACGGGTAATGGTCCTTCGGATTTTCTAATAAGTAATCAATTAATCCAATATACGTGTCATCAAGCTTAATAAAGGCACTGATTGAAATAGGATTTAAGAATTCTTCTTCCATGTCAGCAATTGTTCTTGCCTCTTTGCCATTTTCAAAAATATTATATTCTGGATTCGAGTTAATCATTTCGAGCGCAATATACAACGTTTCTTTTTTAACCTCTTCAAAATGCATTAAAATCGGTAACCTCCATTTTATCGTTTTTCTAAAATGATTATATCAAAACTGCATATCTTAGTATCGTTTGTCGAACAATTAATGTCATAATTTTTTAAATTGCTAAATACGTTTTAATTATTGTGTAATTTTTGATTACACTATTTACTCAATTGTATAGAAAAGGAGAATTAATTATGGTCCAGGTTGAAGTAACTGTAACATTTGAAGGAAAAAGCTATTTAACGAATGTCATTGCCCATCGGGAAACATCAGAAGATGAAATATTCCAACTTGCATTAGAGCAAGTACAAAAGCAATGGAAGAAATAAATAAACTCAAAAAACAGCAAATCAAGAAAATGCTGTTTTTTTTGAGTTTTTGCGACTTTACGTTACTATTTTTTGGATTTGACGGGAATGAATCGATCGTAAAGTGGAATAAGATATGATACTTCCAATTAAGGCTAACAGCATATCCCATTGGGTATCCCAGACATCTCCCTGCGTACCTAAGAAGGCCTCAGCGGCTTCTCCTGTCAACAAAGCCACAGTAAATTCTACTAATTCATAGATAGCACTTATAGCTAAACACATACACACTACCGAGACTGAAAGCCATTTGGAATGGTGCAATGGTGAAGTTCTAATCAATAATTCACGGATTATAATTGCCGGGATAAATCCTTGAGCAAAGTGGCCTAGTCGGTCATAATAATTGCGATCCAAGTCCCAAATATCTCTAAACCAATTAAACAACGGCATTTGGGCGTATGTATAATGCCCGCCAATAAATAAGATTGAAGCATGAATGAGGACTAATAAATAAACAAGTGTTGTAAATTGAAAGAAACGATAGGTAAATAATAATATTAATACACCTATCAGAGCTGGAATCACTTCAAGCCACCAAGTGAAGCGATCATGCGGATTAATGGCAGACCAAACAAGGACAGTGGAAAATAGTAATAGAAAAACAATGAGATTTCGATGTTCCTTTAGCAATTAGATACCCCATTTCAGTGTTCATTTGTCGATAGCTTGTATAAAATCAGCAAAGAAAATACTCTTATTAAACCTAAAAGAAACTGTATGTTTCGATAACGAGACATACAGTTTCTTGTTCATTAGGTTTCACTTGGTTGTTCGAATGTGTAAGCATCATTTGGAGTTTTCTCCATTAGGGGACTAATCCCTGACGTGGTAATCAGGTGAAGCTCATGCATAGCCCTTGTACAGACTGTATAAAATAATTTTCGTTCGCTTTCTTCCTTGTATTGGGAACAATCGTACAAAATAACCGCGTCGAATTCAATCCCTTTCGCAAGATAGGAAGGAATGACCAGAATACCTTTTTCATAAGAGATCGTTCCTTTTTCAATCAGATGAAGCTGAATCTCGTTCTTGAGTGCTTCAAAGGCCCTTTTGCTTTCATCAGCCGTTCTGCATATGACAGCAATGGTTCGATGTCCTTCTTTTTGAAATTCGTTTATTTTTCTGACAAGTAATTCTGTAATGCCATCATCGTTAACGACAGTAACTACCGGCTTTCTACCCTTACGGTTAAAGGGTTCAATATTTTCACCACCCTCAATCAAGGTACTGGTAAAGTTGACAATTTCCTTGGTTGATCGATAGGTTTTTGTAAGAACAAACGATTCGATCTCATTTCCGGCGAGGCTTTGGTCGGATAAAACAGTTTCCGCACCAGTGGCACCAGAAAATATTGCTTGATTAAAATCACCTAGCAATGTCATTTTGCTATACGGGAATAGTTGCTGAATAAAAGCAAACTGAAAGGGTGAGTAATCCTGTGCTTCATCAATGAAAATATGCCGAATCGCCGTCTTTGACTTACGTCCTTCAATTAAATCCTGCAGGTATACATACGGGGTAGCATCTTCATAGGGAATTTCCATCTGATTTAATTTTTCCACAGTCTGTCTGCAAATTTGCTCCCATTCAACTGGCAGACTTTCATCCATGTATTCTCCTTTTTTAAATAACTGGCCGTAAACACGAGGAGCATCAATAAACCGTAAACTTTTTACTCGTGTAAATAATGGCTTGAACTTCTCTTTTACCACCATTTCTGCCAATAGTTTTTGCTCCCTTTCAAAATCATCAAATGTATTATCGGAAAATTGATTTTTTTCCTGAAGTTTTTTGAATGCCTCCATAAAATCTTCTTTTTCGAGATATTGGATTTCTTCCTCCACCCAACTCCTCGAACGCTCTTGTCTTACTTTTCTCCTTAAATCCCTTAACAACCATTCCTTAACAAGCTTGATCCGGTTAGGTATGGTAATGTTTTCATCCAACGAATAAAAATAATCATGGATCTCCTTTTTAGAAATCAAAACATCTCCTCTGAATTTTAAATCCCTAAAAATCATTCCCTTTTTCGCTAATCCTTTGGCGTAACGTTCGAAGATATTCTTAAAATCAAGACTTGCTTTAAAGCGGATTCCCTCAACTCTTACATGATAATCATTTTCCTCAATCCCACTTAGCAAATACTCCATTTGTGTAAACGGATCTTCCACATTAAATTCCTTCCCTAATCGAGAATTTAAATATTCCTGAAAAGTGGATTGCTGCATATTATCTTCTCCAAGCTCTGGTAAAACCGTTGCTACATAGCTATTAAATAGAGGGTTTGGCGAAAATAACATAATGTTTTCTGAGTTTAAGGTCCCACGATAACGATAGAGCAGGTAGGCAACCCGTTGCAGAGCTGCAGAGGTTTTACCACTTCCTGCAACTCCCTGGACGATCAATATTTTTGAACGTTCATTGCGAATAATTTCATTTTGCTCACGTTGAATTGTGGCAACAATGCTTTTCATTTGAGTACTCGCGTTGTTCCCAAGGACCTCCTGAAGCATTTCATCTCCAATGGTTACCCCTGTATCAAACATCCCTTTAATTTCTGAGGACCTAATAATAAATTGACGCTTTAAGTTCATATCCCCTTCAATCGTTCCTTCGGGGGTATTATATTGAGCTGGTCCTGGTGAGTAATCATAATAAAGGCTCGATATTGGTGCCCGCCAGTCATAAATCAAGAAATTTTCATCATATTCATCCATCAAGGAGGCAATTCCAAGGTATACCTGGTCCGTTGCTGCATCCCCTTCTTCTAAAAAATCGATTCGACCAAAGTACGGCGAATACTTCAACCTAGACAGCGTGTTGAGATGTTTATCCAACTGTTTATGGGTCCGCTCACGTTCAGAGAGCAATTCAACCTGTTGTTTGATGCTTGCTGCCGTTTCTATTACGTCATCCGGTTCATCTAAATTGACGGTTACATCTTCCCAAAATTCTTTTCGAATCTCGAGTACATCAGCACCTACCTTACCAGCATTTGATTTTAATTTATTTATCTTTTTTTCGATTTCATTTACCACTGAAGTGACTCTAATTTGTTCCATTTGCCAGTCTTTGTTCTGTAAATCGCTCATCCAACCACTCTCCAGATAAAGTTTTGGTCAATTGTTGACAATCGAATAAAATTGTGTTAATGTTATAATAGGTAATTTTTAAACAATCACATAAATAATTATTTATGCCAACTGTCATTCTATCATGCTCCCGCTGCATTTTCAAGGAGATTTTTTTACTTTTTATTACACACGCCTTTTGGGCGTTTTTTTATTGTCTAAATGTCCTTGGACAATGTCTCATTTCCTTCTAACACACCTTCATGCTATACAAATAACTCCTCTTTCACTTGTAGAAATTAAATCTGCCAGTCATAAATATTTATATAGATAGTATTGGAAAACGTAAAAAAAATAAATAAAATCTAATTGACAATAGTTTGGCCAACAACATATAATTTATCTTGAATTAAGTTATTTCAGTTTCAAGATAAATAAATTAAAAACAAACATATAGGAGGAGAAATAAAATGGCACAAACAAAATGGACACTTGATACCACACACAGCAGTGTAGATTTTTCTGTTCGTCATATGATGATTGCAAACGTGAAAGGTACATTCAACAAATTCGAGGCAACGATTGAAGCAGATCCAACAGATTTAACAACTGCAAACATTGAATTTCTCGTTGATACAGCAAGTGTAGACACACGTAATCAGGACCGTGACGGACACCTGGTTTCTGCAGATTTCTTTGATGCAGCAAATCATCCATCTATGACATTCCACTCTACAAAAATTGAAAAAACAGATGATGGCGAATACAATGTTACGGGTGATTTAACTCTTCGCGGTGTAACAAAACCAGAAACTTTTGCGGTTACTTTTGAAGGTCAAGGAAAAGATCCATGGGGAAATGAAAAGGTGGGCTTCAGTGCAGAAGGTACGATTAATCGTTCTGAATATGGCCTCGTTTGGAATGCAGCCCTTGAAACTGGCGGCGTCCTTGTTGCTGATAAAGTAAAAATCAACCTTCAAATTCAAGCAGCAAAAGCAGAATAATTAAGGTTGAACACATAAAGTTTCAGGCGTGAATCACTGAGGAATCCACGCCTGAATTTTTTATTGAATACACCTAAAACTAAACAATTAATCGGTCAAGTTCTACTTTCAACAAATTAGCAAGCTCTAGCATTCCAAATTTTCCTGCTTTCACTTCTGCCTCAGAATTATAATTCGTATTCGTATTGATGTCATAAGTATAAATTTCTCCTGCTGTATTTCGGATAAATTCGATTCCAGCCACTTGAATCAGATTTGCAGCCAGTACCCGCTCATACTTTTTAATAATCGGGTCTGAAAAACCAGCAATAATTTCAAACTTTGGTTTCTCACCCTTTTCCTCACCAACGGGACAGAATAAATCACCAATCTGGCAAGCGTCAGCCGGGCATAATTGAAAACCTTCCGCCGTATCTACCTTGACTGCATATACGAATTTCCCACCGATAAATTCACAGCGAGTAATAAAGCTCTCCGGTGCTTGTATGTAATCTTGAATTAATGTAACGCCGTCTACTGGTTCTTCAAAAGCAGGTCCCTCTACATAGGTTTTTAATCCCTCTAAGGATTGAAAAAGCTGAACACCCAACCCTTTCCCTGCTCGGTTGTGTTTTGTAATAAAAGGTTTACCTATAAATTCAACTGCCGCCTCAAGGATTTGCTCCTTCCCTACTGCAGCAATTGTTCGCGGTGTTTGAATCCCAAATTTATTTAGTTCTAAGTATTGAATAATCTTACTAACTTCCAGTTGAAGTGCACGTGTTCCGTTCAAAACTTTTCGACCATGTGCTTCAAGCCAGGCGAGAACTTGTGCAGCAAATTCGGGTGCAAAGCGGTGCCCTCTTGTATGTGAGGAAGCACTCATCCGATTATAAAAAACCCCTTCTGGAGGTTCTTTTGAAAGATCAAGACGTCCACTGTCTAGATGCCATTCCTCATAGGGCACTTTTATTTCGTCTAAACGTTTCGTTAGATGAATAGTCCAGTCGCTATTTTCATGAATGATATATACTTTTTTCAAAAGAAAAGTACCCCCTCTGTATAATGCTTTATATTAAATTATAATTTTAATTCCCCAATTTGTGAAGGTATGGATCAAATAAACGATTTGTTATGTAAAATAAAGGCTGTGTTAAATGTATTTGTGATATTTTAGTCGTGTTGATCGACGTTCCAGGTGAGAGTCTCCTGCGGGAGTACGGGGCTGGGGAGACCCCGCAGGCGCTAAGGGCCGAGGAGGATCCCCGCAACGCCCGCGAACCGCACGCGCCTGGAGCGCAAATCAACATTCACGTATAACACAGCCAAAATAAAAAAAAGGCTGATTCGAGAATCTGCCTTTTTTTCACTTAGGGACGAATAATGACTCGAGTACCATTCGGAACCATTTCAGCGAGCTGCAATACATCCCGATTATACATTCTCACACAGCCATGTGACACGGCTTTTCCAATTGAACTTGGATTGTTAGTGCCGTGAATCCCGTATCCATGTTTGGAAAGGGAAAGCCATAATACACCAAATGGTCCCCCTGGATTATACTGTCGATTAACAATAACGAATTCTCCTGCCGGAGTATTCGTCAGCATCTTCCCTACTGCGATTGGAAAAATTTTCACTAGTCTGCCATTGTTGTATAATGTAAGGCTTCGTTTACCAACAGATATTAGAATTGAATAGGGTATAGTAGAAGGCTCAGGCAGGCCCGGAATTTGAATTTTTTGGCCCACTTGTAAATGCCCGACCCCAGGATTGGCTGCATAGAGGCGTTGGAGGCTAACGCGATAATTAGCAGAGATACTACCCAGCGTCTCACCAGGCTTAACTGTATGAATCATGCAATCCCACCTTTCTCGTGATAGCATATGCCCAATCAAGTTAGTGGGTAACCTAATTAGGATAGGTTCTAAATGTATGCTATTTGCTCGAAATTTCAAGGTCATAATCATATATAAAAAGGCCGCTGTCCGGGAGTTTGCTCTCGACTATGGCATTATTCAAATCTAAATAGTGGAGCCATATCCGCTCTTTTGTGGTTGACATAAAAGTAATCATTGCTTCCCTTATCATATCTATAATCGTTTTTCCATTCATTAATGTTTAAGGTGATTTCACTAATAGCATTAACAAACAACATGATTTCTTCGTTAGTCATAATCGGATGTAAAGAGAACCGCACCCATCCGGGTTTCTTCGACAAGTCCCCCTGGTTAATTTTTTCAGTAATTTGCATTGAGGATTGTTTATCAATATGAAGGAGATAATGTCCGTAGGTCCCTGCACAAGAGCATCCGCCTCTTACTTGAATCCCAAACCGGTCATTAAGCAGGCGGACAATTAAATTGTAATGGATATTCTCAATAAAAAAAGAAACTATACCGAGACGTTCGGTTTTATGATCAGCTAATAAATGAAGTCCTGGAATTTCTACTAATCTAGGTAATAAAATACTTAACTGTTCCTTTTCTCTTTTTAAGATATTGTCTACACCCATTAGATTTTTCAAATTTAAACATAGAGCGGTTCGAATCGCTTGTAGTATTCCCGGTGTCCCTCCATCTTCCCTAAGTTCGATATCGGAATAATATTTGTGCTCACCCCATGGATTCGTCCATGTCACAGTTCCACCCCCTGGATGGTCCGGAACATGATTAGCATATAATCGAGTATCAAATACCAAAACCCCACTAGTTCCTGGTCCCCCTAAAAACTTATGAGGAGAGAAAAAGATAGCATCAAGTTTTTCCAAAGGGTCCTTTGGATGCATATTAATGGTTACGTATGGGGCAGATGCAGCAAAATCCACTAGGCAGATGCCACCATGTTGATGCATAATTTTTGCTAATTGATGATATGGGGTTTGAATTCCTGTAACATTGGAGCATGCTGTAAAAGAACCAATCTTCATTCGCCTGTTCTTATAGCGATGAAGCAACGTGACCAGCTGGTTACAGTCCACACCTCCATCCTCGTCCGGGGGTAAAATAACTACATCCCCCAATGTCTCGAGCCAGGATGTTTGGTTGGAGTGATGTTCCATATGTGTAATAAAAATAACCGGTCGTTCATTTTCGGAAAGCTGCAGACGCGATTTCCAATGTTCATGTACTCGAATTCCTAATAGTCTCTGAAACTTATTCATGACAGAGGTCATCCCAAATCCATCCAAGATCAGGGCATCATGCTTGTCGGCATTTACATGTTCCTTAATAATTTGTTTGGATTGATTATATATTCCCGTCATCATTAAACTGGTTATATTTGATTCTGTATGTGTATTCGCCATAAATGGTCCAAAGACCTCAGAAATCTTCCGTTCGATTGGACGATAAAGACGCCCGCTTGCCGTCCAGTCAGCATAGATGATTTTCTTTTTCCCATAAGGGGATTCAAATTCCTGGTTGATCCCAATTACTTGTGAGCGAAACGGTTGAAAATATTCCTCAAGGTTATCCGGGATTCGATAGTTTTTACTGCCAATTTTAGCGGTGATCATCTGTTTCACACCTCACAATTTTAAATCCTGTTATTAATATATGCAGGACACAATAGCACTGTTTCTTTAACGACATCTAAAAAAAGCAGTCTAATCAATTGATTAGACTGCTTTTTGAGTTATCGGCGGATGAAGTCATTTCTAATAAGTTGTAATTTTCGCTGATTCTTTTCTTGTGACTTCTTCAATCTTTTGAATAAACATTTGGAAAACACGCCTTTTTTCCTCTAGATCTTTTATGTATTCTTTAAGTTGGTTATAGCTTTCTTCAAATGGTTTATGGTACATGTCTCGAATTTTTTCAATGATTTCTTCGTTTACCGTCGATTGAATCACTTGTTTGGTGATCCCATATTTGTATGAATAAACCTTTAATTCCTGTGCTACTTCATCATATTCATTCGCTATCTCAGTTAAGACTAACGAAATATCATCCTTCCACTCGTCTAGTGACTTTTGTAAGTAGGATTTTGCCATTGTTTCTTCCATGTAAACACCCGCCCTAATAGAGTCTAGATTATGTTTTCACTATTATAACGTTGTTTGATTACATAGAGATTGCGGGCAGTTTACAGTGTCTTTTCATTATCTTTTAAAAAGTAATTGTTCTATCTTTAGTCTACCTTCACTGCTTTTTCGAATTCTTGAAGGGTGGTTGAATATTTTATATAAGTTCGAGGTAAATAGTAGAGTTCATTTTTTAGGCCTGTCATAGAAAAGGGACCTGGCGTGGTAGTGAGTCCATATAGATAATATTTTTTCGTTTCTGCCACCACATGTTCATTGGTATTCCCAAAGGGGTAAGCTAGTGCAATAATGGGTTGCCCTGTTATTTGCTGAATTTTTTCTTTCGATTCCTTTAGTTCATATTTTAGATTTTCCTCTTTGGTTAAATCTGGATGTGTCGCGGTATGTGACTGAACCGAGATGAATCCTGAATTTGCTAACATTTTTAAATCCGCTTCCGTTAAGCGATTTGCTCTTCCGATGAAATCAGATATGACAAAAAAGGTACCTGTTGGCCGAAAATTTTCTTTTGAAAGGTTTTGAAAAATTGAAAACGCATTTAGATTATTTTTGTACCCATCATCAAAAGTGATAAAAATGGGCTTTGGGACAGTTTTAATCTCGTGCCAACGCTCGAAAGTTAATAAGGTATAACCATGATCTCTTAAAAAAATCATTTGTTTCTCAAAGTTTTTAGGCGTTACATATAGCTCTTTTGATCCACTACCGTTAAATTCAGCGATGGAGTGATAAATTAAGATAGGAACTTTTTGCTTTGCTGATACAGTGTTGGGAAGTCCTATAAGGAGAAGAGATAGGAATAGCAAGAACATTTTTTTCATAAATTTGCCTCACTTCTTGTATTTTGATAACTATCTCCTCTATTATTCCTCCTTATTTCTCAAATCAACACGATTAAACACCAAAATTGACCGTATTTGTAATTATATTTGCATTCTAATTAATGTGACTTCCTTTCTCAAAAAATGGTAGACTAAAAACAATATTCTTCGGAGAAGGAGCTGCTTTCATGACAACATACAAAGTTTTATTTTTAGATATCGATGGAACTTTAGTGAGACCTGATGATACAATTGAGGATTCCACAAAAGAGGCAATTTCACAGGTCCAGGCAAAAGGCTTGGAGGTTTTCTTAGCAACTGGCAGACCGCTTCATGAGATAGATGAGCTTGCAAAAGAGTTGAATATTCACTCATTTATAGGATATAACGGCGCCTATGCTATTTATAAAGGTGAGGATATATTTCAGAAACCAATGAATAGCTCAACGATTAAGAATTTCTTAGAAATAGCGAAGGAGAACCACCATGAAGTGGTTTTATATACAAATAGTAAAAACGTATTTACCAATATGGAATCAAAGATATCAATTGCATTTATGCACAAATTTCACTTACATAAAAATGAACCCTATTCTCCTTCGGTCAATAGTGCTGTCTTGGGAATGACACTGGTCAATCTAAAAAAAGAGGATCCTGCTCTTTATCAAAATGAAAAAGGAATCCATTTATCCCAAGTAAATGTCGAGGGAATGCGTCACTGCTATGATGTAATTCGAGACAATGTGAACAAAGGGTATGGAGTTCAAGTCGTGTTAGAGCAATTAGGCATCGCTAAAGAACAATCAATTGCCTTTGGCGATGGAATGAACGATAAGGAAATGCTTCAAAATGTTGGGGAAGGCTTCGCGATGGGAAACGGTCATCCAGATCTTTTTCCATACGCAAAACATAGAACATCAGAAGTAACTGATTCTGGTATTTTTAATGGATTAAAAATGCTTGGTCTTGTTAACTAAATTTTGTGCTAATAAAAATAAGTGCAGAGACTTTCCATTTGAAAGGCTCTGCACTTTTTATAATCCAACCCTAATTGTTCTTTTTATAACTTTGTAAAAATGATCCCAAGTAGTGCGGTAATAACACCAATAACTTGATACCTTTTAAGTTTTTCTTTATAGAGCAAAAATCCAGCCAGCACAACGATTAAACAATTTAAACTTACTACTGGAAAAACAATACTTGCTGTTCCAATCTTAAGGGCATAGAAATAGCAACTATAGCCTAAAATGCTAATTAAACCGACAATAGACCCTACATTCACTTCTGATCTTTGCCACTTTTCCTTCGTCAGCATACTACAAATAATTAAATAAACACTTCCGCCACCATACATCGCAATAAGGATATTCAATGAATTGAGATGTAAATAGGAAGTTGCTTTCATTAAAATCCCTAATAAACCAAAAGATAAAATGGCTAGGCCGACACGAATAATCCATGGAAGATAATTTGTCCGGCTGCTTTTTTCCGTTGAATACTGAATAGCCATGGCCGACCCTAGCATAAAGACAATTCCCATCCACTGAATCAGGGTAATATGTTCATGAAAAACAACTGCTGCACACACAATAGGGAATATAGTATTAGTCCCTACTAATGGCGAAGTTAAACTAGCAGGTCCCTTTTCAAAGGCCTTTGACATTTGGATATTGCCGTTTGCATTTAAGATTCCAATCAAAGCTCCTAGCAGGATCGTAATTAAATTTAGTTGGACGGTTTCATGAACAATCGCAAATCCTAGTGTTAATACAAAGGCTACAAGATAAAAGATAAATTGAATATGTACTTTCGAGACTCTCTTTCCCGTACTCCATTTAAAAATGGTATTATTTGCCCCAAAGCAAATCATCGTAATCAAGGCTGCTGCTATCCACATGTTGCTCCTTCGCTCCCTTTATCATTTTCACTTCATATAATATACCTCCCTGGCACTCCTCTCAATTGTTTTTTTGCGAATATTCGCTATAACGGTGTATTTTTGCAAAAATATGTTGTTATTTCATGTATTCCGTCTTGTTTTGATAGCTTTTGTCATGTTGCAGGAAAAATCAGTACTAGATGGTGAATAACTAACACAAGATGAATAATTTCCTAGATAAATAGAAAGGAATGACGTTTTTAATGAAGACCTATACCTTAAAAGAAGCGGCTAAAAAGATAAATAGTAAACCTGGCATTGTCCGTCAGTGGGAAAAAGATTTTGATGATATGCTTGAGATTCCTCGAACAAAACAAGGGGCCAGAATTTATACTGATTTAGAAATCGACATACTAGTAGAAATTAAAGAAATGTATGAGAATAAAGTAAGGAAGGAAGGAATCAGGGAATGGATGCAAAAAAAACTTCACCCTGAAAGTGAAGTGGTGCAAGAAAAAACAGAAGTCTCACTCGAGGTCATGTCGGAACCCCCTCCACCAATTACCATTCAGGATGCAATTGATGGACATCTTACCATACAGGATGCAATTGATGCACATCAGTTTTTCGAGGCAATGGATACGTACAAGCAAAATTTCTTAAGCGAAGTAAAAAATGAAATCCAGAATGTTGTACGAAAAGAAGTATTAGAAGAAGTAAAGAAGGAAATAAACAAAGGAACGTATACAACAGTTAAGTCAATATCTGACTCTATATATAAATCTTCTGCAAACACCCAAGCTGAAATTCAAGATTTATCAAAGACAATAGAAAAAGCATCTGAACTCTCCGCAGACTCTTTACAATACCTATCTAACAATATTGCGAACGTATCAATAGAGACGTCTCAAGAAATATATACACTCTCCAAGCAGTTATCGGAGACATCAGAGGAATTATCCCATTACGTAGATGTTACCAACAACGAGATCTCAAGTCTAACTGAGGCAATGGCCAAAGAACGTGAATTCTTCCTTGAAGAACGAAATCAGTACCGGCATGAAATCACTCAACGCGAAATAGCCTTTCAACAAATGTTAAACAGCTACCGAGATGTCGCAGCAGCAAAAGAAAAAAAATGGTGGAAATTCTGGACTTAAAAAAATTGAAAAAATCGTTACTCGTGGATTTTTGGGTTTATTTAAATCATTGGAGGGATTCGATATGAATACTAGTGAAGTTGCAAAATTATTAGGTGTATCCACCAGTACTATTCAACGCTGGGTCAAGCAACTCGAGTTACCAATGGAAAGAAATGAGCGTGGGCACTATCATTTTAGCAATGAGGATATCGAAGTATTAAAAAAAATCCATGAACAACTGCAAAATGGTACACTTATCCAAGAAATCACACCATTAAAAGAGAAAAAAGTTCCAAGAAAAGGTGCCGTTAAGACTGTAGAAGACAACCAAGAATTAGAAAAATTGAATGAGAAAGTCAGTAAATTAGAAATTGAAGTCCACTCAAAAGCAGATTCCGTTGTTTCTTATCAACTCCTCCAGCATCGCCGTGAAATAGAAGAATTGCAAATTCAAGTAAATGAATTAACTAAGCAGCTTGATCAATTCCAAACGCTACTTAGTAAAGTCAAATTACCTTCTCAAATTGATGATCCGATTGTATTTGACACAAGTAAAGGAAAAAGAAAAAAGAAAAATATCGTAAGTTCGTTATTAGGTTTTTTGTAATAAACTAAGAGCCGTACAGGTACCTGTACGGCTCTTTTCATATCATAAAGTTCCACTAAATCTTAAGTTCCACAAGCGGCCGAGTATATTTTTTTGTTACATAACTGCCAAGAATTAAACAGATAATCAAGGACAGGATGATAAGTAAAAGATAATGTCCTGAAAAATTGAATAAATTTTTATCTAGAACGGCTACTTCTAGTGTTTTAACAATAAACCCGTGTAACAAGTAGACATACAACGTTCTTTCACCTATTTCCGAAATTCTAAATGAGGTTGAAGGTATAATAGTCATAAATCCAAAAACGACTATTAATGTAAGTAAATATTGGGCTCCTCGAAACAGTCCATCCGACCACTCTTCCTTTCCCATATTTGCATATGAGGTATCACCTAGGAGCCACGGGACTGCGTCATGCGGGAAACTAAACCCTAAAGATAAGAATGTTCCTAGAATAATTGCTAATCCAATTGGCAGTGAGTATTTGGAACGAATCGCTTTTTTCAGTTGATCCCCATTTAGTAAATATCCTAATAAAAAATATGGAAAAAATACAAACGTTCTAGACAGGCTTAAATAACTACCCACATCATCAATAAATCCTATCGCTATTCCCAAACCGATTGCGAAACAAAAGCCCATCCATCTAAATCTGGCAAACACATACAATAACAAATTCCAACAAAACAAACTCAACAAAAACCATAATGACCAATGTGGATTTAAAAAGTCGATCTCAATTCTCGCTTCCTGCCCATTTAGATAATAATAAATGGAATAAAGCAGTTGGAAAATAAAATAAGGCAGCAATATTTTCTTGATCGCCCTTAATAAATAGCCTTTATTTTTATAACCTTTAGCAAAGTATCCTGAGATAAAAATAAAAGCTGGCATGTGAAAGAGAAAAATGACTGTATATAACGTGAAAAGAATTCCGTCTTCTTCTTTTAAAGGACTAATAAGGTGCCCAAAGACGACCAAAAAAATCAAAATAAATTTTGCATTATCAAAATACTTACTCCTTTTTGAAGTTGAAGCCATCCTATCACCCCATTATTAATTGTTCAAAAAGGTATTTTACTATATTTTATTATTTGTCGGTTAGAAAATATTTCCAGACTAAAAACCTGTGAAAATTGTTTTAATTTAGCTTTCGGAACCATTATACATTATTAATATTACAACAATATGATAGCAGAATTACTTTCTATTTCATGGTAATTACGATACCGAAATAACACTTACAAATACCTACGATTATTTTACCATTCACTCCTTAACGAATCCTTAACCTGCTTGTATCATCGGTTTTTGACATAAAAAGAGCTTGGGGTACTCCCCAAACTCTCTTTTATTCCTTATCTATATCGATTAAGTGATTACGAATAATCTCATTATAGTTTTCCTTTATCTTGTCTATCGATAACTTAAATGTGGCAGATAACTGATAAAGGAAATCTTGGTCATACTGAAGCCAAGAAGAATAATTTCTTTTAAGATAAAGCTCAGCATCCGTAAATGTAGTATAGGATTGATCCAGTTTCCTCTGATTATGAATGATACGATACTCACTTTCACTCTTAGGGATAATGTAGGAAATATCGCCCTTTTGATTTTGAAAGGCGGTAAGAGAATTAGGATTTTTTACGTTAAATTCATTCCGATCAGCATCTGGTTTAAGTGGAAGAAGTTCAAACACATTTACAACAAATTGCTTAAATGCTTCACTTGTTAATTCAGATCCTGATGCTTTTGGATGTCCTCCTCCACCGTATCTTTTTGCAAATTTAGCGACATTTATTTCATCGTGAATTGTCCGGAAACCCATTTTCTTTCCGCTCATATTCAGTATGATAATCATATCCATATGTGGGTATAAATTATTTAAAGCATTCCCCAATTCCGATAAATATTGCTCGGCATGAACAATCCCCACACAATAATCATCAATAAAGGATTGGACAATCTGTCTGCTCTTTGAATGAATATAACGGTTGATCTTTTGCTCCTCAATATCAAGAAGCATATTTTCAGTTTCAGATAGCCTAAACGAATCCGTATTTTCCGTTAACCTTTTCAGCATTTCTTCTTCAAACTGCTCTCTATTCCGTATGTAGAATAAATCATTTAACCTTTTCGCTGCTATATTATCGTTTTCATCCCATTCCCAGGTATCGTATTGGCGTACTAATTCAATAAATTCCTCAAGGGCTTTATTTCTCTCCATTTTTCTATGCCTAATTAGGTAATCATAAAATAAGGATGTTGCACAAGTCTTCTTACCCGTATCATATTCAGGAATGACGCTTCCCCATTTGTATTCATTAAAATGCAATGCTGTCACATGGTGATCGATCATTTGAACATGTTTTCCTCGTTGAAACCTTTCCTCGAGTTTCTTCTCGACCTGCTCATTTACCGCCAAATCGGTAATATAGATTTCCACATTTTTATTTTCAGGATTTTTAATTACCGCTTCTACTCGTTGATTTAAATTCCGATAAGAGCAGTAAAATACATGAGCATCATCTCCAAAGGCCAGTTTCGCAATCAGCCCGCATCCTAGTCCATCCAAGTCAATATCCGTAAAAATATACATATTATACCACCATCCATTTTTCACTTCATATCGTATCGTTTGGTTTCAACAAATTTTTTATACAATAAGTTCTTATCATATTTGTTTATTTTAACATACTAGTAAATGTTACAAGCTGCAATTATGACCTGGTGATAGTAATCACAGACATATCGAAATGGATGTTGTATGATACATGAGAGTTTCAACTACAAATAATGAAACGGGGTAATAAATTGAATTTTCCTCAACTGAAAATAGGTCATATGATGCCTAAGGTCCCCATTATGCAAGGCGGAATGGGTGTAGGTATTTCTCTTAGTAAATTAGCGTCAGCAGTCGCAAATGCTGGCGGGATTGGAATTATTTCTGGAACAGGAATCTCAACCGACGAAATGAGATCACATATTCGAAAAGCGAAAAGCCGAATTAAAGAAGCCGGATACATTGGGGTAAATGTTCTATTTGCGATGAATGACTTTGCTGAAAAAATGAAAGCTGCCCTCGAAGAGAAAGTGGACTTTATTATCTCTGGAGCTGGTATTTCAAGAGATATGTATGCATGGGGAAAACAAGCCGGTATACCGGTTATTTCGATTGTCTCGTCAGCCAAATTAGCGCGAATTTCCGAAAGACTCGGTGCTGCAGCTGTTGTTGTTGAAGGCTTTGAAGCTGGAGGACATCTTGGTACTGATCGCCCTATGTTTGATATTCTTCCAGAAGTTGTTGAAGCGGTTTCCATCCCCGTTATTGCGGCAGGAGGAATCATGACAGGTGGAGATATTGCAAGGGCACTTGCAATTGGCGCCTCAGGTGTTCAAATGGGGACACGCTTTGTTGCTAGCCAGGAATGTGATGCACCATTATCATTTAAGCAAAAGTATGTTGATGCAAGGGAAGAGGATTTAGTCTTAGTTAAAACCACCGTAGGCCTTCATGGCAGGGCGATTAATAATCATTTTACAAAATTAATCAGTGGACAAGACAAGTTGAAAATTGCTAAATGCCTTGATTGTTTAAAGAATTGTTCCTACCGATTTTGTACAATGGATTCTCTATTGGTTTCATTAGAGGGTGATGTGGAAAATGGTCTTGTTTTTGCAGGTGCACGAGTGGGTGAAATTCAAGAGATTCTCCCTGTTCAACAAATCATCGACAATCTTACATTAGAATACAATGAGGCTACCCTAGCCTAATTAAATGAGCCAACCGTATCGGTTGGCTCTTCTTATTCCTGTTAAGGTAAATTACTGATTTTATTCTGAATCGGGGTCCGAGGTTTTGGCTCAGGGATCACTTCAGGATAGCCTACTCCCAGAACACCAATGATTTCATAGCCATCCGGGACACGAAGAATCTCCCTGTTTTTTGAGGTAATGCCAATGGATGACCAAAAAGTTCCAACCCCTTCTGCCCATGCTGCTAAATTGAAATTTTGGATAAAACACGCAGTTGCCATTGCGTTTTCCTCTGTTTCTACAGATGTTGCACCTTGCTTTGATAAAATCATTAATACAATTGGTGCGTTTCCAAAATTTGTTTTATGGTTAAGCTTTGCTCTTGTTTCTGTTCCGATAAAATAAATTTCCCATGGTTCCGTCATACGGTGATTGGGTGCCATTGAGGCAGCCTCTAACCATGTAAGAATTGCATGATGGTCAATTTCCGTAGGTTTAAATTTTTTTATGTTTCTGCGCGTTTTAATCGCATCTAACGTATTCATCTCCATATGTCCCCTTCTGTATTAGGTGCTCACTTTATTATCTTATGCATGAATTAATTAACATTGTATAACAAGTGAGTAAAAATATCCTCTCTTGCGCAAAATAATCACCGAGTTAACTTAAAAGGAGGCCTTCTGATGACAAACAGAAATGATAACAGAGAACGGAAAAATAAATATCCTAATAATAAGAAACAAGATGCTGAGTTTTCTAAAGAGACCAGTATTCGTAGTGAAATCACGAAAAAGGATTTACAGAAATAATTATACAGATACTTATCCATACTATTAAGAATACGAACACATTAGCTCGCTAGCCGGCGAGCTTTATTATTTCACTTCTTTACTTTTCAAGCTTATAATACCCTCTTTTTAAGCCGTAATAGCAGAACCATAGTGCTTGAACAAAGAAGAATATCCCCCATATTGGTGCCGGAATAATCCCTGTGATGTGCGCAAGATTAGCAGCATCCCCTGCTGATTGAGGTTGAAATAGGCTGATATACAAGATTTCATAAGCACTTTGGACAGAATCGACCAATAATATCGAGGCAATCAAAAGCAATAAGTTATCTCTAAAGATTTGACTCCCTTTAATGAGTAGAAAAAGAAAGACAACGGCAAATGAACAAAGCCAAAACATACCATATGGATTCCTTACCCAAAAGATAAGATTCAAGCCAATAAAACCTAACAATAGATCAATCAGAACAATCTGCTTTTTCTTACCAATTAATAAAAATGACAGAAACGCCATAAATGAGGCAAAGGTGTATCCTCCTAAACTAGTTAAGAAACTGCCAATCCGAGTTGACTGATGACTATATGTTGCCCCTTCGGAATTCATGAATAATGATATTCTTTCAACATTTCCTCCCAAAAGAGCAATCAATGCATGACCCGATTCATGAAAAAGGGTATTAATGACTTTTACATAGTTTCCTAGAATGGGCACATTAATTAACAAAAAGGCAAACACGAGGAAAAGGAAAAACTTCGCACTGAATTTGTCTCGAACAAAGCTCATAATAAATTCTCCTCTTGGTATCATAATTTTTTCTAACTTCAGTTTAACACGTTTACTTATAACTTTTACAAATTTCAACCAACCGTAAAATCGGTCTTGATTAGACAAAGTAACAACTTTTATGTTAACATTGAGTTGTTGCATTAATACCGAACATTTCTATTAAAAAGGAGGAATAAAATTGATAGAGTTTAAAAACATTGTTAAAAAATATCGATCAAAAACGATTATAAAGCCTTTTTCATTAGAGATTGAGTCTGGTCAGTTGGTTGTTTTTATAGGACCCAGCGGCTGTGGGAAAACTACCCTTCTGAAAATGATCAATAAATTAATACAGCCAACCTCAGGTCAGATTTTTGTCAATGGGACAGAAATTTCGACTATGAATCCGATTGAATTGCGTAGAAATATTGGCTATGTCATCCAAAATACAGGCTTATTTCCACATATGACCATTAAGGAAAATTTGGAGTTGATCCCAAAACTTAAAGGGGAAGATCCAGGTTCCATTGCTAATAAAACAGGAGAGCTGCTCGAGTTGGTCGGGTTAGATCCCAAGGAATTCTTGCATCGATATCCAAAAGAATTAAGTGGCGGTCAACAGCAAAGAATTGGTGTAGCACGAGCCTTTTCAACCAACTCCGAGATTATCTTAATGGATGAGCCCTTTAGTGCCTTAGATCCTGTAACTCGAAGTTCCCTGCAAGATGAACTTTTCCAAATGCAAAAGGAACTTAACAAAACGATTATCTTTGTTACCCATGATATGGACGAAGCTATTAAAATAGCTGATAAGATTTGTATTTTAAAAGATGGGGATATTCTCCAATATGATACACCTGAAAACATTCTTAAAAATCCTGCCAATGACTTTGTCGAAGGGTTTATAGGTAAAAGAAGGGTTTGGAATAATCCTGAATTATTAATGGCCGAAGATATTATGATTCCTAACCCGGTCAAAATTACTTCCAAGCGTACTGTTCTTCAGGCCATTGAGGTTATGAAGGACCATAAGGTAGACAGCCTCATGGTTACTGACAAACAAAATATCCTAAAAGGTTTAGTGACACTGAAAAGCATCCAGTTGTTAAATCGTACCACCTCGATTGAAATGATTATGGAGCAAAATATTCTTTCCGTTTCACAAGATGCAAATTTAATTTCAATTTTAGCGACAATGAATGAACATAAAATCGGGTATGTGCCAGTTGTGAATGATCATAACCAACTAATTGGTCTGATTACAAGAAGTAGTATTCTATCTGCATTAAGCAGTCAATTAATCGATTTGGAGGTGGCCTTTTAATGAGTGGATTTTTGAATTATTTACGCACAAACTATGAGCAAATCATTAATTTACTTGGCCAACATCTATATTTAAGTGTGATTTCAGTACTAGTTGCGATTATTATCGGAATCCCGCTCGGTATATTAATTTCAAGAAAACCAAAGCTCGCGAAACCAATTATCGGCACGACGAATGTAATTCAAGCGGTACCGAGTTTGGCGTTACTCGGCTTTCTTATCCCCTTTGTTGGTATTGGTAGTACCCCAGCCATTATCATGGTTGTACTTTATTCGCTTCTTCCAATTGTTAAGAACACTTACACAGGCTTGACGAATATTGATGGGGAGATTCTGGAAGCCGCCAAAGGTATCGGTCTGACCAAGAGTCAAACAATGAGAAAGGTTCAGTTACCACTAGCCTTCCCGATGATTATGGCGGGTATCAGAATTTCAGCGGTTACCGCTGTTGGACTAATGACGATTGCCGCTTTTATCGGTGCTGGTGGACTAGGGTATCTAGTTTTCTCAGGTGTGCAAACGGTCGACAATTATATGATTTTGGCCGGCGCTATTCCTGCCTGTATTCTTGCACTTGTCATTGATTTTATTGTGGGGAAACTTGAATCCTCACTCTCTTATACAAGCAAACAAACATCAGCAAAAAAGACTGGTAAAACGACTAAAAAAATAATGATTAGTTTTGCTTGTATTGTATTAGTCGTTGCTGGGGCATTTACTGTATATTCAAAGGTCAACGCAGAAGAAAAAATTGTGATTGGTTCAAAAAATTTCAGTGAACAAATGATTTTAGGGAATATGCTTGCTGATTTAGTAGAAAATAAGACTGATATTCAAGTAGAAAGAAAACTAAATCTTGGTGGTAGTCAGGTTGCCTTCAATGCCCTTAAAAATGGGGACATTGATATGTATGTTGAATATACGGGGACAGGATTAGTTAATATCTTAAAGAAGAAGCCACAAAGTGATCCTGATGCTGTTTACGATATTGTCAAGAAGGAATTCAAACAAAAATATGGTTTTGAATTGTTAAAACCGATTGGATTTAATAACACCTATGCCTTAGCGGTTCGAGAAGACACCGCAAAAGAATATGGTTTGAAGACGATTTCTGATTTAGCTAAGGTGAGCAATGAGTTAACCATGGGTCCGACCATCGAATTTCCTAATCGGGAAGATGGATTAATTGGACTTTCAAAAACGTATAATATGAATTTTAAAAACGTTAAAGCCATTGACGGTGGGTTGCGCTATACTGCATTAGACAATCATAAGAGCGATGTCATCGATGCCTACTCTACGGATGGATTACTCGAAGCATTTCATTTGAAGGTATTAAAGGATGATAAACACTTCTTCCCTCCATACTATGCGGTTCCGATGATAAAAGAGGAAACGTTAAAGGAACATCCAGAGCTTAAAAAGGTTATTAATACCTTGTCTGGTAAGTTAACCGATGAAAAAATGCGAAAGCTCAACTATAAGGTCGACAGCCTCAAAGAGTCACCTGCAAAGGTAGCAAAGGAATTTTTAGAAGCAGAAGGTTTATTGGATTAATAGTGAAAAAGGAAAAAGCCGGTCTCAAATGACCGGCTTTTTCCTTTTCCCCCAATGGTTCTCACTCTTGCATAAAGTGAAGAACCCTGTCATAAGTTTCGTCAGCACCAATAATAAGGAGGACATCCCCTTCAAGAATTACTGCATAAGGCCCCGGTGAAATAATTAATTCCCCCTTCCGCTTCATCCCAATAACCGTTCCTCCGGTATTTTGCCAAAACTTCACTTCTGAAATAGTTTTTCCAATATGATTACAGTCCGAAAATACTTCTACCTCGATTGGTGCCAATGGGTTCGTGTGACGAAGTTTCCCTGAGTAGTCCATAATTTTTCTAAGCGTATCAAAGAGTTGTTCATCAAGCTTGTCTCTTTCTGAAATCAGTGAATTCATTTGCTTCTCAAGATCTTTAATACTAGCGAGATTTGAAAACCGTTGAATATATTTGTAAGCATTCTCACGAGATGAAATGATAATTCCACTACCTTTAGTGGATTGGACAATCTCGACATCTTCTAAAATCTTTATGGCTCTTCTGACCGTTTCAGGTGAAACCTTATATTCACTTGCTAACGTAGATCTGCCATGAATTTTTTCGCCTACCTTAAATTTCCCATCGTATATTCTATTTGCTAAATCTATCGCAATCCGCTCGTATGTTGGTATTTGTGCCTTTTGCATAACTTCCTCCACCATTTTCTTAATCTTGGCCTGTCCCTGCTTTACTGTATATGGTTACTTATCAAATATACTCTTTTGGATGTATCTATGCGAGAACAAATATTTCATTTCCACTCAGTTTAACATTCCTTGATTTCATTTGTATTTATGGGACATAATTGTAAGGAAGCTTGTTTAATGGGGTGAAGTATTTGAAACGGAAAGTAATTATTCTTTTAGGTGTTGTTTTTATTCTATTAATGTCTGCCTTATTTGTTTATTACCTTATAAAAGGGGATTCCTCAAGATGGCAAGTAGCCCTTGGCGGCATTCTTGTGAGTGGATTGCCCCTCCTACTAATATTTAAGAAAAAGAATCCTTTTAACCTCCCAATAATAATCGGTTATTATATGTTAATTTTCTGTACATTATTTTTAGGATCGATCGTGAGTTTTTACCTTCATTATAAATGGTGGGACTCTACCATTCATTTTTTTAAGGGTATGTATGTAGGTATTGTTGGTATAACTTTATTTAAATTATTCATCCCGAAAGATGTGCGGAATGATGCTTCAAGATGGATTTTATTTCTTTTTGTTCTTTCACTCTCAGTCCTAGCAAGTGCACTTTGGGAGATCTATGAGTTTGTGGGGGATCAAACGTTTACTCACACCATGCAAAGAGGCGGAAATAAAGATACAATGTATGACTTACTCTGCGGGTTTGCGGGAGGACTCCTAGTCTCCTTTTACGCCTTTGTGCGAAAGCCTAAAGTATGAGAGGAGGAAATTTATGAATAGAAAACTTGTCATCATTTTCAGTTTAATCTATGTCATTTTTATGGCAGCATTAGCCGTCTACTTCTTTTCAAACGATGTAACCTTTAAAGGAACAGTTGCCATTGGAGGAATTGTTTGTGGAGCGGTCCCGTTATTATTGGCACTATTCACCAAACTACAATTCAATTTACCGATTGTTATTTCTTATTTAATTTTCTTAGTTGGTTCTCAATATTTAGGTTCTATCCTAGGCTGGTATGGTCTTGGTTGGTGGGACACCTTTATGCATTTGGTCAGTGGAGCCATCCTTGCTTTTGCGGGAATTGCTCTGTATGAACGATTGATCCACCGAAATGCGGGGGAAAAGATATCACCATGGTTTGTGTTCTTATTTACACTATCCTTTGCAGCACTTGGCGGGGTACTATGGGAAATTTATGAATTCAGCTCTGACCAATTCTTCAATATGACCTTACAAGGCGGCGGAAATAAAGATACGATGACGGATCTAATTGCAGATACCATTGGCGGACTTGTAATTGCAGTGTGGTCAGGAATTCGAACGAAAATTAAACTAAAAAAGTCATAAATGTGGCTCGCTAAATGGCGAGCCCGTTCATTTGAAATGTTTATTTTATCTGACTTAACTTATTTTTTCGATTATTATTGGCACTCCATTAAATACTGCATTTCCGGATATTGGATCGATCCATTGTTCATCCGTCAACAGATTGACATTAACACCATCATGCTGGCTGGCTACCCCAAGACGAGTTCCAGAAAGGTTATGCCCCCACCCATGTGGAAGACTTACCGTTCCCGGCATGATATCATCCGTGATTTCTACTGGTACTTCTATCTTTCCTGTTCGTGACTTCACCAACGCCTTATCTCCTTGCAACAGTCCAAAACTTTCAGCATCACTGGAATGAATCATGAGCTTACATCTATCTTCTCCTTTTACTAGTACCGGAAGATTGTGCAGCCAGGAGTTATTACTTCGCAGGTCTCTTCTTCCAACCAAAAGTATGGTATCCCCTTTTGAATCAAGTGTTTGTCGAAGACGTTCAACATCTTTCGTTAAAATTGGGGCTGCTAATTCAATTTTTCCTGAAGGTGTTTGTAATATCGCTGGAATTCTCGGTTGAAGAGCGCCAAGGTCCATTCCATGTGGATGTTTCTCTAAGATAGTTAAGCTTAGTCCACCAGGATTTCTTCCAAAGTGTTCTCCATATGGCCCGACACGGAGGTAAAAATCAAGCAAACGTTCCGGCCCTTTTCTATTCTTTAGCATGGCGTTAATTTCCATGGCGTTCTGCTCGTAAATTGGTGAATCCGGGTTCTTTATTTCATGTTTGATCAGTTCATCAATTGCAAGTTCATCCAATTTACTAACTATGTCCCCTTCCATTTGTTCCTCACCCACCGCTGCTGCTAAATGAAGAAGAATCTGCCATTCATCTAGTTGTTCTGCTGGAAGGTCAAAAACAGGTTTTGAATAGTGTGCAATATTTCGGATAGCAAGGTTGTAAAAGGTAATATCATAGTGAGAGCGTTCTAATGGTGAAGGAACTGGAAGCAGTACATTGGCATAGCGAGAAGTTTCATTTAGATAACAATCAATGCTGACCATAAAATCAACTTTTTCAAGAGCAGATTGTAAGTGTTTACTATTTGGTGCTGAAAGTGCGGGGTTTCCAGCTATGGAAACTAATGCTTTAATTTGTCCTTGACCAGGGGTTTCAATTTCTTCTGCTAGGCAGGATACGGGAATCTCTCCCAATACCTCAGGAATCTTTCTAACTCTAGTTTGAAAACGGTTGTGTCTTAGCAAGCGAACTCTTTTGGAAGATGCACGTCTCGTGGCTGGGTTAGGAAACATCACACCGCCCGGGCGGTCCAAATTCCCTGTTAGAACATTTACCACATCCAAAAGCCAGCTGTTCATTGTGCCAAAAGGTTGTGTACATGTGCCCATTCTTCCGTAAGCAATCGCTTGAGGTGAACTAGCAAGTTCACGTGCTATACGACGAATGGTGTCTTCTGGAATTCCGCATTTAACGGAAACAATTTCAGGTGCAAAATCCTCAGAAAGGTTTTTAATTTCATCAAGCCCGTTTATATAATCAACCAATTTCCCAAGGTTAACCAAACCTTCTTCGAAAAGTGTATAAATAAGTCCGAATAGAAACAAAGCGTCTGTCCCAGGACGAATAAAATAATGTTCATCGGCTTGCTTTGCTGTAACAGTACGAACCGGGTCAATGACTACTAACTTCCCGCCACGTTCCTTTAGAGCCTTCAAACGTCCTCTCATATTAGGTGCAGTCATTAAGCTTCCATTGGACGCAAGGGGATTGGCACCAATCATCAACAGATAGTTTGTATGATCAATATCTGGAATTGGTAGATTGGCAGCACTACCAAACATGATTTCAGATGAAAGTTGTTTTGGAATCTGATCTAGAGTACTGGCCGAAAAGATGCTCCGGCTTCCTAATGCACGTAAAAAGTTTGGAACATATAACATGCTTCCTAAATTGTGAACACTCGGGTTTCCTAAATAAACAGCGACTGCATTCTTACCATACTCATCGATAACCGAACGAAGCCCCTTTCTTACCTCAGAGAAGGCATCTTCCCAGGAAACTTCTTGCCATTTCTCCCCATTACGAATCATCGGTTTTAGAACCCGGTCAGGGTCTGAGTGGAGTTCCTTTACACTATATCCTTTTGGACATAAATAACCTTTGCTAAACGGATCTAGTTTATCTCCCTTAATATGGACAACCTTTTTTTCTTGTGTATGAATTTCTAACCCACAGGTCGCTTCACACAATGGACACGTCCGATAACTTATTTTAGTAGGTTTACCGATTGATTTTTCGCTTTTCTCCAAAAGACCACTTCTCCTCCCACCTAATGGCTTTCATTTTATATCGACTCCTTTTTCTGTTTTAAAACATTATTACATACTAACCGGTTGGTATAATAATAACATAAAAACTAAATTCATACTATTCGAATTTCAACTTGAAATATTGCTTGTTGAAATAGTAAAAAAGCAGTCTAAAATCACTAGTGAATTTTAGAACTGCTTTTTTTATGCCAATAATGGTGAAATTAAACTGTTACTGCTACAAAAAACTCTTCATAAAGTGCTTGAACTGCTCTTTTTTCGTCTACTTCTTTTACCCCAAACATCATACTCACTTCAGATGAACCTTGGTTTATCATTTCAATATTAATATGTGCTTTCGCCAGTGCTTTGGAGGCCCTTGCCATTGTTCCTACATTGTGGCGCATGCCCTCGCCAACCACCATGATAAGTGCAAGACTATGTTCAAATTTCACTTGATCGACTTGCAGTTCTGTTTCAATCCGTGCTTTAATCGATTTCTCCATTTCTGTATCCATTTGACTTTCACGAAGGATAACAGAAACATCATCAATTCCTGAAGGCGTATGTTCATAGGATAAACCGAAGTCTTCTAAAATACCTAAAAGCTTGCGTCCAAATCCTATCTCACGATTCATTAAGTATTTGCTCACATAAATACTACAAAATCCTTGATCACTTGCAATTCCAATCACAGGTCCATTCGTATTGTCGCGCTCATAAACAATCCTCGTTCCTGGTGCACTTGGATTATTTGTATTTTTGATTTGAACAGGAATGCCTGCTTTGAATGCCGGAACAAGCGCTTCATCATGTAATACGGTGAATCCTGCATAGGAAAGTTCACGCATTTCCCGATAGGTTAATTCCTTTATTTCTTTAGGTTTTTTTACGATGTATGGATTTACAGAATACACGGCATCAACATCGGTGAAGTTCTCATAAAGGTCTGCTTTAAGGGCATTAGCTAGGATCGATCCTGTAATGTCAGAACCACTTCGCGAAAAGGTAAATACCTCGCCTTGTTTGCTGTATCCAAAAAAGCCTGGAAAAATTAGTACCCCTGGTCGTTCGTGCAGCGAGTATAACTGACTGTAAGCCTCCGGCAGAACTTGGGCATTACCCGGCTCATCACTGACAAGTAGCCCTGCTTCTTTAGGGTTTATGTAATGTGTTTCTACTCCCTGCTTACGAAAATAGGCTGCGACCAATTTGGCGTGATTATCCTCACCGCTGGCTTTTAATAAATCCAGAAAGCGATCAGGTTTTGTCTTATCTGCACTCAATCTCTTTGCTAAATCTTCTTGAATTTCAATAATAATATCATGTGACAATAATAATTCTTCGGCGATAGAGCAGTATCTTTCAAGAACAGCTTCAAATTTTTCCCTAGGATCTTGGTTTTGGAGACAAAGTTCTCCACATTCAATCAATAAATCCGTTACCTTTGGATCCTCTGCAAACCGTTTCCCTGGTGCTGAAACGACAACGACTCTTCTCTCGGGATCTGAAACAACAATCTTAAATACCTTTTCAATTTGTTTTCCTGATGCTAGCGAGGACCCGCCAAACTTTACGACCTTCATCCCTACATCTCCCTAATTCTAAAAATATAATCTTAATTTTAAACATATTCAGAAAATAATCAAGTTTTTTCTTTTTGACAAGGACATCTGTGCGCCTAAAATGGACACGTTGATTAAATTTTCCTCGGAATTAGCGAATGAGTTCAATAAAATGGGCAAGGATCCTTGCTGTTAGTCCCCAAATAACTTTTCCATTATAGCGGTAGAAATATTCCTCAATTCCTCTTGCCCGCCAATTATAATTTTCTCCTCCAATGATTAATTCAAATGGAAAGTTTTCCTCTGGCTCTGCCCTAAATTTAATCTGATAAATTTCAGGGTCGTTCTTAATAAAAAATGAAAGTGGTACAGTGAAAATCTCATCAACCTCTGAAGGGTTAGGCACGATTTTTTGAGGATTAATTAAATAGCCGACATAAGGAAAAATCATCATCCCATAAGGTGAAATCATATAATCCAATGGATAAACATCTGTGATTTGCTCTTTGTGAATGCCTAATTCCTCGAATGTTTCTCGAATCGCTGCATCTTTTTCATCACTATCCTGTGCATCAATCCTCCCACCAGGAAAACAAATCTCTCCGGGCTGCCTTCTTAATTTAAGGGAGCGAACTTCTAATAATACGTGTATTCCGTCCTCTTTTTCAATTAGTGGGACCATAACAGCATATTTTGAAAACCTTTCACTGCCAAGGATCTTTGGTGTATGACTTTTTAATTTCGATAAAATTGGATCTAGCTCCATGACTTCACCTCCGTTTAATTTCAAATAACTTACTACTACCATACCATTTTTTATCTGTAGTTTAAAAAAAACAATCCAACTAGTTTGTTGGATTGATTACGAAATATTGTTATTCCTTTTTCTCATACCATGAATACATATAGTTCACATCTTCTATCTTATGTGCGTTTTTTACAATTTTGAGAGGATGGAAGGTATCAATCATAACGGCCAGCTCAAGCGTTTCCTTTTTTCCAATACTCGCTTCCGTTTTGCCCGGATGAGGACCATGCGGAATTCCGCCTGGATGGAGGGTAATGGAGCCTTCCTGCACCCCTTTACGGCTCATGAAATTGCCTTCTACATAATAGAGCAGCTCATCGCTGTTAACATTACTATGATAATAAGGTGCAGGGATTGAATTGGGATGATAGTCATAAAGCCGGGGTACAAATGAACAGACAACAAAATTATTCCCTTCAAAAGTTTGATGGACTGGCGGCGGCTGATGGACTCTTCCAGTGATTGGTTCAAAATCTTCGATATTAAAGGCCCATGGATATAAATATCCATCCCAGCCCACTACATCAAGCGGATGATGTCCTAAGATATGCGAGGATATTTTCCCCCTCGATTTCGTTAAAACCTCAAATTCACCCTTTTCATCGAATGTCGACAATTCTTCCGGTCCACGCAGGTCTCTTTCACAAAATGGGCTATGCTCTAAAAGTTGACCATATTCATTTCGGTACCGTCTTGGTGTTGTGATTTGGCTGAAGGATTCAACAACCAGCATTTTTGTCTCTTCATTTTCGTTTGGGATGACACGGTATATGGTCCCTATCGGAATAATAAGATAATCACCCGGCCTATATGACAGGGTCCCGAACATCGTTTCTAGTTTTCCAGATCCGTAGTGAACATAAAGCAATTCATCGCCATCACCATTCCGATAAAAACTTGTCATTGGAACTGTTACATGGGCTGTTCCAATTAATAAATCCTGATTTCCTAAAATATATTCCCTAGCCTTTAGCGCGTCCCCTTTTGTTGGCACTTTACCTGTGAAAAAATGGCGGTGTTTAAGGGGCTGCTGATCTTCATATTCTGGCAAATAATCATCCACTAATTCCGCTTTCACCACTTCAGTTGGCATATAATGATGATACAAAATCGATTGCGTTCCTGAAAATCCCCGTGTCCCCATTACCTGCTCTCTAAAAAGGCTTCCATCCCCTTTTTTAAACATGGTATGACGTTTGTGAGGTATATTCCCCATTTGGCGGTAATACATTATTTCACCTCTCTTCAGCAATTATTTCATTGTGTAACACACCAAGGAGATCAATCTCCAATTCTACTTGATCACCAGGGACTAGCCAGCGATGCACCTGTTCTCCAAGCTCAAGAATACAACCTGTGCCTACTGTTCCTGAACCAATCAATTCGCCAGGGTATAAGGTAACACCTGCAGACGCCCTTTCGATCATCTCAGCAAAGGAATAATAAAGGTCTTTCATATTCCCTTTTGATAGATGGCACCCGTTTACCCTTGCTTTCATGGATAGATTAAAACCTTTTCCAGATTTATATGGTTCTAACTCATCTTTTGTGACGATCCATGGTCCAATCGAGGTTGAAAAATCCTTCCCCTTGGCAGGACCAAGTCCAACCTTCATTTCCTTCCTTTGCAGATCTCTTGCGCTCCAATCATTTAAAATACAAAAGCCAAAAATATGTTCATCCGCATTTTCTGCAGAAATATTTCTCCCCTCTTTACCTATAATACAGGCCATTTCCAGTTCGTAATCAAGCCAGCTGCACTCCTTCGGCTTGATAATTCCTTCTCCTGGTCCTTTAATGGCAAGATGATTGGAGAAATAAAAGACAGGAATTTCATACCATTCTGCAATCATTTTAAGACCCCTATTTTCCCTTGCCTGTTTCACATGCTGCTCAAATGCATAAAAATCACGAAAACTTTTGGGGATAGGCAGTGGTGCCTTTAAACGAAGTTCACTTAATGGGTAAACGCCTTTTTGTTCTCTGGTGAATTGGAACCTTGCCATCATTTTTAAATTTGCGTCACTATTTTCTAGGAAGTTTAATAGATTATCAGGCAGCAGTCCACTTGATGCTTCATGCATATCAACTGCGTGATCATGGTCTAATAACCACCCCGATCGGATTGTCCCATCCTGTTTTTCAAACGTTATGAATTTCACGACACTCACCTTTTCTAGGTTCTTCTCTCCATTTCAAACGTTTTGGCTAATGGGTCTGTAAAAATGTTTCCAGCCATTCTCCCAATAGGTTTAAGTTTCGCAGAATCAATGCGCCCCTTATCAAACAGGTCATCGTTCACATGAACATGAACCACTTTTCCAATTACTAAGCTTCCTGCCCCAGGCGTATCTCCAAAATGCATTACCTGTTCTAGCTCACATTCTAGGTGGACGAGTGATTCTCTGATCCGCGGTACATTGACCTTGATACTAGGTTCTTTCGTTAAACCCACTTCAACTATTTCATCGACATCCGGACTGAATTCGATCGCACAGTCATTCATTTGTTCCGCGATACTGTTACTCACAATATTAATAACAAATTGACCTGTGCTTTCAATATTTACAAGCGTATCTTTTTTAGCCCCATCAGTTCCCCTTCTCATAGGTGAGAAACAAATGAGCATCGGGTCTGCACAAATCGCCGTGAAAAAACTAAATGGTGCTGCATTAGCTGTCCCCTTCTCGTCAATTGTTGAAACAAAGGCAATGGGACGGGGAAGAATTGATCCAACTAATAATTTATAAGCTTCTCTCCATTCCAGTGTTTTCGGAGAGATTTCCATGATATTTCACCTCACATAATTTTGCTTTAAAAAAGGGAGAAATCACTCTCCCTGGAACCCGTTCGATTTTTTGCCCCTTTAAACCCTTAATATCTATTTTTATAAATTTCCTCGTCTTTCCTGCTCCCGTTCAATTGATTCAAATAAAGCCTTAAAATTTCCTTCTCCAAATCCTCGTGCACCTTTTCGTTGAATGATTTCAACAAATAAGGTTGGACGGTCAACAATTGGTTT
This sequence comes from Bacillus sp. sid0103, assembly GCF_019219025.1. The sequence goes on along the minus strand of NZ_JAHUWN010000014.1, from coordinate 80,421 downwards.
GCTGAAAATTTGCAGTAAATATCCTTCATCATCTCTGTCTACTAAAATATTTAGTTCACGCAGCTTTTCAATTTCTTCATCAATCTTCCCAATCCGTTCTCCTAAGGATTCATAATAAGTATCTGGAGTTTTAAGGAACTCAACCCCATTTTTCTTTAAGATGGCTACCGTTGAAACAATATCCTCTGTTAAAATTGCCAAATGCTGTACACCAGGACCATTATAGAATTCAAGATATTCCTGAATTTGTGATTTGCGTTTTCCTACTGCTGGCTCGTTGATTGGAAACTTGATCCGTCCTCCGTTATGCATGACCTTTGACATAAGAGCGGAATATTCCGTTGTTATGTCCTTATCAGAGAAATGTTTCATTTCTTTAAAGCCCATTACCTTGGCATAATATTCTACCCATTCCTCCATTCTCTCTACGTTACCGACCACATGGTCAATCCCAATTAAACCCGCATCTTTTACCGGTAATCGAGCAGCGTATGGTTCAAATCCAGGCAAGAAAGCACCCTGATAATTCTTTCGTTCTATTAACGTATGGATGGTGTCCCCATATGTACCAAGAACGGCTTTTTTTATCACACCCGATGGATCCTTCATTTCAAAAGGGGCAGCAATCGCAATCGCTCCACGATTCACCGCTTCTTCAAATGCCTTCTCGACATTATCAACTAAAAGGGCTATATCCTTTACACCGTCTCCGTGTTTCTTAACAAATTGGGCTACTGAGCCTTCTTCCGTATATGACCCTGTAAGCACTAGTCGAATATTCCGCTGCTTCAAGCAATAGGAAGCGGTTTCACGATTACCTGTTTCCAGACCAGAGTATGCTACTGGCTCAAAACCAAATGCTGTACAGAAAAAGTGGCATGCTTGTTTTGCATTCCCTGTGTATATTTCAATATAATCTACGTCACGGACGGGAAAAAAATCATCAGCTAATTGGTCTCTTCTTACTCTTTTATCTTTCATCTAGAAACCCCCATTATCTAAAAGTAATAATATTCAGAATTAATTCTAAACCAAGGTTCCTTGTCCTATCAAGAATAGGGTGTAAAGCAATAACGCTTTTTTGTACTAAAGACAAGAAGAGGATGGATGTGATATTTCCCGTAAAAACAAAAAGAAACTTACCCATTACGGCAAGTTTCTATCTTAATAACTTTGGAAATATTTTTTAACGCAATCATTAGAAAATAGATATTCAAAAAATTTTTTCTCTTAGGATAGAATGGCCCGATCGCTTGCCATATGTTCACCACGTATCCTTTTAAACTCCGTTAATAAACTTTCGATTGTTAACTGCTTCTTATTTTCCTCACTGACTTCTAAAATAATTTGACCCTTATCCATCATAATTAAACGATTCCCTAAATCAATGGCTTGCTGCATGTTATGGGTAACCATTAACGTGGTCAGTTTATATTTATCAACAATTTCTCTCGTTAAGTTTGTAATTAATTCTGCCCTCGAAGGATCAAGTGCTGCTGTATGTTCATCAAGGAGAAGGATGGATGGCTCTGTGAAGGTTGCCATTAACAAAGATAATGCTTGGCGTTCTCCCCCTGATAATAGCCCGACCTTCGCACTCAGTCGGTTTTCAAGTCCTAGGTGCAATGATTCTAGTACCTCACGGAAATAATCACGTCGCTTTTTTGTTACCCCTTGTCGGAGGGTTCTCAGTTTGTTGCGAGAGTAGGCCATCGCGAGATTTTCTTCAATAGTCATACTTGGAGCCGTTCCAGCCATGGGGTCCTGGAAGACACGTCCGATCATTTTTGAACGCTTATATTCTGACATGCTCGTTACATTTTTCCCGTTAATATGAACATCACCGACATCAGGGATTAACACACCGGAAATAATATTCATTAATGTTGATTTTCCTGCACCATTACTTCCAATTACAGTAACAAAATCACCAGGCTGAAGGGTAAGATTCACATGATCGATAGCGATTTTTTCATCCGGGGTCCCTTCATTAAATATCTTGTGAATTTCATTTAAGTGTAGCATGATTGTCCCCTTTCGCTTGAGCGCTAGCCTGGATGATATTCTTTCGCTCTGATTTTCGACGGGCTTTCCGCTTTTTCTCTTTAGTACCTTCAATGATTTTTGGAGCTGTAAGTGCAATAATAACAATAAGTGCAGTAATTAACTTCATATCTCCTGGATCCAAGAAATCTACACGCAAGGCTAACGTAACAACGATTCGATAAATAATAGACCCGCCAATGACAGCCAGAGTTGTACGAGCAATTGTTTTAGTACCAAAAAGGGCTTCGCCAATGATAACAGAGGCAAGACCAATGACAATCATACCAATTCCCATGCCTACATCTGCAAATCCACCTTGCTGGGCAATCAGTGCTCCTGAAAATGCTACTAATGCATTTGAAAGACCTAATCCTAACACAACTAGAAGATTGGTATTAGCAGAAAAGCTCCGAATCATCCGTTTATTATCTCCAGTCGCCCTAATGGCAAGACCAATTTCTGTCTTCAAGAATAAATCCGTCAAGAATTTAATCACAAATGTAACGATAATCATAAAAATAAGAATTCCCCATGTTTCTGGCAGGCTATCACCAAGACCGACCATCGAGAGAATACTGTTGAAAAAAGAATCTATTCCTGTTTTTTCAAAAAATCCACTGATTTTCGTAAAAGCTGTATCTATATTCAATAAAGGGATATTTGAACGCCCCATAATTCTCAGGTTTATTGAATAGAGTGCAATCATCATTAAAATACCGGAAAGTAAGTTGTTAATCTTTCCAAATGTATGCAGAAGGCCCGTTAAACAACCCGCTGCAAAACCGGCAAATAGGGCCATGATTGTTGCTAGAAATGGATCCGTACCATTTGCAATCATAACCGCTGAAATAGCTGCTCCCGTGACAAAACTACCATCAACCGTTAAATCTGGAAAATCCAGAATACGAAAGGAAAGATAGACGCCCAGTGCCATAATCGCGTAGATGATACCTGCTTCAAATGATCCAAATATGGCTGTAAACATTGAGTTCATCCTTTCTTTAATCATTTAGTCTGCGTCTTTGACGCTTACCTCCATACAATGCTTATGTATGTATCAAAGAGGCAGCCTTCAAAATGAAGGCTCCTCTTTGAAATATGTCATTTAATTACCTTCGTAAAATTCACCCAAACTGCTCCAAGCATCAATAACTGTTAAGCCTTGTGCTTCAGCCGCCTTCTTATTAATGACAAGCTTTAAGCTATTCGGAAGTTCGACTGGAATTTCAGATGCCTTTTTCTTTCCGCTTAAGATATCAGCTGCCATTAAACCAGATTGGTAGCCAAGGTCAAAATAGCTAAACCCACTTGCAGCAACTGCGCCTTTTTTCATGGAATCAAGCTCACCCACAAAAAGCGGGATTTTCTTGTTATTTGCAACAGCAATGACTGAATCAAGTGCAGTAACAACAGTATTGTCGGTTGGAATGTAAATGGCATCCACACGGCCAATTAATGATTCTGCTGCTTGCTTCACTTCTGCTGTAGTAGAAACAGATACTTTTACAAGTTTAGCACTCTTCTCTTTGGCAATCTTTTCGACTTCATCAACCTGAACAACTGAATTTTGTTCACCAGAGTTATAAATAACTCCAATATTTTTCGCTTTTACTTCGTCTGTAATAAAGCTAATGGTTTTCTTTGTTGCTTCTGGATGGTTATCAGTAGTACCAGTAATGTTCTTCCCAGGTTTATCAAAGGCCTCAACCAAACCAGCTCCAACGGGGTCAGTCACCGATGTGAAGATAATCGGAATATCCTTTGTTGCATTCAATGCTGCTGTTGCACTTGGCGTAGCATTCGCAAAGATTAAATCGACTTTGTCCCCAACAAAATTATTAGCAATTGTTTGCGTGTTGTTCATATCTGCCTGAGCATTTTGTTCATCATAGCTTACCTTAATCCCTTTATCTTTAAGGGCCTTTTTAAAACCCTCTGTCGCAGCATCTAAAGATGGATGTGGTGCAAACTGAGTAATTCCTACTTTGAACTCCTTATCTGCTCCCCCTTTTTCTGATCCGCCTGCTGATTCTTTACTACTGCACCCTGCTAGCAGCATCATTCCTGCTAATGCAATCGATAATACTTTTCCATTTCTCTTCATTTAGCTAAATCCCCCTTAAATAGCAAAATACCAATTTTCAAAAAATTAAATATATTAAAAATTATTCTAGTATTTTTTTGAAGGAAATGCAATAGATATGGATAAAATATTTTTTCGCTTTAAAGCAGCATAATTGTATAGCCATTGTTTCATATCGATTACCGATTATTTACAAATAAAAATGCCTCCATTTTTATGAAGGCATTCTGAAAAATTATCGTATCAAAAATATTATTTTACCAATCTCGGGTATTTTCAAGTAAAAGGTCAATTTCAATTTTTTTCACTTTTTGATTATTTTTCTCAGTTGTTAGATTTGATGTTGCTTCTAGTAATTTGTCGATATCGATTAATACAGTACCCATTTCTAACCTCCTGAATGTTAGTTTGTATTTCTTTGATAAATCATTCGTTTTTCCCATTGAATTTATGGGCGTACCATTTCAATTAATCTTAAAAAAAGAGAATAGACTAGTACTTAGTTGGATCATGCAGTGTTTTTCATCTTTGCTCGTTTATCACCCTGATGGAAAAAGTACTTCATCATCGGCGGTGTGACGATCGTTGTAACTAACACTACTATTATTATTACGGCAAAAAGTTCCTGGGGGATTAACTTTGTTTCTAAGCCAATCGTCGCAATAATTAACGCAACCTCGCCGCGTGAAACCATAGCAGCACCAATTCCAAGTGAATTTTCCCAAGAAAATCTTGCTAATTTAGCACCTGCGGCAGCACCGAATAACTTGGTTAAAATAGCAAGAATACTAAGACCAATTATGAGCCCAAAATGTTGAAAGATTCCATCAAAGGTTACTGACAACCCAATCGATGTAAAAAATACAGGAACAAAAATAGAATAGCTGATGGTTTCTACTTTCTTAAATATTTTCTGTTTATAGTCAGTCTGACTAATGGCAACCCCGGCGATATAGGCACCAATAATTCCCGCGACACCTGATAATTCCGCTGCATAAACAAACACGAAGCAAATAATTAATGCAGCTGAGACGAGCGATTCTGTGACCTTTAATGGTGCGAATTTCCTTAATATCCACGGAACCACCTTCCAAGCAACCATTATTGCAACTGTGAAAAAGAGTACCTTTTTTATGATCATCATACTCAAATTTACTTCTCCGCCAGCCATACTCATTAGGAATGCCAAGGCAATGATTACAACGACATCATCTATGACTGCTGCGCCTAAAATGGTTGTTCCTGCTTTTGATTGAAGCTTATTTAACTCTTTAAGTGCTTGAACGGAAATACTTACACTCGTTGCGGATAGTAATAAACCTAAAAATAAGGCTTCAATTAGTGTCAGATTCATCACGATCCCTGCAAGGGAACCTAAAATTAATGGAAAAATAATCCCACTGAATCCTACTAATGTTGCAGCCATCCATGTGCGTCTGAATTGTTGAATATTAGTCTCAATACCAGCTATAAACATCAACAAGATAACGCCAATCTGGCTTAGATCGGTTAATGTTTTCGTATTAGAAATCAGCCCCAAAACAGCTGGTCCTATAATAATACCAATTAATAACTTTCCTAAAACGGACGGCTGACCTAATTTAACGCTTATATCCCCAGCAATCTTTGAGGCAAATAAAATGATCGCTAAATCTAAAATTAAATCCATTCAATCTCCACTCCTTTTATTCAAAAATAAAAGGGTCTGTATTTTAACAGACCCCTTTTGAAATACATAAAAAGCCTGTCAACCAAAGGACATAATAATCCCTTGGTGACAGGCTCCTCCAAAAACAACAGATATTTTATTAATACTATTATAACATTTCTTAGATGAACCTTCAATTAAAAGCATACCGAGCAAAGTATTCGCAACTAATCCCACTTTTTCATTTTCTCGATTACTTTTTCCTTAATAGTCATAATAAAGGTTGTTTCTCCTTTATTTACTTTTTGCTTATTCCATTCATTAAAGCTTGCAACAGTAATTAATAGTAGTCCAGCAATTAATAAATAGAACCACCACGGCATATTCCCCCAGTAGGGTCTTGTTTGCAGAAATACGTTTAGTAATAAAACGCCAGCTCCCACAAAGAAATATGATTTTATTTGTAAGAACATACCAGAAAACAGCGACAACAAGGATAGTGTCCCGATGATAATAGCATCATAAATTGTGTTGCTAGCTAAGCCATCTTGTATTAATAACAGGGAAACGATAATTAGAACTCCCCATTGAACAACTTTTGTAATATCGGTATATCGACCCTTTAAACAACGTCGAATAAAAATAATAAGAATAATAAATGGGAGGACTATCACTTCCCGCTCCCATAGTGACGGAATATTTAGCTCTGCCATAAGTGAATAGTATGGTTGTAATAAATAGGCTCCGCCAAGTATCGTCATAAGAACACAGAAACGTTCTGGAACTCTTTTTCTTTGCAACAAAAGAGAAACCGAGATTAGCACGCCTGGCAAAGCATGCCCCCAAATGTATTCATGACCAAATGTGTACATAAGAGCGAAAAACATCAATGAAACCAGTGTATATCCGTCTAGTTTTGTTTGAATAAGCTTTGGACTATATATGATTAACTTTTTATAAACGAACTGACCAACAATCGACAGAACGATCCCTAAACCTCCAGTTAATAGCATTTTTACCAGCGCAGCTAATTCACCTTGATGTGTGAACTCAATAGTCGCAATAAAAGCTAAGATTAATGGAATAGCCCCTAAAACATCCCAATTGATTTTATGCAAATAAAACAGTATCCCAAATGTATAGACAAGTGTGACAAGATATGGCAGCATATCAAACGGATAGGTAATGACAGTAAACACAATCCCAATTATGGAAAATGGAACTAAATAATAAGCTGTCCGTTTCTTAAACTCATCCTTGGCAAGTAAAGCAAATAAAAGAATAACACAACTCGTGATCGGAAACTCATAGTATCCAAAATCAAAATTGTATACTAAGTCAAACCCTGTTGAAACAATAAAGAATACGGTAGTAAAACTGCCATAGAGAAAACCTTTAATTTTCCATTCTACCTTCGTCAATTTTGTGCTAAAAGCATATACAAACAACGCCAAGATAAAGCTGTAAACAGAGTCTTTCTGAAAAGCAAACCATGTAAATAATAGCTCTAGTGGATATATGCTGTGTCCTACACATCCAAACGCATTTGACAAGTTCAAGTCATTTTTTCGACTGATATAGGCGATTAGAAGCGTGATCACTGCACTAATAGAAGCGATTAGTGAATTTATGGTATGACTTAAAGTAAATTTCAGCAAAATGGCTTGTATGATAGAAAAATACGTGAGCAGTACAGCGATACTTACTAAATATGGGACCCACTTTGTACCAATTTTTTTATACAAATAATAATACATTCCGATTCCAACCAACATTACAAGTGGCTGAGCCCATAGATGATTCATCGGATTAAACAAAGCATGGAAAATGGAAAGTGTGTAGAATGCCTGAGAGGTATATAAAGAGTTTTTATCTAAATGCTTCTCCCCAGCCATTTTCCATATAAAGCTTGTTAATAAAACCAGGATTGCCCCTGTAGCAAAATTAATTCCGTACCCATATTCATTAAGATACACAGAAAAATTACTATTCAATTCTTCTCCAAAGGCTGCCATTGAAAAACCTAGTAAACTAGGAATAATCCATAAAGCGCCTTCCTTAAGAAAAATCCTTGTTTCCTTTTTATAAACTAGATAAGCAGCAGCCATAAAGAGTAATAGCATGACACCAAGTTCCCACCATAATATCAACGAAATCGCCGTCAACATAGCAAGCCCCATGATCGACAAACCGACATCTCTAGAGGCAATCTGAATAATCTTTACGTACTTTGAAAGTTGTGCTATGCCTAAAATATTAAATAGGATAAACCCCGTAATGGATAACTGCAGAGAAAAATGGATGGTATCGAATGGCTCTGTTAATAATGCGATAGTTTCAAACAAGCCAGAAGCCGCAAAAACCGCGCCTAAATATGGAAACAACTCTCTTGAACCATGATGGGACAAATAAATAAAGTTTACGGCAATGATAAAATAGGCCAGCATAAGCACAATCGATGGAGTCCCTGCACGCAGGAAAATTCCTTCAAGGCTTATATAAATAAAGGCTAAACCAGAAATCACAGCACTTGTGTATTGGAATGCTTTATTTAATGTAAATTTATCATTCAAAGCTTTGGGAACGAACACCATTCCAAAACCGATTAATGCATAAATAATCTCTCCAAAATAATTAAGGAAACTATGCTCAATCAATTGATAAGCTCCATAGACAATCATGACACTAAAAATGAAATGATATTCTTTTCGACCGCTTACATACATCATCGATAAATAAATAATTGCAGTTAACAGCAGGTTGAAGCTGTATAGGACCTCATTATCGTATAAAAAAAGCATAAATAGTGTACACAAAATCAGATTTACTTGTACATAAGGAATAAATTCATTTGTAAATAATTTGAATGATTCCTTGTTCTTGAACTGATGATACACAAAAATTAAACTAGCATTGAAAACCATCATACCTAGGTAAAAGAAATCCATCTTTAGATGAAAACTAGCTAATAGAAACGCCATTCCTATAGATATAGAAACAAAGGAAAACCAAACGAATAATCTTGAAGACAAGTTTTTTGCAAATAAATAATACACGATGACCGGCAGCAAACTACCGAGCATTCCGAGTAGATAACGCCCTTCCCCAGATATGGATAAATATGAACCTAATAACCCAAACCATCCAAGCGAAAGAATAAAAATGGGCAAAAATAAACTTCCTAGAACACTAAATGCAAAAGCTGTCTTTTCTATTTTTATTATTTTTTTTGTTAAAAAAGCAATTCCGTAAAATAATAAAGCTACAATTGCTATCGATCCACTTTTCATAATACTTGTCATCGATTCCCAATTACTTGTTGCTACAAACAACCCTCCAATTAATAAGAAGATTACACCAATGTTTAATAACCATGTAATATTTCTTTCCCTAATTTCTTCAGGTGTCATTGTTTTCTTTACTTTTTGAGGTTTTTGAGGTATCGAAGGATGGATCGGCACACTTGCTTCATATTCAGAAGGTTTGGCCTCCATTTCTAATATATCCTTATGGTACTTATAATGTGCACTTGCAACCTTGTCGACGATTGCTTCAGAAAGATAACCTTCCTCGCGGAGTGTGAATAACTCTTTTCTAAAGATTTTCCGATGCTCTTCCCTAATATTTGAATCCATGAAAACCTACCCCCAAACTGACCAAAATGGTAATGGTATCAAATTTCCCTTTATTGTGTAATTTTACACTAAATGATAAAAAATTTCCAATATTTTCTCAAAAATAACGTTTCCCTCAACAATAGTTTTCTTAAAGAATTTACGTTTGGGTAAAATATCTGTATGATGAAAGAGGTTTTATTTAAATAGACGGAGGAAACTATGCTTACATATGATGAAAAGTTAGCAATAATAGAATCGTTCCCTGAATTGGAACGAAAAAATGTTTCTATGGGACGAGTCAATTTTCAATTCGAAGGCAGTGTCACAGATAAGAAAAACATTGTATACCACTTACACCCAAACGGAAATGGATTTGTTTATGCTGGGATGCTGGACAATTATGACACGGACGAAAAAGGGTTGGTAAATATCCGTGATTTCACCGAAGACCAACTTCGTAAGTTGTTAATGGAATCCATTCAATCACTCTCTCCTGTCGAGGTAACGGCTGGTGAAGAAGCCATTATTGGCGATTCAAAAGAAGAGCGCTGGATAGATAGCGAAAATAATCTCCTCATTCTAGTGGAAGAAAATGAATCATGGAATATTTATTTTGGGTTAAACCTTGATGCAACATTCGATACCTATGAGGAAGCTAGGGAATTTTTACAAGAAGAGGGCTTTACTAGGAAATAATTTTAAAAGGCGGTGCATCATCTGCACCGCCTTTTCTTTATTCAAATTCTTTGTCGATCCATTCATCTAGGCGAATAATACTTTGTTTGGCCCGTTCATATTCAATCGTCCGGTAATGATGCATGCCGCCTTCTTCTTCATCCTTTTCATCGGCCCATTTAACAACTTGCTGTAATGGTGTCCTCACAATATCGTTAGATGGTAAAAATGAGTCTGTATGAAATAAAATCGCAAGTGCAATTGTTTTGGCTTTGATTGGATTTTCACCAAGACGGATCAGAAGCTTATGCGCTCTTTCCGCGCCTTTTATCGGATGAATGTCATTTTGCTTATATAAATCATAATCCCATTTTCCATTTTTATACCATGTATAATGTCCCATATCATGGAGAAGCCCTGCCTTTGCCGCAATGTCAACATCCAATTGATGCTCTTTCCCTAATTGAAAGGCATGGTAGGCAACAGCAATCGCATGGGCAAGACCAGAGCGGTTTAAATATTTTTGGGCAATGTGATGTTCAAATATACTCAATAAGGTAACGTCTCTCATGCGATCTCTCTCCTAACTTTTTCAAAATAATATATTTTATTTATTATATGATAACAATTGGTACATGGCTAATTTTTTATTAATATTTAGATTTAAAAAGCAGCAGGCATTCAAAAGCCTGCTGCAATCCTATACACAATAATCTTAACGCTTTGATTTCCTGTAACCTGCTTCCAAGGCTTCTTTTTCTGAACAAAACCAGACGATATTATCAGTTGTGGAATCGTAATAACTGCCGCCAGGCACATGATAGATATGGGAATTAGCATTTCCCTTAATTTTCCCTTTACATTTCAGGTTGATTTCTTGATCATCGCTTGGGTTATTTTCATAATTATTTCCAGATGATGCGTTTGATTGAGTTCCTTTTCCATTATCTTCTTTGGCATTATCGGTATTATACCCATCCTCCTGCGCATAATTTTCAATAGACCAGATGCCAACGCCCTTTTTTTGTGCTTTCTTTTGGATCGCATAAAATTCATCAACATATTGCGTATTTGGCGCATAAATATAGGCCACTCGAGCTAGGCCCTTCTCTAGAAGCATTTCATTAAACATTTTCCCATTCACATAAATATAAGCAAGTAATCGCCCATATTTATCTCTACTTTCACCTAAGCCAGGTTCAATTTCGACTTTGGTCCCAACAGAGAGAATCTTCTTTGTATATTCCGCTGCTTCCGGTCCAAATGGCTGAACCCCTAACCTAGGATGATGGGTCTCAGGAGTATCCACACAAAGCATCCTTACCTTTTCTATCTTGCCATTTAAGTTAATATCAACGGTATCCCCATCTACATTTTTTACAATGGTAGCGGGCAGTAATTTTTTATTACTAGGTTTCTGCTCAACTGATTTGGACGGAGATTGTGAAGGTGTTTTCGAATCGCTTGGTTCATCCGTATTTATTTCGTTATTTTTGCTTACTGAGGAGGTATTTGCATCGCCTTTTTCGCTAGAAGTTTCGCTTCCAGAACACCCAGACAGAATGCAAGTCATAATTACGATTACTGAAATGATAAATTGAAGAATTCTAGTGTTCATAGATAGTTCCCCTTTATGTAATTTCCTAAATAAATTGAAGCAAAATAAAAAAGAGAGAAGGTAACGCCCCCTTCTCTCGTTCATCATGTTACTCTTCTTCTGTTGCTTTGTCACCTTTTGGACCTAAATATTCATAATCATTAGGGTTAATTGGTGTATATCCTTCAGGCTTATAGAACCGTAGTAAGTCTTTATAAACAATTTCATCAGACATATTTAGCTCCATATTAACTTTGCTGTCTACATCCTTACAAATTGTGTCATCTCCTAATAATTCACCAGTTGCAGAGGAGTAACATTTTTCATTAATCTGGATTGCATCGGATGTTACAAAGTCACCGTTTCTAAATAAAGCCCAATTGCGGTGTTGTTTAGAAAGTAAATCGGAACCAAATTCCATATAATCTTTCGTATCAATACCTAATAAATGAAGAACAGTTGGACGAACGTCTACTTCACCGCCAACTTGGTGCTGCACTCCACCCTTTACACCAGGCACGTGAATGAACAATGGTACACGCTGTAATTTAGCATTGATTGCAGGAGTGATTTCGTCCACACCCATAACCTTTGCCATTGCATCATTATGGTTTTCTGAGATACCGTAATGGTCACCATACATAACAATTATAGTATTATCATACAAACCGTTAGCTTTTAAATCATTAAAGAACTGCTCAAATGCCTGATCCATATAGTTTGCGGATTGGAAATATTGGTTTACCACCGTATCCCCATAATCCCCAGCAGGAAAGACTGTATCTTGCGGATCCATTTCAAATGGGAAATGGTTAGACAATGAAATGAATTTTGTATAGAACGGCTGCTTTAAGCTTTCAAGTAATGGAATTGATTCTTTGAAGAAAGGTTTATCTTTCATTCCATAGTTTTTAGTATTTTCATCAGACATACTGTAGTACTCTGCATCAAAGAATTGATCGTAGCCAAATGCTTTATAGATAACGTTTCGATTCCAGAACGTCTTATAGTTTCCATGAAACACAGCTGAACTATATCCCTGTCCTTTTAAAATAGAAGGCATAGCTTGATAAGTGTTTTGGGCCTTATTAACAAAAACTGCCCCTTGTGCCATTGGATATAATGAATTTTCCATCAAGAACTCGGCATCGGAGGTTTTCCCTTGACCTGTTTGGTGATAGAAATTATCAAAATAGAACGTATTATGGTCATGTGCCAATGAATTCAAAAATGGTGTTACTTCCTGTCCGTTTGGCATCTTATAATCAATCATAAAACTTTGAAATGATTCCATCGAAATATATATGACATTCATACCTTTAGCTTTTCCAAAGTATTTTGGATTTGGTGCTGCATAGTTTGCTTTTCGGTAGTTCTCAACATCTGTAATATCACTGCTATCCGCCAATGCTCGTTGACTTGATGATTTGATATTTTGGATGACATCATAAATGGTAAAGTTATACGCACCAAGGTATTTTACTAAATAATTCCTGTCAAAAGAACGTGACAGCAATTGTGGACGATCCTTTTCTGCTAACCCTAAATTAAATAGAAAAGTAGTGATTGAAAATAATAGAACAATTTTATAGGTTTTTCTGTTCGTTACCGTTACTTTCTTAAAAATAGTTAATGCTAATGCAATTAAAATAAATGTATCTGTAAAATAAAAAATATCAAATGGCGACATTAATGAAAGTGCACTGTCACCAAGTTGTCCAGCATTTGTTTTAGTTTGCATTAATACTGGCACAGTAATGAAATCATTAAAGAAACGATAGTAGGCAATATTTGCGTACAATAAGAATGATAAAAGGAAATTTATTATGATCATTATCATCTTTGAATGCTTCTTAAATAGTAATGCTAATCCAAAAAAGAACAAGGCTGAACTTAATGGATTAATTAAAAGCAAAAACTTTTGTAGGTTATTTTCAATACCTAAATTAAATTCAATTTGATAAGCAGCATAAGTTTTGATCCAAAATAATAAAACAGCCGCTGCAAAGAATGTAATATGACTATTTTTTAATGTTTTAGGTAGTCTTATTTTATTCATATATTAAATTCTCCCCTCACTTACCAATTAAGCTTCGGTAAACGAACCTCAATTACTATATCACACTTCGTATAAAAATAAAAACAAAAATCATGCTATTTCTAACTATACTTATCAACAAAAATCTACATCATTTGCTAATTGTTCAGCCGCTTTTTCCCCAATTAACATATGAAATTAAATGATTTCACATCGTGATATACTTTCTATTTCTATGTCATGTCATGGTGGGACATGACTATTTTCAATCCTCAATATTATAAGACGAAGATGATTTCATTTAGTTTCATTTTTTTATATTTAATTGGGCCCTTCACTTAAATACTTATCGCATTTATGTCTTTTGAGGTCATCATTTCTACATATCATAAACCCGTATGTTTGAGGGAGCAATATGAATTTAGTCTTATCTTTTGCTAGTGGGAAGCCACTGATTCTTTGAATGAACTAAGTAAACATTGGAAAGTATATACACAGAGGAAACAAGAAAGAAATTTTAAAAAGGAGAATACTATGCCCAGAATAAGGCCTGAATTTACAAAAAGCCCATATTTTGTTGATGAACCAGGGAATTGGCATTTAAAGCCTGGTGCTCCGAAGGAATTACAAATCGAGCTTGATTATTATCTAAATAGTCTGGGAGATGTTGATGAGCCAGGTACAATCAATGGTATACATATCGACTATCCTTAGGAATGTATAAATGCCCACTATATTATAGAAGAAAGCGGTTGCTTTCTTTACCTAAAAATGAAAACCATACCCAATCAAATGACTAGGAGTGAATATAATGAATGTTAACCGAGTAAAGCAGATTTTGTCATCTTCTGCAGATATTGAAGTCAAATATAATGGTGCATCTGTATGGATTGACCAATTAAATGAAGATGGACATACCGCAACTGTTCATTTACGCGGGCCATTGGAAGAACGATCAGTTGTTGAAATTGGTGAGTTAATCGAAGAATAATTCCTCTAGGAGTTAATGTATTAAAATCTTATCATAATCAAAAAAGTATAAGGCAGGAAAGTATTCCTGCCTTATACCATGTCTTCATTTTCCTTTTCAATATCATTAGGTTCTGGTTGAACTCCTTGAACAATCCCCCCAAGAACCTCTCTATTATTCCTATTGGCATCTTTTCCTGCACCTGGTGCTATATTAGCCATAGGAAGCTGCTCTAATTCTTTACCTCTTGGCATTTTCCTCACTCCTTACTGTTATGGTAACCATTTAGTTTGGAGATTAGTTAACCAACTTTTGGTTAATGATTAATAATGCTGTGCTTTGCTAATAGTTGTAAAGTCATGTCATCCATCGGTGGATTATGTAGCCCTGCTCGCACATCTCTATAATATCGCTGCAATGGATTACTCAAAGAAAGACTTTTTGCTCCAACGATTCTCATTGCCAAGTCAACAATTTCGATTGCCAAATTCGTCACTGTAAATTTGGCGGCCCCTAACGCTGCACTCATTCTTTCCCTATCTTGATCGAATGAAGCATCCCACTGTTTGGCAACTCCATACAAGAAGTACTCCGACTGCATTACTTTCAACTCAATTTCACCCAGTTTTTGTTGGACATTTGGCAAATCAATGATTGGTCCAACTATACTATTTGGTGAATACTCCTTTGCAAATTGAATTGCGTATCTTTGGGCAGCTTTTGCTATGCCCAGATAACATGCTGGTATGTGTAAAAGCCATCCATTCGCTTTTTTAGCTGCCGAACTTAACTTTTCAACTAGATAATCGTTAGGAACCAAACAATTATCCAATAGTAAGTCATGACTTCCTGTTCCCCTTAGCGCGATACTGTCCCAAGTTTCTTCAATATTTATTCCTTTTGTTGTCCGTGGGATCAGAAAATTTGCCACTTCATCAGTTTCTTTAATTGTTGCACTAACAATAAAGAAATCGAGGACAGGTGACATGGTCGTAAATGTTTTTCTCCCCTTTATAACCCAGCCATTTTGACATTTTTCTGCAGTGGTTTCCGGTCTTCCTCCTCGTGTAGGACTCCCTGTTTTCGGTTCACTTTGAGCACTATTGATTAATGCACCATTTTTTACTTGTTCACAAAGATACTTAAAGACCGGTTCCTTCCAAATGTTTTTTTCAGCTAAATTCATCATAATTCCCATATGCCATCCGATGGAAAGTGCAGTTGTCCCATCCCCTTCGGCTATCTTTTCTTGGAGCCGAATGAGTTCATAAAGTGTGATTTCCTTTCCACCATATCTAGAAGGGACAGTTAATGTTGTGTACCCTGTATTTTTAAGATCCTTTATATTGGCATAGGGAAAACTACCTTCAATGTCTATTTGATGTGCTCGCATTAAGAATTGTTTTGCAAGGTTATTCATTAAACCGATTCGTTCATCTATTGTCTGTTTTTTCAGAAAATTCATTTCTATCTCTCCTATTCAAAACCCAAATATTTTTACAAGTTTGTGTCAAATGTGTGTCATAACTCACTGATAGGTACTTCAGATTATTTTATAATACAAGTAGTAAATTTTTTCGGGCCAATGAGCCTCTTTCCTACTATATAACAACAGATAAAGAAAATAATAATAAAAAGGCATTGGATTTGAAGGGGGATTTTTATGAAGCAAGGTCCAAAACAATTATTTATACAAACAGGAAGCTTGGTAGCTGGTTTTATGGTTTGGGTACTTATATCATCCCTTATGCCTTATATCAAGGTAGATATTAAACTTACTTCTTCCCAAATAGCATGGGCAACTGCAGTCCCAGTGATCCTTGGATCGCTACTTCGCATTCCAATTGGCTATTGGACGAACCGCTATGGTGCTCGACTTTTATTTACAATCAGCTTCATAATCCTACTTATTCCTATTGCCTTGTTAAGCTATGCTAATTCTCTACTAACGCTAATCATTGGCGGGTTATTACTTGGGATTGGTGGTGCTGTTTTTTCGGTTGGCGTAACCTCTCTTCCGAAATATTATGAAAAATCAAAGCATGGGTTTATTAATGGGATTTACGGAGCCGGAAATATTGGAACAGCGATTACTTCCTTTTCAGCGCCTGTTCTTGCCAACGCATACGGTTGGAGAAACACCATTAAAATTTTCCTATTAGTTGTCCTATTCTTTGCTCTTGTAAATTTTATCTTTGGAGACAGAAAGGAACGGAAAGTAAACATTTCCTTGCCAGACCAGATCAAAGAGGTATATAAAAATCCAAAACTATGGTTTCTAAGTTTATTCTATTTTATCACGTTTGGTTCCTTTGTTGCCTTTACCATATATTTACCCTCGTTTTTAGTTAATCATTTTGAATTAGATAAAGTGGATGCAGGCTTGAGGACAGCTGGTTTTATTGCTTTGGCAACTGTTTTTAGACCGATTGGAGGTTGGTTAGGCGATAAAGTTAATCCATTTCTTATTCTAATGGCTGTTTTCTTTAGCTTAACTTTTGCAGGATTTCTTTTGTCTTTTACTCCATCACTGCCGATCTATTCTTTCGGTTGCTTATTAGTAGCTTTCTTTGCGGGAATAGGTAATGGCGCAATCTTTAAACTAGTTCCGTTATATTTTTCCAAGCAAGCTGGTATTGTGAATGGGATTGTTTCAGCTATGGGGTGACTTGGTGGTTTTTTCCCGCCAGTTCTTCTCACGATTCTCTTTGATTGGACTGGTCATTATGCCATTGGGTTTATGTCCCTTTCAGAGTTTTCGTTAGCAAGTCTGGTTATCGTAGTGTGGCTATATTACCAAGATAAGCTTGATATTTCAGCGAAGATTGTAAACCATGCTTTAGACGGCATTTGTGTAACTGATGTTCATGGAATTATTCAAAGCGTTAATCCAGCATTCACAAAAATTACTGGCTATAGTCAAAAAGAGGTTGCAGGGAAAACCCCAAGTGTTCTTCAATCCGGTGAACACGGCAATGACTTTTATAAACAAATGTGGGAAAGCTTAAAGACAAACGGTGTTTGGGAAGGCTATATTTGGAATAAACGCAAAAATAATGAAATATACAGAGAATGGCTTACCATTACAGCAATTAAAGATGATGCAGGTGAAACCAAAAACTATGTAGGAATGTTTTATGAAGATGACGAAAAATCCTAGAAAAAGCAGAACAAAAAGAGATCTTTCCCATGAAAGGTCTCTTTTTTCGTTAGCCTATGTTAAAGGTGAATGTTGATTTGATTTTTGCGAAATTCGCGGTACTCATTCAGGAATGTGAGCATGTGAGACCCCTTAGTAATACACGGGCGAGCTGGAGGAAAGGGAGTGAATTTCAGTAAAAATCACCCCTATCGGGTTAAATTATTACAACTTTTTGTCTAACCCCTTGTGTTCACAGTTCGTTCACTGATTTTGTGACGTACGTCACTAAATTCATGTTACCATCTGATTTATATTAATAACACAAACAACAAATCTTTATAAATAAATTTTAAAACAATTTAGGGGGAATAATATCATGGCCCGAATTAATTATTGGAATCCAGAAGACGAAAAATTCTGGAAGACAGAAGGAAAAAAACATGCTCGACGCAATTTATGGATATCCGTACCTTCACTGATGCTCGCATTTATTGTTTGGCAAATTTGGTCCGTAGTAGCCGTTAGACTTAACGACATCGGCTTTCAATTTACGGAAGAACAACTTTTTACACTCGCAGCTATCCCTGGCCTTGTTGGTGCAACACTTCGCTTTGTTTATACCTTTGCAGTTGGCTCGATTGGTGGTAAGAACTGGACCGTTATTTCAACGGCGATCTTAGCCATTCCGGCAATTGGAATTGGATTTGCAGTCCAGAATCCGGACACACCATTTTCAATTATGTTATTACTAGCAGCTCTTTGTGGTCTAGGCGGAGGAAATTTCTCATCATCATCAGCAAATATCAGCTTTTTCTTTCCTAAAAAAGAAAAAGGAACAGCACTTGGAATTAATGGCGGTTTGGGTAATATGGGTGTTTCTGTAGTGCAATTCGTAACACCACTAATTATTACTTCAGGAACTTTTGCACTAGTTGGTGGTAAACAAGTGTTAGCGAATGGCCAGGAAGTTTGGTTACAAAATGCAGCATTTATCTGGGTTATTCCAATTATTATTTTAACAATTCTAGCCATGTTTAAAATGGATAATGTTCCAGGTGCAAAACAATCAGTAGCGGATCAATTTGTAATTGTAAAACGTAAACACACTTGGATTATGACAGCTCTTTATGTAGCAACGTTTGGTTCATTCATTGGTTACTCAGCGGCCTTTCCGCTCCTATTAAGATCACAATTTCCTGAGCACATTTCACTTGCCTTTCTTGGAGCATTAGTTGCAGCAGCAGCAAGACCTGTGGGAGGATGGCTTGCAGACAAACTAGGCGGTGCTAAAGTCACTGCATATGTGTTAGTTATCATGGGCATTGGCGCAACAGGAGTTATTTACTTCTTAAATGGGAAACAGTTTGCAGGGTTCTTAGTATCATTCTTAATTCTTTTTATTGCATCTGGTATTGGTTCTGGCTCAACATTCCAAATGATTCCTAACCTTTTTATTCCAAAAGAAGCAGCACCAGTCATCGGGTTCTCTGCAGCATTTGCAGCGTATGGATCATTCTTTATTCCAAAGCTATTCGGGTGGTCCGTTAAAGCAACAGGCACTCCAGTCACAGCGTTTTACTTCTTTATCGGTTTTTATATTATCTCTTTTGCGCTCAACTGGTATTTTTATCAAAGAAAAGCAACAGCATCTAAAACTCTTACACAGCAGGTCGGTTAATACCGATCTGTTTTTTTAATCTCGCCCTGCGAAATTTGCCTGTTCATTTCCGCTCCAGATGCTCGCTTTCTGCGGGCGGTCCGTAAGTCTCCTCGGTGCTTGGGAGTCGAGCAAGTTCCACCTTGACCCGCTTTCTCCCGCAGGAGTCTCGCGCAATCCGCTCCAATCAACATAGTGGCAAAATGTAGTGACTTTAACAAAGCTTAAATAAAAAAACGCAGAAATTAAACTGCGTTCAAAAATTGTTTATAACCGTTCTATCGCAACCGCACATGCCTTATATTCAGCGGTACCTGAAATAGGATCATACTCATTTAATGTTAACACATTGGTTGGTGTTTCACTCCAATGGAAACTCATAAAAACTAAACCAGGGACTACTTGTTCTGTAATCTTTACCTTCACCTCAAGTTTCCCTCTTCGGGAACGAACCCGAACGACTTCACCATCCATTATTCCAAGTGCAGTTGCATCGTCCGGATGGATGTCAAGGGTCTCCTCTGTTTGTTTCACCTTTACCCCAGAGGCATAATGGCGAGTCTGAGAATGAGTATTATAGGATTCATAGCGACGGCCAGTCGTGAGCGTAAATGGATAGTTTTCATCAGGTAATTCTAACGGGGCCGTATAGTCTACTGGTACAAAAGGTGATTTTTTCGTTGGTGTTTCTTGTTGATGAAATCTCTCATGCATGATAAACGTCCCTGGATGGTTCTCGTCAGGACACGGATAGTGAATACTATACTCTTTTTCAAGCCGTTCGTAGGAAATTCCGCCATACATCTCCCAGGCCAACTTTCTCACTTCATTCCAGATTTCTTCACTATTGTTATAACTCATAGGATACCCCATGAGTGTCGACAATTCACAAAGGATTTCCCAGTCCTCTTTCACATTTGGATGGGAATCTACTGCTTTTCGGGCCCTTTGTATTCTCCGATCTGTGTTTGTATAGGTACCATCCACCTCTCCCCATGAACGCGCAGGTAACACAACATCTGCCATTCTTGCCGTTTCGGTCATGAAAATGTCTTGGACAACCAACAAATCTAGTTTCTCGAACAATTTTTTCGTATGGTTCATATCCACATCAGCAAGAAGTGGATTTTCACCAATAATATAAAGGGCCTTCAGTTCACCCATATCTAAGCGATCAAACGTACGAGTTTGGGTATCTCCTGCTTGCGGGTTTAATTCGACCTTCCATTCCTTTTCATAACGGGCACGATACTCTTCATTTGCTAAACTCATCGCTCCTGCTAATTGGTTAGGAAGACAACCCATATCTCCAGCACCTTGGACATTGTTTTGGCCTCTTAATGGCATAATTCCTGATCCTGGTTTTCCTATGTTTCCAGTCAATAACGCTAGATTAGCGATATCGAAGACATTATTAACACCACAGTGATGCTCTGTTATACCAAGTGTGTATGCAATCATTGAACAACTGGATAAAGCATACTCCCTTGCCGTTTCGACAATATCCTCTGCCCGCAATCCAGTAATCGTTGCCGCATACTCAGGTGTATATGGCTCCACTTGTTTTTCTAGTTTTTCAAAGTCCACTGTAAATTGCTTAATAAATTCAACGTTAAATAAACCCTCTTTAAGAATGACTCGGATAAAAGCATTGATAAGGGCAATATCTGAACCGACATTTATTTGCAAATGACGATGTGCTACTTTAACCATATCAATCTTTCTTGGATCAATGACGATAATTTTCAGCCCCGCTTTTGCAGCCTTTTTCATTCGATTAGCAATAATCGGGTGTGCCTCTGTTGTATTCGAGCCCATTAGAAGTAATACTTCAGCACGGTCAAAATCTTCAAGTGTGTTCGTTGGGAAACCGCTTCCAAAAACAGTTGCCAGACCGGCAACGCTAGGAGCGTGTCAGGTACGGTTACAGCCATCAATATTATTACTTTTAATGACTGTCCTCATAAATTTTTGGGTAACATAATTGGATTCATTCGTGGACCGCGCACAAGCAAACATTGATATAGCGTTTGATCCCCATGATGATTTAATGTGGGATAACTTACTTGCAATGTAATGATAGGCTTCATCCCAAGTTGTTTCAACCAACTTCCCTGCTTTACGAATTAGTGGTGAGGTTAATCTATTTTTTGCATGTACATATTCGTAGGCAAATGCACCTTTTACACATGTTTGTCCTTTGTTGACTGGTGCTTCTTTGTCACCACGGATTTTCATAATTCTGTTGTCTTGAACTTCAAGAACTAAACCACATCCCGTACCACAATAACCGCAAATTGTTTTAACTAAATTTGTTTCACCCAACCTGTTCATTCCCCCTCTAAAAACATTTGTACCTCTATCATCATAATAATCTATATATTCTAAATGTAGATTCCTTTTTTAAAAAATATTTGTCTATTTTTTGACAAAAATGAGTAATAAAAAAACGAGAGAATAGTTCTCCCGTTTTCATGCAATTTTTGCCGGTAATAAAATATTAAAGGTGGTTCCTTTATTTGGTTCACTTTCGACAAATACTTTGCCATTATGGCTTTCAATGATCTTGAAACTTACCATCAATCCTAAGCCGTTCCCATTCTTTTTGGTTGTATAAAAAGGTTCCCCGAGTTTCTTTAATTTCTCTTTGGAAATTCCCACACCTGTGTCTTGAATGGAAATTTGAACATTGTTATCGTGGATGATTGTTTTAACATGGAGATCACCGCCATTAGGCATGGCTTCGATTCCATTTTTAATGAAGTTTAGAAATACTTGTTTTAAACGATTTTCATCACATTCAATTTGAATGATTTCCTGATTGCAATCAAAAGTCAAACGAACATTTTTCTTTCTTGCTTCAAATTCAAGCAGAGAGACGACGTTTTTAATAACTGGAACGACATTTTTTTCTTCTAATTCAACGGCTTTTGGTTTAGCTAATACCATAAAGTCCTCAACAATCGTATTAACGCGTTCAATTTCATCGAGAATAATACCCAAGAACTCCAATCGTTCTGGATCCTTTTCATCCAGCTGTAAGAATTCCGCATACCCCTTCATCGAAGTTAGTGGATTGCGAATTTCATGGGCAACACCAGCTGCTAATTGACCAACTGCTGCCAATTTATCTTGACGATGAAGGACTTCTTCTGTCCTTTTCCGTTCAGTAATATCATTTCGTATTGCAAGGTATTGGTATGGTTTTCCGTGATCGTTCAAAAATGGAACAATCGTGGTGTCCACCCAATAATAGGTCCCATCTTTTGCTTTATTTCTAATCTCACCTTTCCATACTCTCCCTGAACCAATTGTCTTCCATAGGTCTTTGAAAAATTCTTTTGAATGGAAACCTGAATTTAATATGTTATGGTCTTTGCCAAGAATTTCTTCCCGTTTATATTTTGAAATCTCACAGAACTTTTCATTTACACTGGTGATAATTCCTTTTGCATCGGTAAATGCAACAATCGAGGATTGATCAAGTGCAAATTTAATGTCAATATTCTCTTTAACAGTCTCTTTAAGATGACCCTCAGCTCTTTTTCTATCCGAAATATCTGAACGAATCGCAATATACTGAATTGGCTTGCCTTTTTTATTTAAAAAAGGAACAATCGTGGTATCAACCCAGTAAAACGACCCATCCTTTGCTTTATTTCGTATTTCACCGCGCCAAATCTTACCTGAATGGATCGTAGTCCATAAATCCTTGAAGAATTCCTTAGAATGATAACCAGAGTTTAAGATCCGATGATTTTGGCCAATGATCTCTTCCTTTGAATACTTGGAAATCTCCTCAAATTTATCATTAACATATATGATTATTCCTTGGGGATCTGTAATCGCAACAATAGTCGAAGCATCAAGCGCTGCTTTGATGTCCTTTAAGTTCGTATCAGTTGTCGCTAATTGTTTACTAATTAATGTACTTGATACAAGTAGCCCGCCAATAATTAAAATAGACAAGAATAATACCAAATAAATAAAGAAAGGACTATCTGCACTTCCCCCATTAATCCTTTCGCTTGCTGTTGTAATTAACGCTCGCTTTAGAAGAAAATGCCCTTCAATGATCGCTAACGACATAATGACCGCACTAATTGGTTTTAACCAGACCTGGTTCCCTTGGGTATAGCCATTCGAAGAAAAAAGAATCCATAAAGAGAATAAAAAAGAAGCAAAGATTAATAGACCTGAAAAAAGGAGCAAAAAAACTTGGTACGTTATCGTTACATTCATGGCATATAAACCGATTAAATGGATTGCAAATACGGCAAGAGTAAGAAATAAACTAGCCGAAATTAAATGATAAAACTTTATCTGTTTTCCAAATAATGATAAGAAAGCCATTCCAGTAAATGCAATCCCGATGATAATGGAAAGAATCGTTAGTGGAATGTGATAACTGGCAAACCTGTTAATATCTGCGGAAATGAGCCCAATAAAATTCATGATCCAAATCCCAATACCAATGGAAAATGTACCACCCAGAAACAGAAGCCTGTTATTTTTTTCAGTAGACTTTACTAAAGTAAACATATCTAATGCGGTGTATGATGCCATGATCGTTAAACCTATGGCAATTATTATGAATAGAGGATGAAAAGTCTCTATTATTGCATTCATTTGCCTGCATCCCCCAAATCTATTGCTTTTCTACTATGATTGTAATGGAATGCGAATTGTTATGGAAGTCTAAAATTTTCATCTAGCCTCAATTTCCCTTTATTTTAACCTATTTCTCACCTTTCAAGGAAATA
The DNA here is from genome assembly GCF_019219025.1 of Bacillus sp. sid0103. Next base: position 56,185 of record NZ_JAHUWN010000014.1, on the reverse strand, counting down.
GAAAAACGGACAATTAATATTTCTTGTGATAAAAGACCTATTTTGCGGAAAAGGCAGAATTTTTTAAAAAAAGTCTACACATTTTTATTTATTTCAGCTATACTGTACTATAACAAGAGGGATATTAATAAACTGTATTAATAAAGGAGGAGTTTTATTATGTTAATGAGTCCAGTTGAGTTTTTCCGTACTTTACCAAAAAAACAATGTTCAGAGTGTGGTCAGCACATGGAGGAACAAGCAGAAAGTTATTTTATGGAATGTGACAAATGTTTAGCTAAAAAAGAAGAATAGCTCTAAAAAACTCTCCAATAACATTGGAGAGTTTTTTCGTATTTCAAGAGGAATATATGGTTATTTAATTTTTGCCTTTTAGGAGAGAATTAGGCAGGCATAATCCCTTATCTTGATGCAAATCCTTTAGATAAGGAGTTGATATGTATGGATAATAAGTCTAAATCTTGGAGTAATCAGACTAGAAACCCCATAAAAGAAACTTTTGCTAATAATACGAAAACCGTATCAGGCGAATCAGTGGATGAGCTTCGGAATCTTGAAGAAGCAAACACCTTAATCAGCGGAGATGAAATTCGCCAGCAAAATGAAAATTTATAGATGTTACAATTTTTTTGATGATATTAAATAAAAAGGCTCTGTTAAACGTGTGCCTGTTGATTTCCACTCCAGGCGATTGGCATTAACATAGCAAATAAAAAAAGACTGTCCATGATCCATGACAGTCTTTAGTCCATTATTTAAATGATTATATTTGCGGAAGTTCTCTCATTTCTTGAAGCATTTCATTGCCACACATTGGGCATAGCAGGTCTTCTGCAACGAAGTCCTTTCTCATCCACCCTATACAGGCTTCATCGATGCAAGAATAGATTTCTGTATTAACCAGAATTGTTTCAATTTCTTCTTCTTTTGCTCTTTTACCGTAAAAAATGGGAACCGCCTCCTTTTTTATTAGTATGCACAAATAAGTTGCTTTTCATTTCCATAAATCCTTAGGAGTTGAGAAAAAGAATGCACAATGAAAAAAGATATACAAAAGTTGGAACGGATATTGAAGAAGTTAAGAGGTTAAACAGCCAATCAGGCTTGAGCTATAATGAAGTCAAGAAATTACTTGCGAAAGATACCTTAATAATAAAAAGGAATAGTAAATAGCATTAAAAAAATCCACAAACTCCCTTAAAGGGAAACTTGTGGATTTTTTTAATTAGAGTTAAAAGTTACCTTCTTTATACTCAATCGATATATGTTCTTGATGACCTTTCGAAAGGAGCTTATCATTTTTACGGTTTTCCTTCGATTCAAAAATAATGTTGAAATCGTAATCATCTGGGTATAGTTCTTTTGCTGGAATATATAAATTAATTCTTTTGTGGTTAATTGTATGCTTTTGCCCTTTGATTTGCACAACGTAATTTCCAAGCGTGTCTGGACCCATATAGATAATCCCAAACTCATTTGTAGGTGTAATTTTTACATTATCCCCCTGTTGAAAGAGAGGGACTTTTACCTCCGGTTTTGGTTTGTTCCTAACGTTTTGATATTTATTAATAATCACCTGTTTTTCCAATTCCTTAAGTTTCCATGCATCTGTTACATCAGTTGTATATTTCTTTTCCTCTTTATATGTGATAGTATGAGCCCTTTCAAGAATTTTCGGATGAATCCCAAGTTTTAACGAAATTGCAAAAGCCTGGCTTTCTCCTCCTCTTCCAATCGTTAAGCGATATGTGGGACTTAAAGTGGTGAGATCGAACTCCATTGATCCATTAATAAATCCAGGATGCGTTTCGGCAAGTACTTTGATTTCACTATAATGGGTTGTAGCGAGAATGGTTGCCCCCTTTTCATACAAAGTTTCTAAAATCGCGGTAGCGAGCCCCATGCCCTCTCCAGGGTCTGTTCCAGAACCTAACTCATCTAATAAAACCAAGGTACGTTGCTGGGTTTCCTTTAAGATATCGATGATATTAACAATTCGTGAGCTAAATGTACTTAAATTTTCCGTAATACTTTGCCCATCCCCTATATCCACTAAAATTCGTTCAAAGATATTCAAATTACTTTCTGGGGCTGCAGGAATATGGAGACCGCATTGGACCATTAAGGTTAATAGGCCAGCCGTCTTAATCGTTACAGTTTTCCCGCCAGTATTTGGACCGGTAATGACCAAAGCGTGCTCGCCATTACCTAGAGTAAAGGAAAGCGGGACCGCCTTTTCTCCTAATAACGGATGTTTTGCCTCAATTAAATTCAATTGACCAGATTCATTTATACCCACTTTTGATCCATTTATTGAACGGCTATACTTGGCCTTTGCAAATAAAAAATCGTAATGAACCATGGTTTCGATCGCAAGTCGAATTTGTCGCTCCTTTTCTTCAACCAACCCTGTTAAATAGGTTAAAACCTTTTGAACTTCCACTTCTTCATCAGCGAATAACCAATTTAATTGATCTTGATAAGTTGCAATTTCTTCAGGTTCCATAAAAAGTGTAGAGCCCGAAGCAGAGGTATCTAATACCACTCCTTTTATTTTGTTCCGATATTCCTTCTTAATCGGGATTACATACCTGCCATTTCTTTGACTGATCACATTCTCTTGCAAATAATTTTTATATTTATTGGAGCGAATCAACTGAAGTGTTTTTTCTTTAAGCCTTTCCTCTTGAATAGCTATTTGTTTCCTCACTTTTAATAATTCTTTACTAGCATAGTCATCAACATGACCATTTCTAATACAGCGGATAATCTCACTCGCAAGCTCCGGCAATTCTTCAATTCCATCGACGTAGGAAGAAACTCTTGGTGCATAATAAACTTTATCCTTCATATATCTGCGCATCTTTCCGCAGCAATCCAAAAAATCATAAAGCTTAGCCAGTTGGTCAGCCCTTAGTGCAACTCCTTTATTCATGTTATTCAACAAAGCATCCATCCCATCCAAGCCATGCACAGGAACACTAGCACTTTTTTGTAAAATTTCTACTGCCTCAGATACCTCATCAAGCCAGGCTGCTATTTGCTTCAAGTTTGTTGATGGTGTTAGGTACTCAATTTTTTCCTTACCTTCTTTTGTTAAGGCAAAATTTGCAATAATGTCTTTGATTTGTTGAAATTCTAAAATATTGAGAGTATGTTGATTCACTTTTAATAACCTCCTAAAAATAAGGCTCTGTTAAACTTGCCTGTTGATTTCCGCTCCAGGCGCTTCGCTTTCCGCGGGCGGTCCCGTCGCTGCGCTCCTGCGGGGTCTCCCCTGCCCCGTCCTCCCGCAGGAGTCTTCGCGCCTTCCGCTCCAATCAACAGGGTGCCAATATCAACAATAAGCTTTAACATAGCCAAAAATAAAAATAGCCGCAATGAACAATGTCATTGCGGCTAAATGAAAAAAGTATTTCAATCATCTTCATACAAAATATTTACCCAAAATAAAAACTGTCTACACGGATGTACACAGCAACATTGGTAAAAATGTATGCTTATGATGCCCATTGTTCTTAACTCCATTCCCATACATACTTAAATAAGCCTTCTATCAATAAAAAATTGAAAAAAGGATTTAGGAATGAACATATCCAATTGATTGGATTAGTTAAGAACGACACCTAACATAAAACATACTCCTTTAAAAAACGTAGTTTTTTAAGAAAAATTTAATTCTTTTAAAGAATATAACAAATGGAAACACTTGTCAATTTACTTTGTGCCTCATATTGTAAGTTATGCATATAAAGCTTGATTTGTTCTATTATATTGGCTCTGTTAAACCTGCCTGTTGATTTCCGCTCCAGGCGCTTCGCTTTCCGCGGGCGGCCCGGCGAGCCTCCTCATCGCTGCGCTCCTGCGGGGTCTCCCCTGCCCCGTCCTCCCGCAGGAGTCTTCGCACCTGGAACGTAGATCAACAGGGTGCCAAAATCAACAATAAGCTTTAACATAGCCATTATATTAAGAATGGAAGGATATAGGGAATGATGAACGATATTAATAGTGCAGCGATTCCCATAGCAGCACCAGCAACAGCTCCCTGTATTTCCCCCTCCTTGACGGCCTCAGCTGTCCCAATACCATGCGCAATCGTTCCAATCGATAAACCACGTGCAAATGGGTGATCAATTTTAAAAAAATTCAACAGCTTGGGCCCAAACATAGCGCCAATCATTCCAGTAATGATTACAAAAGCAGCAATAAGTGATACATTAGCCTTTATTATTTTCCCGATTTCTGTCGCAACTGGAACGGTTACTGACTTAATCGTTAAAGGCAAAAGGAACATTTTCGAGAGATAAAAGCATTTAGCAATAACAATGGCGGATAGAATGGTTGTAAATGTTCCAATTAATAATCCTACGCAAGCAGCAACTAAATACTTTGCAAATAAGTTTCGATTCTTATAGATTGGGACTGCTAGGGCAACAGTTGCTGGTCCGAGCAGATAAGTCATAATCTTTTTAGCAGGTATATAATCATGATAAGAAATATGTGATCCCACTAACAGGATAATAATAATAATCGTACTAAAAAACACAGGACTGGTAAGTGGCGAGGAATATCTATGGCCAAATTTTCGTGTAAAAATATAAACAGCTAGGGTTAAAAAAATACTATACACTGTGATCATGATAATTCACTTTTACCTTTTCTTTTTTCATAATTACAGTTTGTGTTGCCTTCCCAGCTGCTAAGAGACCAATAAATGCACTGATGACAAGAACAAATAAGATTAGAATTCCCTTATTTAAAAAGATAGGACCTAATGTCATTAAGCCAACTGCTATCGGTATGAAAAAAAAGCTTAAATGTTTTAATAACCATGTAGCTGCCAAGTCTATTTGCTCCACTTTGATGACACGAGTCCAAAGTAAAATTAACAGAAGAATAATACCAATTACATTTCCTGGTACCTGCAAATGAAAAAAAACTGTAATCTGACTACCAATTTGATAAATGACAATTAATAGCGCAAGTTGAAAAGAAAACATCAGCACTTTTTTCACCCCAATACCTCCTATCTCATTAAAATTTAAATATTCCAAAAATACAATCAATAATATTACAGTATAAAGGAACTGCATTTTAAATGCACGAAGTTTTGTTCACAAATTATCCATATCTTTTTTGGGATAACTTCTTTATCTTAATTGTAGGGGGGATTACATATGAAAAAGATTTATTTAATTTGTGGTCTTGCTGTGTTCATTGGAATAGCAGCAGGAATTTCTTTCTTTCTCATACGAGATGCAAATGCTAAAATACCTGCAGAAGTTACCTTGATTAATCAAAATGGTGATTCCTATAATTTTGGAAAAGATAAAACCAAACTAAAACTTGTTGAATTTATCTACACGCATTGTCCTGATATTTGTCCAACCACTACCCAAAAGATGATTGACTTGAAAAATGATTTTGAGAAGGCTGGTGTTTTTGGGAAGGATATTGAATTTCTGACGATTACCATCGATCCTTATCGAGACACGCCGGAGATCTTAACCAGTTACATGAAGGGCTTTCAAATTGAAAATAATAAGGACTGGTTATTCTTAACAGGAGATAAACAAAACATTAAAAGAGACCGTGCAGAGATTAAAAAAGTTACGGATGCGATGCAATTTCAGTTTAAAGATCCTGGCAATGGACAATTCATTCATTCCACCTTTACCTTTTTGATTGATGGTAACAATAAATTTATTGCCAAGTTTCCGATGGGAGAAGACTTCGACAAACAAGAAGTTTATGACAAAGTTATGGATAAATTGAAGTAATGCGAAAAGAGCTCAATCAAAAAAAAGAGATTAGTCCGTATGGATTAATCGCTTTTTATTTCCGGGTTCTGTACCCTGCCTGTGTATTAGTTCACAGAAGAAGGGTAATTTTTTATTTTCTGCAGTGACAAGAGGTAATTGGATTTTGGTTTGGTTAAACTCGCTTTTATACCAGCCTTTTTTAACTTGTTAACAAGTTCAGTTAGTTGATTTTTTGTCATCCATCTCACACCTTCTTTTACTTGCTTCTTACCCAATTCTACAACAAAAATATGAATAAAGTGTGAATTAGAATAAATTTTTTTAGAAAATTTTTCTTATAAACTTTTTCTTGACGAAAACAATTCGCTCTTCTTCTGTTTTAATGGTATAATCAGTAGATATTTTGTGTTGGAGGATGTTTTAAATATGATTACTGTAAGTAACGTAGGTTTAAGATATGGAGACCGAAAATTATTTGAAGATGTAAACATTAAATTTACACCTGGGAACTGCTACGGACTAATCGGTGCAAATGGTGCCGGAAAATCAACCTTTTTAAAAATTCTATCTGGTGAAATTGAAGCACAATCTGGAACTGTTCAACTTGGTCCTAACGAACGGATGGCTGTATTAAAACAAAACCATTTTGAATATGAAGAGTATGAAGTATTAAAGACTGTTATTATGGGTCATTCGCGTCTTTATGAAGTCATGCAAGAAAAAGACGCAATCTATATGAAGGAAAACTTTACAGATGAAGATGGCATGAAGGCTGCTGAACTTGAAGGCGAATTCGCTGAATTAAACGGCTGGGAAGCAGAACCAGAAGCTGCCATTCTATTAAAAGGCCTTGGTATTGGCGAAGACCTTCATTATAAAACAATGGCGGAATTGACTGGCTCCGAAAAAGTGAAAGTGTTGCTTGCACAGGCTTTATTCGGCAGACCAGACGTTTTACTACTGGATGAGCCAACTAACCACTTAGACATCAAAGCCATTCAATGGCTAGAAGATTTCTTAATAAACTTTGAAAATACGGTTATTGTTGTTTCCCATGATCGTCATTTTTTAAATAAAGTTTGTACACATATAGCCGATCTTGACTTTGGTAAAATTCAAATCTATGTGGGTAACTACGATTTTTGGTATGAATCAAGCCAGTTAGCTACAAGATTAACTTCGGACGCTAACAAAAAGAAAGAAGAAAAGATCAAGGAACTTCAAGCCTTTATTGCACGCTTTAGTGCCAATGCTTCGAAATCAAAGCAGGCAACATCTCGGAAGAAGTTACTAGATAAAATTACTCTTGATGATATCAGACCTTCTTCTCGTCGCTATCCATTTGTTGGGTTTACACCAGATCGTGAAATTGGGAATGATTTGTTACGAGTCGAAGGATTAACAAAAACTATTGACGGTGTAAAAGTCCTTGATAACATTAACTTTATCGTCAATAAAGGGGATAAAATTGCCCTTGTAGGAACAAACGAGGCTGCAAAGACTGTGTTGTTTAAAATTCTAATGGGTGAAATGGAAGCAGATAGCGGTACCTATAAATGGGGAATTACCACTTCACAAGCTTATTTCCCTAAGGATAACTCCGAGTACTTTGAGAACAGCGACTTAAATCTAGTTGATTGGCTTCGTCAGTTCTCACCTAAAGATGACAGTGAAAGCTTCTTACGTGGATTTTTAGGGAGAATGCTTTTCTCGGGTGAAGAAGTTCTTAAAAAAGCAAGTGTCCTTTCAGGGGGCGAAAAAGTCCGCTGCATGCTTTCGAAAATGATGTTAAATGGCGCGAATGTTCTCCTTTTAGATGAACCGACGAACCATTTAGACTTAGAATCAATAACCGCCCTTAATAACGGATTAATCAATTTTAAAGGTTCATTGCTTTTCGCTTCCCATGACCATCAGTTTATTCAAACGATTGCCAATCGAATTTTTGAATTAACTCCAAATGGTTTAGTGGATAAGCAAATGAGCTATGATGAATACCTTGAAAATGATGAAATACAGAAGCAAGTGGCTGAAATGTATAAATAGTTAATCGGACTAAATGGGCACCACGTTACAGAAGACGTGGTGCCCATTTTCCTTAACTTCTCTTCTGTTTTCTTCTTGATGACGGTTCAGTTCTTGAACCTGTTTCGGTTGTCGTTGTTCCCTGTCCTTCCACTTGCGGGGAAGTCAGCCCAATTGTCGATGGATCTTTTTTACGTTTTCCCATTTTGTACACCTCCCCTATTAGCTTTTGGAGGATTATCGGTACTTATTCCGAATAATTCAGATAAAGTTAGACAAAATAATCAAGAGGAGGAGGTGTTTGTATGGCAAAAATTGGTGTAGAACAATCTCTTGCACAAGTTCAACAAGCATTACGTGAAAAGGGGCATGATGTCATTGAATTAAAGCAAGAGTCGGACGCCCAGAATTGTGATTGTTGTGTTGTTACAGGACTAGATTCCAACGTAATGGGTATGCAGGATACTAATACAAAGGGTTCTGTTATTGATGCAAGCGGACTGTCAGCTGACGAAGTATGTCAACAAGTTGAAAGCAGACTTCAATAATGAATTGATTCCTCAAAGACTAAAGGATACACTTTAGTCTTTTTTTGATTTAATCTTTTTTGATTAATTCTTTTTGCTATAATGATTATGAAATAGATGTTTTAGAAAGAGGTTTCCCTAGTTTATGAATATATACATAGCCCTTTTGCCAGAGATGGTTTTGAAGTATAGGATTGATCCTTGTTATGCAAAGTGATTTTTGGTCTCCGATTTTATTGTCGCTAAAAGTAGCCTCGATATCTGTTATCTTAGTCTTTGTTGCAGGGATATTATTTGCAAGATTGCTTTCAAAAGGACAGATTAAGGGTAAAATGCTTATTGAAATCTTTCTTTTACTTCCGATCGTATTGCCTCCAACCGTTATTGGATTTTTACTTATATTTATTTTTGGAGGCAATAGTCCTGTTGGTTTATTCATTAATCACCTGTTTTCAAGTTCGATAATGTTTACCCCTATGGCAGCAGTAATTGCCTCAAGCATTGTTGCTTTCCCATTAATGTATCAAACGGTCAAAATTGGTTTCCAATCTGTCGATAACGGAATTGAGGAAGCAGCAAGAGTGGATGGTGCAAACGAATGGAGTGTATTTTTCCTTGTTACTCTGCCATTATCTTCAAGGTCCATTATTACTGGTCTAATTCTTAGTTTTACTAGAGCACTAGGTGAATTTGGTGCCACTTTCATGTTTGCTGGTAACATCCCTGGAAAAACGCAAACTGCCCCCACTGCCATTTACATTGCAATGGAATCTGGAAATATGAATTTAGCTTGGTTGTTGGTCTTAGCCATGATTTTTCTTTCTGCATTATTGCTGTTTGCAACAAATTTAACACAAAAATAAGCCATGATAAGTGCCTGCTTATCATGGCTTATTTTGTGTTTAAAATTTTCTAATGAATTTCTTTCTTACACCAACAATAATCCCGGCTAAAGCAATAAAAATGACCCCATATATGGCGTTTACATGAGTTAAATTCTTATCTTTTTCTCCCTTTTTAACAGCTGATTCACTTTTGACAAATACTTTCTCAGGTGCAGGTTCCTTGTATTTAAGTGGAACTAACTGGAGAACTTGTCCATTACTAATATTTTTAATCAATAGTATTCCCTCATTATTTAACACTCTCGTACTCCCTTTTACCGATTCTGTAATTAGAGTATTCGTTGCAGGGAAGTATTCCTTATTGGCTAATTTGAAAATTTGTCCTTGCATTAAGGTTCCATGTTGAAAGTTTTTAAACCCGTAATCAAACAATCGAGCTGTATCATCATACTTATCTCTTTGTTGGACAGAGTTTAAAACAACTGCAGTTAGCCTTATTTTCGAATTGGCAGCCGTAGTAGAAAGCGTTTGTTTCGCTTCACTGGTATACCCCGTTTTACCTCCTGTTACTCCCGGGTATGCCAACTCCCCTTTTAGCATGCGGTGGTGGGTTAGGATGGTCGTTTTCCATGATTTCCCCTTCCACTTAAGCACTTTTGTCCCAAAGATTTCAGCGAAGACAGGATTCTTGATTGCATAATTAGTTATGAGCCCCATATCCATTGCAGTTGTAAAATGATTCTTATCAAACAAACCATTGGGATTAATAAAATGGGTATGATGAACACCAATCGTTGATTTTAAATAGGCATTCAAATTGACCGAAAACTGTTCGACGCTCCCGTCAATGTGTTCTGCAATGGCTACAGCTGCGTCATTACCTGAATTAACAAGCATTCCTTGAATCAATTGCTTTAAAGGAACTTTTTCTCCTTCATCCAAATAAACCCTTGTGCCATCTTGTCTTACCGCATTGGCACTAACCGTAACCATACTATTAAGATTGCCATTTTCTATTGCATATATCGCAGTAGCTATTTTGGTTAAACTGGCAGGGTACATTTTTTTATCTGCATTTTTTGCATAAAGAACTGCACCTGTATCAGAATCTAAAAGAACAGCACCTTTACTTTTTAAGTCTAGTTGTCCATTTTTAGCAGCAAAGGTAGTTAAATGGTTTGAAGAAAGCAGTAGGAAAACGATGATAACGGATACAAATTTTTTCATTATATAACACCCAACTTTTACATTATTTCCTATTTCATATTAACAGATTATATAGCAAAATAATAGTTTCAATTGGAAGTTATCTATTATCTAGTGACTTTATGGAATAAAAAAACCGGCAGATATCTCACCAGCCGGTTTTAGGTCTAGTTTCTTTTTTTCGAGATGAGTAAAGTAATTTGCGCCATAATTAATGGTAATGAAGATTTCCTTCGATAAGCCAAGTATCTAGGTTCCCATATATTTGTATACTTTTCTTTGAATTTTCGCAAACCCTGGAAGTGGTAAAAAAAATGGCCATGAAGGAATATTTGTGCTGCAATTTTTTCGCTTAAAAAAGAGAATCTTGACAGTCCCACATTAGCCAATGGGGCCATTCCCATATTGAAACGATTATACCCATGTTCTTTGGCCCAATCAAATAAACAAAGGAAAAGATAATCCACTGTACCTGATGATACTTCTGGTCTAAATCTTATTAAATCCACAGAAATAGTTTGAAAGTCATCATCCACATGCATGATATTCATAAAGCCAAGTATCTGGTTATTTTCATCTTTAACGATTGCAATGGGTGCTTTATTTAAATAATCTTCCGAAAAGAAACCTAATGAAAAACCTTTCTCTTCTCTCCCTTGAAGCCATTCATTTGATATATCTCTTAATTCTTCCAAGAGCTCACTGGAATGAGGCGGGCTGACTACCTCATAAGAATAGTTTTCACGGACAAATTTATTTCTTAATGCTCGTAACCCTTTCATTTTATTCCCTGATAAGGAGAATTTTTCTAAATCCACAAACGCTTCTTCGCCTAATTTAAAAAAAGCAAAGCCATGTCCATGGAGATATGGAAGCATATTATCACTTACTTGATAAAAAATAGGTGTATAGCCATGTAAATCGGCTATTTCCTGAAATTCCTCTACTGCATTTGATAATTCCTCCTTTTCCCCAATGGGATCTCCTAGGATCACTAACTTGTCCGCATATTTTTGAAAAGAAATTAAAACATTTCTTTTGCTGTTCCAGAAGATGTATTTGTCATGTAAAAATATTAAGTGTGATAACGCCTTACCTGAATACTTAGATAAATGTACGATAATTTCTTTCTCTCGGTTAACGGATCGCTCTAAAATCCAATTCTTTGGTAAACTGATTAAATAACCAAACAAGAGAATGAATAAAGCGATAACAAGCCCAATTGCTGCACTAGTAAATAAATCGCGATAATCAACAATTACATACGGCAAAAGTTTTTGTGGTATTTCTATTTTAGAAATTGGCAAGTTCAAATAACCAATCACGAGATACATTGATGTAATTAAAAGAATAATCGTAATATCAAAGATTGTTTTTCCCCAGGTCAGCACATAACTCTCTCGATAAAATTGACCTTTTGACATCCTTAGCAACAAGGCGACGATAATTAAAAAAATCGCTTCTTCATAATCAATCCCCTTAAAAATAGAGAAGAGCGCGGCCAGAATTAGGGCGAACATCGATAACTCATAAGCCCTCTTCACGCTATATTCGATTCCTCGCGATAATCCTAATAATAAAAATCCAGTTGCCACCGATAATTGGTGCGATACGTTAATGATTGGAAATGATAAAAGTTCTTGCGCTACCTTCAACCGGGACATAATTCCTGGCACACTAGCAGATAAAAGTAGGATTAATCCAGATAGAAAAACAAGCATTGTTAACATTACATGACTTAATCCTTGAAGAACGGCTTTAGGAAGATCATTCCAAGTTTGGTTCCATTTTTCCCAATAAAGTTTAACAAAGAAAACTAAGCTTATTAAAAACGGAACAAAGTAGTAGCCAATCCGATAAAAAAGTAATAGAACAAGGACTTTCTCTTCCGGAATAAATAAATCTTGCATCCCCCAAATAAACACTAAATCAAAGGAACCTAAACCGCCAGGTATCATACTAATGATACCGGCACACGCAGCTACTATATAAACAGGAAAAAGCGTTTCTGCAGAAATAGAAATTCCTAAAATCCTGCATAAAATCAAAATCGCCAAAAATACTGCCAACCATTCGATTATCGATACTAAAATTAGCTTCAAAGTACTTTCGGTACTTACGAGTGATCGACTGCCTTTTTTTGAATTAAACATATGTATGATTAAAAAGAGTGGTAAATATAAACCAACACCTACCACTGCAAAATAGAGCCATTTTGTATCAACAAACAAAGGAAAGCTACGGTAATGGATTGTAACAATCCATGAAAGCACTGAAATACCTGTTAAGTAGAATAACGAAACAGAAGCAATTACTCCAAGAAGCTTTCGTTTGTCCTGTTCATATTTATGGAAGAAATACGTTCTTAACATCGCACCGATTATTCCACCAAAGCCAATTAGGTTTGAAAACGAATTAGCAATAAATGATTGTTCCAATAAATCTTTAGTTGGGACCTTCAATTTTAAGATCCGCACTAATATCACATCATAAAACAACATCGGTAAAACAGCGATAAAGGTAATGCTTAAAATAATGAGAAGAAGCCAAATATTAAGATGGCTCAACTCTTCCTTAAGTAAGTGCATATTTAAGTTTTGCGTAAATTTTTTCATTTCGATAATAGCAAAGATTAATAGGAACAACGGGAAAACAAATTTTACAGTCTTTAATACACTTTCTTTTTTAATCCCCAACAAGCTAACCACCTAATTATTTGCTGATTCCTTAAGATACATCTAACTTCCTAAATCCTTAGATGTACTTCCTGTTTTTACTATAAACTTTTCTATAAGAAAAACAAAGAAAAATATCATCACTTTGCATGGTGTTACAAATCATTGTAGACATTTTTTTTAATGTTCAACCATTATGGAATGATTAAGCTTCAAGCGATTTTATTAAAATTGATTAAAATGCAGAAAAAATAGACAAGTTTACTCACCCAATCAGCATAAGAATAAAGTAGGACAATTTTATGAGGGGGTAGCAAATGAAATTTTTAGTCTTTAAAAAGGAAACGCTCCTATTTTTTGTTGCTATAGGGGTTGTACTTTTTTCCCTGTCAGCATGGTTCATGTTGAAAGCTGGGGATATAACTGTCTTTAATCAGCAGGTAACTGGCGATATTCGCGAAATTCACATGGTTACTGCTGAATTTAGTACGAAAATGAAAAATGGAAAAGAAATAGAGGCTTACCGCTGGGATCCCGGTACAGTCTTAGTAGAAAAAGGCGAAAAAGTTAGATTATTTATCAGCGGGATTAACGGTGAAAAGCATCCTTTTTATATAGAAGGAACGAAAATTAAAGGGATTGTAAAAAAAGGGCAAGAAACGGTTGTGCCACTCCAGTTTAATAAAAAGGGAACATATCGATTAATTTGCGAAGTGCATTCTGATCGAACAACCAACGGCCCAATGATCGCTTATATTGTTGTTAATTAATGCAGGAGACTTTTCTCCTGTTTTTTTATTTGAAAAGTTTTTAAGGGATTAGACATTCTTGTTTTTCTTATATAACAGTTTTTATTTTTCACCATTTAATTATAGTACAGACTTCAAATTTGTTCACTTTTCTGTCATAAATCAAGTTTAAGAAATCCCTTTATAAATACCTTTATTTCAACCGTCACAATATCTTAACAATTAGTTACTAATATGCGTGCCTTTTTTCACAATGAATCTGTTATACTCAACTCATAAACGAAACACCAAAACTGTTATATAGTTTAAAAAAAAATATGAGGTGAAATATGATGGAACAATGGAATGGATTTACAAAAGGTGCATGGTCTAAAGAAGTTAACGTTCGCGATTTTATCCTTAAAAACTATACTCCTTTTGAAGAGGATGAATCCTTTTTAGCAGGCCCGACAGATGCGACTACTAAACTATGGGAACAGGTAATGGAATTAACCAAACAAGAGCGTGAAAAGGGCGGCGTGTTGGATATGGACACAGAAACCGTATCTACAATCACTTCACATGGCCCCGGATACCTTAATGAAGAACTTGAAAAAATTGTTGGGGTACAAACCGATAAACCATTTAATCGTTCTATGCAGCCACTTGGTGGAATTCGTATGGCGAAAGCGGCCTGTGAAGCCTACGGCTACCAATTAAACCCTGAAATTGAAAGGATTTTTACTGAGTTTCGTAAAACTCACAACCAAGGTGTTTTCGATGCCTATACAGATGAAATGATGCTCGCACGTAAAGCTGCTATTATTACCGGCCTGCCTGATGCTTATGGGCGCGGCCGAATTATTGGGGATTATCGTCGGGTTGCCCTATACGGTGTTGATTTCTTAATCCAAGAGAAGCAAAAAGATCAAAAGAATACAAGCAAGGTAATGACAGAAGATAATATGCGTCTACGCGAGGAGCTGGCTGAACAAATTCGAGCTTTAAAAGAACTGAAGGAAATGGCAAACAGCTATGGTTTTGATATTAGCCAGCCAGCAAAAAATGCTGCTGAAGCATTCCAATTTGTGTACTTTGGCTACTTAGCTGCGATTAAGGAACAAAATGGGGCGGCAATGAGTCTTGGTCGTGTGTCAACATTCTTAGATATTTATGTTGAAAGAGACATACAAAACGGTACATTAACGGAAGAAGAAGTACAAGAAATCGTTGACCACTTTATTATGAAGCTGCGTCTCGTTAAATTTGCTCGCACACCAGATTATAATGAGTTATTCAGTGGTGACCCTACATGGGTAACAGAATCAATTGGCGGTATTGCAAATGATGGCCGTTCACTTGTTACGAAAAACTCTTTCCGTTTCCTTCATACATTAGATACTCTCGGTGCTGCTCCAGAACCAAACTTAACAGTATTATGGTCACCGCAGCTACCAGAGAACTTTAAAAAATATTGTGCGAAAATGTCTATCAAAACGAGCTCAATTCAATATGAAAACGACGATATTATGCGTCCAGAATATGGCGATGACTATGGAATTGCCTGCTGTGTATCAGCAATGGAAATTGGTAAACAGATGCAGTTCTTTGGAGCTCGTGCAAACCTAGCTAAAACGCTTCTTTACTCTATTAATGGCGGCGTTGATGAAAAATTAAAAATTCAAGTGGGACCACAATATCAGCCAATTACTTCTGACGTATTAAATTATGAAGAAGTGATGCAAAAATTTGATTTAATGATGGAATGGCTGGCAGGTCTATATATTAACACCTTAAATGTAATTCACTATATGCACGATAAATATAGTTATGAAAGAATTGAAATGGCATTACATGATACGAAGATACTTCGAACCATGGCAACTGGTATTGCTGGTCTATCCGTTGTTGCTGATTCACTTAGTGCGATTAAATACGGCGAAGTTAAGGTAGTCCGTGATGAAAATGGTCTGGCCGTTGATTTTGAAACAACTGGTGACTACCCTAAATACGGAAACAATGATGACCGCGTCGATGCCATTGCCGTTGAAGTTCTTAAAAACTTTATGAAAAAGCTTCGTAAACACCAAACATATCGGGACTCTGTTCACACACTTTCAATCTTAACCATAACGTCCAATGTGGTTTACGGAAAGAAAACAGGTAATACACCTGATGGACGCCGGATGGGAGAACCATTTGCACCAGGGGCAAACCCAATGCACGGACGTGACACAAAAGGAACATTAGCTTCCCTATCTTCTGTTGCAAAGCTTCCATACAGTTATGCAATGGATGGAATCTCAAATACCTTCTCCATCGTGCCTAAAGCATTAGGTAAAGAAGAGGAAAGCCAAGTACGCAACTTAGTATCCATCCTTGATGGATATGCTATCAAAGCAGGACATCACTTAAATGTTAACGTCTTTAATCGAGAAACATTAATTGATGCAATGGAGCACCCAGAGCTATATCCACAATTAACAATCCGTGTCTCTGGTTATGCCGTTAACTTTATTAAATTAACAAAAGAACAGCAATTAGACGTTATAAATCGTACATTCCACGAATCACTTTAATATTAACGGTGGCCCTCTCTTGCTGCGGGCCACCTATTAACCAAGGGGGATCATCATCATGAACGGAAATATTCATTCAATCGAAACATTAGGGACTGTCGATGGCCCAGGGATTCGATATGTCATATTTACACAAGGCTGCCTTTTGCGCTGCCAATTTTGCCATAATGCAGATACATGGGAAATTGGCAGCGGTAAAGAAATGACTGTTTCCGACATCATGGATGATCTTATGTCTTACCTGCCTTTCATTCAGGCATCTGGCGGCGGGATTACAGTAAGTGGCGGTGAGCCACTCTTGCAAATTCCTTTCCTAACTGAATTGTTTAAGGAATGTAAAAAGAAAGGGATCCATACTACCATTGATTCTTCTGGCGGTTGTTTTTCCCACTCAAAACTTTTTATCGATCAACTTGAAGAACTACTCCAGTATACGAACTTGGTGCTTTTGGATTTGAAGCATATTAATCGGAAAAAGCATATTAAATTGACCGGGATGGCCAATGATCATATTCTCGAATTTGCTACGTTCCTATCTGACCATCAGGTACCAATATGGGTACGCCATGTTCTTGTCCCATCGGTAACAGATAATCCTGAAGATTTAAAACACCTTGGAGAGTTTATTGGTACCCTTAAAAACGTCCAAAAGATTGAGATTCTTCCATACCATAAACTTGGTGTTTATAAATGGGAAGCACTCGGACATGAATATCCACTCAAAGCTGTGGAGCCGCCAACTGAGGAAAATGTGGAGTTTGCTCATAAAATGATAACTGCGCAATGGAAAGCACCAATCCAACACTGATTCAAATGAATCAGTGTTTTTTAAATAAGGAAAGCTGCTCAACATTAATCATGCATTAATCATATTTATTGGTCTAATTAGTAATGTCTTCAAATTATGCCATTATGCCAAATATAAAATTGATTCTTTACCATATCTCCTATATACTCATATCATTGACATTTAAGTGAGGTGATAATTTTTGTTTCAATTGCTTATTGATAATTCAGATATAAATGCCCTTAATGCTCTTTACGTCAGTATCTTTTTAGGAATTACCTTAAAATTATTATGGGCATGGAGTGTTGAATATTCTTTTGTTGGCTCCCTATCTGATCCGGCAGGGACAAATATTATTCACCCATTGGTTCTATACCTCAAGAAAAGTTGTTTAAGTGGAAGCTATATTCTAAAAAGAATTGTTATATATTTTCGTAGAAAAGAATATTCTCAGGATGATTCTGAAGAACCTGTTTCCTCCCTTTTTGCTTACTAATTATATTTACAACATACTAGGAGGAAATATGAAAACAAAAAGATCTTCATTCATTATTATCGCAATGCTAGCTGTAACTACGTTATTATTATCTGCCTGTTCATCTCAAGCCCAGAGTGGCAACAATACAGGTGGTAACAATACTGGATTATTCCATACGTATTTTGTCGATCCATTTTCAACCTTTATCCATTATTTAGCGGAGCTCTTTAATGGTAACTATGGTTTGTCAATCATTCTTGTAACACTGATTATCAGGCTTGCCTTAATGCCGCTTATGTTAAGACAGTATAAAAATCAAATGGCTATGAAGCAAAAGATGGATGTCTTAAAACCTGAAATGGATGTTATTCAGGCAAAGATGAAAACTGAAAAGGATCCAAAGAAAAAGCAAGAACTTCAAGCAGAAATGATGGGGCTTTATAAGAAGCATGGGGTAAATCCATTAAATATGGGCTGTTTACCATTACTCATCCAAATGCCGATTCTAACTGGTTTTTATTATGCAATTCGTGGTTCAGAGGAAATTAAAACACACGAGTTTTTGTGGTTTAGTCTTGGAAATCCAGACATTTTTATTACCATTATTGCTGGAGTTATTTACTACTTCCAGTTCAAAGTTTCCCAGTCCAACATGCCGTCTGCGCAGCAAGACCAAATGAAATATATGGGATTACTTTCACCGTTGATGATTGTTATGTTTTCTTTTAACGCACCAGCAGCGCTTCCTCTCTATTGGGTAGTTGGCGGTACGTTCCTAATTATTCAAACACTAATTAGCAAAAGCCTTTATCAAACTAATAAAACACCAAAAGTGCAAGTAAAACAAAAATAATCTCCACAAAAGAAGCGCCCGCAGGACGCTTCTTTTTATATAGCTCTTCCTAACCATAAACCAATGATAGTAAGCATGATTCCTAAAATGTAACTGCTTAGTAAGTAACTGTAATAAAGCTTTTTCTTTTCTTCCTGTTTTAGTTTTACTGCTTCTAGCATTAAGGTAGAGAAAGTCGTAAATGCCCCCATAAACCCAATTCCCAACAAAGAATACAGGGTTCCCTTCACTTCCAAACCAAAGATCATTCCCAAAAGGAATGCACCCATTAAATTCACAGTCAAGGTACCGATTGGAAAACCCTCGCTATTTTGTATCTTTTTACTAATAACAAAACGGTTAATCGCACCGATGAACCCTCCTATTGAAATAACTACTATCTCATTCATAACACGCGCCTCAATCGTTTAGCTCGTTCACTAAGTGTCATTCCAGCTCTAACTACTAATAGACCTCCAAAAAAACTAACACCTACATAAAGTAAGCCAAAGATGTATTTTCCTGTTTCAAGTAAATGAACTGTTTCTAAGCAAAATGTTGAAAATGTTGTATAAGAACCAATGACACCAGTGGTGAGAGCAGTATATAAATAAGGATGAAGTTTATTAGAACCACTAAATTGGTTTGTTATAAAGCCCAGCAAAAAAGCACCTGTTAAATTTATCGTAAGTGTTCCATACGGAAAGTCCTTTCCCCATATCTCAACAGCCATAGCGGATAATAAATAGCGGCACAAACTGCCAGCAACCCCGCCCAATCCAACCAAGAAATAAATCAACGTTTACCCTCCTAGTACAAATGTCATTACATATTTCTCTTTATTATGATCCATTATGAATGTTTAGGATAGTTTTTTTACAATCATGGAAACCTAATTTTGTAGTATTGACAAAGGAGTGTTATTCAACATGAAAAATAGCTTTTACATAATTGTCGCCCTAATTTCAAGTCTTTATTTAAGTGGTTGTGCATGGAATGATATCAATAATGATGTAGCAACCGGCCAACGAAATGCAACTGAAATAACACGTGTAAATGATAAGAGTCCCCATCAAGTTGGACCTGCGATTTCAAGCGCTGATACAAGTGATCCGGAATTAGACCGCAACAGAAATGATAACACTATTACAAATGTACGTAATAACAATCAAACCAACACAAGATTAGCTGATCGAGCAGTTGATAAGGTAATCAACTTAGTCGAAGTCGACGATGCAGTCGTAATTGTTAACGATAATAATGCTTATGTTGCGGCTAAACTGGACCGTTCATCTCGAAATGAATTGACTTCAGATATTAAAGATAAAATTGCTCGAGCAGTCAAATCTGTTGATAAAGACATTGATAACGTTTATATTTCTGTTAACCCTGATTTTTATAACCGCATGAATTCTTATTCCAGGGATATCCGAAATGGACGCCCGATTTCAGGTTTTATGGACGAGTTTTCCGATATGATCCGCAGAGTATTTCCAAATGCGAGATAGTGTAAATATTGAAAAAAATGCCTGGCAAAACCAGACATTTTTTTCATTTCTGCAATTTCATTTTTAATTGAATGCTTACGTCCTTCCATTCATCACTAAGGATACTAAAAAAGACCGTATTCCTTACGTATCCATCAGAAATAATCCGATCCTTCCGTAATTCTCCTTCTTTCACTGCACCAATTCTAGCTATGGCCTGCTGTGATCTTATATTTCGAGAATCAGTTTTTAATTGGACACGAGTAAGGTTCCAAACATCAAAAGCATGCTTTAGAAGAAGGAACTTACATTCTGTATTTACACTTGTCCGCCATACAGCCGGGTGATACCACGTCGAACCAATTTCTGCACTATTATGGCGTGGAAGAATGTCCAAGAATCGCGTGCTGCCAATTATCTTATTTTCGTTGTCGACCACTGTAAAGGTATATTCAGTACCCTTTTCTCTTGCTTTAATAGCTGCGTTTATCATATGTTCCATTTCATCTTTTGAGCGGACCTTTGTAGCCATATAAGTCCAGATTTCATCCGGTATGGCCGCTTCCCACAAACCGTCTAAGTGGTCCATGCTGATTGGCATTAATTTTACTGTTTCCCCTTGTAACGAAAATAGGTCGTTCCACAATTTAGTCATGATCCATGCTCCCTTTTCCATAAGAAAAGACTGTAGGCTATGCTCTACAGTCCTCTATTTTCTATGCATCTTGAAAATATTCTTTGTAAAAGCCGCCTACTTTTCCTGTATTATCAATAATGTAATAAAATTCTTCTGTTTCATTTTTTACATCATAAATTTTCCCAGCAGTTAAGGCATTATTGACAAGATATTTTTTTGCATCGGTATGAACGCATTTAATTTTCTTAATTGTTTCCCGATCACGCCATGATAGATGAATCATTGTTGCCACCGTTCCTTTCCTTCTTTGTCCAATTTCTAGTATAATCAATATAGGTAATAGTGCGCAACAATATCATGTTTTCTTTCAAAAGCTATTTACATTAAGTTTATGTGAACTATTTTAAAATTTTATAAATTTTGGGTTCTCAAATGAACTAAAAACCATTACAATTATAAAAACTGAATATTCAATCCATTTTCTTGAGGAGGCATTCAAAAGTATGAAAATTATGAGTAATGAGCAATTGGTTGTTTCGTATCGGGATGCATTAAAATCAGACAAGGAAAAAGAATGGATTAAGATTTTAAAAGATGAAATCAAACGTCGTGGCTTAAAACCATTTAAAAAACGTTAATATGAAAAAACCGCTGAAACGATTCAGCGGTTTTTTATTTTCGTCATATTTTAAATTTATTTTCTAATAACACATTCGGATAGAAGGATAATTCAGTTAGTTTTGCGACAATTTTGTCTGCTGCTTCCTGTGGATTATCAGCGAAAACCTCAAAGAACTCCCCTTCATACTCTTGTTTTGCGTGGTCATAACGGGGATCATAGTATTGTTCAAGTAAAATACGAATCATATCTGTATAATTTTGGTCATTTAACGTTTGGTTAAGTGAATTTGTAATATCAACATCTTTAATTCGTCTTAACACCTTTTCTACTCCATCAGAAATCTTATCATAATACCATGGCTCATCCTGATAGGGAATTACATATTCAGCAACTAAATGAGCGATTCTGTGTTCAATTGGGGTATTGATGTTTATATTCACACCCTTCATTTTTTTAGCCATTAGTTCCTCTGATTGGACTGCTTTTCCAATTCTCTTACTTTCCGCTTCAACTAGAAAGTATTGTGCACCTTTTATTTCTTGAAACCCTTTAAACAATAAGGAGTCAAATGTTTTTTGATTATGGCCGTCACCTAAGCCAATCGTCCCGAAAATTGAACCGCGATGCCCCGCCATCTCTTCAAGGTCCAAAATAGGATAACACCTATTTTTCAAAATCTTTAAGACCGCTGTTTTCCCAACCCCGGTTAGTCCATGAAGGATGACTGCTTTGTCAGGAAGCATTGATGGTAAATGTTCAAGAATATAGTGGCGGTATTCTTTATATCCTCCTACTAATCGATAAGCATAAATTCCTGCAAACTCTAAAAAGGTAACCACTGCTTTACTTCTCATCCCACCGCGCCAGCAATGGATAATAAGTTCCGAATCATTGGAGAGGTAATTCTTTATCGTTTGAAGGAGAAATGGAATTTTAGGAGATACAATTTCCATTGCTTTCCATTTAGCATCTGCCGGTCCTACTTGTTTATAAATTGTACCAATCACTTTCCGTTCCTCATCTGTAAACAAGGGAACATTGATCGCTCCTGGAATTGCCCCATCATTAAACTCAATCGGTGAGCGTATATCAATGACAATTGGGTTCTTAATCGTAAATAGTTCTTCGACCGTCATTTCTTTCATATCATTTACGCTCCTTGTAAAAGTTCTCCATTATTAAATATGAGGCTGTGTTAAGATTGAATGTAGATTTGCGCTCCAGGCGCTTTGTTTTCCGCTCTAATCACCATAGCTAAAATAGCAACAATAACCTTTAACACAGCCAAAAGTTAGAATATCTATTAAAAACAAACAAAACTTCCACCAAGGGAAGTTCTAAAAATGTTAACGGATAAGGAAAATAATTTTCCTACTAAAGTATAGACATATTATACAAGATATATCCCTTGCTTTCAATAAGTACTATTTACTAAAAAAGTCTACTCACAAAGTGATGAGCAGACTTTTTTACTTATACAATTTTTGATTTTAGTTTAAATACAGACATTAACTTTTCCATCTCATCTAGGTTTCCATTGTGAAAAAGATCAACAATTTTACTTCCTACGATCACTCCATCACAGTATTTTGTTATGTCAGATATTTGTTCTTGATTTGAAATTCCGAAGCCAGCCAAGACAGGAATGGGGCTTGAAGCTTTTACATCCTGTAAAAATTGATTTAACTCTTCATCATATTCATTTCTCGCTCCTGTAATCCCCTTAATCGTTACGGTGTACAAAAATCCCTTGCCCTTACTTGCAATAGTTTTAATACGCTCCATCGGTGTCGTGAGTGTTACAAGTCGAATCAATTCTATGCCCGCTTCCTCTAGTTGTGATATTATAATTCCCTCTTCTTCTAATGGCAAATCAGGAATAATACATCCATCTACACCAGCATTTCGAATATCATGGACAAATTCATTGATTCCATAGCAATAAATTGGATTTAAATATGTCATAAGCAGGATTGGAACATTCACTTCCATTCGCGCTTTACCAAGTTCTGTAATAATGTTCTTTAGGGTTGTTCCATTTTCAAGAGCTCTTATCCCCGCCCGTTGGATGGTAGGTCCATCAGCAACAGGGTCAGAAAAAGGCACCCCCACTTCAATTGCAGTTGCACCAAATTTTTCTAAAAGTTTTAAGCGCTCAACCAAACATTCCAACCCGCCATCCCCTGCCATTATGTAGGGAACAAACGCT
The DNA here is from genome assembly GCF_019219025.1 of Bacillus sp. sid0103. Next base: position 32,786 of record NZ_JAHUWN010000014.1, on the reverse strand, counting down.
TTCGTATTCTTTTCTTTTATTGCAGTAAACGTTTTTTCAAAACGATTCATTTCTTACCTCTCCTCTCTCAGAAGTTTTTTCACGGTATCTACATCTTTATCACCCCGTCCTGATAAGCAAACAACAATCTTTTGTGATTTTTCCAATTCGGCGGCAAGCTTCACTGCATAAGCGATTGCATGTGCACTCTCTAGTGCGGGGATGATTCCCTCTAGTTTAGACAAAAGCTGGAAGGCATCTAATGCCTCTTTATCCGTAATCGAGTGATATTTTACTCGGCCAATGTCATGTAAATAGCTATGCTCTGGTCCAATACCTGGATAATCCAGCCCCGCCGAGATGGAATGTGCTTCTTGAATTTGACCATCCTTGTCTTGTAAAAGGTACATAAGTGCTCCATGTAACACCCCTGGACTCCCCTTTGTTAAGGATGCCGCATGATACTTTGTATCAACCCCCTGACCTGCTGCTTCCACACCATAGAGACTAACCTCTTCATCCTCGATAAATGGATAGAACATTCCGATCGCATTGCTCCCGCCGCCAATACAGGCTACCACAGCATCTGGAAGGGTCCCTTCGCTTAATTGAAATTGATGTTTTGTTTCCTTACCAATCACACTTTGGAAATCTCTAACCATTTGAGGAAATGGGTGCGGCCCCATTGCCGATCCCAGTAAATAGTGGGTATCATCCACATGTTCTACCCAGTATCTTAACGCCTCGTTTACCGCATCTTTTAATGTAGCACTCCCGGAGGTAACACTGACAACCTTTGCACCCAGCAATTCCATTCTAAAAACATTGAGTGCCTGCCTTTTGATGTCCTCTTCTCCCATAAATATGATACATTCAAGATTTAATAGGGCACAAACTGTAGCAGTTGCAACACCATGCTGACCTGCCCCTGTTTCAGCGACTATTTTTTTCTTTCCCATCCGGACGGCAAGCAGTGCCTGCCCAATTGCATTATTAATTTTATGGGCTCCTGTATGATTTAAATCTTCTCTTTTTAGAAAAATCTGCGCTCCGCCCGCATATCTTGTTAAATTTTCTGCATAGTACAGCGGAGTTTCTCTTCCAACATAGTTTTTTAACAACTCTTGTATCTCAGCTTGAAAGGAAGGATCCTTTTTCGCGCTTTCATAGGCTTCATCTAGTTCAATTACTGCTTTCATCAATGTCTCAGGGACAAATCTTCCTCCGAAAATGCCGAAGTGGCCTTTCTCATTTGGTAATGTATATGTGTTCATTCCCTTTACCTCCCTACAAGTGTGCTTTTCGCTGTTTCTATAAATGTTTTAATCTTTCCTACATCCTTTTTCCCATCAGTTTCTACCCCAGAGCTAACGTCGACCATAAAGGGCCTGATGATTTTTATGGCTTCTGCCACATTGTCTGCATGCAAACCGCCGGCTAAGATGATTTTTTGCTTAGTAATCAAATGCAGATCAACCTCACTCCAATTAAACACCGTTCCATTACCACCTCTGTATTTTCCTTTAGGACTGTCGAGTAAAATAAAGTCGCTTGGAAAGTCAGTCAATGCCGCTAACCTATCATTTCCTTGAAAACTGATTGATTTGATCACCGGCAACGAAAAAGATTTGCAAAAAGATGCTGGTTCATCTCCATGTAATTGAATATGGGTAAGTCCTACAGTGGCAGCAATTTTTTCAATTTCATCTCTAGATTCATTCACAAAAACACCGACCTTTAACACATCTTTTGGCAAATGTGCAATAATCTCTTGCGCCTTCGTAACGGATACCCTGCGTTTACTTTCTGCAAAGACAAACCCGATCGCATCGGCACCATATTGAGCCGCCGCAACCCCAGTTTCAACATCAGTGATACCACAGATTTTCACTTTCATCTGTTGACACCCTCTTTTAGTGGTAATTGAAAATCTAAAAAGGATTGTTTCACATCTGCACTTTTCATCAATGCTTCTCCCACTAATATCCCATTCGCTCCTGCATCTCTTACCCGTGCTACATCTGCTTGATGATGGATTCCACTCTCACTTATCAGATAGGCACCCGAACTTTTTACAATGGAAGCTAATGTCTCTGTTACTTCAAGTGAGACGTGAAATGTCTTTAAGTCGCGATTATTTACTCCAATCAACTTCGCACCTGTTTTAAGGGCACTTTCCAATTCATTTTGATTATGAACCTCCACTAATACCTCTAGCCCTAATTCCCTTGCATATTGAAAAAGTTCAACTAATCTATGATCGTCTAAAGCAGCTGCGATAAGTAAAATAAGATCCGCTCCATTCGAAGCAGCAAGATTTATTTGCAACTCATCAATGATAAAATCTTTACAAAGTATTGGCAGGTTCACCTTGCTTCTTACGGCTTTCAAGTCTGAGAAAGCTCCCTTAAAAAAGGTTTGATCGGTTAGAACAGAAATAGCACTGGCTCCATATTCTTCATACAATCCGGCCTGATAGGATGGTTCGATTGTGTTATTAATGATACCTTTTGAAGGCGACGCCCGCTTAAACTCTGAAATAATCGAGATTTGGTCGGCTGTTTTAAGCTTTTGAATAAAAGATCTTTTTGGACGGTTCAATACAACATCATGATGGTTTCCTTCACGGAGGATAATGACTTCTTTTTTCTTTTGGTCTATGATTTTATCTAAGATTGTTGTCACTTATATCGCCTCTTTCTGACCTGCTGCTTGAGATTTTTCAATCAGAGTGGTTAATTTTTCATAGGCAGCACCAGAATCAATGATTTCTTTTGCCATGCGTATACCTTCCTCGATTGAGGATGTTTTTCCAGCAGTATAGATTCCAAGTCCGGAATTAAGTAATACCGTATCTCGGTATGCACCCTTTTCTCCTTTTAATACATTGATTAATATTTCAGCATTTTCCTTGGAATCTCCACCCTTGATACAACTATTATCATATTGTTGGAGATTAACTTCTTCTGGATAGAATGACTGATTTGTAATGAGCCCATTCTCTAAAATGGTTAAATGGTTTTCCCCCTGAAGTGATGCCTCATCCATAAAACCTGCTCCATTGATGACAATGGCCCGTTTGCGTCCTAGTTTCAAAAGTACTTCAGCAAAAACATTCAATAAATCTCTCCGATAGACACCCAATAATTGATAGTCCAACTCAATTGGATTTGTTAGTGGTCCGATAAAGTTAAAAATAGTTGGGATCTTCAATTGTTTTCGGACGGTCATAACTTTTTTTAACTTAGGATGAACGTTTGGTGCGAATAAGAAGGATAATCCGATTTCCTGCAGAATCTCTTCGGTTCTTTCAGCAGAAAGATTTAAATTAATCCCTAAGTATTCCAGTACATCGGCACTGCCCGTTTTACTCGAAACACTTCGATTTCCATGCTTAGCAACAGGAATTCCAGCTCCAGCGATAACAAAAGCAGAAGTCGTACTCACATTAAAACTAGAAGATCCGTCTCCACCCGTCCCACAATTATCAAGGACACCTGAAAATTTCTCTTTAAATTTCAGCGTATTTGCTTTCATCGCTTTTACAATCCCAGTAATTTCATCGACCGTTTCTCCCTTTGATTTCAAGCCCATTAAAAAAGCAGCAATTTCAGATTCAGAAACCTCTTCCCCCAAAATATAACTAACGGCTTCTTTCATCTGGTTTTCCGAAAAGGATTCACGGTCAGCTAATTGGAGTAAATAATTTTTCATGGTTCTTCATCCTCTCTATCTCATTTAAAAAGTTATTTAAGATTTGTTTTCCTGAAGGAGTACCAATCGACTCTGGATGAAATTGAAGACCAAAAACCGGAAATTGACGATGTTTTATCGCCATAATTTCCTGATCATCGTCAGAATGTGCGATACATTCAAGTTCATCTGGGATACTGCACTTTTCAATAATTAGTGAATGATACCGCATCACCTCTAATGGGCTGGGTAGATCTTGAAATAAACCCGTGCCCTGATGGGTAATTAACGACGTTTTTCCATGCTTGATTAAAGCTGCTCTTTGAATCTCTCCACCGAAAGCAGCACCAATGGCCTGATGACCAAGACAAATTCCTAAAATCGGGATTTTATTAAAAAACGTTTGAATTAACTCGATGCAAATACCGGCATCCTCCGGCTTTCCTGGCCCAGGAGAAAGAATAATCGCTTTAGGATTAAGTTCTTTGATTTGCTCCATGTTTAACTGATTATTTCTAAACACGGTAATTTGTTCTCCTATTTCCCCTAAATATTGATAGAGGTTGAATGTGAACGAATCAAAATTATCGATCAGTAATATCATTTCTCACCCTCCAAGAAAGAGTTTAGTTTGTTTATGGTCTCTTGATATTCGGACTCTGGATTCGAGTCATACACAATTCCTGCTCCTGCTTGAATATAGGCCGAACCGTCTTTTAAAATCATGGTTCGAATGGCAAGAGCAAAATCCATATTTCCGTCTGCGGAAATGTACCCAACAGCACCTGAATATAAGCCTCGTTTTGATTTTTCCAAAGTGTTAATAATCTCCATCGCTCGCACCTTTGGAGCTCCTGATACAGTCCCAGCAGGAAGACAGGAAGCGAGGGCATCGATTGCTGTTTTATCAGAATTTAAATGGCCGCTTACTTCAGAGACTAGATGCATCACATGCCTGTATTTTTCAACAGCCATATACTTATCCACCCTGACGGAACCAAATTCGCAGATTTTCCCGAGATCATTTCGACCAAGATCGACAAGCATCTTATGCTCTGCTAATTCCTTCTCATCATTTTTCAAGTCTTGTTCAATCAACAAATCTTCTTCATTAGTTCTCCCTCGTTTTTTTGTCCCAGCGATTGGGTTTGAAATCACTGTGTGTGCTCTTGTCTTAATTAGGCTTTCAGGAGACGATCCAATAACTGTATAAGCGTCAAAATCGATATAAAACATATACGGAGTGGGATTATTAGCTCGGTGCTTGCGATAAAGTGATAATGGATCTCCGTTAAATGTGGATTTCATCCTTCTAGAAAGGACCACTTGAAAAATATCACCTGCTAAAATATGTTCCTTCGCAATTTCTACATTTTTGATAAAGGTTTCTTTTGTTATTTCAGAGTCAAAACCTGTAAAATCAAAGGGCTCTTCTGTTGAGTAAAAAGTAGGCTGCTTGAGCTCTTCTATCCTGCGATTAATTCTTTTTTCAATTACAGCGTTGTCGCTCTCCTCCGTTAAAGGACAACCACATATCAAGACCTTTTCTTCAAGGTGATCAAAGACAATGACTTCTTCATAAAACATTAAATGTACATCCGGCATTTCCATACCGTTTGGATATTCCTCTCCAATCACTTCATACTGCCTGATAATGTCATAGCCTACATATCCGACTGCGCCTCCAATAAACGGAAAGGGATACTTTTCAAAGCCCATTGGCGGGATAAGTTTTTTTAACACTTCTAGGGGGTTACCGGTTAAAACTTCTTTTTCACCATTCCGCTTATGAATCTCATTCCTGTCCCCCTTCGATATGAGTTCAAAGGCTGGATCTGCACCAATAAAGGAATATCGACCAGAATCATTGTACTTATGTGAACTCTCAAGTAGGAATTTCTTGTTCCCGTTTATCTTTTTTAAGATGGAGATTGGTGTAAGCGTGTCTCCTTTGATTTCCTTTATGAAATAATCACTTTTAGTTTTCATATTAGGACTCCCTTCTAAATAAAAAAAAATCGTCCTCTATATGCGCAAAAAATTTGCGCATATAGAGGACGATTCTATGGTCGTGGTGCCACCTCTGTTTGAAGCAGTTGATCAACCTGCTTCCTCTTCAGATACGGAACAATCTGTTCGATATCCTATCCTTTTAACGGTGGAGACCCGTGCATCCCTACTTAGATTCAAGATGCCTCTCACAAGTCCATTCCACAAATCCTTTCTTATCGGGCTCCCACCTACCCCGACTCTCTTGGAAGAAATAAATCAGTGTACTCCTCTTGTTCAACGAGTTAATTATTTAACTTTGATTTATATCCTACGCAAATTTCAAGCTGAAGTCAAGGGTAAAGATTTAGAAAATTTCAAATTAGTTCGAAAATTTACTTTCCTCCTCCTAGTTTACAAATCACTATCTTATTTATTAATTCCATTTAAAGGATGTTCCGAAAAGGGTTTTTTAAAGTGAATAAGCGAATAGTAATAGTAGCAAATAACGAAGGCGGGATTGAAGATTAATGGAGCATATTGAACATTTAAGCCAAAATCCAAAGGCTGCGAAAAAGAAACAATCGGCAGCGGGACAAAAGCGGTCTAATGAAATAGCTAATCAGAAGTGGGCAATCATCTCACTGTCTTCCATTCCACTAGTCATGACGTTGGGTAATTCGATGTTAATACCAGTTCTACCTTCAATGGAAAAAAAGTTATCGATATCTTCGTTTCAAACCAGTATGGTTATTACCGTTTATTCGATTGTTGCTATTTTCTTAATACCTGTTGCAGGATACTTATCAGACCATATTGGTCGAAAAAAAGTCATTATCCCAAGTCTCGTCATCGCTGGTATTGGCGGGCTGATTTCAGGATTTGCTTCATGGAAAATGGATGATTCCTATTGGATTATTTTAGCCGGGAGAGCCCTTCAGGGGGTTGGAGCAGCTGGAGCCGCACCAATCGTTATGCCCTTGGTTGGAGATATGTTTAAAAATGAGGATGATGTTAGCTGTTGTTTGGGTCTAATTGAAACATCAAATACCTTCGGAAAGGTATTAAGCCCTATATTAGGGGCTTTTCTTGCAGGATTCATTTGGTTTATGCCTTTTTTTTCATTTCCAGTATTTTGTGCCATTTCTGTTTTGATGATTTTGTTTCTGGTCAAAAGTCCAAAATCAACTGAAAAACCAATTCCATTTAAAGCTTTTTTCATCAATGTGAAGAAAACCTTTACTGAAAAGGGTCGTTGGCTTTACGCCATCTTTTTTATTGGTGGAATCTTTATGTTTGTCCTTTTTGGAATTTTGTTTTACCTATCCGAACTTTTTGAAAAAGAATATGGCATTAAGGATATCAAAAAAGGATTCTTTCTAGCCCTTCCACTTGGTGCTCTTTGTTTATCTTCGTTTATCAGTGGAAAAGTGATTAAGAAAAATAAAGTTCTAATGAAATGGATTACATTTGGTGGATTAATTGCTACAGCGCTATCGATTGGAGCCCTGTGGTTTTCGATAAAGCTTTGGTATGTGATTACCATGTTTCTAATAAGTGGAGTAGGTATCGGTTTAGGGCTTCCTTGTCTTGACGCCTTGATTACTGAGGGTGTAGAAAAGGAGGAAAGAGGCACCATTACTTCTATTTACAGTTCGATGAGGTTTATTGGAGTTGCTGCAGGGCCTCCGATTATTGCTCTATTATTAAAGCAGGCTACCCACTGGATTTTTATACTCTTTGGCAGTCTAAGTATTCTAGCCGCACTTACCGCATTAATAGCTATTAAGCCTAATGCACAAGGCCAAAAGAGCTGAGGAATACCCTCAGCTCTTCATTTTGATCTTTTATTTCACTGGTTTTTTTAGAAATCCAATTAATAATGCTGAAACAACCGAACCCACTAAAATGGCAAGCGCATAAAGTAAGGCGCTATTTTCAACCAATGGTACAACAAATATTCCGCCGTGTGGGGCACGGAGACCAATTCCGAATGCCATCGATAGTGCACCTGCGATGGCAGAACCAGCCATAACAGAAGGAATGACGCGTAATGGATCAGCTGCAGCAAATGGGATCGCACCTTCTGTAATGAAGGATAAGCCCATGACATAACATGCCTTTCCTGCATCTCTGTCTTGTTCATTAAATTTATTTTTAAAGAATGTCGTCGCAAGAGCAATCGCTAACGGTGGAACCATACCTGCAGCCATAATTGCTGCCATAGGCCCATATACACCACTTGCTAGTAACCCTGTTCCAAATACATAGGCAGCCTTGTTTACAGGACCACCCATATCAAAGGACATCATAAGTCCTAGTACAACACCTAACAAAACGGCATTACCTGTTCCAAGACCTGTTAACCACTCAGCAATTTCCTTGTTTATCCATGCAACTGGATTATTTACGACATAATGCATCAAAAATCCTGTAATCGCTATTCCTAAAAGAGGATAAATTAAGATGCTTTTTATTCCTTCGAGAGAACGTGGAAGCCCTGCAAAAATTTTCTTTAACAATAAAACAATGTAACCTGCTAGAAAACCAGCAATCAAACCACCAAGGAATCCGGCCCCGCCATGTGCCGCCATCATCCCTCCTACCATACCTGGAGCGAAACCTGGACGGTCTGCAATACTGAGAGCAATAAATCCTGCAAGTACAGGAACAATTAATGCAAATGCATTATCACCGCCGATGGCCTTGATTACTGCCGCAATAGGATTGTAGGATGGGTCGTCTGGATTAGCAGAGTTATATCCGAACATAAAGCTAATTGCAATTAATATCCCACCGCCAACAACAAAGGGAAGCATATTTGAAACACCATTCATTAGGTGCTTGTAAAATCCATTACGAGATCCTTTTTGATCCGCTGCTTTTTCACTTTGGCCGTTCTGACCCTTGAAAATTGGGGCATCCTGTTTTACCGCTTTGTCAATTAATTGTTCGGGACGACGAATTCCTTCAGCTACCGCTGCTTGAATCACATGCTTACCCTTAAACCTTTCCATCTCGACATTGATATCTGCAGCAATAATGACTGCTGCTGCATTTTCAATTTCCTCTTTGGTCAGGACATTTTTTGCTCCGCCTGAGCCATTAGTCTCAACCTTAATATCTACACCCATTTCGGCTGCTTTGGCTTTTAAAGAATCAGCTGCCATATAGGTGTGGGCGATACCCGTTGGACACCCTGTTACAGCTACAATTAAATTCTTCTTAGTTTCTGTTGTTACCGTTTCCTGTTTTTCTTCTTTATCATAGCGGTTAATAGTTTCAAGGATTTCTTCAGGAGTAGTCGCCTTTAATAGCTCGTAACGAACTTCCGCTTTCATTAACAATCCAGAGAGCCGTGCTAATGCCTCTAAATGTGTATTATTCGCACCATCTGGGGCAGCAATCATAAAAAATAAATGTGCTGGTTTTCCATCCAATGATTCATAATTAACACCTGCAGCTGATTTACCAAAGACAATGGCTGCTTCTTTGACTACTTTTGTTTTAGCATGCGGGATGGCGATGCCATCTCCTATACCTGTTGTACTTTGCTCTTCACGCTTTAAAATGGCTCCTTTAAATTCAGCACTGTCTGATATTTTCCCCGCATTATAAAGGACATCAACAAGCTGATCAATCGTTGCTTCTTTTTGATTGCCTTCAATATTTAAAAGAATCGTATTTTTAGATAACAATTCAGTAATTTTCATGGCTTTCTCTCCCTTATCGGATCTCTTTTATATGAACTTGTGGAAGAAGTCCTTCTACTTTTTCCTTGGTACATAAACCAAGTGAAAAGGCTGTTGCACTTCCCGATGCCACACTAAAGCGAAAAGCTTCTTCAATATTACTTGTTTCCACGTAGGCTGCTAAGAAGCCTGCGACCATGGAATCCCCTGCTCCTACTGAGTTTTTCACTTCTCCTTTTGGAACCTCAGCCAAAAGGGTTGTTTCACTATTAATCAATACCGCTCCAGCGCCAGCTAGTGAAACGATAACATTTTTTGCACCCATCTCTACAAGCCTCTTCCCGAATGGGATTACTTCTTCAGCGTTTGTAATGGTCGTTTCAAATAATTCTCCTAATTCGTGATGATTAGGTTTGATTAATAAGGGTTGATAGGGAAGGACTTTTTTTAACAAATCACCTTCTGCATCCACAACAAATTGTGCATTACTTTCACTGCAAATCTTGACCAGGTCCTCATATGTTGTTTTGGGTAAACTGCTTGGAATACTTCCAGCTAGAACCAATAAATCATCTGCACCTAATTGCATGATTTTTTGTTTTAACAGGGCAAAATTTTCTTCCGTGATTGTCGGTCCTTTTGCATTAATTTCGGATTCTTGACCTGTTTTGAGTTTTACATTAATCCGTGTATCTTCTTCGACCTGAACAAAATCTGAATCTATCTTTTCATTTTGAAGATATTGCTCGATGTATGCTCCAGTAAAACCACCAACAAATCCCAGCGCTTTACTGCGCGTGCCAAATTGGTTTAAAACCCTTGATACATTGATTCCTTTACCACCTGGAAATTTTGCTTCATCGACTGTTCGGTTTAACTCACCCAACTGAAAGGACTCTAGTTTAACGATATAGTCAACAGAGGGGTTTAACGTTAATGTATAAATCATGCTGTCACAACCTTTATTGTAGTTCTATTTAAGTATTGCTTCTGTGTTTCGTCCTCTAATTCATTCGTGATAATCGCTGCTTCATGAATTTCGGCAATTTTCGCAAATGAGATTTCAGCAAATTTTGTATTATCCGCTAATACATATGTCTCTCTTGAAAGAGAAATTGCCTTTTGCTTCACCATGGCTTCCTCCTGATCTGGCGTCGTAAAGCCAAATTGTGGATGAATGCCATTCACACCCATAAAACATTTATCAAATCGGTACAGGTCTAATCCTGCTAAGGCTCCCCTTCCAATGAAAGCATTGGTATTAGATTTCGCCTTACCACCAATTAAATAGGTGGAGATGCCTTTATCTAATAATGGTTTTAAATGCATTAAGCCGTTCGTAACAACAACTATTTCCTTAAACGGCAAGAATTCAATCATTTCAATAACAGTTGATCCAGCATCAAGATAGATGCAATCACCTTCATCCACCAAACTAGCTGCATATTGTGCAATCAATCGTTTTTCCTGAAGGTTTTTGGACGATTTCTCAATCATACTCGGCTCTTGAAGTTTCCCCTGTAATCTTGAGGCACCGCCGTGGATTCTCTTTAAAAACTTTTGGTCCTCTAATTGCGAGAGATCTCGGCGAATTGTTGACTCAGAAGACTCGGTTAACTCCATAATTTCATTAATTTTAACTACATTTTTCTCTTTTAATAATTGCAGAATAATTCGATGACGTTCTGGTGTTAACATGTCATCACCACCTAGATTTTTTATTATTAATTACATTTTACTGAAAACGATTGCAAATATCAATCATTTTCTTTCAAAAACATTCACCATTTGAACGTTTTTGAGCGTTTTTTGAACTTTTCGAATAACTACAAATAAATCAAAGCCCATAATACAAAAAATTTTTTCTGCAAACTTGGAAATTATCATGGTATAATATGTATGGATATAAACGATGTATGCGGGTGTGGTTTAATGGTAGAATTTCAGCTTCCCAAGCTGACGGCGGGGGATCGATTGCCTCACCTGCTCTATGAAATAATATGGAGAAGTACCCAAGTGGTTATAAGGGGGCGCACTCGAAATGCGTTAGGACGGGTAACCGTTGCGTGAGTTCGAATCTCATCTTCTCCTCCATACATATTCTTTCAAAAACAACGATGAATTATCGTGGTTTTCTTAATATAAAAAACGCCAGAGATTTCTGGCGTTTTTGCATGTACACTTATTGATAGAGACTTAACCATTCAGGATATAGTAACCCTCTTTATAAATTATTCACAATTTCAAAATGGTATGAAATTAAAATGGGGAAATAACAATATTCGAGAAAAATATTAATCGCGATTCAATTTTTTCTTGTTCAATTAAAAATGTGTATAATAGTATGGATGAATACTTTGAAGAGGATGATACGTTTGAACATTACAGGGCACACCGTTGAAAAATTAGAAGATCCATTCGGTTTATTATCAGGTGACCGTTATGAGTTTTTCTTAGAACTTGAGGTAGATGAAGAAGATGAGCTTTATTCAGAAAAAGGAATTGGTCTAAGAGCTATATTCGTTAGTGACGAAAAAGGCGAGAAAATTACCAACTCTTATCTTTATGAACAGGAGAATGAGAAAGTTCTAGACTTTGCTCTTGAAGAGGATGAAGAAGCCCTTGTCCTAGCCTATTGTAAAGAACACGCAAAGGAATCATAAAAAGCAGGGAGTGATAATCACTCCCTGCTTCTCATTTATTACATAAAGTTTTTACTATGGTTGTGAATTACTTGTAATTCTTTTGTTGTTAAACTCATTTCACTTTTACAAATCGGGCATAATGGTACATCTGTACTTTTAAAATTGTCGCGTACCCAACATTTACAAGTGTCAGAATTACAAACCCAAATTTTCGTTTCTTCTAATTTGATTTCCTCATCATTTTTTCTACCAAACGCCAAAACGATCACCCCTTATGATTAGTGCATGACTGTTTTTACTATTTTGTTTGTTAGCTAAATAATATGGAAAATATCAATATACATCATTTAGCAGTTTCCCATTGCCATTGAAACTAGTACTTTATTTATTTATGAATATTATAGATAAAAAGGTGATGCTAAATCCCGTGCATCACCTTTTTATTTTAATAGAATTAAACTGTTTTAACGTTAGCTGCTTGTGGTCCACGAGCGCCTTCAACGATTTCGAAAGAAACTGTTTGGCCTTCTTCTAAAGTTTTGAAGCCTTCTGTTTGAATTGCTGAAAAGTGAACAAATACATCTTGACCGCCATCTGCTTCGATAAATCCAAAACCTTTTTCTGCATTAAACCATTTAACTTTACCGTTGTTCATGAAATAACCCCCAAAATAGTTGTTCACTTTTAATTTATTTTACAATTAAGAAAAATAAAAAAGACGTACTGACACGTTTGGGTAATAGACATCACCCACAAGTTCGTGCAGTTACGACTACCAAAACCAATATTATTGAATTTACTTAAAAGCGTACCTTTATTTTAACCGATTTTTGCCAAACCGTCAATAAAATTTCAAAAACTAGGAAATGAAGAGAAAATATTTCAGTTTTTTAATAGACTACCATACTTGTTGGAGGTTGGACAGAATAATGAAACCCTGTAAGTGAGTTTCATTATTCTTTATTAAAATTACCTTGTAAAAATATTTCCATAAAATTGACGACAAATTTCTGGATATCAGCTTCCATACCGATGTAATCAAGCGTAACTACGGGTTCTTTATCTGGTTTTGGTCGAAAATCAGCAATACTTTTTCCTTTGGCATTACCAAATTCCTCTACCCTGACCCGTCTTGGGATATATTTTACCAAATCGGGCTCCGTTAACGCCATGAGCGGGACCACGTCATGAAGTGGAGCACCATTAATACCCGGGACATTTTTCTGATACGCTTTAAAGTAATAATCAAATGCGGGTTTTAATAATAGTCGAAAAGGTGTCGGGCTGTTTTTGCTAAGAAAGTCAATTATATCGGGTGTGATGATTGCTTTATTGGTTATATTTAGCGGATATAAATAAATATTATGTGCTTTTTCCATAACCATATGTGCTGCAATTGGATCAACATAAAAATTCGCTTCGGCCTCAGCGGTAATATTCCCCGGGACCAAAAAAGCTCCACCCATAATATAAAAAGCGTTTACTCCCTTTAATGCATCATTCCCGTACAGGATAAACATTAACGCTAACTCAGTCAATCTTCCCACAGATACAATGACAATATCCCCTTTATATTGCGTAACAATTTCAATGATTTTGTTAATATCATAAACCTTTACATTCTTGATTGTATCGGGTGGCTTTATGGGTCCTAACCCTTCTTCGCCATGAATTTCTGGGTAATACCGGATTGGTTGACCAGATAAGGGACCAGCTGCACCGGCTATAATTGGAATATCGGATCTACGGGCTAATGTTAACAGATAGGCGGTGTTTTTTACTGATTTCTCTTTCGGGGTATTACCATAACCACTGACAATGCCGACGAGGTTTATTTTGGGATGTAGTAAGGCATACATGATGGCAAAAGAATCATCAATACCTGGATCAGCAATCATGAGCACATTGTAAGCCACTCTATCTCCCCCATAAGTTATATTTATAAAAACTATGCATTATTGAGGGGTGAAAGAACTATAGAAAAACCGATTCTAAAATCGAATCGGTGGCAGCAATGCTTTTTCTCATGCTTCTTTTTTGACTCGTAGTGCTGTTTTCTTCCTTGGCGCAGCCGTTTTTTGGGGTTTTGTCCGGTCAATGGATGCCTGTAGGGCTGCCATTAAGTCTGTGACATTTGAAGCTACTTCCTTCGTAGCTGCGGATACGATCTCTTGTCCATTTCGTTTCGATTCAATTAACTCAAGCAGGGCAGTTCTATAATCATCTGTATACTTTCCTGGGTCAAATGTTGTTGTCAATTGGTCAATCAACATGATGGCAGTGTCGAGTTCCCTTTTCGTCACTTTATCCTCGGAAGGAACACTTGGTACATCGCCCGCTTTTCGTACTTCATCTGGATAATGAATGGTTTCCATGACTAAGACATTATCGTATACACGAATCACTGCTAATTGCTCTTTAGAACGAATGATAATTTTGGCAAGACCTACTTTTTGTGACTCCATTAATGCTTTTCTTAGCAATGAATAAGCTTTGCCTCCACCCTCACTAGGAGACATATAATAACTTCGATCGAAATAAATGGGATCGATTTGTTCCATTTTTACAAAATCAATTATTTCAACTGCCTTGTCTTCGTTTTCTTTTCTTAACTTTTCAAGTTCTTCATTGTCTAGCACAACAAATTTCCCTTTTGTATACTCATACGCTTTAACGATATCCTCTGGTTTCACTTCTTCTTCACAAACAGAACAGATTTTCTCATATTTAATCGGAGCATTACATTTGTTATGCAGGGTTCGAAGCTTGATATCTTTGTCCTCTGTTGCCGTATGAAGTTTAATGGGTATATTTACGAGCCCAAAACTGATACTTCCCTTCCACATTGTATGCATTGTGTAATTCTCCATTCTTTTTACTTTTATTTTGCGGTACCAAGACATTCGCATTCCTAAAAACATTTGGAAAAGAATGAATCTGAGGTTTATTAAACAAAATAAATGAAAAAGAAAGGGACAATTTATCCATGAAGCCGATGCTGCCAAGTCTTACCTTTGATATTCCTGTTCATCCCGATTGGCTATACGAAGTAAAATATGACGGATTTCGTGCCCTTTTAGTATGGAATTCTCGAGGAATTGATCTTATTAGCAGGAACGAAAAATCTCTTCTCCCCCAATTTCCTGAGATAGAGGAATTTTTATTAAAACACGAAAAACAATTTAAATCTTTTTTACCCTTACTATTAGATGGTGAACTAGTTTCATTAGAAAACACACATAAAGCTAATTTCTCGATGATCCAGGTTCGAGGACGACTAAGATCGAAAAAAAAGATTCGCGAACAGGCGGATATATCCCCTTGTCGACTAATGGTGTTTGACATCCTGATGTGTTCAGGAAAACCACTTCATTCACTTGTTTTTCATAAACGTAAAAACGAACTCATTAAACTGTTCGAAAAAATCGGTTTCGAGTTAGAAGCTGATCCCTATAATGATCAACTCGTTCAACTTGTTCAGGCAAATGACGAATTTAATTCGCTTTGGGAGAAGGTAGTTTTATCTGACGGGGAAGGTATTATTGCAAAACATAAAAATAGTCTATGGGAAGAAGGAAAACGCTCTTTAAAATGGTTAAAGTATAAAAATTGGAAGTATGTAAGCTGTTTTATTAACGCCTATGATAAAACGAATGGTTATTTTTACGTAAGTGTTTATAAGGATAACAAAATCCAGCCAATTGGTCAGGTCCTTTTCGGTTTTAAACCAGAGGAAAAGCAAGCACTTCAGCAAACGATTAAACAAAATATGCTCCGTGAAGAGGGGCATCTTATAATTGTGCAACCCGCCATATGTTTAGAGGTAAAGTATTTAGAGCTTTATGAAAACCAGCTTCGTGAGCCTCATTTTGACCGATTTCGCTTTGATTTAGAGCCAGCATCTTGTACATATGATCGTTTTATCTTTGCACAAAAAAACCTGCCTGAAGGCTTAGATATAAGTCATCCTGAAAAACCTTTATGGGAAAACCTTGCAATCCGGAAGGCAGACTATATCCTGTACTTGCGAGAAATATCACCTTATATGCTGCCATTTTTAAAAGACCGGTTGTTAACCGTCATTCGCTATCCACATGGAATGTTTGGCGAAGCGTTTTATCAAAAAAACTGTCCTGATTATGCGCCAGAATTTATACAAACACATCCAGACGAGGGGATTGACTATATCCTCTGCAATAATTTAAAAACGCTCGTTTGGCTTGGCAATCAATTAGCGATAGAGTTTCATATTCCCTTCCAGACCATTCATAGCAAAGGACCAAGTGAGATTGTTTTTGATTTAGATCCGCCCTCCAAGGACCACTTTCAATTGGCAATTAAAGCAGCCCTGCTCATTAAAGAAGTCCTCGATCAATTAAATTTAATAGGGTTCATTAAAACCTCTGGAAACAAAGGACTTCAAATCTACCTGCCTTTACCAGAAAATGAATTTACTTATGATGATACTAGGTTATTTACAAGTTTTATCGCTGAATATTTGATTTCAAAGGATCCGGACTCCTTCACAATTGAACGAATGAAGAAAAATCGCGGAAACAGGCTATATGTTGACTATGTGCAGCATAGCGAAGGGAAAACGATTGTTGCCCCCTATTCCATGCGAGGAAATGAACATGCTGGTGTCGCCACTCCCATAGATTGGGATGAAGTAAATGAAAATCTGGTGCTCTCATCATTTAACATGGAAAATGCTCTAAAAAGAATTCGTCAGCAAAGGGATCCCTTTTCGAATTATTTTCAAACAAAATCTATCCAACCGTTTGGTCCCGTATTGGAGGTGTTAAAAAGAGGGCCGAATAAAAAAGGATAGGGATAGCCCTATCCTTTTATTTGAGTTTCAACGTATTTTTGTGCCTCATTTTGTAACAGCTCATACGAAGACTGTTCAGACAGTTCCGTTTTCGCTGAAACTGTAAATGCCTTGTTCTCTAGGTCAACATTAATGGTGGCACTGTAAAGGTAAGTAGCATTGCCAATTAAGTCAATTGTATATTTTCTTTCAATTTCATGTACAACACATTGTACTTTTCCACCATTATTATAAACATTTATAACATTTTCAAATTTATTTAATTCCTGTAAACAAGTAACAAGTGTGGAAGCTGACATTGCTGTCCCACAAGCATTCGTAAAACCAACACCACGCTCAAACGTTCTTACATAAATTGAACCTGGCTGCAGATACTTAACAAAGCTTACATTCACACCGTCAGGGAATAGATGATTTGGGCCATTTACTTTTTCACTTAACTGTTTTTGAAGATCGCCTTCCAGCTGTTCCGCTTCAACAATGGCAATTAAATGTGGATTAGGAACAGCAAGTGCTGTAAACCTTAAATCTGCTGAAAGTTCTTCGATTTTTTCATTAAATAAGGTTGGTTTATTTAAATTTAAAGGGAGAGCTTTTAATTCAAATAAAACCGGGGAAATTTCCACCTGGTAGGTATGGATATTTGGCAGCAGGTCGTTTTGTTTCCTTACCTGTAAATTTGTTTTCATCGTTTCAATCACGGCTTTATTTTGCCCAAGATGCTCACATACATATCTCGCCACGAGCCGTAGTCCATTTCCACACATTGAGGCCTCTGAACCGTCAGAGTTAAAAACGCGCATTCTACCATCGGCATTTTTACTATTCATAACGAATAGGATTCCATCAGCACCTAATTCAGACTGACGATTACATAACAATTTTGCGAGTTCCGCTCGTTCATGTTCCGAAAAGACATATCCATTTGACATTTCATCAATGATGATAAAGTCATTTCCCGAACCATGACCTTTAATTAATTTGACTTGCATCGTAATACCCCCACACCATGATATAAGTATGTTATTTATCATATCAAACAATGTTCGTAAGGGAAACTGTCCAAGCTTCTATCTTTCGATAAAATACTCATTAACCAAGAATGACATTCGAAGGAGTTTGTCTTGTTCTGATAAAGTCTCTCTCAGGGTGAGTACGGGCGTATTGGGTTCTGGAAACAAAGAACTCCAATCAATTGGCATCCAGCCGCGCCTAAGCCTTGCGTCCTGATGGTGATGTTGATTTATTAATCGCTCATCCATAAAGACTGCTGCCCCTTCAACAGCACCAATTAACCTGCCTTTCGAATCTAGTAATTCCTTTTTAAGTGATCTCCAATTTTGTTTTCTTCTTTCAAAACAGCCCAGGTACTGCTTCCTTTGATTAAATACCTCAATTTTTATCACTTTTCTGCCACTAACCTTAAAATAACCGATTGCTTGGTTATCGATATTATAGAGTGCATACATCTTTGTAATGGCTAACTTTTTTAACCCTTTGCCTCGGTACCTTTTTATCATTCCAGCCATATGCCCGTTAGGAAAATAGAATAGTAGTTTTGATGCGTTCGTGTTCAAATACAATACCAGTAAATGTCGTGCGTCAAATAACGACATACTGCCACCCTTGGAATTCCCCATACTTCTGGCAATTGAAATCGATTGCCTCCTTCTGAAAAGATAGAATTGAAAACTAACTAAGCTATAGATAAGAAATGGGATTGTAAAAAACATGATATCTTTCGTTTTAAAAATAGAAAGGTTACCAGCGACGATTAGGATTGCTGGAATTAATGCAGTAATACTACCATTTAAGTTCAAATTAGCTGTATCCCGGTAATATTCATTTATTTTCATCTGGAAAACTCCTTATCAATTCCTCTCTACTTAGTTTATTTAATAGTAACTAAAAAAATGATAGGAGATTTTGATTAAATAAATACGTTTTGTTAAACTTGCCTGTTGATTTCAGTTCTAGGCGCGGGCGGTTCGGGGAGCCACATCCCTTAGGAGTCTTCCCGCCTTCCCCTCCAATCAACAGGGTGCCAAAATCAACAATAAGCTTTAACATCCCCCAAAAAAAAAAGAAGAGACTTGTAGGTCCCTTCTCTTAATCGTTAATATAGGTAAGGATCGATGACATGGCTGATCTCGCATCCTCGTACCCTTGATTGTATAGTTCTTCAAGCCTTCCCGGATTCCGTTCCATTCTACCGACCTTTAAGGGCTTGGTGGGACGGATAATTAAAACATTTCCTGTTTCCTCTTCCTTATTAAGATATTCGACCGTTTCATTATAGATTTGGTATCGATTCCTAAGGGAATGTTGCAAGCCTTTATATCCAGGGTATTTTCGATCGACGAGAAAATGTAACTTTGAAGGCTTTTTCATATACCCTTTGTTTCTTGTTAGAATCACGATATTTTTGGTAAACCCATCCTGCTGAGCTTTCTTGATTGGTATGGGGTCGCTAATTCCACCATCAAGTAGTACTTTATCTTTAAAACGAACTTCAGGTGCAATAAACGGTAAGGAGCTCGATGCACGTAATACGGTTAACAGGTCATTCCCATAATCTTTCTTTTTGTAATACACAGGCTTACCTGTCAGACAATCCGTGGCCCCTACGACAAATTCTGTCGGACTATTGTAAAAAACATCATAATGGTAGGGAACATGTTTATTTGGAATTTCGTCAAAAATAAAATCCATCCCAAAAAATTGCCGATTCCGGAAATAATTTTTCCATGAAATATATCTTGGGTCAGAAGCATATTCAATCGTAACGGTTTTATTTCTTCCTTTTTGCTTTGACAAATAGGAGGCAGCATTACATGCACCTGCAGAAACCCCGATTACATAAGGAAAAAATAATTGAGATTCTAAAAAGTATTCAAGGATACCGGCCGTGTAAACACCACGCATTCCTCCACCTTCTAGTACCAAACCGACTTGATTTTCCATCTTGCCCCGCCCTTTCATTGTTTACATTATTCATTTGTCATTATAGTCCTTCTCATTTTATTTACAAAATGAAACGACTTTGTGATGACTCCTGCTCTAATTACTCATACCATTTGAAAAAAGGTTCATTATTTTTATTGAAAAAATTTATCCGGATACACTATTCCCTAGGCACCTAAATTGTTAAAATTGATAAAATAACTATTATCAACGTGAAGAAAGGTTTTTTTATGACAAAAATACTTTTAAAAAATGCCACGGTTTATCCAATTACATCTGAGCCCATCCCATATGGGGATGTGTTAATTGAAGGCGGGAAAATCCTTAAAATTGGAAAAAATCTAAAGACTGATTTAACTGTAAAAATCATCGATTGTGGGAATTTATTTCTGTTTCCTGGCTTCATAGATGTTCATACCCATTTAGGCCTTTATGATGAAGGAACAGGCTGGGCCGGGAATGATGCCAATGAAACGGCTGAAGCGCTCACGCCCCATATTCGTGCAATTGATGGAGTATATCCGTTGGACCCAGCCTTCACTGATGCTGTTAAAAGCGGGATTACCACAGCTAATGTTATGCCAGGTAGTGCCAATGTTATTGGAGGAACCACTTCCGTGATCAAAACTACCGGCAGAAATATTAAAAAAATGATTAGACGAGAGGTCTCAGGTTTAAAAATTGCTTTAGGGGAAAATCCAAAAAGAATTCATAGCCACGGCAACAATGATTCCATTACCCGGATGGGCATTATGGGAATGCTTAGGGAAGCCTTCTACCAAGCTATCCATGCCGATAATCCAGACCTTCCTAGGATAGCTCCGATCGTCATGGCCATCAAAAGAGAAATTCCAGTTAGAATTCATGCCCATCGTGCTGATGATATTATTTCAGCGCTACGATTCGCGGAAGAATTTAATCTTGATTTACGAATTGAGCACTGCACAGAGGGTCACCTAATCGCCAGTGAATTATCAGGGATCGATTTAAAGGTATCGGTTGGTCCTACCTTAACGCGAAGGTCAAAAGTCGAACTGAAAAATAAAACCTGGAAAACCTATCAGGAATTGACTAATCATGGTGTCGAAGTATCGATTACCACCGATCATCCCTATACACCAATCCAATACTTAAATATTTGTGCGAGCCTAGCTGTCCGTGAGGGATTACCAGAACAAAAAGCCCTTGAGGGAATTACGATACTGCCAGCTAAAAATTTAAAAATAGACACTCAAGTTGGAAGTATTGAGGAAGGTAAGGAAGCAGATTTAGTCCTATGGAGTCACCATCCTTTCCATTACTTGGCTAAGCCAAAATGGACGATAATCGGCGGCGAAATGGTCTATCAAGAAACATAGAATTTTGCTGAAATTTGGTAAAAAATATTATCGAAAAATCCACAAAAAACCTATTTATTTTTTATCTATTTTCTTGTATTATACTCTAAGTGAAACCAATAAAAACCTGAAAGTCTTTGGGGGTTTATAAGCATATTCTGGTTAACAAAAAAATGAAATAGGGAAGGCAAATGGTGCGCCACCAGTTTTACTGGTTCTAGTGGGTTCGATTCCCACCCCGAAATTTTTTAGTAAAATTATAAAAAATTTCGAGGGTGGGCCGTTTCTTTTGACATGGGATCGGAATGCCCTAATGGAGGGATATTCATGCTTAAAAAACGTGATCTTCATGACAGCCACACATTGTACGAATTAATGACCCACCCTGATGTCTTCCCTTTTGTGCGCCAAAAAGCTGATTCCTATGAAGAATTCTTATTTATGACAAAACAAACCATTGAAGCCGAAGAACGCGGTGAATTAATATCACGAACCATTCTGGATGAATGGGGTGCGCCTATTGGTACTATCAATCTTTTTGATATAGAGGATAACGCTGGGTTTTTAGGAACTTGGCTTGGCAAGCCTTTTCATGGAAAAGGATATAATAGTCCGGCTAAGGATGCCTTTTTTCAGGAACTTTTCTATGAATTAGGCATTGAAACAGTCTTTATGAGAATACGCAAGGTTAATATACGCTCAATCAAAGCAGCGGAAAAACTTCCTTATGTAATAATAGCAAATGAAACGAGAAAATCTATATATGATCAACTGAACGCAAATGGTGATGTGTATGATTTATATGAGATACCAAAAGATCAGTACACCTTCTACCTCATGCGAAATGGTGCTGCTCAATCCGACGATTCACAATTGTTAGAAGCATAAAGAAGCAATCGGCCATGTCCGATTGCTTTTTGTTTAACATTTTTTAAGAAATATTATTCCGTTATGTTCTGTTGAATCGTTTCATTCACGTCATTAAGACCCATTTGGAGCAAAAATTCATCTAGTTCCTCATTTGTTAATGTTTCAAAGCGGCCATCATGAAAAAATATCTGGGTTTGATTAGGGTTAATTCTGTTCATATTAAAACTCATTTTCTTTGCTCCTTTCATAGATGATTGGTATCTATTGTCCACAAAAAGAGCTATTTCCATTCATGAAAATCAAATAGTTCAAAAAATTATACTAATTCTTATTTACCTTTCCTAATACATCCGTTCCCCCAGTAACAGGAATAATACTTCCTGTTATAAAATCAGACTTCTCGTCAGCTAGGAAAGCAATGACTCTGGCAATATCCTCTCCTGTTCCATGCCTGCCGATAGGAGCATTTCCAATCACACCCATTGCCTCCTCGATATTACTCTCTTTCCATTGGTTGATTATATCACCTGGGCAAACCATATTCGCAGTAATCCCGTTTTCGGCTTCCTCGATCGCAATGGTCCTTGTAAGTGAGGCCAAACCAGTCTTCGCTGCAGCAAAGGCTGACCGAAATATCCAACCTGGTGCAGTTTCAACTCGATCATATCCAAACGTAATAATTCTCCCCCATTTTTGCTTTCGCATCGGAGGAATAACTAATTTTGTTAAATAAAAAACCGCACTTAAATTCCCTTGTACGATATAGTTCCATTCTTCGAAAGAATAGTCTGCCAGTTTTTTTCGTTCATGAATATATGGACCTGCATTATGTACTAAAACGTCCACTGTATGGAAAGTCGAAAGTGTTTCATTAACAATGCGGATACAATCCTCCTTGGTTGCTACATCTCCTTGAACAGCAATGTTTTTGGTTCCAAAGCATTCTGTCAATTGGTTTGCTAAAGAAATTGCTTCTGTTTTGCTATTACGATAGTTAATGGCAAGTTGATAACCATTCTCCGCAAGATATAAAGCCGTTTTTTTGCCAATACCAGTTGCTCCTCCCGTAATCAAAGCCGTTTTCTTTTTCACAAATCATTACCTCTCTATGTTTAGAATATCTTTCTTAACTATATGTTAACTAGAGATGTTTATACGCAATTTTTACTTTCTTGAATAAAGTTTAAAAGGATAGACCGCTTGTCAGGAACTTAGGTTTTAATAACGAATGGGCAAATGTTAG
The DNA here is from genome assembly GCF_019219025.1 of Bacillus sp. sid0103. Next base: position 9,543 of record NZ_JAHUWN010000014.1, on the reverse strand, counting down.
CATAGGATACAAATATCTAAGTAAGGAGGAAAGGATGAGATCATTGTTCCCGTGGAACCTATTCCCATTTGATAAAAACATCAAGGATAAGATGGCAAAAATGAAGCCTGAAGAAATCAATCATTATGTTCAGGATATAATAGGTAAAATTATGCCTGGAAACATGAAAGCTGGAATCAATCCTCAGGAGATGTTCCAGGGATTCCAACCGTCGGTATCCACACCAGTTTCCTCGAACGATCGTTTACATTCAACTGCTTTCGAAACACATGATTTTGTTTATGTTAGAATTTTAATAAATAAAGAGGAGTGGGTAAAACAACTTCGGATCTATCATACCTCCAATCAACTAATTGTAGAGCATCTCCCTCAGCATGAAGATAAACATACAATAACTCTGCCTGCCATTGTGAAAAAGAAGGGCGCAACAGCTACCTTCAAAGATGGCATCCTTGAAGTCAAAATTCCTAAAAATATTGACATGCAATATTCTCAGATTGATGTTACCGAAATTTAATTACTATTCAGAAAAAGGTGTTAAGTACAAAGGACAGCAAATTGCTGTCCTTTTTGTCAATGTCAGTAATGTTATTCCTTCGTATCATCCATGTTCATGTCATCCATTGAGCTCTTTGCATTTGCATCCTCCGGTTCACTCGGACTCCCAACAACAAATTCTTCTTTAGGCATATTATGCATATCTCTTGCTGTAACGTGTGAAATGATATAATACGTTCCTTCTTGAGTGAATGATTTTTCCATCCGATAGATTCCATTTTCTGTATGTTTAATTTCAACCTTTTCATGGTTTGGATCCTTAGCACGCCATATCTCAAAAATAACCTCTGCATCGTTTACCTTATCATTTCCCTGAGTAACCTTCGCCTCAAATGTAACCGGCTTATTTACTTCACTGGGATTTGGTTTAATGGACAAGTCTACTTCAACCATTTGCGGTAGATTGTCACTTTGATCTTGTTTATTACACGAGACAACGATACTTAAACAAAGAACCATTACTAAAAAAACGGTAAACCTTTTCAAAATTCCTCTCTCCTAACTTCATTCTTCCATCACTTCATTATGAATTTTTATTAACTGTACCTTGGCTTCATGCGAAATTGTTGAATCACTCACTCTTTTGATTGCAGAATAATATTTCTCAAATTTGCTTTTCCTGATCCTCGGGTGTGAATTTTCATCAAGGAGCTCTCTTTTTATCGCTTCTCGCAAAGTGACCTCACTGCTTTTACCCTTGGTATCTAGTAAACGATTATTCCAAATCATCCGATATTCTTCTAATAAATGATCAATGGAAGCCTTTTCTTTAGACAAAAAAAATCCCCTCCTTTTGTCTTCACTTGCATTGTTACATATTTCCTCCCCTTTTTGCAAAAAATAAAGGTTAACATATCCATGGAAGGAGCAAGCTTATATGTCTACACCTTATAAATGTCCAAATTGCAAGACGAATCGAAGCCGCTTTAATGTGATTCAACAAGTTTCTCATTCTGTTAAGCTCGACCCGCAATCAGGTGACGTCATCAAAGAGTATGCTGAAAACGAATTAGAACCCTTCCATCTCCCCTATAACGGCCCTGAATATCGGGTACAATGCGGTGCTTGCGGTTTAGTGGAGGATGAGCGTACCTTTATAAAATTTGGCGAACAACCCTTATAGCACTTTCCAAACAAAAACATCCTTTATTGGAGTGTCCAATAGTGAGGATGTTTTTGTTTTTTGCTGGGTTTTTTTATTGAAGTTCATTTTGCTTAAGAAAATCCTTTGAATCCACTTTCCAAGCGTCAATTGGTGAAAATCTGATCAAATGAATATTTCCCCTAAAGGTTTGTCGACCTCTATTTTTTATAAACCAGTCGATTTCAACGGGTACATCCAAACTAATTTCTTCTTTTAAATCCTCTGCTGGTAAGAGTTCCATCCGAGAAATGCTAATATTATCTACATCCTCTAAAATGGGCTTCCAGTTAATTTTTTGCAGCGAGGCTTCTGATGTAATTCTGCGATCTTGCTGTTTAAATCCTGCAATATAGGCATTTATGACTTCATACGGATTCGCTTTTCCTAAATACCGATTTAATTGCCCAGAAGCTTTCAACACCATGAGCATATGTGATAAGTCCATTGAATTGGTTCGATGGGTAGTACTTCCATAAAAATGGATACAAAAGTGTCCAGGAAAGTTATTCTGGAGTGCTCCAGCACCATGAGGCATCCCATGCATGGAACCTGCTATCCACTGGTCCTTATGAATGACAATAATGGCCCGGCGTTTCCAGCTCCATTTGCCCCCATATATTCTTTTCATAATCTTTGTGTCTTTTGAGGTTAAAGGTTGTACGTCAGCATGGTGGCTCCCCGCACGTCTTTGTACTTTAAACTTTTTACCCGTTTCTACGTCCATAACTGTAAATTTTGTGTACTTAGGGAGGATTTGATTAACGTCTTTCCAGTTTAACATCTCAATTTTATAACTAATGGTTGATGCAGCTTTAACTCCTTGACCGTATAGGAGGATATGAATACATACAAAAAAAATAATTACCCTCTTCATAGCATCCTCCTTTTAGAAATAAACTTTGCTACATTAAAAGAGTTACCTGAAGAGGAAATTATCATTCATTCAATCCTTGTATTTTTGTTATTTTCAAGATTTTCTAGTTCTATTTTGATCCCATTCCAATCAATATCCTCACCGATAAATACAAGGTTTAATGGCATATTCATGTCCTCTTTCAAATATATCGGCATTCCATAAGAAAATTGAAATAAATAAGGAAGGTGCGAATAGTCGAACTTTAGATAACCTTTAATACGGTAAATAGTGTCCGGTAGTTTTTTCAAAAAATCTTCAAATTCTGTTTGGCTAATGGCTGCATTAAATCGGTATACAAAGGTCGTTAAATTTAAATGGGCAGGCTGAGCAGCCTTCTCTAAAGAAACAGAAAGACTTCGCAACTGTTCAATTGCAACTTGTGAAAAATTAGTCAAAAGACATCTTGCATTTGGATTAATGGACTGAATTTCGAAAGTAATCTTTGATTGCTCATTCTCTTTTAATTCATTCATTTTATTTACAAGGATGAAGTCTGCATGTCTTACCTGTTCTAGGATTAATTGCTGAAGCTGCGGATTTAATGATTTTCGATCCATCCACCTTGTGCCGTCAACTGTTGTGATAATTCCCTTAATGTTTAATTTATCTGCAAATAATGGCGATAGGATCGCATCTAAAACCTCCACAGGGTGGGCAGCACCGGTCGTTTCGATATAGATCACTTCAGGTTTTTCCACTACCAATAGACCTTGTAATTGCGCTTCCAGCTTGTCCTGTATGGAACAGCAAATACATCCACCCAGAAGCTCTTTTAAGGTAACACCTTCATCATCTACAACATCAGAATCAATAGAGACCTTCCCTAATTCATTCATCATGACAGCTGTTTTTCTTCCCGTTCGATGTTCATCCGCTAACAATCGTTTGAGAAGGCTAGTTTTCCCACTCCCTAAAAAACCAGATAAAATATAAACCTCAGCTTTTTTCATTTTTCATCTCCCTTTCTATTGATCATTGATGACGATCTCAAAAAATGAACCCAACTCTAAGGGAGTCGGGTCGGTTTTGTTTATTTCATTGTTCCCTTTAAGACTTTGATCGCCTCTTGCAATTGTGTATCATTGTTTTTAATTTTATCTCTTAATAATTCCATTAGTTTCATGGTAGAATCGCCTTTTAAAATTCCAGTGGCTGGGAGCTTTTGTGCTTTTTGGAATGCTGTAACGGCTACTTTTGTCTTTTTGTCAAAAAATCCGTCTGTACGGCCTGGGTCATATCCAACCGCTTTTAACATTTTCTGTGCTGTTTGCACTTCTGTGCCCGAACTAGATTGTTTAAGTTCTTTATCTGGATCAATAATAGTTAAGGTTGCATAGTCAGGTAAGGCCACTGCCACATCTGGGTTTATACCTTTTTTATGGATCCAATTGCCATTTGGTGTTAGCCATTTTGCGGTTGTAAACTTAAGATTTGAACCATCCTTAAAGTCTGAAGCAGTTTGAACTGTTCCTTTCCCAAATGACTTTTCGCCCACAAGTTTTACACCTGCTGATTCTTTTACAGCGCCAGCCAGAATTTCAGATGCACTAGCACTACCCTTATCAATTAAAACAACCAAAGGAAGATTTGGGTTTCCTTCATTTTGAGAAGGATACTCCTTGATCTTTCCGTTTCGATCTTCAACTTTTAAGATCAGTTTTCCTTTTGGAACGAACATGCTTGAAATAGAGATAGCCTGATCTAAAAGACCACCTGGATTTTGGCGCAAATCTAATACAAGCCCCTTCATTCCTTTACCATTTAATTCATTAAGTTTTTCCACTAGTTCCTTTGCTGTATTGCTTGAAAAACTTGTAATTTGAACCTTAGCAATGCCGTCACCAACCATTTCACCATAAACGGTTTCAATCGGAATTTCATCACGAATAATAGGGACTGACATTGGAGCATCTGATCCAGGACGTTGTACAGACAACTCTACTTTGGTACCCTTCTTGCCTCGAATCAGGGTAACCGCTTGAGTTGAATTCATGCCCTGGAGACTCTTTCCATTCACAGACAGGATCATGTCATTTGGCTTTAAGCCAGCTTTTTCAGCAGGAGAGCCCTTGATCGGAGAAACAATCACGATATGCCCGTCCTTTTCCTGAATTTCGGCTCCAATACCTTCAAATGAAGAAGAAATACTGCCATGAAAGCTCTCAGCTTCTTCATTCGTCATATAATCTGAATAGGGGTCATCCAGCGACTCCACCATACCGTTTATAGCACCATTAATAACCTTTTTTTGATCGATTTCCTTGTAATAACCACTCTTTAAAGTATCAAACGCTTCATAGAGTTTAGTAAATTCTTGTCTTTCGGTTCCAACTGTAACTACCTTTTCATCTCCAAATGCAAGCGCAAATGTTGTAATTCCCGCAGAAAGAAACACAACCATAAACAACAGCATGATAAAATGAAACTTTTTTAATCGTATGTATCCCGTTTTGTTTTCTACTTGCTCTTGTCCAGTATTGGTATCTTCCACTTTTTCTTGTCCAATTTTCTCATCTTCCAAAGCCTTCACCACTTTCATTCACCATAAAAATTAGAAATGATCTAGTTGACTGCCATTTGCAATTCCTAGGTGGTTTTTCAAATTTTCAGCATTAATAATCAAACACTAAAAAATCAACCCTTAGTGATTAGAATAACATCTTTCACATAAAATTAACAAAGAAAAGTTAATGAAATAAATAAATATCACAGTGAATTGATTTCACAACAAAAAGGCACCTACCAATTGGTAAGTGCCTTTTGTTTTTATTCTACATCATATCCTTGATCTTCGACGGCTTCTTTTAGTTTCTTAATTGAGGCTTTACTTGAATCATGACCTACCTCAACCTTACCATCTTTTAATGAAACATTTACTTCGCTTACGCCTTTTACACTGAGAAGGGCATTTTTGACTGCTTTTTCGCAATGTCCGCATGTCATTCCTGTAACCTGTAATGTTGTTTTCTCCATGACGATTACCTCGCTTTTTAATTAGATATTAACTCTCTTCAAGCGAAGGGAGTTTGACACGACTGAAACTGAACTAAATGCCATGGCTGCACCTGCAACCCAAGGGACTAATAAACCTAGAGCGGCAATCGGAATTCCTCCTGAATTATATACAAGCGCCCAGAAAAGGTTTTGACGTATATTTTGCATTGTTTTTTTACTTAACCTTATGGCTTTTGGAATCAAAGTTAGTTCTCCGCCAAGAATCGTAATATCGGCAGCTTCAATTGCTACGTCTGTTCCTGTACCAATGGCAATCCCGATATCGGCAACCGCAAGTGCTGGGGCATCATTTATTCCATCACCCACCATAGCCACTTTTAGACCTCTTTGTTGTAATTGTTTCACATGATTAGCCTTTTCCTCTGGCAGGACTTCTGCAATGACATGGTTTATACCTACTTGATGAGCGATTGCCTTTGCGGTCCGTTCATTATCACCTGTTAGCATAAACACTTCAATACCGAGATCGTGTAATTGCTGAACGGCCAATTTTGCTGTTTCTTTGACCGTATCAGCAACAGCAACCAGACCGATTATATCAGAATTAATCGCAATAAACATGGCGGTTTTTCCTTCGTTTTCTAAACGAGTCAGTTCTTGTTCTCCTTTGACGCTAGAAATATTTTTTAGCTTCATCAGCTTACGGGTGCCTACGAATATTTCATCATCGCCAATTTTCGCTTCAATCCCATAGCCAGGTACAGCTTTAAACCGTTTGACAGGAAGCGTACTAGTTCTTTTTTCAACCCCATATTTTACAATCGCTTCTGCAAGTGGATGTTCTGAAGACTTCTCAGCTGATACAAGATATTGAAGTACTTTTTTCTCCTCTTCGTAGGCAATAAAATCTGTGACTATTGGTTGTCCCTTTGTAATAGTGCCTGTTTTATCGAGGATGATAGCATTGATTTTATGGGCTAATTCTAAATGTTCTCCACCTTTAAACAGAATTCCCATTTCAGCGCCCTTCCCTGTCCCGACCATAATCGATGTCGGAGTTGCAAGGCCAAGTGCACAAGGGCATGCAATCACTAAAACAGCTATCGCTGTTTCTAATGCAGCAGAAAACTCACCCGGATGAACAAAGAAATACCAAAGCAAAAATGTCAACAAAGAGATGACGACCACAACCGGGACAAAATATCCAGAAATTGTATCAGCAACACGCTGAATAGGAGCCTTGCTGCCTTGTGCTTCTTCAACAATCTTTATGATCCCGGCAAGTGCCGTGTCTTTACCCACTTTCACGGCTTTAATCGTTAAGGTTCCATTTTTATTCATCGTTGAACCAATAACTTGATCCCCAACTGATTTCTCAACAGGGATAGACTCACCAGTAATCATCGACTCATCTACAGAAGACTGGCCTAATGTTACAACGCCATCAACCGGAATTTTTTCCCCAGGTTTGACTAGTAAGAGATCAGCAACCCTTACTTCTTCAATTGGAAGTTGAAACTCCTTCCCGTTTCTAATGACTGTTGCTTCTTTTACTTGAAGACTCAGCAGTTTTGAAATGGCGATAGTGGTTTTCCCTTTTGCCATTGTTTCAAATAATTTCCCCAAAAGAATTAAGGTAATCAGCACAGCACTGGTTTCAAAATATAGATGCGGCATATAGGCGTGATTTCCAATTGTTTTCACCCCTTCAGCTAGGCTATAAAAATAGGCCGCTGAAGTTCCTAAGGTCACTAGTACATCCATATTCGCGCTTTTATTTTTCAATGCCTTGAAAGCACCAACATAAAACTGCCCGCCTATATAAAATTGCACCGGGGTTACCATGAGAAATTGAAACCATGGATTCATGAATAAATGGGGCATTGGCAACCCTAGATCAATTGGAATATGAGCAAGCATCGTATATAAAAGTGGAATCGTCAGAATCACTGAGAGTAGAAACTTCCTTTTTTTCTGTCTCAATTCCTCTTCTTTATATTGTTGTTTTTGTCCCACTTCATCAAATCGTACTCCATAACCAAGCTTTTCTATTCTAGTAATAATATCATTACTTGATACATGCTCCGAATCGAAAGAAATAGCTGCACTTTCCATTGCCAAATTGACATTTGCTTCTACACTGTCCATTTTATTAAGAACTTTTTCAATTCGTGTTGAACAGGCGGCACATGTCATTCCAGTAATATCCAATTTAAGCTGTTCTTTCATATTAATCACCCTCTTATTTATACTATACCCCCGGAGTGTATATTTGGTCAAACAGAGTAAAACAAAATCTTACTATATTAAATTTATGCCTATTTTAGACGTGTTTCGATGATTTTTGTCACAAAGACATTTGATTTTTTATTAATTCTCCATGATGATGACGAGTTCCTGTTTATTAGAGAAAAATAAAAAGCCTCATCCTAGTGTAAAATGTACCCTATAGAGTAGACACTTAAAAAAAGTCTACCTATAGGGTACTTTTTTGTATAATTAAGAAAAAATGGGGATTGGGGAATAGCCCGAAATGAGTAAAAAAGTATTTACAGAGAAAGAGATTAAGTTACTTTCAAAGAACCCTTTTGTTAAGTCAGTTAGTCCAAAGGGGATTACTTACACTGATGAATTTAAGCATATTTTTATGGAAGAAAATGATAAGGGAAAGTTTCCAAGACAGATATTTGAGGAATATGGATTCGATATAGATGTTATTGGAATTGACCGAGTTAGATCATCGGGCAAAAGATGGCGTGCAGCCTACCGAGAAAATGGAGTATCTGGGCTGCGTGATACTAGAACTGAAAAATCAGGAAGACCTTCTGAAAGAGAACTTACACTAGAAGAGAAATACGCAAGATTAGAAGCTCAACATAATTTATTAAAGGCAGAAAATGAACTTTTAAAAAAGATACGATTTGCAGAAAGGGGGCTGAAGAAAAAGAAATAACTTTATCAGCTGACCAAAAGTTTATCCTTATTCGTTCCGTTATTGAGAAGTACGAATTGAAAAATATGGTGAGCTATTTATGTGATGTCGCTGGAGTCTCACGTTCTGGCTACTATAATTATTTCTCTGCAAAATCTCAAGAACGAAGAAAACAAAAAGATGAACAGGACGAAATCGTAAAAGAAATAATATTGAAAGCCTTTCATTTTAAGGGCCGTAAAAAAGGGGCACGTCAAATCAAAATGACTTTGGCGGGTCAATTTAATGTTAAGTACAATTTGAAGCTGATTCGAAGAATTATGAAGAAGTACGCCATTATCTGCCCCATTCGGAAGGCAAATCCATATAGACGTATGATGAAAGCCACACAGGAACATCGAGTTGTGCCGAATCTATTGAACCAACAATTTAAGCAGGAAGTCCCAGGCAAAGTCCTCTTAACTGATATTACATATTTATTTTACGGCCAGGGCCAGAAGGCCTACTTATCGACAATTAAAGATAGCTCTACTAATGAAATCGTGGCCTATCATGTGTCAGACCGTATCACGATGGATTTAGCTACAGACACCCTTCTTAAGTTAAAAAAGAATCGAAACTTTAGAAAAGCAGAGGATGCATTGATTCACTCCGATCAAGGTACTCACTATACACACCCTGACTTTCAAAAATTAGTGAAAAAGCTTGGACTACGTCAATCTATGTCAAGACGAGGAAACTGTTGGGATAACGCTCCACAGGAATCATTCTTTGGTCATTTTAAGGATGAAGCCTCTATTAAGCCATGTGCGAATTTAGAAGAACTAAAGCGTGAAATAAAGCAATATATGATCTTTTACAATAACTATAGATACCAATGGAGCTTAAAAAAGATGACCCCTGTTCAATACGAGGGCACTGAAAAAGTCCAATATCTAAATTAGGCAGTTGAAAGTTTCAATTGAATTGAACTTTCAACTGCCTTTTTAATTTATAATTAATGATATTAAATGTATGTAGGTGATTTCCAAAATGATC
>NZ_JAHUWN010000149.1 GCF_019219025.1 Bacillus sp. sid0103 | reverse complement strand
AAGAAAAGACCGTTGGGAATACCGGAACATGAAGATAAGATTGTACAAAAGTGCATCACGAAGATACTAAATTCTATCTATGAAAATGACTTTCTAGACTGTTCCTTTGGATTCCGACCAAATCGTAATTGCCACGATGCTTTGAAAACACTGAACTTCTATATTGAGAAGAGGCCAGTAAATTATGTAGTAGATGTAGATATAAAAGGATTCTTTGACAACGTTGACCACACATGGATGATGGAGTTCTTAAAA
>NZ_JAHUWN010000148.1 GCF_019219025.1 Bacillus sp. sid0103 | reverse complement strand
TTTTAAGAACTCCATCATCCATGTGTGGTCAACGTTGTCAAAGAATCCTTTTATATCTACATCTACTACATAATTTACTGGCCTCTTCTCAATATAGAAGTTCAGTGTTTTCAAAGCATCGTGGCAACTACGATTTGGTCGGAATCCAAAGGAACAGTCTAGAAAGTCATTTTCATAGATAGAATTTAGTATCTTCGTGATGCACTTTTGTACAATCTTATCTTCATGTTCCGGTATTCCCAACGGTCTTTTCTT
>NZ_JAHUWN010000147.1 GCF_019219025.1 Bacillus sp. sid0103 | reverse complement strand
AGTGCCCAACTAAATGCTGGCAACTAAGATCAAGGGTTGCGCTCGTTGCGGGACTTAACCCAACATCTCACGACACGAGCTGACGACAACCATGCACCACCTGTCACTCTGTCCCCCGAAGGGGAAAGTCCTATCTCTAGGAGTGTCAGAGGATGTCAAGACCTGGTAAGGTTCTTCGCGTTGCTTCGAATTAAACCACATGCTCCACCGCTTGTGCGGGCCCCCGTCAATTCCTTTGAGTTTCAGCCTTGCGGC
>NZ_JAHUWN010000146.1 GCF_019219025.1 Bacillus sp. sid0103 | reverse complement strand
ACAAGTAGTCAGAGCCCGTTCATGGGTGATGGCGTGCCTTTTGTAGAATGAACCGGCGAGTTACGATCCCATGCAAGGTTAAGTTGAAGAGACGGAGCCGCAGCGAAAGCGAGTCTGAATAGGGCGTATGAGTATGTGGTCGTAGACCCGAAACCAGGTGATCTACCCATGTCCAGGGTGAAGTCCAGGTAACACTGGATGGAGGCCCGAACCCACGCACGTTGAAAAGTGCGGGGATGAGGTGTGGGTAGCGGA
>NZ_JAHUWN010000145.1 GCF_019219025.1 Bacillus sp. sid0103 | reverse complement strand
TACAAGTAGTCAGAGCCCGTTCATGGGTGATGGCGTGCCTTTTGTAGAATGAACCGGCGAGTTACGATCCCATGCAAGGTTAAGTTGAAGAGACGGAGCCGCAGCGAAAGCGAGTCTGAATAGGGCGTTTGAGTATGTGGTCGTAGACCCGAAACCAGGTGATCTACCCATGTCCAGGGTGAAGTCCAGGTAACACTGGATGGAGGCCCGAACCCACGCACGTTGAAAAGTGCGGGGATGAGGTGTGGGTAGCGGA
>NZ_JAHUWN010000144.1 GCF_019219025.1 Bacillus sp. sid0103 | reverse complement strand
AAGTCGAGCGAATCAATAGGAGCTTGCTCCTGTTGGTTAGCGGCGGACGGGTGAGTAACACGTGGGCAACCTGCCTGTAAGACTGGGATAACACCGGGAAACCGGTGCTAATACCGGATAATCCTTTCCCTCTCATGAGGGAAAGCTGAAAGTCGGTTTCGGCTGACACTTACAGATGGGCCCGCGGCGCATTAGCTAGTTGGTGAGGTAACGGCTCACCAAGGCGACGATGCGTAGCCGACCTGAGAGGGTGATCGGC
>NZ_JAHUWN010000143.1 GCF_019219025.1 Bacillus sp. sid0103 | reverse complement strand
TCATGTTATAATGAGTAACTTAGGATAATTACTACTTTTACTTATAATTGAACGGATGCCAAGAAAAGCCTCCGCATAGCGATAAAATATGGAGGTGTAAGAGAATGAATAAACGATGGACGATTGGTAAAATTAAAGAATTTGTTGAGAACAATTCGGAAAGTAAGTTGCTAACGACGGAATATAACGGTTTTTCTCAAAAGTTACTATTTAAATGTGCATGTGGTAGCAACTTTGAAAAAACATTAACGAAATTTAAAA
>NZ_JAHUWN010000142.1 GCF_019219025.1 Bacillus sp. sid0103 | reverse complement strand
ATGACCTACTATAACAATTTTAGATATCAATGGAATTTAAAGAAGATGACTCCTGTTGAATACAGAAATCATCTTCTAAATGTAGCATAACCTTTTTAAAAATGTCCTTTACAACGGGTACAGTTTATATTTCTGGTTGACCATTTTTTATATGGTTTTATTATAACGGTAGCCGGGGTAGAACGTACCTGCCCGTGGGACAAAGATCCCGTCAGCTAAACAGTTCGCCCCCTACTTGCTTAAACATGATTTGGCTGGTTGGGACCATG
>NZ_JAHUWN010000141.1 GCF_019219025.1 Bacillus sp. sid0103 | reverse complement strand
GGTGTGTACAAGGCCCGGGAACGTATTCACCGCGGCATGCTGATCCGCGATTACTAGCGATTCCGGCTTCATGCAGGCGAGTTGCAGCCTGCAATCCGAACTGAGAATGGTTTTATGGGATTGGCTAAACCTCGCGGTCTTGCAGCCCTTTGTACCATCCATTGTAGCACGTGTGTAGCCCAGGTCATAAGGGGCATGATGATTTGACGTCATCCCCACCTTCCTCCGGTTTGTCACCGGCAGTCACCTTAGAGTGCCCAACTAAATGCTG
>NZ_JAHUWN010000140.1 GCF_019219025.1 Bacillus sp. sid0103 | reverse complement strand
GCCACCTGCTTTAGTTCTTTTATTTTACTGAGTCCCACCGCACGTTTAACAGCTTTTCGAAGGTGTTCAAGTATCTGCTGTTCTGTAAGATTGATTAATTCATTTGGCAATAAATTAAGTTTTAATATCTGTATTGCAGCCTTACCTTCCCAATCTTTAAAGACGGTAAGGAATTCTGGAAAGTAGCGATCTATCCAATTATGGACTTGTCCTTGAACTGCTTGAAGGTCAACAGATAAGAGATCACGTATTTTTCGAGCCACTCGAAGTTC
>NZ_JAHUWN010000013.1 GCF_019219025.1 Bacillus sp. sid0103 | reverse complement strand
ACATTAAAGGAGATTCATATAGGCTTCGTGAGAAGCAAAAAGCTGGCATTCAGCCAGCTGTCTTAGAACGTTGATAATAGGGAATTTGGTTCCGTTGAAAAAAGGGAATTTTAAACCGTTGTTGACAGGCTGAAAGCGGACAGCAAAAATGGACGAAATGGTGTGATCTATTGTGACGATTTATATCGACTTGAAAGGAAATTTAAACATTTGTCTCCGAGTAAGCGAAGAAAAAACGCAAAAATACTCTAAGTCAATTGTGAATAAATTCCTTTGACGGGTTGAAACGTCACCATTCTACGGAAAAAACGCACTCTCGAAAGCAGCTGACTACACATTGAACAGGGCAAATGGACTCAAAGCATTCTTGAATGATGGGTGCATTGAAAAACCCTGAAATTTTAGATCAATACATGCCCTGGTCAAAAAAGATTCAGACAGAATGTAGCAAGTAAATGAAGTAAGCCGTATTCGATTGAAAAAAATCAGAATATACTGCTATTTGTGATGCGTACCGGAAAGGTGCGCTTATTTTTATAATTCGGGCTTACCTTTAATCAATTATGCTAGTTTAAATCAAGAGGATAATATAAATCAAAAAAACATTAATATATATCATTCAATGATATTGTAAAAATAATTAAAATATAACTATAAAGTGTGAAGGGGGAAAAAAAGTGATTAAAAAGAAATTATTAAAAAATTTAAGCTTAGCTTTAGTAGCAGCAACACTACTAAGCACCTTTGCTGTAGGGTGCTCAAATACAAAGAGCGCATCAACAGCTAGCGATAAAAAGGTAACACTAAAAATGGCTCTTTGGGGAGACGACGAGTATAAGTATATGACAGAAACTAAAAAGATAGCAGATGCTTATAAAAAGGTGCATCCAAATGTAACTATAGAAGTGGAAAAAGTTGGAAAAACTGAATATGATAATACAATGAAGATAAGAAGCACAGCAAATCAGCTGCCAGATGTATTCCCAATTAGACAAGCAAATCTTTCACTTTATGGGGATATTATGGTACCTCTAAATGATTTAAAGGCAACTGAAAACAATTTATATGCTAAGGAAACTATGATTAAAGGAAATGTAATAGGGTTACCAGAAGCAGTATTTAATGAATTTGTTTTTTACAACAAGAACATTTTCAAAGAATACAATTTAGAAATACCTAAGACTTGGGATGAGTTTATAAAGGTTTGTCAAACAATAAAAGATGGTAAGAAATATACACCACTTGCATTGGGCTTAAAGGATTCTTGGGTAAATTATCCACTTAATGAATATATGCCAATGCTTGAAGCAGGAGATGGACAATACTACAACAAGATGGCTACTAAGGATGATCCTTTTACAAAAGGACAGCCATTCTACAATGCATATACAAAGATTCAAAAATTATATGATGCTAAGGTTTTTGGAGATGATCCATTAGGATATGGTTGGGATCAGCAAAGAGCAATGTTTGTAGCGGGAAAAGCTGGTATGTTAGCAGCTGGCTCCTGGTATAAGAGTGATTATAACCAAAATGGAGGTAAGGATGAGAATTTAGGAGTTTTCTTATTACCAACAAGGAATACTACTAGCGATCCATTCTACAATACTGCAATGACTGAATTCTTCTGGGGAGTTCCTAAAACTAGTAAAAATCAAAAGGAAGCAAAAGAATTCCTTGAATGGTTCTTTGGTGATTATTATACTCAGCTTGTTTCTACTCTTAGTATAAAGCCTACAATGAAGGGTGTAAGTTATAATGATCAATTCTTTGCTCAAGCCTTTGATGGTGTTGATGCTAAGTCAGTAACTGTTTTCTATGATGATAAGTATAACAAGGTAAAGAATGCCATGAAATTTGACGTTAATGGCATAGGTCAACAGATGGTGGCAGGCAAAACTAGTTTAGATTCTATAATGAATGATTTAAATGCACAATGGAAAAAAGCAAGAGGTAACTAAAAAGTAAAATAATTAATTAAAAGAAGAATAAGGTGCCTTTAGCTGCTTTATTCTTCTTTTAATTAGCAGGCTAGGAGGCGGGTTATGTTTAAAAATAATGATTTAAAGATGCAGAAGAACATAGTGCTAGTTACATTTTTATTTATTCCCACTATTTTAATAAGTTTATTTATGATATACCCAATAATAAATCTAGTAGCATTAAGCTTTACAAGCTGGGATGGACTGAATCCTACAAAAACCTTTGTAGGATTAAAAAATTTCAAGAAAATAATATTTGATTCACCGGAGGTATGGGTATCGCTAAAAAATAACGCTGTATATTTTGCGGGGCATTTGCTTTTTATACCTATTGAATTATTTTTAGCATTTTTATTAGACAATAGAGTGAGATGCAGTAAGATGTTCAAAACTATTACATTTTTACCTTATATAATTAACACAGTTGCAGTTGCATGTATGTTTATCTTTCTTTTTAGCTCACAAGATGGAGTGTTAAATAGTATGCTGCAGTTTTTTCATATGAATAAAATAGGATGGCTTAGCGACCCGGAAATTGTTAATTATTCTCTTACTGGAGTTTCTATATGGAAATTTTCTGGTATCCATATAATACTTTTTTTAGCGGCATTTCAATCCCTTCCAACGGACATGATTGAAGCATCTATTATTGATGGAGCAAGCACCTTTAAACAGTTTTATCACATTGTATTACCAAATATAAAGCCTGTTGTTGAAATAGTATTATTTTTGAACGTGAGAGGAGCCTTGCAGATATTTGATATTCCTTATGTTATGACTAGCGGTGGTCCCAATCATGCTAGCGAAACTTTTACATTACAAACAATAAATACAGCCTTTCAATATCAAAATTTTGGATTAGCCTGTGCAATGGCAATTGTATTGATGATAATAATAATAATTTTCTCCATTATTCAAAAAAAATTATTTAACTTAAAGGGATGAGAAAATGGAAGCTAACTTAGAAATAGAAAAGGAAACCACTATTAATATTACAAGGAGATCTGTCAGTGGAGGAGGAGTACTAAAAATACTACTATTTATATTTATATCAGCTATAGTAATTTTGCCAATACTAATTACAGTTTTTGCATCATTTAAAAGCTTACCTCAGATTGGTTCAGAATCAGCACTTAAACCACCTACTAGTCTTAATTTTGAAAATTATAAAGAGGTTCTTAAAAGTGCAAATGTGTTTATTGGATTTAAAAATTCCATGATATTGGTTGTAGCTGCAGTTGTTATAAATTCTATACTTAGCACTATGGTTGCATATTGTTTAACTAGATTTGATTTCAAGTTAAAAAAAGCATATTTTGCTATATTCCTAGTTGGATTAATAATACCAGGTATTGTTACTGAAATATCAAGATTTGGATTAATGACTAATATTCATGTATATGACACTCTTTTAGCACCTATACTCATATATGCCGGTGCAGATTTAATGCAAATATACATTTATAATCAGTTTTTACAGCAGATACCGGTTTCAGTAGATGAAAGTGCCATGATGGATGGAGCATCATATTTTACAATTTACTGGCGAATAATTTTTCCTATGGTGATTCCTGCAACAGCTACTTTAGGCATACTTAAAGCTGTTGATGTTTTAAATGACATGTATATACCATTTTTATATATGCCAGGAGTGGAGCATAGAACTTTAAGTACTTTACTTTTAAATTGTATACAAGATCCTAGAACTTCTTCTATTCCAATGCTAAGTGCAGCAGCGGTTATAGTTATGATTCCAACTCTATTAATCTACTTTATATTCCAGAAATATATTTTTAGTGGAATAGCAGCAGGTGCTGTGAAGGAATAGTGTGTTGTAGTGAAAATCCAGTGTTCCGAGTAAAAGGAGGAAAAGGCAGTGATAGAAGATTTAAGAAAAGGTAGATTTACTTTACCGGCGGAAACAGGAATTGATAATGAGGTTAAGCGAATTATAGAAAAATGGGGAGCAGATGCCATTAGAAATAGTGATGGTACTATACTATCAAAGGAATTAATGGATATGGCAGTAAAGGTATACACAACCTATTTAACTGTTAGAAATGATCAACAGTGGGCCTATTCCCATAGAGATCAACTTCAAATGCAGTATTTAATGTCTAATCATAATACCGCTGCAAACGAGGTGTTCGAAATAGACCTTTTAGATGGATACTTTAATAAACAATTTGAAATAGATAAGGACCATGATATTAAAAGATATTGGGAGGTTATAGATAGAACTAGTGGCGAGTTGTTAGATGTGAACCACTGGGAGTTTGATTGCAACACTCAAAAGGTTGTAATCAACAATGCTAAAAAGTGGCATAGATATACTGTGAGTTTTTTAGCATATCAAGTTTGGGATACAACTCAAATGTATAATCATCTAACAAATAATTGGACTACAGCACCGGAGATGCCTTATGATGCAATCCATGAAGAAACCAGGGAGCATATCTTTAGCTATTTAGATAATTGGCTTAAAGAGAATCCCAGTGTAGATGTTGTTAGATTTACTACATTTTTTTACCACTTCACAATAGCTTATAATGACAAAGCAAAGGAAAAGTTTGTTGATTGGTTTGGATACAGTGCTAGTGTAAGTCCAAAGGCCATGGATGAATTTGAAAAGGTAAAAGGCTACAGGCTAAGAGCAGAAGCTTTCGTTGATGAAGGATATTATAATTCCCCCTTTAGAGTACCTTCTAAGGAATTTTTAGATTGGATTGATTTTGTTCAAGGCTTTGTAGCTGAAAATGCTAAAAAATGTGTTGATTTATGTCATAGCTATGGAAAAGAAGCAATGATGTTTTTAGGTGATAACTGGATTGGAACAGAACCTTATGGAGATTATTTTGGAAACATTGGACTAGATTCAGTGGTAGGCTCTGTGGGAAGCGGAGCTACTTTAAGATTGATTTCCGATATTCCTCACGTAAAATATACAGAAGGAAGATTTCTACCATATTTCTTTCCAGATACCTTTTATGAAGGTGGAAACCCAACAAAGGAAGCAGTAGAAAATTGGGTACAAGCAAGGCGTGCAATACTTAGAAAGCCAGTGGAAAGAATGGGTTATGGTGGATACTTGAGTCTTGCGCTAAAGTTTCCAGAGTTTGTAAAGAAGATAGAAGAAATCACTAATGAGTTTAGAGAAATCCATTACAAGATGGAAGGAACCAAAGCTTATACTGCCAAATTTAAAGTAGCTGTGTTAAATGCTTGGGGAAAGCTTAGAAGCTGGCAGACTAATATGGTGGCACATGCTTTATGGTATAAGAAAATATATTCTTATGTAGGGGTAATAGAATGTTTAAGCGGTATGCCAGTTGATGTGGTATTTATGAGCTTTGAAGATATAAAGAAAAAGGGCATACCGGAAGATATAGGTGTAATTATAAATGCTGGTGATGCTGGCACAGCATGGTCAGGAGATAAGTATTGGGTAGATGATGAAGTAACAGGTAAGTTAAGAGAATGGGTACATAATGGAGGCGGATTCATTGGAATAGGTGAACCAACTGCATATCAGCATCAAGGTAAGTACTTCCAGCTCTCAGATATACTAGGTGTGGATAGAGAAATGGGCTATACATTAAGTTATACTAGACATGATAAGGCTCAAGAGGAGACCCACTTTATATTACAAGATCAAAAGTCAAAGATAGATTTTGGCGAAGGAATGAAGTATGTATATAGGGTTAGCGATAGCACAAAGATTCTTTCAATGGATAATGGAGATATAAATCTAGCTGTGAACGAATTTGGCAAGGGTAGAGCAGTGTATATATCAGGACTTCCTTATACACCAGAAAACGTAAGAATTTTATTAAGAGCTTTATATTGGGCAGCAGCTAAAGAGGAGGAAATGTTCACTTGGTATACTTCAAACAGCAATACTGAGTGTGCAGCATACCTGCAAACAGGCAATGTGGCAATTATAAATAATTCAGAAAAAGTACAGGAAACAGAAGTTTACAGAGATAAAAATAGTGCTGTTAAGCTTTCACTAAAACCTTATGAAATAAAATGGATTTGTATGGAGCTATAAGGAGCGATATTTCAATGATTAATGATAAAATTAAAGGCTTTTTTTATGGTGCGGATTATAATCCGGATCAATGGGATGAAGAAGTTTGGAGAGAAGACATAAGACAGATGAAGGTTCATGGAGTAAATGTTGTAACTCTCCCTGTATTTTCATGGGCTAAATTGCAGCCAAGTGAAGAGGAATTTGATTTTTCATGGTTAGATAAAATAGTAAATCTTCTATATGAAAATGGTATTTTCATAAACATGGCTACACCAACTGCAGCGCAGCCAGCTTGGATGAGTAAAAAATATCCGGATATTACAAGAACGGATATTTATGGTCGCAAACGTAAACATGGTGGAAGGGTGAATTTTTGTCCAAATAGTTCCAACTATAAGAGATTGTCAAGTACTATAGCTGGAAAAATGGCTGAACATTTTAAAAATAACCCAGCAATTGTGTTATGGCATGTTAACAATGAATATGGTGCCTATTGTTACTGTGAAAATTGTAGACAAGCTTTTATACAATGGTTAAAAAATAAATATATAACTTTAGAAAATTTAAATAAATGTTGGTATACAAGCTTTTGGGGTCATACAATATATGACTTTGATGAAATTGAGGTACCATCTGCTTTAACAGAGATTTTACCAGGAGCTTTAGCAGGAAGAGATGGAACTTATTTTCAGCCGATGGCTATAGATTACAATAGGTTCATGTCAAATAGTTTGTTAGAATGCTTTAATGGAGAAGTGCAGGAAATAAGAAAATATCATAAAGAAACATCTATTACTACTAATATATGGAGTATAAGCCATGAGTTAGACTTATTTAGGTGGGGAGAACAATGTGATGTTGCTTCTTGGGATAGTTATCCGTCAAATAAAGATCATCCAAGTGTAATTGCTTTTAGACATGATGTGATAAGAGGATTAAAAAAAGGAAAACCCTTTTTATTAATGGAGCAAACACCTAGTCAGCAAAATTGGCAAGCCTATAATGCTCAAAAAAGACCAGGGGTAATGAGGCTGTTAAGCTATCAATGTATAGCCCACGGTGCAGATGGAATAATGTTTTTTCAATGGAGGCAATCTCTAGGAGCCTGTGAAAAATTTCATGCTGCTATGGTGCCTCATGTTGGACATGAAAATACGCGGATTGGAAAAGAACTAAGCAAATTAGGCAAGGAATTACAATACCTTCAGGATAAAATAATTGATTCTAGAACTGAATCAAAGGTAGCAATAATTATGGATTGGGCTAATTGGTGGGGAGTTGAATATTCAAGTGGACCTAGTGTAGATTTAACATATATTGATAGAATAATGAAATATTATAAAGCCTTATATGATTTAAATATACCGTTAGACATAGTTGAACCTACCTCAGATTTATCAAAATATGAAATAGTAATAGCTCCTCTTTTATATATGGTTAGTGATGCCTCTATAGAAAATATTAATAAATTTGTAAGTAGGGGCGGTACATTCATAACAACATTCTTTAGTGGCATTGTTGATGAAAATGATATTGTAAGACTTGGTGGATATCCAGGTGCCTTTAAGGAACTGCTTGGTATATGGGTAGAAGAGGTTGATGCACTATATCCTGATATGAAGAATGGAATAAGGGTAGAAAAGCAGCTGGAGGAAAATGAGGAAACGTTTGAATGTAAATTAATATGTGAAGTAGTTCACAATGAAAATGCAATTGTACTAGGAACCTTCACAGAAGATTACTATAAAGGCTTACCTGCAATAACAGAGAATTCTTATGGAAGTGGAAAAGCCATATATGTGGCATCGGAACCAGAGGACAATTTAATAAAAGTATTAATTGAAAAATATTGCGGAGAAAAGAATATTAAACCTATATTTAAAACTGATGCAGAGGTAGAGATAACTAGAAGAGTGAAGGAAAATAATGAATATATATTTATATTAAACCACAGCAATATTTTACAAAAAGTATCACTTGGAAAAAACTCATACACTGATTTATTCAATGGAGAGATTTTAGAAAATGAAATAGAAATTGAACCAAAGGATGTATTAATTTTAAAAAACTCGGGTTAGCTACCCGAGTTTATACTATTCAGAATTAAGTTACCTTTGGTTACTACCTACTAGATTCTTAAGCTTCGAAGAATTTATAAATATTTATACTTATTTCTAAATTCTCCAGTTGTCAAATGTATTTGTTTCTTAAATACATAGCTAAAATAAGGTGTGTTTTCAATGCCGCATTGAACTGCTATTTCTGCAACTGATGTATCAGTTCTTACCAGCAAATCCTTTGCTTTATCAAGCCTAGTTTTTGTAACAAATTCATTTGGAGTAACTCCCATGGCTTCTGTAAATTTTTTGTGAAAATAGTTGGGAAAGGATCTCCCTCACCCCTGGCCAGATTTATCTCTTTTCTTGATCATTTTTATCGAATAGCGGGCTTTACAATGTTATGCTGCAGAACAAGGATTTTCGCTAAAGAGTGTTCGATTTATTGTTAGATATCATCACTTTTTGGGCAGAAGATATAAAAGCGAAAGGGCGGTCGTTTCGGGTGCCTAATGAGATAATTGCTTCCTCAACACTTGGCATCGTATCATGGTGGTTACAAGAAGGGACACCTTATAGTCCAAGTTACTTTGCACAACAGATCTTTCCGATGTACAAATAAAACTGCCCATCATAATAAAAGGTCAACCAGGAATGTCCTTTTCCTGACCATATTACGTACAGATGGATTCTCTTAAAATGATTGCTTTTATAAAAACCTCACCAACACCCCATGTGTTGCCACATACACTCTGGACATGTGGAGTGAGTCAACTTTATTATATTAAGATTAAAACTGTAGAAGAAAATATCTACAGTTTTTTATTATGGAATTATTTCTTAAAATGAAGGGTTTCTGATAGCTAATTGGTTTCAAAATGCTTCGGTCAAATTTTTGGGAAAACCGATACCTTAAAAATTATTATTTCTAACCATAATACCTGGTGAATGGGCACCTTATCATTCGCCCATACTACTACGGGTGATACATTATGCCGTGTCAAAAAAGTGGCGAATTACAGCGATTTGTGGAAGAAGCAAAAAGATATACAAAAGATGGCAGGGTTGCAGACTATATTCCCGAGCTGGGTAAAGCAAATCCTAGTGATCTATCCGTTGCGATTCATTATCCTGACGGAAGATGTATCTCAGCGGGAGATATTGATAAAAAGATTACCCTGCAAAGTATCTCAAAGGTTATTAGCTTAGCTCTTGTTTTAATGGAAAGAGGCTATTGCTATGTATTTGAACGAGTTGGGATGGAGCCAACTGGAGACCCGTTTAATTCGATTGCCAAGTTGGAAACAATGGCCCCGGCCAAACCATTAAACCCGATGATTAATGCCGGGGCACTCGTCGTTACACATATGATAAAAGGGGATTCAGTGGAGGATCGGTTCAATCGGTTATTAGGCTTTATCCGGGAATTGGCCGGCGATTCATCCATTGGCTACTGTGAGAAGGTAGCTCGTTCCGAATTTGAATCGGCTAATTTGAACCGGGCATTATGCTATTTTCTCAAGCAGCATAACATCATCACTGAGGATGTTGAAACATTATTGGATTTGTACACAAAACAGTGTGCCGTCGAAATGAATTGTTTGGATTTAGCGAGGATCGGTATGATTTTTGCGATGGATGGTATTGATCCTCTTAACGGGAAACGGATTATGCCAGACGATGTAGCAAGAATTTGCAAAACGTTTATGGTTACGTGCGGAATGTATAATGCATCAGGAGAATTCGCCATCAAAATAGGTATTCCGGCTAAAAGTGGTGTATCAGGCGGAATCCTGGGGGCTGTTCCTGGTAAATTTGGAATTGGAATTTTTGGCCCTTCATTGGATGAAAAAGGGAACAGTGTTGCTGGTCTTAAACTTTTGGAACTTTTATCAAGAAATTATCGACTGAGTATGTTTTAAGGTTAATGCTGCAGTGAAGGAAGCTGCCAGAAAATAAAATTGTTATATGACTGATATTATTGAATGACTAGTGGATTATCGGGATTATATCGAATGGCAAAAGACTCCTGACGCAAACCTGCCATTGTCCTCAAATGGGATTATGTCTAATAAATGAAGTGTATCAAAAAGGACCAGGTTTGGTCCTTTTCCTTTTTATTATTATCAATAACAAGGGACAAGTTAAATTTATAATTGATACATGCAAGTTGTTTTGAAACTATGCTACCATATATCTGTGTTGCTCTACCGTAAAGCATGGACACATTATGAAGCCATGAAATACTTAAATGAAATGAAAGGAAACAATTACATGAATTTTCAATCTGTTGTTGCTAATGTTCCTGATTATAAAGCTTTTCTGACTGTAGATGAAATGGATGAGAGCTGCAGGAAGCTTGCTAATGAGTTTCCCGATATCGTTACCGTATTTGAGGCAGGAAAATCTCGAAAGGGGCATTCGATTTTATGTTTGAAAGTTGGAGATGGTCCAAAGAATGCTTTATGCTTTGCCTGCCCTCACCCTAATGAACCTATTGGTGCCATGACACTCGAGTACTTTTCTCGTGCTTTGGCTGAGAATGACGATTTACGGGAGGGATTAGGCTTTACATGGTACATGATTAAATGTATTGATCCTGATGGTGTTCGTCTAAATGAAAACTGGTTCAAAGGACCGTTTAATGTTTATACCTACACGAAAAATTATTATCGGCCAATTGGCTATGAACAGGTGGAATGGACTTTTCCGATTGATTACAAAGAGCTGCATTTTCACAACCCGCTACCTGAAACCCAAGCTTTAATGACCTTAATACAAGAGATCAAACCAGAGTTTATGTATTCCCTCCATAATGCAGGGTTTGGGGGAGCTTATTGGTACATAACACATGATCTGCCAGAGCTGTATGAAAGTTTGAGGGATTCAGCTATTAAACAAGGTATCCCCTTAAATTTAGGAGAGCCTGAAGAACCTTTCATAACAAAATTTTCTCCAGCTATCTTTAAAAATATGACCATTGCTGAAGCTTATGATTTCATAGAAAAATTTAGCGGTGAGAAGCCAAATATAAAAAATGGCACTTCGAGTTCGGACTATGTATCGGGCGTAGCAGACTGTGTAACTCTTCTTACTGAGCTGCCTTATTTTTTTGATTCTCGGATTGAGGATTTGTGTGAGGGGGAAATCACGCGGAAAGAAGCCATTTTACAAAATGTAAAACAATCACAAGCCCATTTTGATCGCCTAGATAAGATGCTAACCGAAGTCCGCCCATATATCAGTGAAGAGAACCCATTTGTAAAACTGGTAGAAGAAGTGATTCAGTATATTAGAGAAGGCAGTGAAGCCAAAATCAATTGGGCTGAAAGTAATCCAGAATTTGAAAAAAATGCTTCCATTGCAGAAATTTTTGATAATTTACAAGCTGCAAAGTTTTACAATGGCTTGTACTTAGGTTTGACCGTTCGTACTTGTGAATATGAAATCGAACGGCTTAGGCAGCAAAAAAATAAAGAAGAGATCGCAATGTGCAAACTCTTGGAAACCTGCGAAAAAGGTGAACAGTTCTTAAAAGAATATTGTGAAAACCTTGACTGTGAGCTTGATTATACGGCGATTCCGATACAAAAGCTTGTGCGTATTCAAGTAGAGAGTGGACTGGTAGTGGCTAATTATATTCGTGAAAATCGATAAAAATAACCACTGATGAACCTTGTTATAATGCTAGGATAAGGAAGGGGAGTGTAGTAATGCCGATACCTAAGCTTACATGTAAAGATATAATTGAAACAGAGGATGAATTACGTTCTATTATAGGGGAACCTAGTGAACTAGTTAGAAAAAAGGTGATTTCCTATGTAGACGATCATTGTAAGGATTTTATTTCCCGCTCTCCTTTTCTAGTAATCTCTACTTCTGATGCTTCTGGATATTGCGATGTTTCACCTCGTGGAGACATGCCTGGGTTTGCTCTTGTACTTGATGAAAAGCATATCATTATTCCAGACCGGCCAGGGAATAAAAGAATAGATACAATGCGAAATATTTTATCCAATCCAAAGGCAGGTCTTCTTTTTCTGATTCCTGGACTGGGGGAAACATTAAGAGTGAATGGAAAAGCATGCTTGGTGAAAGATGACATCCTCCTTGAACGAATGGCCCATCATGGAAAGAAACCCTTGGTTGGGATCTGCATTGAAGTGGAAGAATGCTTTATTCATTGTGCAAAAGCGATGAAACGATCAGGCCTTTGGGAACCAGAAACATGGAGTGAAAAGGATTCACTGCCAAATGCAGCAAAAATCCTATTAGACCATACAAAAATTCACGACATGACCGAAAAAGATTTGGACAAAGCACTCCAAGAAGATTATTTGACCGAACTCTACTAATGGAAGGAAGAAACGATTCCTTTTGTGCCAGACCCGTCCCGTAATGCTTTAGGGTGCGTTGGAGGTATAATAATATACTCTCTTGAGTAACGAATCGATAGTAAATTTAAAAGAAGAAGCAGGAAAAATGAAGGATTTCCTGCTTCCATTCAAATTTCGGAGCAGGAAACCGATTATGAATCTTTTTCTTCCCATGGTTCAAAGGAAAACGGAATTCCAATCATTTTAGCGGTCAATTCATCATAGGACACTAAATCCTTTTTTGACAACTCTTTTAAAGAGCGTTTTCCCATTGCTCTTAATGCCATTTTTATTTCTTCTGTACTTGCTGTTAAGAATTTCTCCGCTGATTTTACCCCTTCTTCAACCTTAAATTGATCCTTGAACTTCCCGTCATACCAAATAGCCTGTGTAGGCGGTTCAAATGGAAGTGCATTCAACACTTGATCATGTGCAAGAGCAAACAACATTGAAGAGCCTAAATAGACAGCGTCGGCTCCGAGTGCAAGCACTTTTAAAAAATGACCGGGGACTAAAAGCCCTCCTGAAACGATTAAACTAATCTTTCCCTTCATCTTTCTTTTTTCTAGATGATTAACAGCTCTAACTACCGCATGCAATGTTGGGATTCCAAAGTCATCAAATAATATAGGCGGTGCACCGTGCATGGCTGCTTGCCCGCCATCAATGGCAATAAAATCAACCCCCATAAAGATTAAATGATCAATATCTTCCTCAATTTTTCCACCAGCGCCAATTTTAACGCCGATTGGAACTCCACCTGATACGACGCGAAGTTCCTCCAGAAGCAGCTTTAAATCAATTAGTGTTTGATTTTCACAAAAATGTTCATATATAATAGCTTCCTGATTTTCCTTAAGTCCCATCACTTCACGGGCACGACCTGTTAAACTTTGCGGGGGGATTTTTTTGCCCATTCCCGCTAAGGCACCCTGACCTAATTTAATTTCAATCATGTCGGCACGCTTAATCACATCTTCGTCCTTTGCCCATTCTGTTTTTGAAAACTGTAAAATATACTTTCCGGCAGAGTTTAATTCTTCAGGTAAAATTCCACCTTCCCCAGAGTTTAGTGCTGTTCCTGTCTTTTTTGCTGCTTCTGCCAATGAAAGCCTTGCTTGTTCACTAAGTGCAATCCCAAATGCCATTGCACTAATCATAAGTGGAATTTTTATTTCCATTGGTTTTTTTGCCTTTGGTCCAATGGTAACGGCAACATCTACGTCTTCCTCACCATCAATGGGAAACGGTGACGTTTGTGCGGGGATAAAAGTAATTGGATCCAAATGCGGCCATTTTTTTGAAGAGCCGCCAAGCGGGCGAAAAAGGACAGCTCCTGTTTCAGCACGCAAGCTATTTTCCAGCATATTTTGAATGCCCATATGCCGAAGTCCTGGCATCAGTTCGATAATATTTTCTTGATAACTGTCAGTTAGAATGATTTTTCCAGCCTTTTTCACTATTAGTTTCATAATCCAACGCCAACCAACGAGCATGAATATAAACACGACAAATAATAGGGACATCATTGCAAAAGTCAAATAAAATAATATGTTTGCCATAGTCAGTTTTCTCCATTATTACAGAAAATGAGAAAAATTGGATCGAAGTGATGAACAATTATGTTTCTATTTCTTTGTTTTCCCAAGGTTTAAACGAATACGGAATTCCGGCCATTTTGGCGGTCAATTCATCATAAGAAACCAGATCCTTTTTTGATAACTCTTTTAAAGAGCTTTTTCCCATTGCTCTTAATGCCATTTTTATTTCTTCAGTACTTGCTGTTAAGAATTTCTCTGCTGATTTTACCCCTTCTTCAATCTTAAATTGATCCTTGAATTTCCCTTGATTCCAAACAACTTGTGTAGGCGGTTCAAACGGCATGGCATTCAATGATTGAGGATGTGAGACGGCAAATAACATAGCGGAGCCTACATATACTGCATCGGCTCCGAGGGCGAGCACTTTTAAAAAATGTCCAGGTACTAGGAGTCCTCCAGAGGCAATTAAACTAATTTTTCCCTTCATGTTTTTCTTTTCTAGATAATTGGCAGCTCTGACAATCGCATGCAGAGTTGGGATTCCAACGTCGTCAGATAAAATAGGCGGGGCACCGAGTGTGGCTGCTTGTCCGCCATCAATGGCAATATAATCAACACCCATATAAATTAAATGATCAATATCTTCTTCAATTTTCCCGCCAGCCCCCATTTTTGCCCCAATGGGAACACCACCTGTCAGGCTTCGAAGATCATCAACTAGTTCTTTCAAATCATCCAGCGTTTGATCTTCAAAAAAATTATCATAAATCACGGCATCCTCATTTTCCTTTAACCCCATCACTTCACGGGCACGACCTGTTAAATTTTTAGGAGAAATTTTCCCGCCCGTCCCAAATAATGCGCCTTGTCCTAACTTAATTTCTATCATATCTGCCCGCTTAATTAATTCTTCTTCCTTTGCCCATTCTGTTTTGGAGAACTGTAAAATATACTTTCCGGCCTTATTTAGTTCCTCAGGTAAGACTCCCCCTTCACCAGAATTAATTGCGGTTCCTGCATTATTAGCTGCTTCTGCTAAAGAGAGTCTCACTTCTTCACTGAGGGCAATCCCATAGGCCATCCCGCTGATCATTAACGGGATTTTTATTTGCATTGGTTTTTTTGCATTTGGCCCAATGCTAACCTGCACATCGACATCTTCTTCTCCGTCTATAGGAAAGGGTGTTGTTTGGGCAGGGATAAAAGTAATGGGATCTAAATGCGGCCATTTTTTTGAAGAGCCCATCGGGCGGTGGAGAACGTCGCCTGTTTCAGCACGCAAGCTATTTTCAAGCATATTTTGAATGCCCATATGCCGGAGTCCCGGCATCAACTCCATTACATTTTCTTGATAACTGTCGGATAAAATAATTTTTCCCATTTGCTTTACCATTCGTTTCATTAACCATCGCCACCCGAAAAGCATGAATACAAAAACTATAAAAATAAATGTCACCATTGCAAAAGTAAAATAATAAAAAATGTTCGACATGTTTATTGCTCCATACTTTGCATATTTTCAATAAGGATTTCCTCTATTCTTATTATATCCAAAAACAGGAAAATCATATAAATATCAAGTTAATGCTTTAAAAATAGTAGAGCTTTTTGTATCCCTATCGTATTAAATTTTTATTTTCCACCAAACTATGGACATATAAAAACAGGGGGATCATTTCATGAATATAATGAATGATATTGTACATCGTCCTTGGCCATTACCTTCGAAATATTGGATTATGCGACAAACATGGAGAAATCTATTGTTCTTGCATTGGCCTATTCCACTTGAAAAACTACGGCCGCATATTCCTTCTTCATTACAAATTGACACCTTTAATGGCTCCGCATGGTTAGGTGTCATTTTATTCGTGTTAGAGGGAATCTATCCCCGCGGAATATCAGCTGTTTCCGTTACCCCTAAATTTCCTGAAATCAATGTAAGAACATATGTTAAATGCGATGGCAAACCCGGTATTTATTTTATGTCTATTGATGTTCAGAACTGGGCTTCCTTAATTATTGCAAAGAGATGGTATCGTTTACCCTATCATTCGGCGCAGATTTCTTTTCGAAAAGAAGGACAATCCTTTCATTTCCAGAGTATTCGTAAAGGAAATTCGAATACTCCTATTTCATTTAAGGGCAAATACGTTCCCGTATCGGAAGTTTATTTTCCAAAAGAAGGAACGCTGGACCATTGGCTTACTGAGCGATATTGTCTCTATAGTTCAAATAACGGGGGCAACATCTATTGCGGTGAGATACACCATCAGCCTTGGCCATTACAAAAAGCAGAATTAGAAATAGTCAGGAATACCCTTTTTACACCTTTTCATTTTGACCTTTCTGAAGTAAAACCGATTGCTCATTTTTCCACAGGTGTGGATTCGCTAATCTGGAATATTAAGAAAAGACGGATCAAGTAAAAATTAATCAATCGGAATTTTTGTATAAATAAAAAACATAATATTTGATACTTTAAAGAATAATGAAATAGATAATATCAATTAAAGGAGGAGCGTAATGGGTAAGAATAATATAAAAATTGCATTCTCTTTAGCAACATTAATTCTTCCTTGGCTAACCGTCCCTTTTATGGGGAAACGAAATTTTTTTAGGTTTTTGCCTGTTGCAAGTTTTACCAATTTGTTTTTATGTGTATTTAGTCTTATCTGTTATAGGAAAAAATGGTGGATAACTAAAAATCCTCTATCACCTGGGCCAATAGATTTTACATATATATTAGGGCCTTATTTTGTAGCAACGCTTTGGATTTTTAAATTAACATTTGGGAATTTCCCAAAGTACTTAATGACAAATATGGTATTGGATCTTATTAACGCTTTTCCTTTGCCTTACATTGGGAATAAGGTTGGAGTTGTCAAATTTATAAAGATGAAAAACACTGCTTGGTATTTTATATGTGTATTTTTGGCGATTATTATCTATGGCTTTCAGTACGTTGTGGAACAATCAATTAAGAAAGCAGCTAGTTTAAAAACCACAGAGTTATCAAGTAATAAAAATTAAGATGAGGTTTAAAGAAATATAATAAATTAATGGAATGTATTATTTCATAAGATTGATAATGCTGAAAGTTGTTGAACGGCACTAAACATTAGATTTCTAAAATCTAAGATTTAGTGCCGTTCAGCAGTTCCGGGATGCCGATTTGGACTAGCCTTTTCAGCTTTTAACTGGGCCTATACAATCTTTCAAATACCTGACGGCTGGCTGCTTGACCGGTTCGGTGCACGTAAGGTTTATGGTATTGGGTTATTTATCTGGTCATTGTGATGGATTGTGGGCTTCGGCTGCGAAAGATAAAGTGTTCTTGAGGATTCTTTATAGGTTGAGGGATACAATTAAAACCGATTCATAGGCGTTAGTTCTTTGAATAACATTATATATCCCTATAAAGATTCATGAATGAAGAACGTTTCGCTGGATACAGTGAATAGATATATCCTTCATTGCATACCATTTGAGATAGCCCACCTAATCCTTTATTTTTTAACGGAAGGGGGGACTGTCCCTTTTTTGGTTCTAAACTCTAGATACAATGTTATTAAGTTCTTCCAATTTAGTGGAGAGCGCTATAACCATATCCTTCGTTACTTTAGGAAGATGAGTCTTTAAGACCGCATTGACCACAGGCCCCATTGCTCCACCGGCAATGATCTCAAGAGCGCCTGTTATCTTTGTTTTGTTTTTATCTATCGATTCTGCCAGGAAATATCCTTCGCCTGAAAGTCCCTCATTTTCCCCCTTTAAATGAAAAGTAACCTTTGTCGGTTCAATCCATTCTTTTATGGTGACCATCAGACTAATCTTTTTCTTTATGAATCCAATGTTACTATAAAACTCCCAAGTAGACTGTCGATTCGTAAATTTTCGATGTTGAATATATCCAGGAATAAGAGGAGCCCAATTATCCATATCCTTAACAAAATTCCAAACCTTACTAAGCGGTAAATCTACCTCCACTTGATGCATTCCAGTTGGCATTCATTTACCCTCTTTCCAGTTCAATAATAAGACCTTCATTTATTTATATGTTTCCTCCATTAAAGGGAGATTTGTCCCCCATGTTCCGGGTGAAGGATATCTTAATGGTTTCGAATGTAACGTGACTTGAATTCTATAAGAAATGCAGTGTCATGTTTGAGGATTCTTTGCTAAGCTTGCCGAGGCGGTGCAACATATCAATTGTTTTAAATGGGCTTCCTTCAAAGTCAGTAATATCTACACCGTTAGCTTAAATGTCCAATCTATTTTTTATGACAGAAGGAGCAATGTCCACAAGGTAGTAGGGTATGTGATAAATAGCAAATTTCAAGAAAAGGAAATATAGCCCAATTATTAGTTTGTTATATTATAATAAAAGTATTATTTGGGATTTTCTTGAAAAGGTGTGAGGGCTTTGGAAGAGGCACTATTACATGGGGATGTCATAATCATAGAATCGAAAAGCTAGAGCTTGAATCGGAAAGTAGTAGAGAGACGATATTTATTAATCAGTTTAATAAACGATACCGGGCACTCTCCAAGAAAAAAGTATTTACTTGCCGTTGTTGTGATGAGCCCGTATTTTTGAAAATATGAATAGAGAATTCAATATGCAAATACCAATTGGTTTAAAGAGAATTTTTAAGAGGGGGGAACACATTTATGAGCCCAGCAAAGATAGATTCCATTTCAATCACTACGTTAGAAGAAAAAGGCGAGGAATCCATCGTCGATTGGTTCGATCAGCATAAACAATCATTCTATCCTCTGGGTTGGTCCTATCTTAGGACTCAGCAGCAAATGGAAGAGCTTTTTTACCGGTCCATTATAAAAGTCCACAAGGAGTTGCCTCGATTTAAAAGAGAAACAGCATTCGAAACAAGGGTTACCTCCATTTTCATACATACCTGCCGGGAGCTTTCTGATAATAGAAGTTTACAAGCTTCAGAGGAAAGTGAACCACGTCAAGATTTATTTAAAGCACTTGATCAATTGAAAGAGTACGAGAAAGAAGCGATTGTTCTTACATATGTAAAAGGACTCTCTAAGGAGGAAGCAGCACATCTTCTACAAGTATCAGTGGAAAAGATGAAAGAGCATTTGTTTTCCGGTATCCAGTCACTTAAAAAAGAAATGGGGTACGGATCAGCCTTGAATGGCTGTAAGGAGTATCATAAGGAATACATCGATTACTTAGAAAGAGCTATGGATCGGTCGAAAAAGGTTGGTTTCGAGGTACATATTTATCATTGTCAAGAATGTCAGGAGGATTTGGCTTCCTTTCAGGATGTCATGTTAACTATGTTAAATCTTACGGAAAGGATTGAGGATTCCCATGTGCCATCTGATTTCATGGAAAATGTCAAAGCTAGGCTGGCAGAAAAGGAAATGCACAGGCAACTGAAGAACAATAAACGTAAAAGAATGGGGATTGTTTTTGCAAGTGTTTTCGCATTATTAATGGGTATAGAAGTTTTTACAGGGTCGTTTACCAACCTCTACTATACATGGACAGAAGAAGATCAGCAATTGCGTGCCTTTCTGCAACAGGACCTGGGTGAAAGGCTGAACCTGGAAGCGGAAAGTAATGGGGTGAAAATTAAAATCAATAGTGCGATTGCTGATGATGTTCAGACGCTTGTTTTTTATGAAATAGAAGATACAGATGAAGACAATCAATATGTGATGAACTATGATGATGGGGTTTTGGTGGAGAACGAATATGAAATCATGAGCCATGAAGCAAATCAAAAGTACTATCCTCCTGACCTTCAATCGGATGTAAATAACGAAGAGAAGAACGTGTATCAAGGGAAGATTAGTCTGCTGCCACTCTCCAAGGATAACGGGACAATCAAACTAAAGATTACAAGGCTTCAGAAATTAATTCGTGATTCCTCTGACCGGAATAGTCTTATGGCTTACGAGAACAAGGATTATGAAACAGGGGAGTGGAACTTCGAGATCCCTGTAACAAAACAGCCCTCTATCGAATATGCATTGGATGAAGAAACAAAAGTCGAGGGAATCCCGGTTCGATTTGATAAACTAACCATTGCTCCCACAGCGACGATTCTGCAATATGCTATTAAAAATGAACAGACAGAGAAGCGGATCGACTTTCTTAATATTGACAATCTAGAAGTGAACAATAAAAAAGTGAAAGCTGATATGTATGGCAGCTCTTCTTCACAACAAGACATAAATTGGAGTACTTTTCAAACACACTTTGACCCACTTTTTGGAGAAAAACCAAAAGAGGTCAACGTTCAATTCGAATCTGTTCATTTATCGTTTGAAGACCCAAAAACCATCGAACTGGATGCTTCTAAGGAATATCCTCAAACCTTTGAATATGCAGGCAGTACAATCTCCATCGACAAAGTGGAAGTTGGACAGCCTACCAATGTTGCCATAAGCAATCATGAAATTGAGAATCGAGCATATGAGTCGCTTCAATTCCAGATTGTGGGTGAAGATGAAAATGAACCTAGTTCAATGGAGATGAATTCTGAAGGAGTGCTTGTTGATAAAAACGGAATCGAATATGATACGGATGAAATCCCTGTCGCATATGAAGAACTCGAGCAGCCTCGTTATTTCGAAACCGTTCAAAGCGTGAAGTTAGACGGTAACAACGCTGGAGAGAAGGTGATTCCTAAAAGGCTGGAGATTTTTGGATATAATACAACAAAATATTTGGATGATGTTGTGAAGATTTCGTTGGATTAACATGTAAAGGTAGAGAGGTACTTCAGCAACATGATAAATGTTTCAGTTGATTATATAAGTTATGGGACTGTTGGATCGGTACCGGTTAGCGATATGGATTGCCTCGGCCGTGGTCGGCGCAGGTGTATGGCTTTTGTATACTCCTGTATGTTGGTTGATCTATGTACTGTTCATGTTGCCGCTCTCCTCAGTGGCGATCCGATAAGCGTCATTCCGATCTCGATGACTTCCGTGTTGTTGGCGACTATTTCGAAAGATGGCGGATTACGGATCTGTTCCGAAACTCAGCAGCCAAATAAGAACTGATGTTACGAAGAAACTGATCATAAACACCGGTATAGTAGGTGCGGTGAATTTGTCTCTTTCGAATTCGTTCTTAATGGGAAACTGAACTTTTTAAAAAGTCCCTGTAATATTTATTTTCAAAACATTCATTTTAAATGTTATAGTTTTTTAAAGGAGTGATTGCTTTGGAATTAAACGATGTGATAAATGGGCACAGATCCATACGAGAATATGAAGATAGAGAAATAAGTCAAGAGCTGCTAGATCAAATACTAGATGCGGGCATTCGTGCCTCTTCAAGTGGCAATATGCAATCTTATTCGATTGTCGTCACAAAAGACAAAGATCTTAAGAAAAAATTATACACCGCACATATGGAACAATCGATGGTTGTTGATGCACCTATACTCTTAACCTTTTGTGCTGACTTTAATAGAATGAGAAAATGGCTTTCGCTTAATGATGCACCTGTACATTTTGATAATTTCATGAGTTTTATGATAGGTGCCATTGATGCGACTCTGGCAGCACAAAATTGTGCATTAGCAGCAGAGAACGCTGGGCTAGGTATTTGCTATATGGGCTCAACGCTTGCAAATTGCAATCAAATTGGTGAACTACTAAACTTACCTCCAAATGTCGTACCAATTGTGGGTTATTCATTGGGCTATCCTGCAGAAAAACCTGCCCCACGTGATCGACTGCCAATGCATGGACTTGTTCACTACGACCAGTATCGTGATTATTCTGATGAAGATATTCTAGAAATCTACAAAGAGAGAAATGAAAAGGGATGGAAACGCTATATGGAAATCCCTAAGCTTAAAGAAATGACAGAACGATTAGGATTAAAGAATCTTGCTCAAGTCTATACCATTGCCAAGTATACGAAAGAATCTCACCACGAGTTTTCACAGACAGTCCTGAATTACTTGGAGCAGAACAATTTTATGAATAATGAGTGATGGTTTTCCAGGCTTTGAGGCAGTGTCTCAAGCCTGTTCAGAAGTATTACGGAAAAGATAAATAAAAGGATTTCTTAACCTTCTATCAGAAGGAATCTCATGTTCAGCATCCTGTGAAAGAGTTTTTGTTGTTTTACCAAATGGGATTGAAGAGGGAGAGGCATTTTAAAGAAGTATCAAAGAACACTTCAACGTTCTTGATACTTCTTTTTTCTTTTATTATGCCATGGAAAGATTTTGTCCATCTGAAGGTATCAAAACGAAGATGCCAAAGCGTACGTAGATTCTCTCTTATGCGGGTTTTGTTTGTTTTTGGTCTAAGTGATGACTTAGAAAAGTTAGAAGACTGGCAAAGATAGCAATCAACCCGCCGACCAATGTCACACTTATCAAATTTCCTTGATGGTAAACCATTCCGCCTACTGCGGAACCCAAGGCGATACCGATATTGCTTGCGACTGGCATCAGTGAAGCAGCGAGTCCTGTCGCTTTTGGTTGATAAATACCGGCAAGGTCAATCAAATAAAGCTGGGTAGATGTTGTTAAAAGGATAGCCATTAATGACATCAAGCCAATGTTAATCAATCCAAAGATTAAATTATTTGTCGTCCAATATAAACTGACCAGAACAATTGCTTGCACAAGGAAAACCATTCGAAGGCGCCCAATCGCATTGTAGCTGGCAATTTTACCAGCGAGTATGTTGCTGAAAATTGAAATAAATCCGTAGCCAAACAAGATCAAACTGATTGAATTACTTGGTGCTGCCATTCCTTTCAGGATCGGAACAAGATACGTATAAACGGCATAGGTCGCTCCAAATCCTAGAGATGGAATGAAAAACGCCATTAAAATTCGTGGGTGTGTCAACAAAGAAAATTGATCACGCATCGAACTCCGAAATTGACTGAGCTTATTAGGCAAAATGAAGAAAGATGCTAAAAACGCAATTCCACCCAGAAAAGTCGTTAACAGGAAGGTTGCATTCCAGTTGTACCATTCAGCGATGACAGTGCCAATTGGTACTCCAACCACGTTTGCAAGAGTAAAACCACCGAAAACAAATGATATAGCAAGTCCTCGTTTTGCATTTGGAATGGTTTCACTTGCAACAATCATGGCAAGAGAGATTAATACTCCGGTTACTATCGCCGTCATCATCCGAAGTACAAGGAGCATGATGTAGCTCGTCGAAATCACACACAAAGCATTCAGAATGATGAACGATCCTATCAAATACAACATCCATTTACGCTTAGGGAAATGACTTGTTGCGCTCATCACGAGTGGTGTGGCAATGGCAAACGTAATGGCAAACGCAGAAACGAGTGTACCCGCTTTTGCATTTGTTATATGAAGACCCGAGGAAATATCGGTTAAGATCCCGACAATAACAAATTCGCTTGTCCCGAGAACAAATGTTAATAAAGAAAGTGTAAAGATGAGCAACCAATGTTGCTTGGACAATTCAGTAGAGTACATAAATACCTCTTTCTTAGATGAATGTAAATGTGAAACAAGGTAGTAAACAATTTAATCATCATACCATAAAACATTTTTACTAGGAAAGTCTATACTTTTTACCAGCGCTTTATTATGGAGCGGAATACTTTGCTCTAAAACCTGCTCCACTAGAAAGTGAAATTGATGGAAATTAACGAAAAGAGTACATAAATAATTTGATCAAATTTTATAAAAAGTTTGGATTTAAGATATTAATAATCACCGGAAATGGATGAAACTTGTATAGGAAAGAATCTTACCTATCTATCATATTAATAATCCTTAAGGAGGGGTATATATAATCGGAAAATTTAATCAGGCTAAAGCTTCTGGATAGAAAGTTTTAGACAGAAGGGAGAATGAATTTGCAAATCCGATGCAATAATCAGCAAAGGGGGAAAACGAATGGGAGATTATCAAAAGCTAGTAGAGTACATACCTTATTTTGAAAATGAAGAAGTAGAATTTTGCAAATGGAATCTGGCTATCCAGATTATGATGAAAAGTTATGAGAATTTATTGATTGTGTATATGAAACAAATTTATTAAAAAGGCACTATATTAATTTGTTCAAATTGTAAATCGATACACGTGTAACATTTAAGCAATTTTGAACTCTTTCTTTACCGAAAATGATAGCTCGATGCCGATGTTTTTAGCTATCATTTTCGTTCAAATGTATAACTTCTACTTTATGAAGCAGACAATACAAAATTGCTAATTCAAGGTGACAGTTCTGCTGGCTTTTTTGGTGCAATGCCTAAATACTGACATGAAAATGTGACCCATTAAAACGAGGGGCACTTCCTTATTTTTTCTTTCAGAGGTATTAAACTCCCATTTTCCCTTGAATGACAACCTGGTCCGACGCATGCTTTTGCTTCTTATTTACAAGATAGATACTGACCACGATCAGTACAATTCCTAAGAATAAGAGTTTCGTAAAGGGCTCATTTAATAATACGGTCCCGATGATAACTGCGAGCATTGGAACTAAGAATGTAAATGTTGCCACAACACTTGCATCCCCTGTTTTCACAAGTATGACGTAGAGAATCCACGATAGCGCAATCCCCAGAATCGAACCAAATGAAAGGCCCAATAAAAACGTATCATTCCAAACAATACTAGTCCACTTTTCAGACGAAAGTCCGGCTATCATCAGAACTAATCCACCAATTACACACTGGAATGCAACCATCCAAAGAGAGTCAACCGAGTGTGAATTTTTTTTGGTGTAAACTGTACCTACTGCCCAGGAAAGCGCGGATAAAATGCCGAAAATAATGCCTAAAATTGAAACATGGCCGGAAAATCCTTCTGCGCTTACAGAAATAACTCCAAGAAACCCTAGAATAAGTCCCAATACTTTAGGTAAGGTCATCGATTCGCCTAACCATAGCCATGCAAGAAGACCTACTAAAATAGGTTGAAAATAGACAATGACTGAGAATAAACCAGATGGTACTAATTTAAGCCCCTCGGTTTGCAGCCCATAGAACAAAGCAATATTTAAAGTGCCGGTTACGACGTATATTTTCCAATTCTTTCGCCATTGGATACGAGCACGTGTTTTCCAAATGACCGCACCTAAGAGCACGCCGCCAAACAAACACCTCATCCCGGCAAAAAGCAAAGGAGGTGTATATACTAATGCAAGTTTATAAATTGGCCAAGAAACACCCCAAATCATAATTAAGCCTGCCATCATTAAAAACCATTTTAATTTCATCAGATCTCTTCTCCCTCAGTTTAATTGAACTAACTGACTGGCTCATAGATCTTAGATATATAGAGCCTCTCTCCTAATTCTTATAAAAACTAACTTTAATAGAATACGCCCCTATGTAAAATATTTCAATTAAGAAATCTTGAATATGATTTGCATCTTTAGCTGAATTTGATCCTTGCACTATTTATATATAGATCTTGAAGCAAAAAGGATAGGGGGAAAACCTCCTTTTCCATTAAAAAGATCAAAACGCTTTGGTCAAATTTTGGAGAATACGACTATATATTCTTTGTAGTAATCTTTGTAGTAATCTCTGGTATTGCTTTTGTCAATCTGACCACATGTTAGCTGGCCAGATTGACCAGTACAGTTGGTCGGATTGTCCAATAGATTGGGTCAGAGTGCCAAGCAAAGTTAGTCAGGTTTGAATAAACAAATACACGTGGTTTATACGGATTTTAATCAATTCCATTCGTATTTGTTCACACAATTTTTAAAAATTATTTGGTAATATTTTGTGAATGAACTTTTTATATTGAACAGTGCCTGTCACTGAAAATAATACATATCAAGATACTGAATGTGGAGAGCATGACGATACGTTGACGCTTCGTTATACGATAGGGGGACAAAAAGAACAAGGATATAAATATAAAAAAATAAATAAAAAACAACAACAAGAAGCCCTAAATCCAAATCTAGAGGAAAATCCAGACATCGAGAACCCATTACAGAATAATCAAAAAGATGTAAAAGAAATTGTAGAGTTTTGGGACAACATTGGATTTGGTTTTTCGAACGTGAATGCCAAACAGCTGCTGTTATCTTGGTTAGAGGATTCTAGCTTTTTACAGCCGAAAGCTGTGATTTTAAAAGCGATGAATATTGCCTGTGCCAATAACAAGCGAAGGCTGAGCTATGTGGTTGGGATTCTGAAAAACTGGTTAAATGATTCCTTACTTACCATAGAAGAAAGGATGGCATACACGAACACTTAGTTTCTTAGAAAGTATACTACCAGATGGTAATGTATATATTGTTTCTTTTAGGGAGGAAGTAAAACGCGGTTATCAAAGTTCTGTTCGAGCTGGTTTGGGAATTCTTGAGTCAGTGAAACTTGATATGGAATCTGGTTTCATAAAAGAAGGTCAAGTTCTTCAAGTTGATTATCTTAATATCATTCAAAATATCTGCGATAAATTTCACATTGTAGCTAGGCAATTAAGATCTAGATACAATAGCCGCCCGACATTAGATATTAATGATGAATATGATGTTCAAGATCTTCTCCATGCTTTGTTACTTCAACATTTCGATGATGTTAGGCCTGAGGAATGGACTCCAAGTTATGCGGGGAAAAGTTCAAGAATGGACTTTTTGCTTAAAAGAGAACAAGCTGTTGTTGAGGTAAAGAAAACTAGAAGAGGGTTAGATGCAAAGACTTTGGGGAGTCAACTTATTGAGGATATTGAACGATATAAAGCCCACCCTGATTGTAAAACCTTAATTTGTTTCACATATGATCCTGATGGATTGATCGGAAATCCTCGGGGATTAGAAAATGACCTAGACCGACAAGACACTCCAATGAAGGTTAAGGTTCTTATTAGACCCTAATCTCAAAAGGTTTCGGATATTTAGTTAAGTATATTCAACTAAAACATTCCACATACCCCGGAAAAATCATATGGCGTACTAAAAGGATTCCCATTTGAATATCCACTCATATTCCCTTTTTAAGAAACCAATGCAAATATTTCAATAAAATTCCTATATTTTTTCACCTAAAGAGAGATTATTAAGAGTGTAGCATAAGTCCATAGAAAATTAATCATAATAAAAGTTTTAATATTTAAGGTCCTATATCTTTTCAATAATATAGGATCTTTTTTAATACTCTAAAATATTGTAAAATTTTTAATGTATCCAAAAAATAACATTAATAATGCCGAGAGAAATAAATAGTCAGGGGAAATCAAATGGAAGCGGTCGAAAAGAAACTTATTGTCAATTCTGATAAAGGAAATTTATTAAGAGAATTAGTAAAGTCAATGAACGAGTGTGAGCGGTTCTATTTTAGTGTTGCTTTTATAAATTTTAGTGGGCTCCAGCTTCTTCTCGACCCCTTAAAGAAAGCAGAGAATGAGGGGATTAAGGGTAAAATTATTACATCCACTTATCTTAATTTTACAGATGCAAAGGCATTAGAAAAAATCAGAGAATTTAGTAATGTTGATTTAAAGGTTTTTGTTACGGATAAAGAGATTGGATTC
The DNA here is from genome assembly GCF_019219025.1 of Bacillus sp. sid0103. Next base: position 144,437 of record NZ_JAHUWN010000013.1, on the reverse strand, counting down.
CATACAAAAGCTTACATATTTGAATACAAAGATAGCTACAAAGTAATAATCGGTTCATCCAATATTACGCAAAGTGCATTGAAGAGTAATATTGAGTGGAATGTTGAGATCATTATTAAAGAGAATGGCCGTTTTATTCAAGATGTACTAAAGGAATACGATTACCTATGGAATATGAGTGAGGTTGCCGATCAGGATTTTATTAGTAGGTATGAAGATTTTCTAAAGAGTTTCAAAAGTACACAAATAACCCATCAAATGATTTATGAAAATAAACAATATATTGTCCCTAACAGAATGCAAAAACGGGCCACAGAGAATTTAGAACGACTAAGAAGTTTTGGCGAGAAAAAGGCCCTGGTCATTGCCGCAACCGGAACAGGCAAAACCTATATGTCGGCATTTGATGTGAAGAGTTTTAAACCAAGGAAACTCCTGTTCATCGTACATAGAGAAGAGATTTTAAAAAAAGCAAAAGATACCTTTGAAATGCTTCTTCCTAATGATGGCATCACCTTTGGATTACTTACAGGTAATCACAAACAGAAACATGTAGATTATGTGTTTGCAACGATCCAAACAATATCTAAATGCTATGAGGAATTTGAAGAAGATGAATTCGATTATGTAATCATTGATGAGGCCCATCATGCCACTAGTCCGACTTATCAAACTGTCTTAAACTATTTTGAGCCAAAGTTTACTTTGGGAATGACAGCAACTCCTGAACGTAGTGATGGTTACAATGTTTTTGATTTGTTTGATAATAATGTGGCTTTAGAGGTACGGCTGCACGAAGCATTAGAGGACGAGTTGGTGATTCCTTTTCACTATTTTGGCATCACCGATATCGAAGGCATCGATTTAAGTGATGTGGATATTGATGATATCACCGAAATTACCAAGAGGTTGAAGGTCAATGAACGGGTTGATTTTATCATTGAAAAGATGGATTTCTATGGTCATGATGGTGACAAAAGAAAAGGCCTAGGCTTCTGTGTCAGCATTGAACATGCACAGTATATGGCTAGTGAATTTAATAAACGGGGCTATAAAAGTATGTGTCTGTATGGTGCGGATTCACCTGAAACCCGTGAACGATATATTAACCGATTAGAGAATGACAATGATGAGTTAGAATTTATTTTTACCGTGGATATTTTTAATGAAGGTGTGGATATCCCTTCTGTTAATACAGTCTTAATGTTACGACCAACAAACTCTCCCATAGTTTTTATTCAACAGCTTGGTAGGGGATTACGAAAGCATAGAAATAAGGAATTTCTGACAGTTCTTGACTTTATCGGAAACCATAATAGAACATTTCTGATTGCCTTGGCGTTAAATGGGAGCCGTTACTATGATAAAGAAAGTATAAAAGTGGCGGTTGCAACTGGATTTGCCAATATTCCTGGGTGTACTCATATTCAAATGGACAAAATCTCTGAGGAAAGGATTTTGGCTCAGATTGATAAAGAAAACTTTAATTCAATGAAGTATTTGAAAGAAGAGTATTTCGAATTTAAGAAGCTAAATCAGGGGCGAATTCCTTATTTACTGCTGGATTATCTGAAATACGACGGTGCACCCGATCCACTTAGATTTATTACTGGAAAAAATAATATTTATACTTATCTACAATTTGTAGCCAAAGTAGAGAAGGACGAGCACTTAAAAAGTCTGTTACTGAACGATTCGTTTGAGGGGATCCTGAAGGAATTATCAAGTAAGCTTCCGCTAAAGAGGATATATGAGTTTGTCATTCTTCGGTATTTGTTAGAACAACACGAGGAAATTGACCTGGAAACAGCTAAGTATCAAATTCTAAAGATGATCAATAGTGTGGATGATGATAGCATTTTGCATGCTTTTGAGTGCTTAAATCAAAACTACTATGATAGTGTTCAGATTAAGAATAAGCCTAAGTTAGTGCATTATAGCAATGGTAAACTAGTTAAAACACCTCTTTTTAAAAAGGTATTAGAAAATGAAGATTACCGGAAGTATATTGAAGATATCATCACCTATGGAATTTTCCGCTACGAAAAGGAATTCAAAGGTGAATATTACGGAGTTCCTCACTTTAAACTTTATGAACAATATCAAATGGTAGACGCTGCTTTTCTATCGAATTATCGGAAAATCCATAGTTCTTTCAGGGGCTCCGGTTTACTGGCAAATGGGAACGAGTATTTCCTTTTCATTGACTTACATAAAGAAGAGGATGTAAAGGAAAGTATTAACTACAAGGATAAATTTATTAGCCCCTATGAGTTCCAATGGCAGTCGGTGAATAATACTACCCAGCAGTCCGAAAGAGGTAAGAATATTATTTTTAATAAGCAGCGCGGCGTAAATCTCCACTTATTTATTCGTAAATATAGAAAGATCGATGAAAAAACTGAACCGTATATTTATATTGGGAAAGGAAATTCTATTTCCTTCGAAGGAGATAAGCCAATTACTGTCATAATGGAACTAGAGAATGAAGTTCCAGCACCTTTATATACTGAGTTTACAAAAAAAGTATAGTCTTCTCATATCGAGAAGACTATTTTTCTTGGATTAATTGCTCAACTGCTGGAACATCCGCCGGTGCCCATTTGAGCGAATCTAAGTTTTCTCGTTTTAACCAGATTAACTTTGAATGCTCACTTGGCGTCGGAGTTCCCTCAACTACTCTACATTTAATGGAAATCAAATTAATAATAAATGTGTCGTATTCATGGGTGTTGTCATTAAAAACTTCATTAAATGTCTCAATCTTACATCCCAACTCTTCATCAATTTCTCTTTTTAGGGCTGAATAAATGTCCTCATTTGCTTCCACTTTTCCACCAGGAAACTCCCACATATTCGGAATCGACATTTTGGGGGACCTAAGTGCACATAAAATTTCTTGCTGTTCGTTTTCAATTATTGCTGCGACTACTTTTACGAGTTTTTTCAATGGGGCCCTCCTACATGATGTTAATTAGTAATAATATATCACTTTTGACGAAAAGATTCTAAAAGTGAGTTTTTATATTCTGTTTGTCTTAATTTCACTTAGATCTAATTTTTCATTGAAAATCAATTATATTATAGTGTCAATTTCTGTTGGAAAAATAAGTATACTGTTCTATCATTAAAATTATAGAATAATCCAATTGGATGAAGGACAGCTTGACTGAAATTAACATTTTAGAAAATATTAAAGAGAAATTTAAACAAAGTAGTAATTCAGTAGAAATACCTTTATTTAAAGGACAAAAGACATTTCAGGCAACATTAAATGACCATGGCATCCGTGTTAGTAATCAATCTAGCCAACCTTTATTATCCTGGGCGGTGTTCGAGGAGACTATTGGATTGTTAAAAGAAAAAAATGGTTCTGCCTTAAAAGGGGATGCTATGAAATATAAATTAGGTGAGTCAGGGCTGCCAATCGATTCCATCGAAGGGAGAATTGCCTTTAAAGTTTATGGTAAGCAATTAGGGCAGAATGTTTTTCGAAGAATTACTCCCATTGTCTGCATATTAGTATGGGCAGGAATATGTGTTAATGAAAGAGGAAAATTGGTCTTTCTAAATAATAATGATTGAATTGGGATGAGCACAATAGATGGATAAAAAGTTATTTAAAGATAAGGTTATTAATTTATTAGAGCAAGAGGTAATTGGATTATCCTCCGAAAATAAACTTAAGTATATGAAAAAGTGCATAAGAGAATATGAACTAACACATAGTAGATTTTCAGAAGGTGTTACGGCTGAAGTTCCTGTAAAAGTCGGGGTACTCGTTCGAACAACGATTAAAAAAATTGTTAGGTCCAATCTATTATCTGCTGAAAAAATTACTTTGCTGCAAGATGCGAGATACTGTAAAGCCACTTTTGATATTAACTATCCATTTTTGAAAAAAGTTGAGTGGGGTAGACTCCCGTCAGAACAAAGAAAAATTAATGGCTATGATCGGTATTGGGCGGATGAGATTATTATTAACCGTGAAAGATACTTTATTTGTAATGATTGGTATGAAAGAAACAAGCTAAAGAGTATTAAATGGGTTAAGGAATTGCAGCAGTAAATCAAAAAGGTATGATTAGATTTTTTGGAGGTATTCATCTTGTCCACTTTAAAAGAGAGAATTATAGAGTTATTAACCATGGATCAAGGATTTACGGATAGGGAAATAACAGACAAAATTATCGGTCACGGCAAACCCCAGCAAAGTGTAAATATAGCTTGTCGGGATTTAGAATCCCGAGGTTTAATTCATCGGAAAAAGCGACATGACGGGAAAATCGGCAACTATTTAAGTGACTCCAATTATATAGAAGTGGCCCCGATTGTAGAAAGGCAACAGGATGGCATGTCAGAGGATGAAATTAAGGAGATTATTAATAACAGTCTGCTCTCAAAAGGTTGGAAAACACAAGTAGCCTGGGCAAAAACACTGGGGATCGACATTGATGCTTTTAGAGGCAACGAACGGTGGATTATCGAAGTCAAAGGCTGCGGCTCAAGAGATGCCATGAGAGCAAATTACTTTGTTGCTATATTGGGTGAAACATTACAAAGAATGAGTGATCCAAATGCGAAATATAGTATAGCCTTCCCAGACATGCAGCAATATCGAAATCTTTGGAATAGATTACCGCGCTTAGCAAAAGAACGAACAGGCATATCGGTTTTGTTTGTTAATGAGAAACGAGATATTGAAGAAGTCATTTAGGATATAAGCTTAATCGCTGCGTTATTTACTAGATAACTATAAATTAGGACCCAGCAAGGTTTTTGCTACAATACAGTTGTCTATGACCATTTATTATTGAATGTTTCAGCAAAATGGTTATAAACAATTATGCAAAATCTATTTATGTAATGGTCATAACACTACCCTGAAACTTTATAAAATTATCGAAAGGGATACCATTTTATAAGGGGGTATTTGGCCATTAAAAAATGTTGTTTACGGCAGTATGTTTTTTGAATAGAAATCAAGGCTTTATATACAAGTTATGCATAAAATCTTGTATATAAAGCCTTATTTAAAAATAAATACTTATTTAATTAAAGGGCCCGTTCGTTGAAGATCATTTGTAGCTTTAGAATAAAGATTGATCGAAAAGTTACCTTTACCCCATATTTAACATAAATACAAAAGACTCCATTTTGAAAAAAGATTGATTAAAAGGGAGTGATTTTTATAGAATCATTAAAAAGAAAAAAATGAAAAGTTAGAATATATTTTTTGCTTCGTTTAACAACTATCTGATTTTTAATATTATTTTCCCTTTCGCCCTTCCTGACTCCGCATATTCCATCGCTTTTTGAGCATCTTCAAATGGAAAAACTCTATCAATTATAGGTTTGATTTTACCAGTCTCAATAAAGTTTGCGATTATACGTAATTGCTCTCCACTTGGCTTCATAAACAAAAACGTATATTGAACATTATGCTTTTTTTCAAGTTCAGTAAGTTTATGACTTGCTGCTGAAAACAACAAGGTTTTAAAAAATCCGGAACCATATTCTTTACCAAAACGAGCATTCGGTAATCCCGAAACTGAAACAATTTTTCCTCCTCTTTTTATCACTTCGAATGATTTTTCGAGTATCTCTCCCCCAAGGGTATCAAATACGGCATCATAGTTTTTCAGTATCTCTTCAAATTTTTCTGTCTTGTAATTTATAATTTCATCTGCACCAAGAGATTTTACTAAATTCGCACCAGCTTCACTGGCAGTCGTTGCAACAGTGGCACCCATTAATTTGGCCAGTTGAATAGCAAAGGTACCGACACCACCAGCCCCAGCTTGAATTAAAATTTTTTGTTCCTTTTGTAATTGCAAAATGTCTGTTAGGGCTTGATAGGAGGTTAACCCAACCAGCGGGATCGATGCTGCTTCCTCAAAGCTCAAATTTTTAGGTTTTAGTGCGATGTCATCTTCATGAATAGCGATATATTCAGCAAAAGTACCGATTTTACTCTTACGTGGACGTGCATATATTTCGTCACCAACTTTAAAACGAGTCACTTTTGCGCCAACCTTTGCAACGACACCAGAAAAGTCATTCCCTAAGATAAGAGGCATTTTATATTTAACTAACAATTTCACTTTCCCATCGCGTATTTTAAAATCAACAGGATTAATACTAGCTGCATGAATTTCTGCGAGTACCTCATATTCATCAATTTCAGGTGTGGGCATTTCTGTCAAACGCATTGGAACTTTCCCATACTTATCAATAACCATTGCTCTCATAGACTATACCTCCAAATAATGTGTGTTTAAATTCCATCCTTTCAATAAAAGTTCTGCATGAACTTATCAATATCCAACACAAGCGTTCTTAATAAACCTAATTCTGTACGTACATTAATATAATAAAAGTTTTTTGTCCCTTCTTTACGCATTAAAATAACACCTGCATCTCGTAAAACCTTAAGATGATGGGACACAGCAGGTCGAGAAAGATGTGTTTGTTCAGTGATTTCACCCACACGTAATCCTGTTTGACAATCCGTCCCCATTAGAACTAACAAGATCGATTGACGTGTTTCATCACCAATTGCCAATAGTACTTTTTGACAATTAATAAAATCCTCTTTGATCATATTTAGTTGGTCCTGTTTATTCATTCAGTAAAATACCTCCACCAATCAGTTTAATGGTTTAAGTTGATGAACCATATTACCGAATACAACAATATACTATTGTTATGTTAGGTGCAATATTGAGAAAGCAAATCGAGACGAATACATCTTAGAGGGGAAGCATCATTAACTTTTAATGTTCAGCAACTTAAAAAGGGGACTTTGCTTTAAGAATTAAAGCAACTTTAGTATTCCACTTGATCCGTTAAATAGAATAAACACTAGATAAATAAACTAGAGGTCTTCTAAAAAGAAAAAACCCTGAATCGTATAGTCAATTTATTACGATTCAGGGAGTATTTCTTTTACTTGTCTATTTTATTTACTGTTTCTTCATTAGATGGCCCTTTAATGCAATAAGTAACGCTTTCCTAGTCTGCATTAAAATTAGTACATATACGATACTTTTATGTATACCGTGTTCTGGAAAGGGTTTTGTCAGGGACCTTTCGGTTATTTTCAAGATGATATTGGGCTTGGATGTGTAATCCACTAACAAGCATTGAATGCTCGGAGAAAACTCGGGTTATTTTTTATTACGATTGAATAGTGAACGCTAAAAATATGCCTTTTATGGTATTGTTTAATCGCCAAAGCATTTGTAGGAGAATCTAGTGTTTATTTTTCAACCATCTAACGACCACATAAATAATAAGCAGTAACCCCCCAATCTCGATAGCATGGTCGGCCAAGTTAAGAATTCCGCCAGAGCGAATGATAAAATCTGTCACCTGCCCAAACAAAAGTCTATCGATACCATTTCCAATTGCTCCTCCGACTAGGAATCCAAAACTACAATCGATGAGAGCGCCCTTCATTTCTCCTGTTCTGCGAAAATATAAAACAACTATCACGAAAAACACAGCCAAAACTCCGAAAAGCCATGCGTAGCCTTGAAATAAACCTCCTGCCATCCCGCTATTTTCGATATGTGTGAGTTGTATTCCCCACAATGTAAATGTTTCATTGATATCAATGTAGGTCCGTATAAGATATTTAGAAAGCTGGTCCATCACAATAACGAGGATTGCAATGACATAAAATAGCATATAATAGTCCTTCTTTCTTGCAGAATAATTTGCATCCTAAACATCATTATAATTGGAAGCTTTTTTCTCTTCTATTATTGAAGCTAGCCTTTTTACGTGTAAACCTTGTGATAAGGAACCATCCCTGTAGACCTTAATTCCTAAAATGTTTGAATACAAACTGATTCCTGCCAATCATTAGAGAAGGATCAAAAAAATAATTTATATTTTCTCCACGCTGGTGCAGATAGTTATTTGTTATGTCCAATATATTGAAATGAGTAAATATGTGTTTTCGTTAGATCAATGACTTCTTGGATAAAGTTCTCTTGGGTTTCCACGAAGCCATTTTGGATCCAAGTGTGAAGGAGTCCGTAAAAGCCATAGGCTGTGTAACGTTTAAAATAATCCATATTAACGGGGATATTGTTGATTGTTTCGAAAATAAATTGTTCATTATAGATTTTTAAGATTGTTTGAGGGAACCGTGTGTGTAATCCTGGTAACGTGTCATCGTAGTTAATCAGATTAAAAAAATTCCGGTTTTTATAGATATAAGAAACGATATTTAAAGATGGTGCATTTAGCTTGGCTGAATAAACTTTTTGACCAGGTACATATGGTTTGCCTACTGAAGCTTCTAACCCTTGAAGCATGGAAACAAGTAATTCCTCAGCTAATTCAATTTTATCTGTGTAATGGATATAAAAAGTACTGCGATTATAAGAAGCATTATCGACGATGTCTTTTACAGTAACGGAATGGTACCCCTTCTCTTTTATGAGTTCAATCAATGCTTGCTTTAAATGCTCTTTTGTCCTATTTTGTCGTTGAGTTTTCGTATTTTGTTCATGATTCATGAAAAAACCTCCCTCAATATAGACAGATTTATCATAAGTGTCTAACTAGTAGACACTTAATGATATCTTAATGATTGTTATATGTGAACAAAATAGTAAAATTGAATTGTGAACAAAATAGTACAGATTAATAATCTGACTATTATTTTTCTCTTAAATGTGATAAAGGAGGAACTGGTATGGGGAAATTACAAAACAAAGTAGCTGTGATTACCGGTGGAGCATCTGGTATTGGGGCAGCAACAGCACGTTTATTCGTTTCAGAAGGAGCCAAAGTGGTTCTTGTTGATTTAAATGAGGAAAAAGGGAAAGCATTTGAGGCAGAGTTGAAAGCGCTTAATGCCGAAGCTCTTTTTATAAAAGCAAATATTACAAGTGAAGAAGAAGTCGTAAATATCTTTAAACAAACCGTTGAAACGTTCGGCAAAGTGGATGTAGTCTTCAACAATGCGGGTATTGGCCGTGTTCATCCTTCACATGAATTAGAGTATTCAGAATGGCGCAACACCGTAAATGTTGACTTAGATGGCGTTTTCTTAGTAGCACGTGAATCCATCCGAGAAATGTTAAAAACAGGCGGCGGCACGATAATTAATACGGCATCTATGTACGGTTGGGTTGGATCACCAGGTTCAGCAGCCTATAATGCGGCAAAAGGCGGCGTGATTAACTTAACTCGTTCCCTTGCACTTGAATATGCAGAACAAAATATTCGTATTAACTCATTATGCCCTGGTTTTATTGACACACCAATTATTCCGGAAGAAAGCAAGCAAGCTTTAGCTGCAGTCACCCCGATGAAACGTCTTGGTAAAGCTGAAGAAATGGCAAAAGCAGTGTTATTCATGGCTTCTGATGATTCTTCATTCATGACTGGTAATAGTTTGATTGTGGATGGCGGGTATACAGCACAATAATAAATCATGGGAACTAAGTAGGAAAGATGACATTTCAACGGTATATATCTTTAATGTGAGATATTTTAATTAAAAATAATTTCAAAAAATACACTTTAGACCTTGAAACTAAAACAAAGGGAGGAAATTTCCAATGAGTAATCGTTTTGATGGAAAAGTGGTATTAATTACAGGTGCAGGTTCTGGTTTAGGTCAAGCCTCTGCCTTACAAGTTGCAAAAGAAGGAGCGAAACTTTCACTTGTTGATTTAAACGCTGCTTTATTAGAAGAAACGAAAAGCAAAGTGTTAGAAGTTGCGCCAAACACAGAAATGCTGCTGATCACTGCGAATGTGGCAGATGAACAAGCAGTTGAAAACTATGTAAATGAAACGGTTGAGAAATTTGGGAAAATCGATGGTTTCTTCAACAACGCAGGGATCGAAGGAAAACAAAACCTAACAGAGGATTTTAGCATTGATGAATTTCAAAAAGTAGTCAGTGTCAATTTAAATGGTGTGTTTTTTGGAATGAAACACGTTTTGAAAGTTATGAGAGAACAAGGCTTTGGCTCTATTGTTAATACTGCTTCTGTTGGTGGTATTCGCGGGGTAGGAAACCAATCTGGTTATGCGGCTAGTAAGCACGGCGTGGTAGGCTTAACAAGAAACTCTGGAATTGAATATGGTCAATACGGAATCAGTATCAAAGCCATTGCACCTGGAGCAATCATGACACCAATGGTCGAAGGGTCATTAAAACAAATGGATCCAGACAACTGGGAAGAAGTAGGAAAACAATTTGTTCAGCCAAACCCAATGAAACGTTTTGGTAAACCAGAAGAAGTGGGCTATTTGGTAGCATTCCTGCTATCTGATCAAGCCAACTTCATCAACGCAGCTGTTATTCCAATTGATGGTGGACAATCTTATAAATATTAAGAAGTTTGGAGAGGGTTCTCTTTATTTGGGGCTTGAAGGAGGAAATGCCTTCTTTCTTGGTATCAGGTGCAAATAAGAATATTTTATAAACCGAAGAACCTTGTTGAATGCAGCAAGGTTCTTTTTTACAATGAAGGCATCCTTATTTTTCTTCGATTAATTGTTTTACGGCTGGAATATCCGCTGGTGCCCATTTAAGGGAATCCAAATTCTCTCTTTTAAACCATATTAATTTTGAATGCTCACTTGGGGTTGGTGTCCCTTCAACTACTCCACACTTAATCGAAATTAAATTAATAATAAATGTTTCATATTCATGGGTATTGTCGTTAAATACCTCTTTAAATGTCTCGATTGTACAACCCAACTCTTCATCAATTTCTCTCTTTATATAGGTCAGCCTTTCATCATATCAGAGGGATATCTACCAAATTTCTATTATGTTTAGTTAAGGAAGGGTTAGTGATTGAGTAAGCTGATAGAATCATGATAAACTACCTAATTTTCTTTACCATTTCTTATTAGATTTTTAATAGAGAATTTACTCTGTTCAACTAAACTTATAAAGTAATATATTTATAAGTTTTTGGGGGTTAAGAAAATGAATAAGAAAAAGTTTTTATTAGCAACGATTACTGCACTTATGGTTTCTACTGCCGCCATTCAAATGCCGGCAAAAACCGCTTCCGCTGCTGAGAACCTTTCCTGGTCAAACGGCCTTAAGGTCTACGGACCCAAAGGTTTCGACCTTCAGGCACACAGGGGGGGACTCGGGCTTACCTCTGAATCTACGATCGCGTCATTTTCTCACGCTCTCGAACTCGGTGTGAGCACACTTGAGTTGGACGTGCAGATTACTGAGGACCACCAGGCTGTTATCACACACGACCGTAAGATCTCGGGTGCGAAGTGCCAAGACACTGCACCTGCTTTCGCGGGTGACCCTGAGTATCCCTACGTCGGCAAGTATATTAAAGATCTTACCCTTGCCCAGGTGCGCACTCTGGACTGCGGTTCGCTAAAGTTATCGCAATTTCCAGAGCAAAAGCTAAGTCCTGGTGCACGTATGCCGCTTTTGACTGAAGTGTTTGACCTTGTTAAAAGGTATCACGCTAATAAGGTGTGGATGAACATTGAGACAAAGGTAGAGGCCGGAGCACCAGAAGAAACGGCTCCCCGTGAAGAGTTTGTACAGATTGTTGCACGCCAGGTTCGGGAGGCAGGAATGCTGCACCGGGTATCAATCCAAAGCTTTGACTGGGGTTCGCTCATGCGAATGCACGAGGTTGAACCACGCCTGCCACTCGTGGCGCTGACTAACGGTCCGCAATTCCTCCAGCCTGGTCAGCCAGGAGCTTCACCTTGGTTAGGTGGAATCGATATCGATGATTTTGGGGGTGACATGGTAGCGGCAGCCCATTCTTTTGGAGCGGACGCCATCTCCCCTGTACACGGTTTCCCTCAAAACGGCAAAATTACTGATGAGAACTACCAGCCATATGTGACCAAGGCAATGGTCCAGGAAGCCCGTAAGTACGGCATGAAGGTTATCCCATGGACAGTAGATGACGAGCCAACTATGAACAAGCTGATCGACGACGGTGTAGATGGAATCATCACCGACTACCCTGATCGTTTGCGTTTAGTTATGGAGCAGCACGGTTTTGAACTGCCAAAGAGCTACTCGGCTCCAAAAGAGTAAGATATATAATTATCACTTATAGCGACGGAAATTCTTCCGTCGTTTTTTATTTTTCAAAATTCAAGCAAAATGATGGCTAAATACACAGAAAACAGGCATAACATCGTTATGCCTGTTTTAATAATAAATGCTCTCCTTAATAGGGGTTTTAATCATGTTTAATAGTTTAATTATCAAATAGTATGTTTTGTTAGTTTGCCCAAGTTAAGCAAATATTTAAGGATGATTGAATTTACTAAATAATTTTCAGAAAACGTTCCAAGTATGACTTAAAAGTCGAATAAATTCGAGTTTAATTTAAGAAGGAATTATATTTCAAAACCTACATTGAAAATATTCTAGTTGTATGTATGTTATGTGAGGTTGAAAAATGGTAAAATTATCTATATTATATCAAAGGGGAAATGATATGAGAACTTTCCAAGATAAATTAGAAAAATATGCTTCACTTGCAGTTGAAATCGGAGTAAACGTTCAAAAGGGGCAAATTTTATTTATATCAGCTTCTATTGAAAGTTACGAGTTTGTTAAATTAATAAAAAAATGAGCATATGAAATCGGAGCAAGCGAAGTAATTTATGAATGGAATGATGACGCTTTAACCCGAATGAAGTATGAATCGGCATCCGATGAAGTTTTTAACGTCTTCCCAACCTACCGGGTAATGCAGCGTGAAGAGCTAGCTGAAAAGAATGCTGCATTTTTAGTGATCGATTCAAGAAACCCAGATCTATTAAATGGAATTAAACCAGAGCGAATCTCAAATTTTAATAAAGCATCAGGTACTGCACTTACTAAGTTTCGAACTTATATGTTGAATGATAAAATTGCCTGGACAATTGTCGCCTACCCTTGTCAGACTTGGGCAGATAAAGTGTTCCCGAATATTGACAAAACAGATCGAATCAATGCACTTTGGGATGCAATTTTCTCTGCAACAAGAATTGATCAAGAGGATACAATTGGTGCATGGAAAGAACATATAGCTGCTCTTGATAGGAAAGCAAATTATTTAACTAAACGTAAATACAAATCACTGCATTATCGCGCCTCAGGTACCGATTTAACCGTGGAACTGCCAGAAAAACATATATGGGTTAGTGCAGGAAATCATAATGAAAAAGGGACCTTATTCATTGCGAATATGCCTACAGAAGAAGTGTTCACGGTTCCTAATAAATACGGTGTAAATGGCAAGGTTTCTAGTACAAAACCGTTAAGTTACGCAGGAAAACTTATCGAGAACTTTACCTTAACATTTAAGAAAGGCAAAATCGTAGATTTTACCTGTGAAAACGGGTACGACACACTTAAACAATTAATTGAAACAGATGAAGGCAGTCGGTATCTTGGGGAAATAGCCCTCGTTCCGAACCAGTCGCCCATTTCAAAGTCAAACACCATTTTTTATAATACGCTTTTTGACGAAAATGCGTCCAATCACTTAGCAATTGGCGAAGGATTTCCGTTTTGTTTAAAAGAAGGAAAAACGTTGTCTAAAGAAGAACTTGCGGAAATCGGTTTGAATGAAAGCTTGACACATGTAGATTTTATGGTTGGATCGAGTGAAATGGATATTGACGGGATGCTGCCTGACGGAAGTGTCGAACCCATTTTCCGAAATGGGAACTGGGCATTTTAAAAAGTTGTCTTCAGTGACTTTTTTCCAGCTTGTTTAGAAACCAAAGGACTCCGTACTTCTAGAAGACAATAGATGCAAACGCAATACAATATTACAATTTTATACTATTTTTATCAGTAGTTTTCATACTAAGGGGGAATCTGTTTTCAGTATTCCCCCCTTTTTTGAGAGGAACAAAACAAGATGATAGTTTAACCCTGCTTAAACAATATAAGAAATGTAAGAAACATGAATGTTTGTCATTTTAAATTCATATAAGGAAATAGCTAAACTGATAGTGAACTATTTTAATATCAGGAAGTTTTCTTCTCAAATAAATAATCGCTAAGAAAAGCAATTAGTAAAAAGGGGATTGGACTAAAATGTTGGTTAATGAACTTACAGAAAATGACTACTTAGATTCAATGAAACTGTCAATGTACGCCTTTCAATATAAAGTTCCGGAATCTGAAATACCAGCTAGAAAGGAAGGAGTAAAAAACCATAAAATTTTAGGAATATGGGATAAAGACATTCTGGCTGCCAAATTGCATATTATCCCGCTAAACATTTTTATGAAAGAGTCTGAGTGGAAAATGGGTGGAATCGCAGGAGTCGCAACCTACCCAGAATATCGGAGGAACGGTTATGTAAAAACACTCATCGTTGATTCCTTAAAACACATGCGGGATTGCGATCAAATTGTATCGCTTTTACATCCATTTGATATTTCTTTTTATCGAAAATATGGGTGGGAAGTATTAAGTGAAAAGAAAAAAGTCACGATTGAAAAAATGGATCTAAAGTTCCTCGATCCGCAGCAAGGTTTAATAAGAAGATTTTCAAAAGAGACCCATAATGAAGAGATAGAAAAAGTTTACCAACAATTTTGCTCACAATATACAGGCATGCTGAAACGCGAGACAAATTGGTGGAAAACACACGTATATCATGAAGACTCGCAGATTGCTGTCTATTACCATTCCGAGAGCGAGGCTAGCGGCTATATTCTATACCGAGTGAAGGATAGGAAAATGGATGTGAAGGAGCTGGTTGCACTTAACCATGAAGCAAGAATAGGGCTATGGAATTTTATTTGCCAGCACGACTCGATGGTTGAAACAGTGACGATGAATCTTACAAGTCAGGATCCTTTTCCTTATTTTCTGCCGCAGCCCAAGGTGGAAACAGAATTATATCCTTATTTTATGGCGAGGGTCGTTGATGCAGAGGAATGTTTGCGGAGATTTCCATTCATTCATGAAAATGAGTCCCTATTCCTGCATCTTGAAGATTCACATGCACCTTGGAATAATGGGAGCTATTTACTCGGAAACGGTGAAATCAAGGTATTTAAAGAAAAAACTGGTGGTCACTGTGTTCACCCTCCTAAAAAAGGAATTCGCTTAAATATCAATTCCCTTTCTGCGATTCTATTTGGTTATAAAAGACCGATGGAGCTTTATGAAATGGATTACTTGAAAGGTTCCAAGACTGAGATTGAACTTTTTGAAAAAAAGGTCCCAGCAATGAAATCATCCTTTTTTGATTTCTTTTAAATCTATCTCCCTCATAGTAAAAAGACTAATTAAACGTTTGATTAGATCGTTGAATCGTAGAAATGTAAGGGCAAAAAAAACTAACCAAACGTTTAATTAATTTATTTTTAGTGATTAAATGCGAACTCTGATAAACAGGGTTCCTATTTTGATCATGGTTTTTTAAGGTGAGTTTTTAAATAGTTACTGTACCCAAAGTTTAAATAATCCTTCAGTGACCCCTAAGTTGTACATATATAATATCCCAAACACTATACTAATCGCGCCTGTTATTTGGGTAAGTGTTTGATTCAGCCTTAATTTTTTGGCACTAAACACGAATGGAATTCCAATAATTGTAGTAAAGAAAAGCATTCCAATAATTGTCCCTACACCGAATATAAGGATATAAACAGCCGCTTCCCAAACACTTTTAACTGTACTCATTGTTAATAGAACCATTGCTCCACTTCCAGCAAGACCATGAACTAAGCCAATCACTAAGGATCTCAAATATGAAACATTTTTATGTTTGTGTTTATGCACATGTTGTCCACTATTTGTATGAGAGTGAACATGTTTATGATTTTCCCCATCGTGTTCATGCTGATGTACGTGGATATTCTTAAATGAAAGGAGAGTTGAAGCGCCAAGATAAACTAGCATAATACCCACTAAAAACTCTAATGACATAGCCCATTCTTCCGGTATTTCACCTTTCATAAAAATAAGAATAATTCCCATAATAAATAATGTAGCTGTGTGACCTATTCCCCAGAATACTCCTGCTAAAGACGAGCGAAATAATTTTTTACTTTGGCTGGCAATAGTAGACACGGCGATCACATGGTCCGGTTCAATTGCGTGCTTGATACCAAGAACAAATCCTAGAGCTAGAATGGATAGGAAACTTATCTCCATTTTTTTCCCCCTTAAATAAAATGGTTATCTAAATAAAACCAAAATAATTCAACAAAAGAACGATTAATTCTATTAAACAATTATTAATTAATAATATCACATAAATCAATTATTTATTTGTTTATTAAACAAATAATAGAGTGTGGAATAAGTTCTTGGTATTTTTTATCAAGTTTATATAAATAATTCAAACTTGCATACTATTAGTACATGTTAAGTTATGTTAGAAAATGTGATTGTGTTGATAAAATTTCACAGGATATTCACATTTATATCTTGTTTATGATTTAAAGGTATCTTAATCTATTTATATCAAGGTATTTTGAACAAAACATGAAGGAGGTGCAAAAATGTTACCAATTGAACGTCGGGAGCAAATGTTAACATGGTTAGAGAAGGAAGGGACCCTCTCGATAACAGAGATAAGTAATCGTTTAAATGTTTCTGAAATGACTGTTTATCGAGATATAAAACCATTAATAGAGGAAAAAAAGATCATTAAAACTTCAGGTGGAATCTGTTTAGCACAAGTAACGAATGTTTCTTCAACAGCTTGTACATATTGCTTCAAGGAATCAAATAATCGGCACCCTGTTCAAATTATTACCCATGATTTAAGGGTTGAACAATTATGCTGCCCTCACTGTGGGTTATTACGATACAGGGACATTGAAAAAGATGTATCTCAAATCATTTGTCGGGATTTCCTACAAAATACGACCATTAGTGCTAAAATGGCTTACTTTTTAATGGACGCAGATTTTAATTTGAATTGCTGCCAGCCGCAAGTATTAGCTTTTGATTCATTAAAACATGCTGAGCAATTTCAAAAGGGCTTTGGTGGAATTGTCCTTCGATTCAACGAGGCCATCGAAGAAATACATAAAAGAATGAACGGTCAAATGGGCTGTGGGTGTAAAAAATGAGAGGTATTGGTGGAATGCTAATAAGAAGAAACCTGCTTCTACTAATTGCAGTGTTATTTGTGTTTCTTTTTTGTTATCCTTCTTTCCCTTCCGCTCATGCTTATATGATAAAATCGTTTCCGTCTGAAAAAGAGATACTAACTCACCCGCCTCAGAGAGTTTCGATACAGTTTGATGAAACGATAATACAAATAGAGGAGCAATAATGATGAAACGTACAGTCAAAAAGATTTCCAAACTGTTTTTACCAACGCTTTTAGGTTTGTTTTTATTTTCGAGTGTGGCAAGTGCCCATGTTACAGTAGTTCCGAAAACCTCTACAACAGGTGCATGGGAAACGTATACGGTTAAGGTTCCAGTTGAAAAGGATGTAGCAACGACGAAGGTCACGATAAAAGCACCAGCTGGTGTTGAAATTATGTCTTATCAGCCAGTTCCTGGATGGAAATATTCTGATGAAAAAGATGCGAATGGAATAGTTAAATCATTTACATTCGAAGCAACTGGAGAAGGGATATTACCAGGTCAATTTCAACAATTTACGTTTGTTGGAAAAAACCCTGATGATGCAACAAAAGCCGCTTGGGATGCTTTTCAATACTATAAAGATGGAAGTATCGTAGAATGGACAGGAGATGAAGGTGCGGATAGTCCTCATTCCATTACCGACATTGTTGCTGGAACATCACCCGATGGTCATGATGATAAAGCTAAAATGGAAGAAACTAAAAAAGAAGCAACAAAAACAGAAGTTTCTAAAACAACAGACGCTGATAAATCGGATTCGTCACTTCCACTAATCATATCGGCAGGTGCCGCTTTACTTTCATTAATCGCACTTGTACTTGCATTCCGTAAAAAGTAAATGACTAAAAATGACCTATTCAACGTATGAATAGGTTTTTTTCTTGCATAAGAAAGCGTTGTAATAAACTTTTCAACGAAAGGGTGCTCTCTTTAAAGGTCTGGAAGAAAAAAGGCAGTCTATTTCTTTATGGTTAATGGCAGCAGGTAACCTATGTTCCTTTGGTGAAAGGTCTGGTATGTCAAGGTAAATATCAACCCACGAATTTCCCATTATTCATCAATTATTCTATTTTAAAGTATGTCCATCATAGCAACCAATCTCTATGAAATCAGTTCTTTTTTTTACATCAAATTAATATAAATGACAAAGTTAACTTTTTCCAGAGGTGAATATTTTGGAGATTTTTGGTTTGTCATTTGCGGTTCTTTTGAAAATTATTTTAATCAATATTGTATTAAGTGGTGATAACGCAGTTGTTATCGCTATGGCATCACGTAATGTTCCAAAGAAACAACAAAAAAAAGCGATCTTTTGGGGAACATTTGGAGCCATTATTTTACGGTTACTATTTGCAATCGCAATTGTTTACCTATTAGACGTCCCTTTCGTAACTTTTATAGGTGGACTTCTTCTAGTCTATATAGCTATTAAACTACTCATTGGTGATGATGAGGAAAATATCAGAGAAGGTGAATCAAGTTTCATTTCCGCTGTGAAAACAATCATTATTGCGGATGCAGTAATGTCCCTTGATAATGTCCTAGCGATTGCTGGTGCCGTTGAAGGAAATTTAGTTGGTATAATGATCGGAATTATTGTTAGTATTCCTATCGTTGTTTTTGGAAGCCAGTTAATATTAAAAGCAATGGACAAGTACCCTATTATCTCCTATGCAGGTGCTGGAATCTTAGCATGGACGGCAGGTGAAATGATCGTTGGAGAACCTAAATTTGAGCCTTTTCTCTCTCGTGATTTACATTCATTGGTTCCTGTAGCAATTACAGTTTTTGTTATTGGTTTTGGATATTTAGTTTCTAAGAAAAAACTGCTATAAAAGCTTAAGAAAAAATGAAATAGAAATTATATCTTTTCTTAGATTAATATAAGAATTAAGTCATTCTATTGAAATTGAACGTATTCGTCACACTAATTTTGAGATGCTTAAACACTATTTAATGGTGAAGAATAGTCAGCGACTATCGCAGATCAGCATCGGGACCATCCCATAAAAAAATCCTTACCTTGTAGTAAGGAAAAAATATTTCTATGAGTGTTATTAAAATCTCGTATTAATCAGGCCCCCGTGTCCATTTTCAAAGAACTTTTTTGGAGACGATCTGAAAGCAGACTATACGCAAATACTTTCTTCTTGTACTGTTTAACTACATCAATGCGATCGTTGTAACTAAAAACAAATAACCGAACATCATTTTTGTCTTTTTTCGTTTCAATAACTAATGGAGTCTTACTGCTCTCTGGATGTAAATATAAGTCCTCGGTCCCTGGATATATATAATGATGCTCTAAAAATGTAGCTTCGTTAAAGTCATGAATCACTTGAAATTTGTCTTCATCTTCTAAAGGTTTTCCGTCCATTGTTACGGTACAATTCGTTTCAGTAAGTTTGGAATGAACTTCAAATTTCTTTATAAGCCATTCCACTGGACCTGTTGGAAGACAGGTCATTAATATTTTCACAATACTTATGAGAATAATCGAAATCACAGCCCATGTCATTGTCATCATCTCCGTTAAGGCATTTATTTGTTACTAATAGTTTTAATAATATCTCAACTAGAACAATTAATAACCATCCAATTCACCTAAAAATATACCATCCACTTTTAGATGTTATCTCTAGTGAAGTAACTGAGGACGTAGAGAATGGAAGTATAGACACATAATTAGAAGATTATCTCAAATAAAGAAAAAAGACTCTATACATTAATGGTAAGTAAAAATAGAATAATGTAGAATCACCTTTTTCTATCTTGTTAACCACATAAGTTTAAAAAAATGAATTCATAATCAATGACAAAAGGGCGAACCATAAAAGAGAATTTCTATGTATTATTTTTTAGCGGAATCTTTTCTAAAACACTATTTAGAGATTTTGCTTCCTCAAGAGCTCTTTTGGTACAAAGGATGCATTTATTATGAAAATGTAGGGGAGTCAATATTGTGGAATTGTTTAAAAGAAAAGGGAATTTAGTTAGTTTGCATCCTGCCCAGATCCTTGTATTAGGTTTCGGTAGTCTAATACTATTGGGGACCCTTCTTTTCATGCTGCCTATAGCTACGTACGAAAAGGGACGTGGACTTAGCTTCATTGATGCTTTATTTGAAGCAACTTCTGCAGTCTGTGTTACAGGCTTGGCAGTTGTTGACACGGGAACTACCTTTACTTTATTTGGTGAAATTGTACTTCTCTGTTTGATTCAAATTGGCGGTTGGGGATTTATGACCACAGGAATATTTATGTTTATTATCTTAGGAAAAAAAATTGGTCTAAAGGAACGCTTATTATTACAAGATTCGTTAAATGTATTTTCTCTTTCAGGTGTTGTTAACCTAGTAAAAAAGATTATCCTCATTACTTTTATTGTTGAACTAATTGGTGCTACAATCTTAGCCATTCGTTGGTCATTTGAAATGCCGTTGGAAAAAGCCATTTATTATGGGATATTCCACTCGATTTCAGCTTTTAATAATGCTGGGTTTGGTCTTGAACCTGATAATCTGAGCAAATGGGTAGGTGATCCAACTGTTAATATAATGGTTACCCTTCTTTTCATCACTGGAGGTATCGGTTTCACTGTTATTCTTGATCTATTTCATAAAAGATCCCTTCGTAAATTATCCCTTCATTCTAAAGTCGCGCTGCTTATGACACTAATACTTAACATTGTAGGACCAATAATTATTTTGATTTCAGAATATAGTAATCCGGCTACTATGGGTAATCTGCCGTTAGAAGATAAGCTTTGGGCTTCCTACTTTCAAGGGGTTGTAACAAGGACGGCTGGTTTTAATACAATTGATATTGGTTCCATGAACCTATCTTCCCTTGTTATTATGATGGCATTGATGTTTATTGGTGCTTCTCCAGGATCTACTGGAGGGGGGATTAAAGTAACCACCTTTGCTATTATTATTTTAGCCTTCTGGGCTGTGGTTACAAATCGGGATGATTTGAATATTTTTAAACGAAGAATTTCGTGGGAACTGGTAAATAAATCATTATCTATTGTTGTGGCAGGCATCTTTTTTATCTTCCTCATCTTTTTTTTATTAACGTTTACCGAAAAAGCGGATATGAGTAAACTTCTTTTTGAAACCATTTCCGCCTTTGGAACAGTTGGTTTGTCTGCAAATTTTTCACCCGAACTTTCGCCTTTTGGAAGAATATTGATTACCATTATGATGTTTATTGGAAGGCTTGGACCTTTAACCATGGCTTTTGCACTTTTGAATACTCGAAAAGAAGCAAAGGTAAGATATGCAGAAGAAAAAATATTAATCGGCTAAGGATTATTGATTGAAATAATTAGGATTTTTGGGGTGAATGATGAACGATGATTAAGCAAAGTTATGCAGTTATTGGGTTAGGTCGTTTTGGGTCGAGTATAGCGGCTAAATTATATGAAGCTGGACAAGAAGTAATGGGAATTGATTTAGACAATGAACGCGTAGATGATGGGAAATTATTGGTTACTCATGCTGTCGCACTTGATTCTACAGAAGAAGAATCACTTAAATCAGTGGGGATTCGTAATTTTGATTATGTAATTGTCGCAATCGGTAATGATATGCAAGCTAGTATCTTAACCGTCTTGCTTTTAAAAGAAATGGGAGTAAAACAGGTAATTGCAAAAGCTCTTAATAAACGCCATGGACAAGTATTAACAAAAGTTGGAGCTGATTGGGTAATCCATCCTGAAAGAGATATGGGAGAGCGTGTTGCACATCAGCTTCTCTCGCCCAACGTGTTGAATTATATAGAGTTGTCAAATGAATACAATATAGAAGAAGTGATGATTCCACCAAGTATGACAAGAAAAAGCTTACGGGAGCTTGATTTACGAGCGAAATATAATGTAACTGCCATTGCAATCTTGAGTAATGAACATTTAATCATATCTCCTTCTCCTGACCAGATAATTCAAAAAGGTGATAAGTTAGTAGTGATTGGTCATCGAGATGATCTAAACGATTTTGCAAATATAAAATAATTCATTGATTCTATTTATGGATATTAGATGAGAAACAAAAATGAACACGGGCTTAGGCTACAGTGTTCATTTTCATTTCAGATTAAAATATGAGTACCTATAGATATTTCCTATTCAACAAGCTTACCTGTTAGTTGTTCTATTATTATTGGTTCAATAATCTTAACTAAGACACGTTTGTCGATAGCTTTTGTTTGGCAGCTTTTGTCTTTAACCAAGGTTTGGAGACCCAGCGTTTCAAGGCGAAAAATCCTCGGACACACTCATCAAGTCCTTGGGCCAGCCAAACTCCTAATAGTCCTAAACCAAGTGTAATTCCGAAAAAGTAACTAAATACTACGGCAATTCCCCACATGCTGATGACACCAATGATAACAGGAAATCGGACATCACCTGCTGATTTTAAAGAACCCATTAGAACGATATTCATAGCACGGCCAGGCTCAATAAATACAATCGCCCATAATACTGGTAGAGCAATAGCAATAATGTTAGTATCGGTGGTAAACATAGTTAAGATTGGTTCGCCAATTAAGGCAACAGCAAGAGAAACAGCAGCTGAAACCATTACGGCAATTTTTAATGTCTTTAGCCCCCGCTTCAGGGCCTTGTCATATTGCTTAGCCCCGATATAACGGGCAATCAAAAGTTGTGTCCCTTGGGCAATGGCGACTGTAAACAGGAAGCAAAGCATCGATATATTTAAAATATACACCCGAGCTGCTAATGCCGCAGCTCCAGTAAGTGCTACAAAGCTGGTAATAACAACTTGTGAAAATTGGTAAGAAAGATTTTCTCCAGCAGATGGAACCCCGATGGAAAGAAGCTCCTTAACATCCGTTTTATTGATTTTGAAGATATCTTTTATATGAAACTTTAAAGCTAGCTGTTTATATACAAAGTAAAAAAGAGCTGCAATGATAAATATCCGGGCAACAAACATGGAATAGGCTACCCCAGCAACACCTGTTACAGGAAGGCCGAACCATCCTTTAATGGCAATAAAGGAACCAATAATATTGATTACATTCATGATAACAGTCACGACCATGGTTTCTTTGGTAAGTCCGTAACTGCGTAAAACAGCACTTAAAGCTAAAGAGATGGCTTCAAGGAAAAGAGATAGACCTGTGATGGTAAGGAAGGTGTAGGCAAAATCGTAAACTTCACCGCTAAGTCCGTAAAATTTTAAAAACAAGCCGCCAAAAGCAACCACAACGACGGTCATGATAACTCCAATCCAGAAGTTCACTCCAAAGGCAGATCTTGCAAGGCGACGTGCCCGATTCAATTGGTTTGCTCCTAAATTTTGACCGATAAGGATGGTCGCTCCGATGGCAGTGACGTTAAATACTAAAATAAAAATATTAATAATTTGATTGGCTACTCCAACTCCTGCAACAGCGTTGTCTGAATATCCGCTTAATATTAACGTAGCAACGATCCCCATACCCATATGAAGCGATATTTCGATAAATAGAGGCCACGTGATGCTAAACAATGATTGATCTTGGTACTTATTGTTCTCTACAGTCAATTTATTCTCCTTCTTTACGCAGAATCTTATAAAACCAATTTTAACTACATTTACTCTAAATTAATATCAAAAAGTATTTCAAAAAATTCCAGTTATAGTTATCGGGACATTCACTCCGTCCCATAAAAAACCATTTTTCCCCCTTAGAATAAACGAGTTAGTATAAGAAGATCAGTTTTTTGAACGGGTGCTTTTCTCCAACAAGGAGAAAAGACTTATTTTATTAAAAAGGAGTAGGATAAATTAAAAAAAAGCAGGAAACGGACTTTTATCAAAGAACTTATAATTTATTAAAATATTAAGGAGTGTGCTAATTTGGAAAAAATACATTTTTTAGTAAGTGAATTTTTCTTTAGTATAACCTTATGTGTGGTGGCTCTGTTTTTTGCATTAAGATCGGATGTCTTTTCGATTTCCATTGTTTTTTTAGGGTTAATTGCCGGGTCACTGATTGATATGAATTTGCGTTCTATTTATAAAAATAAACCAGTAAAAATTAGCGGGTATCTTGAGCATAAACAAAGAATAGTAGAAAAAGAAACAAGTATGTAATTTTCTTCTACTATTGGATGCTGGCGATCACAATAAGTAAAAAGTAATGAAGGCTTCATATACAAGATGTTAGGAATTACTTGTATATAAAGCCTTTTTTTTATGAAAGTTGGTGTTAAAGGTTATTGTTGATATGTTAGCAATGTTGATTGGAGCGGAAGGCGCGAGACTCCTGTGGGAGTACGGGGCTGGGGAGACCCCGCAGGCGCTAAGCGCCGAGGAGGCTCCCCGCAACGCCCGCGGAAAGCGAAGCGCCTGGAGCGCAAATCAACATACTTGTATAACACAGCCTTTATGAAAAAAACAAAACATTATTAAAATACCAAATACACCAGGAACCATTCTTTAACCAATACAGGATAGGTTAAAAACAGCTATTGAAGAATGAGCCATCGTTCTATTTATTCCTAGACATTCGTAGATATAAATGAATATAACGAATTGGAGGAGGATAAATGAAAGCAATTGTGTACACAAAGTACGGTCCCCCCGACGTTCTTCAACTGAAAGAGGTAGAAAAACCTATTCCGAAAGAAAATGAAATATTGGTAAAAATAAAAGCGACAACCGTTACAGTAGCAGATATTCGGTCACGGAGTTTTACCGTTCCTCCCGCTTTTTGGCTGCCTGCCCGAATAACACTTGGTTTCAGACAACCTAAAAAAGAGATCCTAGGGATGGAGTTAGCTGGAGAAGTGGAGTCAGTTGGGAAAGATATCAAAAGGTTTAAAGAAGGTGACAAGGTTTTTGCAGCATCTCTTGCGGGCTTTGGTGCTTATGCCGAGTATAAGTGTCTGCCGGAAGAAGGGCCAGTATCGATTAAACCATCGAATATAACTTATGCGGAAGCCGCTGCCATTCCAATTGGAGCACGCACAGCATTATATTTTCTTAGAAAAGCTAATATTCAGAGTGGTCAAAGGGTTCTAGTTTATGGTGCTTCAGGAAGTGTAGGAAGTTATGCCATTCAGATTGCCAAGTATTTCGGAGCGAACGTTACAGGGGTCTGCAGTACCACGAATGTGGAATTGGTAAAATCTCTTGGTGCCGACAAGGTCATTGATTATACATCAGAAGATTTTTCTAGGACAGAAGAGAGATATGATGTGATTTTTGAAGCGGTAAACAAGAGTTCCTTTGCAGATTGTATGAATTTGTTAAAGAAGGACGGTACCTATATAAATATCACTGAACCGCTGCCAAGTGTTCCAATGCTATGGACTAAATTGACAAGCAGCAAGAAATTAATATTGAGTCGAAATTCACCTGAAACTTCCGAGGCACTAAACTTCCTTAAAGAACTTGTAGAAACAGAGAAGTTAAAGGTGGTCATTGACAGATCCTATGAGTTTGAAGAGATTGTCGAAGCTCATAGATATGTCGAGAAAGGACACAAGAAGGGAAATGTCGTCATAAATGTGGAACCTAACAACAAAACGTAATAAATGAATCACCATTCTATCAAGATTACATAAGGCTTTATTTTCCTCATAACTTGAAAATAAAGCCTTATTTTCCTCCATACTTTACAAGAAGAACTCCCTTGTTAGGAGTATAAAAAATGCCGAAATGGCGGTTTTTATTTCTTAGTTCTCCGAAAAAAAGATCGTGCAATCACTACGATAGTCAAAGGGAGGATAAGCCAGAGCCAATTAAATGAGTGATTTTCTTCTTCGTAATATGTTTCGTCTTCAAAATTTTCATAAGAAGATGCTGTTTCTATTTCTTCTGGCACTACCGTTGTGGTTTCATTTTCATCAAAACTAACAGTTTCAGAGTATAAATCATCTTCTACTGGTTCATCTTCAGGTATCTGCACCTCCATCTCTTCTAAATCAGCAAGCGTATAAACGTTCCCTTCCTCATCCACATATGTAGGTTCACCATCGTTTGTATCGTTTAACATTAATAAAATCGTTCCAAAAATAAGTGTATTTGATAATATATCGCCAGAAAAATAACGTGTAGATTTTGGATATTTTGCCGTAAGGGAGGAATAAGATGCCGGTTTTGATGTATTGTTTGTTGTACTGCTTGATCTCGGTTTTGGCGTCGGTGAAGTCGTAGACGGCTTGGTAAAGCTAGGACTCGTTCCTCTAGTCCCACCTGTTCGTGTTTTTGCTTCAGCAAAGACATTACAAACTAAAAGACTTAAAACTAAGATTGATAGCACACTTATGATAGTTTTTTTCATTTATAGTCCCCCTAAATAATAATGATCTCAGATTTAAGAACCTGCTTACTTTAATGAAGTTTAATAAAATAATATTAACATATTTTTCCTAATAAAATACTAAAAGCAGTGCGATCTCTGGTCTAATCTCAACTGTTTTTATTTTTTTATTTATATGGATGTTTTTCGGAGTTATCTTTAAAGGAATGGCTCATGTTTTTTTCTTTTCATGAAAACTTTATCAGGAGTACATCGTCTATTTTTTATGAAGGAGGGATGAACTTGGAAGAATTAACTTTGGAAGTATTAATTTCAGAAGATAAGGACGTCATGATAGATGAAATAATGAACAGGTATGGCCAGGAAATTCTCCAGCTTGTTTTTTCATATGTAAATAATCGTTCCATAGCAGAAGACTTAACTCAGGATATATTTGTTAAGTGTTATAAGAGTCTACATACATATCGTGGTAAATCGAAGTTGCGAACTTGGTTGTGGAGCATCGCCATCAATCATTGCAAGGATTTTCTGAAAAGTTGGTACAACAAGAACGTGGTCATAACAGAAGACGAACCTTTACACAACACGACGAAAAAGGAAATGGTCGAGCAGACTGTCATCCAAAGACAAGAGGATGATCAATTGATTTCAGCGATTATGATGCTGCCAATTAAATATCGAGAAGTTATTTATCTCTTTTATTATGAGGAATTGCCCATTAAAGAAATTGCCGTATTAACGGAAGTGGGCACGAACACAGTGAAAACCAGACTTAGACGTGCAAAGGAACTTTTGAAAGAACGATTGGAGGAAATGTGATGGAGAACCGTTTGAAGAACCTAAAAAAGGCCATGGATCAACGGGCATTTACTGAATTGAATTTTACAGAAAAGCATCGCAGAAACATTCGTGGAAAAATTAATCAACAAGCCGAAAAGGACGAGGACATTCTGCTAGCCGTTATGCAACTACTTGTTCAGGAAAAAACAGGCTTCGAATTAACAAAGCTATTGCGGGGAAGAGGTATTCAAAAATTTGAAGACAACGAAGGATCTGTATACACCCTTTTACATCGATTAGAACATTCCGAATGTATCCAATCAAGCTGGATGAAAGCTGAAGCGAAGTATTATCAGTTAACCGATAAAGGAAGAAAGGTGTTGCGGAAGGCTGAAAAAAGACAATCAAAAGGGCAAATTGTATGGAAAGAATTATTTGAGAGGTGAGGCAGTAGTGAACAAAAAACACGTCTTTTTACATGAAGTTCTCTCTCAAATCAAATCGAAGGAAGCAAAGAAATATGTTGCGGATGAATTGAGTTATCACTTAAAGGAAGCTAAAAACGAATGGATAGAGAAGGGACTATTAGAAACAGAGGCTGAGGAAAAAGCGATAAAGCAGATGGGAAGCCCGGTTATATTAGGTCAACAGCTGAATAAGCTCCATCGGCCAAAGGTAGATTGGATCCTTGTGATTCTATTATTGACTATCTTCGGTCTCGGATTTTTACCGATGTTTTCAATCGGCGGTATGGGTGAATATTTATTAACCTCTAAAGTAGTAATTACCTTAATCGGCTGTGCGGCCACTTTAGGGATTATGCTCATTGATTATAGGAAGTTAAAAAAACAAGGATGGTTATTTTATTTAATTGGAGTATTCATTCTATTGGTGTTAAGACTATTTTCGAACACCATGATAAATGGACTTCCATTCCTTAGGATTGGACCGTTAACAATTGAAACGATAATGTCTTTGCCATTCTTCTTCCTTGCCTGGGCTTCCTTATTCAGTTATGAGAGATTGAAGGTCTGGCAATTTAGTGTATTGTTCCTCCTGCCAATCATTTTATTTTCCACGGTACCAAGTATGTCAACAACTTACATATATACCATCATGGTATTTACGATGCTTTGGTGGAGCAAGTTTAGTCGGAAAATGGTTCTTTGGATCTGGGGAGTATCCGTTAGTTTTTTCTTGTTGGTGAGCTTTATTTCTTGGATGTTTTTAAGTTTTTATCAAAAAGATCGATTGTTGGCCTATCTAAACCCGGAAAAATATTCGGATGGACCAGGATTTATGATTTTGCGTGTGAAGGAACTCCTGTCTAAAGCAGGTTGGTTTGGTAACTCCATGAACAATGAATTTATTCCCGAGGCCCATACCAATTTGGTCCTTGTTAGCTTTACCTACTATTACGGCTGGCTTTTTGCTATTGCACTAGTTTTGATTCTTTTCCTATTTGGGGCAAGAATTATTGCCATCACAAGTAGGATAAAAGATTCGTATGGGAGACTTCTTCTCATCGGTGCTGTTGCTCTATATACCGTACAGCTAGCTACTAATATTGGAATGACACTAGGTATATTCCCATTAATTTCAATGTCCTTGCCATTTATTAGCTATGGATTAATGCCCACGCTGCTAAATGCTATTTTAATTGGTATAGTCTTAAGCGTATTTCGCCGAAAGGATCTAACCAGCAAACAAATTTGAGCTCCAGATAAATTTAAGAGCTGGAGAATATACATTACAAAAGTGATGCTTCGATAACGAAGGTCGCTTTTTTTATTGAAATGGAGTGAGCGAAGCTGAAAAAAGCAATGAAATTAAAATTAATTACCTTCAAATTTTAGAAGGTATATTTTTCGAAAATGAAATCTATAAAAAAACACAACTTTGTTCATAGATATTTTTATCCAAAAATCAATCTTCGATTAATTTTGAGGAAAAATATGGTACTTTAGTAGTGTTTTTTGAGAAGTTAGTAAAACGAAGGAAAAATAAATTATAATAATAGTAAGAAAATTATAAATTAATAGAAAGGGGTATTGTGATGAAATTATATATTTCCGTCGACATGGAAGGGATCACTGGGATGGTTGATCATACCCAAGTTGATTCTGGCAAGCATAACTATGAGCGTAGCCGCATTATTATGACGGATGAAGCGAATCATGTCATAACAGCTGCTTTTGATTCAGGATGTAAGGAAGTAGTCGTAAATGACAGCCATTCTAAAATGAATAATCTATTAATTGAGAGGCTCCACCCTGAGACGCAACTGATAACAGGTGATGTGAAACCATTTTCAATGGTCCAAGGCTTGGATAAATCCTTTACAGGGGCGGCATTTGTTGGTTATCATGCTCGCGCCGCATTAAAAGGGGTAATGTCCCATTCAATGATCTTTGGCGTTCGAAATATGTACATAAATGATGTAGCGGTAGGTGAACTGGGATTTAACGCCTATGTCGCAGGATATTACGATGTACCTTTATTGATGGTAGCGGGTGATGATCGTGCAGCCTTTGAGGCAGAGCAGTTAATCCCGGGTGTGACAACCGCAATTGTAAAAGAATCCATCTCAAGGTCTGCCGTCAAATCGTTGACACCGGTAAAAGCGGGACAACTACTCCGCGAAAAAACGGCTATAGCACTAAACCATAGAGGGAAAGTGAAACCGCTTACACCACCAGATAGACCACTTCTAGCGATTGAATTTACCAACTATGGGGAAGCGGAATGGGCAAACCTAATGCCAGGCACAGAAATAGTCCCAGAAACGACCATTGTTCGTTTTCAAGCGAAAGACATTTTAGAAGCATACCAAGCAATGCTAGTAATGACGGAATTGGCGATGAGAACAACATTCTGTTAGGAAGTGGACAAGCATGAATACATATTTCATTAAACGTTTTGCAGCAATGATTATCACGTTATGGCTCATCATTACTACCACATTTTTCTTAATGCATTCGGTACCAGGATCCCCATTTAATGAGGAAAGAACTACAAATGAAGCGGTCCAAAAGAACCTTGAAGCTTATTACCATTTAGATCAGCCACTTATAGCCCAATATGGTAATTACCTAGCTGCACTTGTTAAGTTAGACCTTGGCCCTTCCATTAAAAAATCATCACAGACCGTTAACGACATGCTGGGAAGAGGATTTCCGGTATCATTTGAACTTGGATTTTATACACTCCTAGTTGCCATTTTTTCGGGGATATTACTCGGTGTACTTGCTGCCCTTCGACATAACGGAATCATCGACTATGCAGCGATGAGTATCGCGGTACTAGGAATTTCGATCCCGAACTTTGTAATGGCTACTTTCTTGATTGAGGAACTTGCGGTAAGATTCCCGTTATTTCCAGTTGCTACATGGTCAAGCCCAAAACATATGGTATTGCCGATTTTGGCCTTAGCAACAGGACCAATGGCGATTATCGCCCGCTTAACTCGCACAAGTATGCTTGAAGTATTAACACAGGATTACATAAAAACAGCGAAAGCAAAGGGATTGTCCCCGGTAAAGATTGTCTTCAAGCATGCCTTGAGAAATGCCTTACTGCCGGTTGTTACCGTTTTGGGTTCATTAGCTGCCAGTATCTTAACCGGCACGTTTGTTATTGAAAAAATATTCGCGATTCCCGGGATGGGAAAATATTTTGTTGACAGTATCAATACTCGAGATTATCCAGTCATTATGGGCACGACCGTCTTTTATAGCGCCATTTTGATTTTGATGCTGTTAATAGTCGATCTTGCCTATGGGGTATTAGATCCTCGAATAAAGCTCCATAAAAAGGAGGCGAAATAATGGAACTACGGAAACATGAAGAACGGAATATTTCGCCAGAGGTTCCAGATGAATGGTTTGTTCCTAAAGTACGAAATCAAACAGAGGCAGAAGCAGTCATACGACCGAGCTTGTCCTACTGGAAGGATTCTTGGCTGAGGCTGTTAAAAAATAAATTGGCGATGGCAGGATTAGTTTTCTTAGCCTTCCTAACCTTGTTGGCCATTTTCGGACCGATGATTTCACCACATTCGGTGGAAAAACAATCGTTAACACTGCAGAATTTGCCTCCATCAAGTCAATATTGGTTTGGAACGGATGATTTAGGTCGAGATGTGTTTACAAGAACATGTTATGGTGCTCGAATATCATTATTTGTGGGATTGATGGCTGCCCTAATTGACTTTGTCGTTGGTGTTATTTATGGAGGTTTTTCCGGATACAAAGGAGGCCGAATCGATAACCTGATGATGAGATTTGTGGAAATCCTCTATGGCCTTCCATATTTATTAGTTGTCATTTTAGTCATGGTCGTTATTGGACCGGGATTAACAACTATTATTCTAGCATTGTCCATTACCGGCTGGGTCGGGATGGCAAGAATAGTCCGTGGCCAAGTCTTGCAAATTAAAAACTATGAATTTGTTCTAGCATCGAAAACATTTGGTACGAAAACGGCACGGATTATCCGTAAAAATCTGCTGCCAAATACAATGGGCCCTATCATTGTTCAAATGACGCTTACGATTCCGTCTGCTATTTTTGCAGAAGCGTTTTTAAGCTTTATCGGTCTCGGAATCCAGGCACCGCATGCAAGCTGGGGGGTAATGGCTAACGATGGCTTATCTACTATTCTCTCGGGATACTGGTGGCGTTTGTTCTTTCCAACATTGTTCATTTCATTAACAATGTTTGCGTTTAATGTTTTAGGTGATGGATTGCAGGATGCCCTTGATCCTAAACTGAGGAGGTAGCATCATGGAGAAAATTCTTCAAGTTAAGGATTTACAAGTATCCTTTTCAACTTATGGTGGTGAAGTAAATGCCGTTCGCGGTGTCAGCTTTGACTTACATAAAGGTGAAACCCTAGCGATTGTTGGGGAATCAGGCTGTGGGAAAAGTGTCACTTCTCAAAGCATAATGAGGCTTATTCCCAGTCCTCCCGGAAGAATAACGGGCGGTGAAGTCCTATTCAAAGGCATGGATTTAATTAAATTAAAAGAACCGGAACTGCGGAAACTTCGCGGTGCCAATATATCGATGATCTTTCAAGATCCGATGACTGCGTTAAATCCTACGATGACGATTGGTGAGCAAATCATGGAAGGAATTATCCAACACGAAAAGATATCACGAGACCAGGCAAAAAAAGCGGCTATCGAGATGCTTACACTTGTGGGAATTCCTAGTCCTGAACAACGCTTAAAACAATATCCTCATCAGTTTAGCGGAGGAATGCGGCAGCGAATCGTGATTGCCATGGCGCTTGTCTGCCAACCAGATGTATTAATTGCCGATGAACCGACAACAGCACTTGATGTTACCATACAAGCTCAGATTTTGGAGTTGTTTAGAGATATCCAAAAGAAAACAGGGGTATCCATTATTCTTATCACCCATGATTTGGGTGTAGTAGCACAGGTTGCTGACCGAGTTGCGGTCATGTATGCAGGGAAAATCGTTGAAGTAGGGACTAGGCGGGAAATTTTTTATCAACCCCAGCATCCATATACGAAGGGATTACTTCAGTCCGTACCACGACTGGACATGGAGAAGGAAGAACTTGTTCCGATACCAGGAACACCGCCAGATTTATTTTCCCCGCCGATTGGATGCGCTTTTTCAGCACGATGTCCCTATGCGATGGAAGTTTGTGATAAGGCGTACCCGTTTAAAACACAGCTTAGCAGCAATCATCAGGTTGATTGCTGGTTACTGGACGAACGGGCTAAAAAATTGGTTTCAACATTTGTATAAATTTAGGCTATGTTAAAGCTTATTGTTGATTTTGGCACCCTGTTGATTGGAGCGGAAGGCGCGAAGACTCCTGCGGGAGGACGGGGCAGGGGAGACCCCGCAGGAGCGAAGCGACGAGGAGGCTCCCCGAACCGCCCGCGGAAAGCGAAGCGCCTGGAGCGGAAATCAACAGGCTAGTTTAACAGAGCTTAAATATAAAAAAAAACTGAGGGGGAAAAACATGAAAAAGTTTATGACAATGTTGGTAACTTCTTTGCTTGTATTTGCTTTAGTAGCTTGCACAGCAAATAAAGATGCAGGAAGTGAGCCAAAAAAGGATGATGGAAAAGGAAAGTCAAACGAAAAAGTAGAAAAAGTTGTAAATTGGAATAATGGACAAGAACCTACCTCCTTTGACCCGCCAATTGGCTTTGATGCGGTATCTTGGAATGCATTGAACAATCTTATGGAGGGTCTAACTCGTCTAGATCAGAGTCATCAACCTGCAGCTGCCACAGCTAAAAACTGGGATGTATCTTCGGATGGAAAAACCTATACCTTCCATATTCGTGAGGATGCAAAATGGTCGAATGGTGACGACCTTACTGCTGGTAACTTTGTATTTGCCTGGAAACGCCTTTTAGATCCAAAAACAGGATCATCGGCTGCATTCTTAGGCTATTTCATCGAGGGTGGAGAAGCATTCAACACTGGAAAAGGGACAGCTGATGCTGTGAAAGTAAAAGCGGTCGATACCAAGACGTTTGAAGTAACATTAACAAGCCCGCAGGCATACTTCTTAAGTGTTATTGCAAATCCT
The DNA here is from genome assembly GCF_019219025.1 of Bacillus sp. sid0103. The sequence goes on along the minus strand of NZ_JAHUWN010000013.1, from coordinate 110,698 downwards.
GCCTTCTTCCCAATCAATGAAAAAGTAGCAGCAGCAAATCCAAAATGGTTTGCTGAAGCAAGTTCATTCGTTGGTAATGGACCCTTCAATTTAACTGAGTGGAACCATGATAGTGATTTCACTTTTACAAAGAATCAAAAATATTGGGATGCGAAAAATGTTAAATTAGATAAAATCCATTGGGCTATGGTTGATGACGAAAATACTGAATATCAAATGTACACTACAGGTGAGCTTGATTCATCGGACGTTCCGTCTGAATTAGCTGAAAAGCTATTTAAAGAAGGGGACGTGAAGGTAGAAGATCAAGCGGGTGAGTATTTCTACCGTTTTAATCTTACAAAAGAACCTTTCCAAAACGAGAATATCCGCAAGGCATTCGCTTTGGCGGTGAACCAGGAGCAAATGGTTGACCTTGTTACAAAAAATAAAGAAAAACCAGCTTATGGTTTTGTCTCCTACGGATTTAAGGACCCGGCAGGTGAGGACTTCCGTAAAACAAGTGGTGACCTCATTAAAACTGATATTAAGAAGGCAAAAGAACTGTTGAAAAAGGGAATGGAAGAGGAAAAATATACGAAACTTCCGGAAGTAACCCTTACCTATAGCACAAGCGATGAACACAAGAAAATTGCTGAAGCCCTTCAGCAAATGTTTAAAGAAAATTTGGGTGTTGACGTGAAGCTTGCTAATATGGAAAGCAGCGTTTTTGCAACCGATCAAAAAGCATTAAAGTTCCAGCTATCACGAAGCTCATTCCTTGCTGATTATGCGGACCCAATCAACTTCCTGGAAAACTTTATTACTGGATCTCCAATGAACCGGACAGGTTGGAGCAATACTGAATTTGACCAATTAATTAAAGATGCAAAAAATGAAAAAGATGAGAAGAAACGTTTTGAAATGATGCACAAGGCAGAAAAAGTATTATTTGATGCAGCACCAATTATTCCAATTCACTTCTATAATCAAGTTTATTTACAAAATAAGGATGTTACCGGTGTTGTTCGTCACCCAGTCGGATATTTAGAATTCAAATGGGCAGATAAAAAATAAAAAGCGATAGCGCCTATATCAGCGCAGTAATCTCCGCTTATCATCTTGTTATTTCCAAATAAAAGGGATGTTCAAACGAACATCCCTTTTACCCTAGAAACATAGACTTATAGATGGTGTCGAAAAGGGGGTTTTTTAAATGAACGCAGTAAAGCCAAATCGGCTAATAAAGGGAGATACCGTTGGTGTAATTGCCCCAGCAAGCCCTCCGAATCAAGAAAGTCTAGAACGAGGAATCACTTTTTTGAAGGATTTAGGACTAAACGTCAAAGTTGGAAAACATGTTTCCCAAGTTAATGGCTATTTAGCAGGCTCCGATCAAGATAGACTGGAAGATTTCCATGAAATGTTCACCGATCCCAAGATTAAGGCTGTATTTTGTGCCTGTGGCGGTTATGGAACTGGAAGAATTGCCGAGCAAATTGACTATGAACTAATTAAAAACAATCCCAAAATTTTTTGGGGTTATAGTGATATTACTTTTTTACATACGACCATTCGGCAACAATCGGGGCTAGTTACCTTTCATGGGCCGATGCTTGCATCAGATATTGGGAAAGAGGACTCGCACCTATTGTCAAAAGAAGGATTCTTGCAATTATTCGAACCCACTACCTTAGTCTATACGGAACAAATTTCTCCATTAGAAGTTCTTGTGGATGGTGTGGCAATGGGGGAAATCGTGGGTGGGAATTTGTCTCTTCTAGTCAGCACTCTTGGTACAGCTTATGAAATAGATACGAAGGGGAGGCTGCTGCTCATCGAGGATGTGAATGAAGAACCTCGGTCCGTTGACCGGATGCTCAATCAGCTTTATATGGCTGGTAAATTCAGAGATGCTAACGGCATTCTCATTGGAGACTTTTGTGATTGTACCCCAAAAAGGAATCTTTCGTTATCGCTCGACGAAGTCATCGCTCATTATGTTCAACTCGCAAATAAGCCGGCAGTAAAGGGATTTATGATGGGACATTGTAATCCACATATTGCTATTCCATTTGGTGTATCAGCTTCAATGAATACTTATGAAAAAAAATTAATTGTCGATAGCGGCATTATGTAAAGGATGATTAACCCATGATTATTGAGCAAATTGAAACATTCCGAGTTGCTGTTCCATTAATAAAACCGTTTAAGACGGCCCTTCGAACTGTGACGACAGCGGAATCAATTTTTGTGAAAATTACCTGCGACAATGGCATCGTGGGATGGGGTGAAGCACCTCCTACTGTTGTTATTACTGGGGATAGCCTTTCGAGTATTGAAACGGCGATCCACCATGTGATCAAGCCATTTTTACATAAGAAAAGCCTTTTACAATATGAGGTGATTTTTCAGGCCCTAAAGACGCTATTGGTTGGAAATCCAAGCCCAAAGGCTGCCATTGATATGGCCATTTATGATTGTTTATCCCAGTTTTGTAAACTGCCACTCTATCAATTTCTTGGTGGTCATAAAAAGGAAATGGAAACAGATTTTACCGTAAGCGTGAATGGACCAGAGGAAATGGGCGAGGATGCCGTTTCCTATATCCAAAAAGGATTTAATGTCCTTAAGGTAAAGGTAGGGAAAGATGATATTGCTTCCGATATTGAACGAATCCAGGAGATTAGAAGACGGGTAGGGAAGGATATTAAAATTCGACTGGATGCGAATCAGGGTTGGACAGCGAAGGATGCAATCCGCGCTATCCGTAAGATGGAAGATAGTGATTTACGGATTGAACTAGTAGAACAGCCTGTAAAAGCAGACGATATTGAAGGTCTGAAGCAGGTAACGGACGCAGTCGACACACTCATTATGGCTGATGAAAGTGTGTTTACACCGAAACAGGCCTTTCAAGTATTAAAAACGAGAAGTGCCGATTTGATTAATATTAAGCTGATGAAGGCTGGTGGGATCTATCAAGCTCAAATCATCAACCATCTAGCTGAAACATGTGGAGTCGAGTGTATGGTCGGCAGTATGATTGAAACCCGTCTTGGAATTACAGCCGCTGCTCACTTTGCAGCAAGTAAGCAAAACATTAATCGTTTTGACTTTGATGCACCGCTAATGCTAGCTAAAGAAATTGTAGAAGGTGGAGTCCACTATAATAGTAGGTTTATAACAATGCCTGAGGCTCCTGGCCTAGGGATTAAGAGTATTGACGTTGAAGGAGGGGTCTTAATTGGCTAAATGGATTGTAAATGTTCCAGTAGCAACCGTATGGACATCTTTTGATTCGGCACGAGAAATAGATAACGATGCAGTAGCCAATCCGGTGTCGATCGATTCTTGGTTAGAGAGTTTAACGTATGAAACAAGGCTTGAATTATGCAACGAAAACCTTGTTCAAACGCAGTTATTATATGGTGAAGAGGTTATGGTTATTGAGGAGAATGGTGATTGGGCACATGTTACCATTCCTAGTCAGCCAACATCAAAGGAAGACCAAGGCTATCCAGGCTGGGTTCCTAAAACTCAACTAGAGCAGGCCTTTGATGGCTGGAATTTGACAGATGTCCCTGTTGCAGTTGTGACGAGCCGTAAGGGAAAGTTGTTTAAAGAGAATCGCCAATCTAGTATAGAACTCTCTTATTTAACAGCTCTACCTTTTTTATATGAAGCTGAAGGCAAGGTTTACGTTAAAATCCCTGATGGGACTGGCGTTCTTGATTCAGAGAATGTCGTTGTCTCTGATTCTCCTGTTCGAGGAAATGGCCATGCGATTGTATCTGCTGGTGAACAGTTTTTAAATTTACCGTATTTGTGGGGTGGAATGAGTAGCTATGGCTATGATTGCTCAGGGTTCAGCTACGCGATGTGTAAGGCAAATGGGTATGTGATTCCTCGCGATGCACACGACCAAGCAGCTGCTGGAAAAAAAGTTGAAATAGCAGAAATCGAACCAGGTGATTTACTATTCTTTGCTTATGAAGAAGGAAAAGGGAGGATCCATCACGTCGGAATTTATTACGGAGATGGAAAATTACTTCATTCCCCTAAAACTGGGAAAACGGTGGAAATTATTCCGTTAGAAGGAACGATATACGAGCGTGAATTATGTGCTGCAAGGCGCTACTGGGTTGAGACGGAGGCATAATCATGGAAAAGTTATTACAGGTAAACAATCTTAGAAAGCATTTTAACTTAGGTAAAGATCAAGTTTTAAAAGCCGTTGATGGAGTAACCTTTCACATTAATAAAGGCGAGACATTCGGAATTGTTGGAGAATCCGGGTGCGGGAAGTCCACTGCAGGCAGAACCATTATCGGGCTTTATGACGTAACCGATGGTGAGGTTGTGTTTAAAGGGAAAAATATACATGATTTTTCTTCGAAGGAGCGATTTGCTTTTCATAAGCAAATGCAAATGATTTTCCAAGATCCATATGCGTCCTTAAACCCAAGATCGACAGTAAGTGAAATCATTTCTGAGCCGATGGAAGTACACGGCCTGTATCCAAACAAACAGGAACGATTAAATCGGGTCTATCAATTATTAGAAGATGTCGGTTTAAATCGCGAACATGCCAATCGCTATCCGCACGAATTTAGCGGCGGACAGCGTCAGCGGATTGGGATCGCCAGGGCTCTTTCCCTCGACCCTGATTTTATTATCGCCGATGAGCCGATATCTGCCTTGGACGTATCCGTTCAGGCACAGGTCGTTAATTTGCTGATGAAATTGCAAAAGGAAAAAGGATTAACCTACTTATTTATTGCCCATGACCTTTCGATGGTAAAGCAAATTAGTGACCGTATTGGTGTCATGTATTTGGGACAATTGGTCGAATTAACAACAAGTAGTGAGCTATATAAAAATCCGCTGCATCCATATACTCAGGCATTGCTCTCAGCCATACCTATTCCTGACCCAGATATTGAGGACAAACGCGAACGGATTATTTTAAAAGGGGAACTTCCAAGCCCGATTAACCCTCCTAGCGGATGTGTATTTAGAACCCGCTGTCAAATGGCCATGGATGTTTGCGCCAAAGAAAAACCTGTCTGGCAGGAAGTCGAGGATAGCCATTATATTGCTTGTCATTTGTATGATAAAAATAAAACCGGTGATCATGATTATTCTCAGGTTGCTGTCACGAGGTAAGCGATGGACAAATTAAAGGTAAAAATCGAGGAAGAACTCCGTGGCCTCAGTGGCCGAATCGGTTTGGCGATCGAAATAGGGGCCGAGAGTTTTTATGTTAATAGCGAGGGCGAATTTCAATCTGCAAGTTTGATTAAGGTTCCTATTTTAATAGAAGGATTTCGTCAGAGTGAGATAGGCATGCTAAACGTGGATCAATTGGTATCGATTACTAATCATGTAGGCGGGTCTGGTGTATTGCAGGTATTTTCTCGTGATGCGCAGCTGACAATGAAGGATCTCTTGACCTTAATGATTACGGTCTCAGATAATACAGCCACCAACATGTTAATAGATCGATTGGGAATGGAAGTAATTAATAGTTCCTTTGGAAAAATGGGACTTCAACATACCGCACTAAATCGGAAAATGATGGACTTTGAGGCCATTAAACAGGGTCTTGATAACTTTACAAGTCCATTGGATATGTTGAAATGTTTGAAAGTTATCCATGAAGGGCATTATTTAACAGAGGAAAGTCAAGCGGCTGCATTAAAAATAATGAGTTATCAGCAATTTCAAGATAGACTTCCAGGTATGATGGATCTGGACAAGGTATTTGTAGCCAATAAAACGGGCAGTCTTCTTCGAGTGGAACATGATTGTGCGGTGATAACCTATAAGGGGAAAACAGTCTATGCAGCGGTCTTAATGGACCGACTTGATGATGTATTTGTGGGAAAGCAGAAAATAAGTAGAATTGGTAAGCATATCTATGATTATTTATTGGAAGAATCATAGAATTACGAAGTTTTCACCTATCAAAAGGTATCATGTTTCATTAACAGACATTCTTAAGAGTAAATGATAGCCAATTTTATTAGATTGGTATTGTCTTAAGTGTATATCGCCGAAAGGATCTAACCAAATTACAAATTAGAGAACCAGATAGATATAGAAGCCATTAGGAAGATCTAACAAAAGTGATGCTTCGAATACCATAAGCCGCTCTCTTTTGAGGTATCCTCTTAGGAAAAAGCGAATATAAATACAAATATAAAAGCAGTGTGTTTCTCATATGAAATCACACTGCTTGCATCGTTGCTGGAACATCAATTGATGGTCATGATGATAAAGCTAAAATGGAAGAAACAACTGAAATGCCTATTTCAAAAATAAAATTATGTTTAATCATAAATTAACAAATACTTTAGAGTTAATTAATACTTATTTAACATTAGATCGCTATTCTGAAATAGAACGAAGTTAGATCAATCATTTTTTTAAATCTAAAATGATCTATAAGGAGTGGTCAATATGTTCTCGAAGATTATTAATTGGTTTATAAATAGTTGGTTTAAAAATACAGAAAGTGATGAAGATTATTATAGAGAAGATATAGAGATTGAAGGATTTTGAATAAATTAAAATGAATAAATGCCACTCGTTTAAGAGTCCATACTGGGCTTTTTTTTATTTGGACCGGAGTATTGAGGTTAGTTATTCACCAATGCTTTCTGCATATAAGGGAGCTGACAAATGCCGTCTAAAAAGGAGTAGGCTGCCGCTTTTTAAATTGCAGGCGTCCCTTTAGTTTCTGTACATAATCTGGTATCGGCAGTTAATCTGCCCAATTTTAAAGTAGAATAGGCTCCCCTATTTTCTTTATGCATAGTATGTAAAAGAAAGTAGGTGAAAACATGACATTTGATTCTCAACGTATTATGGGCGGTTTTCATGGCATGGGCATGGGAGGTTCTCCTGGCATGGGCATGGGCATGGGCATGGGAGGTTCCCCAGGCATGGGCATGGGCGGTTTCCCAGGCATGGGCATGGGCGGTTTCCCAGGCATGGGCATGGGCGGTTTCCCAGGCACGGGCATGGGTGGTTTCCCAGGCACGGGCATGGGTGGTTTCCCAGGCACAGGCATGGGTGGTTTCCCAGGCACGGGCATGGGTGGTTTCCCAGGCACGGGCATGGGTGGTTTCCCAGGCACGGGCATGGGTGGTTTCCCAGGCACAGGCATGGGTGGTTTCCCAGGCACGGGCATGGGTGGTTTCCCAGGCATGGGCATGGGTGGTTTCCCTGGTACGGGCATGGGAGGTTCTCCTGGCATGGGCATGGGTGGTTTCCCAGGCATGAGTATGGGAGGTTCCCCAGGCATGGGCATGGGAGGTCCCCCAGGCATGGGCATGAGTGGTTTCTAGAATGGATATACAAGGTATTCTATAACATCGATTCCAATATTATCATTTAAAAATATAGATGAAATATAAGGTATTGCAAATTGAACAAACCGATACTTGTGTTAACATGGGTTGCTGCGGCGGCTCTTTTTTCTGGTTTCACTAAAGACGAAGTTGTATACAGAATGATTTCCCACCTTTGCTTCAGCCATAGGAAATTAAAATAAGATTTAAATTTTGTACCTTCAATATTAGAAGGTATTTTTTTGTGGAAATCAAATATATAAAGTAATACAACTTCAGTTCATAGAAGTTTCTTATTCTATTAATAAATAATGTAAAGGGAGTGCAGAGAATGGTAAGCATGTTCATAGATAGTATTTGTCCAAAATGCGGAGAGATCAATCAAGTCGAACATAAAGGAGAAAAAATCCTTATCGTAACTTGTAAGAATCGTCATATGTATGACCATATCGTCATTCCCTATTCTCGAACACACCCGATTAAGGATGAAAAACGTGGTAAATTAGAAGAAATGATCGTTGAGAAAAAGTTCCATCGTATGAGTGAGAAATCAACGATATGTCTTCTTATTTTTAATAATGGTTATGAAATAGAAGGGCGTTCGACTGTACGAGATGTTGCAGATTTTCGTACTGTAGTTGGAAAGGATAAAGCCTATGAACAAGCGTTGAAGAAGGCAATGGTGGCGTTGGGAGGCTACTTAGTTTAATAGATGCAAACGTAAAATAACGATACTTCGAATAGGAGTATTGTTATTTTTTTGATTATTTATGAAACTTTTACAATTTTTAACACGTAATAAACTATTATGGAATAAGGGGGGATTCATTTGGTTACAGGAGTTGTAACTGCTGCTCTTTTGCTAGCTGGAGTTGTTACAGGAGTAGTGGCACTAGCAGTAAAGAGACGGCCTAAATTAGCGAAAGAAAATATTCCTGAGCATTTGGGGATGCACACCCTTGTTCCAGTAGCACCATTGCTTGAAAAATTTGATTCCGCTTTGGATGTAGACTATGTTGAACAAGTAAAGCAGCGTTTTCTTCAAGAAAATCCGAAACGGACGGAAGATGAGTTTGAATGGCGGCTTTTTGAATTAAAGCGTTATTTTTTGCTTACAAATATATTAAAGGAAACGCCTATGTTTAGTGAAGAAGTAGATGAAATCTGGCATACGATGTTGCTATTTACACAAAAATATCAAACCTTTTCGGAACGATATGCAGGGAAAATGCTACATCATACGCCTAACACAAATCCAACGCCTGTACCACAAGAACGAGCATTTTTTGATTGGGTGTTTTCTCATTTGTTTACCATCACTGAATTTAGCTGGAAGTCTTGGGGCAGTTTTTTCAACTATCCAATAGATAAAAAGGTTCTAAAGGAGTTCAAGGAAGAAAGTAATGAATGGTTGATGAATAGATATTTTAAAGTTAATGAAGAAAATAATGGTACTATTGAGTATCTCGTCAGGCAAATGAAGCAGCAAGTATGTGAGGCCGAAAAAACGTATCAAGAGGACGAGAAAGGGAAATTTACTAAGCAGCGGACATATGGTGAAATGACGAACCTGTCATTTGTTATGGTATTTTTCTCTTATTTTTATTTTGAAGATTATTGGAATTATGCGAAAGTGTATACGTTTGCCCAAGCGGCAAATTATACGAGCGGCTGCACTACAGCTATTTTTTGCGGGACTGCCTCGGATGGTTCTGGTCACGGGGATGGGGGGCATGGAGGCGGTCATGATGGAGGTTCTAGCTGTTCCAGTTGTTCCAGTTGCGGTAGCGGATGTTCCTCATAGGGAGGAACTTTTTTTGGGGTTTAAAACTAATCAATTGAACTTCTCACAGTGCCCATGCAAGCACTTTTTTGAGGTAGACGGGCTCTGTGAACATCTGACAGTTCCCGTGCAAGCACTTTTTTGAGGTAGACGGGCTCTGTGAACATCTCACAGTTCCTATGCAAGCACTTTTTTGAGGTATTGATAAACCGATTTAAAGAAAGAGTCTGTTCAGACTCTTTTTTGGTTTGTTTTTATAGGACTTTGATAAATTAGGAATTAATTTATTCTTTCATAACCCTATTTTAAATATATATATAAGGGAATAAAGGGGGGAGAGATCATTCTGAACAGCAATGTGATTTCGTTATGGGAGGAACAGTTATTTTGGTTAGAAATATTACAAGATCATGCCTATTTTGTACGAGATCATCTTTCTGTAAGTGAAGGTGAATATGTCAACACATCCCAACAGTATATCAATTTATTTGGGGAGTTAATTGCGACATTAAGTACTATTCCTCGTTCGGTTACTCATACTGATGACTCAATGATTTATTTTTCCCAGAGAGCTTGGCAGGCAGCGAAAGGATATTTTGAATTTGAAGGGAAGCTGCAGGCGCTTAGAATAGATAATAAGGTGAATTTAAATTTATCGCCAACCTACCTAAACGGAACATTAGCGGAAAATCAAGAATATCTGCGATTTTTAAGTTTTTTGGTCTATGGAAAAGAGCCTGTACCTCTTCCTTTAGAAAATCTTATGGATTTATGGCTAGAGGACCAGCTGGGACATGCCGTTCTTTTTAAAAATATCATTGATCCAATTGAAATAATGGTCAGTAATCAAGCGGAACTGTATATTAGTAAATTTCAAGTATTTATCGTTCAAAATCACCACATGAAAGGTTATCTGCGGTTTAAAGAGCCAGGCTTTGCTCGTCAAACCGAATTTGCTTATGAGGTGGGAAAAACAACCCTGGAGATGAGCAATTTTGTCTACAACATGGTGATTAAATATAAAGAAAATAAATTGATGAATAAAACCACTTTACGATTTTTAGAGCATCATTTTCCCGAAACCTGTTACTTTATTAAGAAGTTAAGTTTCTACGCCCAAAGTTTACAGGAAGAAGCAAGTAAATGCTCTTTAAAAAGACCATCCTATCATTAAAAAGGGGGGTCTTAAGAGTAATGGGTTCCGATACGGGGGGGCAAAAAGGTAAATCACATTTTGTTTAAGGCATGAATTAACATAGGAATTCAGCCTTAATTTTTGTTATTGTATCAATGATTTTTCTATTTTTGTTCCGTTTTCCCTTGCTATTTCACAAAGTTTTTCTTTTAAGTGACAAAACTTATTGTTCAATGTGAATGTTTATGAGAAATTGGGGAGCTAGTACGCATAATTGGCGACTAACTACCGATGAAGGAAAAAACTATTAAAATTTCTGAAAAACTGTCCTTCATACCACTGATGAAGGACAAAAACTATTAAAATTTCTGAAGAACTGTCCTTCATAACACTGATGAAGGACAAAACTTATTAAGATTTCAGTAGAACTGTCCTTCACAACACTGATGAAGGACAAAATCTATTAAGATATCTGAAGAACTGTCCTTCATAACACTGATGAAGGACAAAATCTATTAAGATTTCAGAAGAACTGTCCTTCATAACACTGATGAAGGACAAAACCTTTAAGATTTCAGAAGAACTGTCCTTCATATCACTGATGAAGGACAAAATCAATTAAGATTTCTGAAGAACTGTCCTTCACAACACTGATGAAGGACAAAATCAATTAAGATATCTGAAGAACTGTCCTTCATAAGACCGATGAAGGACAAAACCAATAAAGATATCTAAAGAACTGTCCTTCATACCACCGATGAAGGACAAAACTTAATTACATTCCTGATGAATTGTCCTTCATAAAATTAATGAGGGACAAAAACTACATTGCACCTGATTGGATAGATTATTTTTTACAGATTTTTCATGTGTGAATTAACGAGTGAATTCATATGTGTTTTTGTATGATTATTAGTCCGTCTGCACCTTAAAACGGAGCCAGTTAACTCAATAGTGCTCCCCCTTACTAATCTTAAAATACCGATTTACGTTCCAAAGAAACAGACTTCATTTTCGTAGTAGGTTTTTTAACATTCGCTGCAACAATTCCGCCTAAAATGAGGACCACTCCGAACCATTGTGACAAGCTTACGTTCTCAGCTAGGACCAATGAGGATAAGATCACAGCAATCGGAAGCTCAGAGGCAGTCAAGATGGTTCCAAGTCCTGGGCCGACATGCTTCATTCCAATTGAAAATAAGAGTGGTGGCAAGGCTACGCCAAGTAACCCGAGGAACAATCCATATGGTGCTACTCCCGTTATTACTGGTAAATGGAGCAAATTCGTTGGTTGAAAAACCAATAATACCGTGATCAGCCCGCCAGTGGACATGAGGGCACTTTTCTGTACAGGTGGTGTATCTTTTCCCACGGAGCTGCTGAGAAAGATGAGAGCGGTATAGGTTACAGCTGAAAGCAGTCCCCAAACAGTCCCCTGCCAGGATAATTCTACGCCGCCTTCTGTAATAATGCCGGCTGCAAGAATGGAGCCGATAATTAGTATACCAATCGAAGCCATTTTTCCGGTGCTTGGTATCTTTTTATAAACAATCCACTCAATAAATGTGCCAATCCATACAAACTGAAATAAAAAGATGATGGCAAGTGAAGCATCAAGGGTTTGCAAGGACTTATAATAAAACACACCCGTTAAACCAACGGGAATTCCTGATAATAGTAATTTACTAATGTTCGGCAGTGTAAGTTTTTTCTTCTTTGAAAAAAGTGCAACGATCCAAATAAGCAAGGTCCCAAGTAGGAATTGACTTCCTGTTACCTCTTTCACGGTAAAACCAGCCGAGTAAGCCAGCTTTACAAAGGTTGATAAAACTCCGTAACAACATCCGCCTAAAAAAACAATTAGTGCATAGTGCCAAGTTTTCATTTTTTCTTCCCCTTTCAATATTGAATCCAAGTAAAAAAAATCGCGTTTTGCCCCTAGGTTCTGTTTTCAGACAACAAAAAAGCCACACAGCTCTCACATGAGAACTGTGTGGCGAAAATAGAGATATCTCTAAAAAAGTCCACAACAAATAAATGAATTTTGGTATTTAATTTGACTCTGTTACTTTAAATTAAATGACACGAAATGTCAATAATGAACATCGGAGCGAACGGTGGCTAGTCACCTTCTACCATCAAACAGGTGCTTGTTATACCATATGTCCGGATTTTTTTACTTTCGTCTGTAAGTATTTTTCATTATACTCGGAGATATCGCCCCAAAGAGGAGTTCGTCCAGAAACCGGTGCACCAGCAGCTTTTAGGGCTTTAAGTTTTTTCGGATTGTTGGTGATAAGGGTGACAGGTTTTGTTCTTAGCGCTTTAAGAACTTCGATAGCATCATCGTAATTCCTTGAATCATCTGAAAAACCAAGACCTTCATTAGCCTCCACTGTATCGTATCCATTTTCTTGCAGAAGATAGGCCATTGCCTTGCTAAATAAGCCTATTCCTCGGCCTTCATGATTGGCTAAGTAAAATAACGCTCCTGTTCCATGTTCGGCAATCATTTTCATCGATTGTTTGAGTTGAAAGCCGCAATCACAGCGCTTGCTTCCAAAAATATCTCCAGTATGACAAATCGAATGCATTCTGATTAATGCATCCTCACCATATTCAAAATCGCCATAAACAAGAACACTCGACTGTTGATATTCAGCTAGATTTACGGAAGATAACTGATCAATGACTTGCTGGAAATCTTCTGTTCTATTTTCGCTCTTAAGCCAGCTATACCACTTAAATTCAACCGTTTCTCCGTATAAATTAACTGGAAGCTTAATTGGTCCCACTAGGTAGATCGCTTCATCAGCGTTTTTTATTAGTTTTATTTTATCCTCTAAAAAAGAGAGAGCATCTGCTTTTAATTCTATTTGTTCCACTATGAATTCCCCCAATTCCATATTTTCATAGATTTATTCCGACTCTGATCTCTCTTAAGAAAGGACAGGAACAGCAAAATTGTCTTGATAGGTCGTCTCTTTCACCCATTGCTGATGCTGTAGTTTTTCAGTATGATCACGTCGTGCTTGTTCGAATCTTTTTAATTGTGCCTTACTTAGATTCTGTTTGTCGAGTGCTTCGCTCAGAACTTCAGCTAAAACATCTGCATCCAAGAGGGAGCAATTGATTCCAAATGCACCAGTTGGACTCATCGTGTGTGCTGCATCACCCATAATCACCAATCCGTCCTTAACCCATGTTGGACTATGAGAGCTTTGTACTTTTAATAAAATAAAATCGTCCCATGTTTGAATCTGTGTACGGATGGTTTCGGCTAACTCTGGGAAAGCCTCACTCACTTGTTCAATAAACGGTGCACATGATTGCTTTTTCAAAGATGGATACGAGTTTTCTTTAATATTCCAGCCGATTTGAATGAAACCGCCAGCCTGGGTAAATAAAGCTAACTGATCTCCATTTACCAATGCATTTTTAATGGTTGGCTCCCAGCCTGCTGGGCTATGAGTTTTTGCCCAAAGTAAATCATATCCATGTGTTATCGTTGTATAAGGCATCTCTGCCAGTTTTCGTACAGTCGAGAAGCGGCCATCGGCACCAACAACAATTTTGCTGTTTATCATCACTTCTTGTGCTCCATTCATTGCTTTTAAACCAGTTACACAACCCGTATCATTAAACATTAACTCTGTTACCTTTGTCCCCATCATCAGCTTGAAATTTTGATAAGGTTCAGATGCTCGAATCAACACACTTAACAAATTTTTTTGTGGGACATGAATGCCGACATGCTCTTCACCGGCACCAGGTGTAACCGTCTTTATTACCTTTCCGTGCTGCCAGTATTCCACTCGTTCCATTAATAACAGCCCAGTATCTTCCACTTGTTCATATAGTCCATATTTTTTTAACACTCGTTCTCCGTCCTGGTTGAGATGTTCACCTCGGAATTCCTTGTCAATCCCAGTGTGCCGTTCGAGAACAAGGGTTGAGATGCCTTTCATCGCAAGCAAATATCCAAGTAAAACGCCGCCGGGACCTGCACCTACAATGCAAACATCGGCCTCAAGGTTCATATTTAATAACCACCTTATTAACTGTCTATGATGTATTGACGAATCGTAATTGATTAAAGTAAAATATTTATAGTTAATGATTATTCGTTAGTTAGTTACTTTATGTAAGTAATTATATTTTTAAAACTAAAATATGTCAATTAAATTTGTTTAGCAAGTTAATTATATTGTTAAATGCAATAGGCTATGAGGGGGGAAGATCAATGGACGAGTCAGTCATGTGTCCTCGATTTGAAAAAGCGATGGGAATGATGAGCCAGCGCTGGACAGGATTAGTTATTTATCAGCTGTTAACAGGCCCAAAACGTTTTTGCACGTTGGAAGCGTCTATGGGGATAAGTGGAAGAGTCCTTTCAGAGCGACTGAAAGATTTAGAAAGTCAAGGGATTGTGAAACGTGAGGTGTTTCCGGAAACGCCCGTCCGTATTGAGTATTCCCTTACAGATAAGGGACTCGCGTTAAAGCCAATTGTTGAAGAACTTGAAAAATGGTCACAAACCTGGCTGACAATTGAATAGGATTAGTTTTTTAGGCAACCTTTGCTCAATTCGACACTCTGAGCCGAGGTTGCCTAATTTTTTGTTATTGGTTCTGTTATCTTACCTGTTGATTTCCGCTCCAGGCGCGGGCGGTCCGGGGAGCCTCCTCGTCGCTACGCTCCTGCGGGGTCTCCTGCCCCGTCCTCCCGCAGGAGTCTTCGCGCCTTCCCCTCCAATCAACAGGGTGCCAAAATCAATAATAAGCTTTAACATAGCCTTGTTATTAAAAAAGCAACCGGTTACGGCTGCTTCTTCTGATTTGTTGGATTTGATTTGAAATTAGTGTGCTCGATCTCCTCGGCAAATTCCTTTTTCATTGTCTGAAGATTTTCTTCGGTCCGGGTATCCCAAATGTTATATTGGATTTTATTCGGTAAATCCTTGCCATCATTTTTCATAATTGCAATCACCTCCATTCCATATCGTCTCAATTAGAAGAGTAACTATGCGGCAGGTTTATACAATTTTTTGAGTTGAGGACATATGTCCTATCCAAACTGCTTGGAGATATCTTTTAATAAAGAGAGAAATCGAAATGAGGGGAGAAGATTATGAAGGGGATTATCTTTGCGTTTTTAGGCGGGGCATTTATTACCCTGCAAGGAATTGCGAATACACGAATTAGTCAAGATATTGGTACATGGCAAGCAGCAACTATTACTCAGATGACGGGATTTATATTGGCGTTCATCATCTTAATGTTTGTTCGAGAAGGTAAATGGCAAGGCTTCAAACAAGTGAAGCCATTATATTTAATTGGGGGCGCGTTTGCAGCGATTGTCATCTTCAGTAATGTCCGTTCGATTGAGAAAATCGGTGTAACCCTTAGTATATCGGCGATCCTGATTGCACAGCTAACATTAACGTTTATTATAGATAGTAACGGATGGTTCGGCCTTGAAAAGCAGAAAATGAGACTGCCGCAGTTTATTGGCATCGGGATGATGATAGCAGGTGTGGTAATCCTAAGGTCATAATCGCCAAGTGATTCCAGACTGATGCAGGTGAAAATGGAGGTGAACCCG
The DNA here is from genome assembly GCF_019219025.1 of Bacillus sp. sid0103. The sequence goes on along the minus strand of NZ_JAHUWN010000013.1, from coordinate 94,839 downwards.
AGTGAAAGAACGAAACGATCTGGAGCAATTGCACGCTTATATCCAAATATATCAACTAGAATCAATATTCCATGAACCATTGATTCCATATTTGTCGCTGCACAGCTTTGACCAGGGTGAACTGATTTGTTCCCAAGGGGAAACATCAGAGTATTTGTATGTCCTTGTTAAGGGAAAAGTGAAAATCTATACCAGTTCACCAGAAGGTAAAACTCTCATTCTGTCTTTTAAGAAACCGCTTGAAGTGATTGGCGATATTGAGTATGTCCGCGGCATTGATATTATCAATACGGTCGAGGCGGTATCACCGGTTAGTATGATTGGTATTCACTATCGCTGGTTGAAGAAATATGGAAGTAATCATGCACCGTTCCTGCAATTTTTATTGGATATTATCACGAAGAAGTTTCAGCTTAAAAACAATTCGATGACCTTCAATATTATGTATCCTGTAGAAGTACGCTTGGCTAGTTATCTATTGTCGGTTTCCTTTGATGAATCGGATACACATTACAAAGACCAACTAAGAATCAGTATCAAGGATGCCGCCAATTTAGTCGGAACGAGTTATCGTCATTTAAATCGGGTCATCACCCAATTTTGTGAAGAGGGACTGATTGACCGAAATCGAGGTTCCATTTTCGTTAAGGACAGAAAAGGGTTAAAGGACCTCGCTGGGGATAATATTTACGAATAAGGTTGGTATATCAATAATGGGGAGAGAAATTGGATGATTATAGGATTATTGTTTGCAATCATTGCCGGCTCGCTGGTTAGTTTGCAAAATATTTTTAACAGTAAAGTCAATGAACGGGCGGGGTCATGGGCAACGACGACCTTAGTATTAGGGATGGGATTTCTCGCTTCACTTACGTTCGGTCTTCTTTTTGAAGGTAGACAGTTATTCCACTTGGAAAATATGAAGCCGTGGTACTGGTTTAGCGGTATGATTGGAGTTGGTGTGGTGGTTTGTCTCGTGCAAGGAATCAAGCGCCTTGGAGCAACTTATGCCATTGCAATCGCGTTGACTTCACAATTGCTGATTGCGTTACTGGGGGATTCATTAGGCTGGCTAGGACTTAATAAAGTACCGTTTACTATCAATCAATTGATTGGAGTACTGGTCATCGTCGGCGGGATTATCGTCTTTAAATTCGGTGGCAGCGGTGTGGGCCAGAAGGTGTTTACTTGGCCATTTGCCAAAGGGAATAAAGTTTCCGAATTTCAAAAGTAGTTAAAGAGAGGGAGAACTAATCAAACATTTGATTAGTTCTCTTTTCGCTCATCAGGATTTAATTAGATGAACACATATTAACATTAAAAAAGAAATACCGATCATACTCATTACCCATAACCAAGCTAATTCCAAATTGCCTGAATCAATGGCAACATATATTGCTGTTGGAATGGTTTGGGTTTTCCCAGGAATATTACCAGCAAACATTAAAGTGGCACCAAACTCGCCTAATGCTCGTGCGAAACTTAATATGGCGCCGGAAATGATTGCTTTCATTCCTAGAGGAATGGAAATACTCATAAATAATTTGAATTCATTAGCCCCGTCAACACGAGCCGCATTCTCAATATCCTCATCAATAGCTTCAAATCCTGTCTTAGCCGATTGATACATAAGAGGAAAAGCCACAATGGTAGAGGCAATCACAGCTGCCCACCACGTAAACATAACAGGTTGATGAAAGGTCCATTCTATCAATCTTCCTACTAGACTACTCCTACCAAATAAAACAATTAACAAGAACCCAACGACTGAAGGCGGCAATACTAATGGTAAAAGGAAAACTGTTTCAATGAAGACTTTTCCTTTGAATTTCGAATTAGCCATAACTTTTCCAAACAATAACCCTAAGATTAATACCCATACGCCAGAGACAGCAGCTATCTCAATAGATAATCTGACTGGTGACCAAAAATCAGTTGCCATTGAATATTATTTTATCCCTTTAAATCCATACTTTTCTAAAGTCTTCATAGATTTTTCATTTTGAAGATAATCGTAGAAAAGTTGGGCTTCCTTAGGATGGGTACTGTTCTTAATCACACCTAAAGGATAAATAATAGGTCCATGAGTATTTTCCTCTGCGGTTGCTACAATCTTAACCTTTCTAGAAATCATTGCATCTGTTTTGTAAACTATTCCCGCATCAACATTGTTTGTCTCAACATATGTAAGCACTTGGCGAACATCCTTAGCATATACTACTTTCCCTTCAACGGCTTTCCAGACATTTAATTTTTCTAATGTCTCCTTAGCATATTGGCCAGCTGGTACAGCCTCTGGGGTACCAATGGAAATTTTATCTGTTTTGGTAAGGTCTTCAAATGCTTTAATCCCTTTATTGGAATCGTTTGGTACCACTAACACCAGTTCATTTCCAACTAGATCTGTTCCTTTAGACTTTTCGATTAGTCCGTCCTGCACCAATTTATCAAATTTGTCCTCAGCGGCAGAAAAGAAAAGATCGACTGGTGCCCCCTGAGAAATTTGTTGTTGCAGTGCTCCGGAAGCACCAAAATTATAGTTTACGATTACATTAGGGTGTTCCTTTTCAAAAGTTGCTTTAATGTCATTTAAGGAATTTTGTAAGCTTGCTGCAGCTGAAATCGTCAATTCCACTTTCTTAACAGAAACTTCTTGTTTTTGCTCTTCTTGCTTTTTAGTTTGTTCATTGGTTGCACAACCTGACACGACTAGTAATAACATCATTGTGAAAAATAAAAGATATCGTTTTTTCATCCTTCCTCTTCCTCTCCTTCTAAATATAACTAATTATAACTAATTATAATTAGTTATAACGATAATAGATATGAAAAAAATCACTTTTTCATTATTTTTATTAGGAATATACTTTTTAACAGGCAGTAAGTTAAAATAAAGAATGGAGGGATGCAAATGTCAAAGGAGCTTTCGTATACGATTGAAGAGGTTTCACAGCTTTTGAAAGTCTCAAAATTAACCCTTTATGACCTTGTTAAAAAAGGGGAATTACCTGTATTCCGTGTAGGAAGACAGATGAGAATAGATGCAAAAGACTTGGAAGTCTATATTAATGATCATAAAACGAAACAGAATCCTACATTTCAAGCCCCTGATGTCGATCTTCAGAGGAATAAAACCAAGGATTCACATAACATTGTCATTAGTGGACAAGACCTGGTTTTAGATATTCTAGGCAAACACATTGAGAAAGACTCAACCTATAATCCATTAAGATCCTTTACAGGAAGTTTAAACAGCCTTATCTCTATGTATAACGGAGAAGGAGACATTGTTAGCTTGCATCTATTTGATGGGGATACTGGCGAGTATAATCTACCATACATTAAAAAAATTTTAGTGGGCTTTCCTTTTATATTAATCAACCTTCTTTCTAGAAAAGCAGGTTTGTACGTAAAAAAAGGAAACCCTTTAAATATCACCACTTGGACTGATTTGAACCGAGATGATGTGAAAATCATTAATAGAGAGAAAGGATCTGGAGCGCGGATTCTTCTTGATGAACAACTTCGAATCAACAAGATTCCTTCTAGGAACATGAAGGGATATGAGCACGAAGAGAGCAATCATTTAAGTGTGGCATCAGCTGTCTCTACCGGAATAGCTGATGTAGGAGTCGGAATTGAAAAGGCTGCAAAAATTGTTGGAATCGATTTTGTTCCATTAATAACAGAAAAGTATGACTTGGTTATTCTAAAGACTCCCGAATCTGAACGACTAATAAGTTCCGTAAAGGGAATTTTATCCTCCCATCAGTTTCAGTCAGAAGTTAACTCTATAGGAGACTATGATACTTCTCAGACAGGAAAAATTATATACGAGACCTATTAAAAGGAGGCTGTTGAGATTCAATGGCCTTCTTATTTCTATCAGATTTAAAAAAGCAGAATGATTAGTTCATCATTCTGCTTTTTTATCTTAATAAATATCCCCGTTAAAGATGGAATTCTTAACTACTACATAATCTACATAGCGAATTGCTTCCAACTTGGTACCGCCTGCATAGGAAATGGAGGATTGAAGGTCTTGCTCCATTTCTTTAAGCGTATCCACTAGCGAACCCTTATGACCCACTAAAATCCGCTTGCCTTCTACATTTTTTCTTTCGCCTTTTTGATATTCTGAGGCAGAACCAAAGTATTCCTTATAGAGTTTTCCATCTTTTTCGATCGTTTCTCCAGGAGACTCCTCATGTCCTGCAAATAAAGAACCAATCATAACCATCGTGGCACCGAAACGAATGGACTTGGCGATATCACCATGTGTGCGGATCCCTCCATCGGCAATAATCGGCTTGCTTGCTGCTTTTGCACACCACCGCAGGGCAGCTAGTTGCCAACCTCCAGTCCCGAATCCAGTCTTAATCTTGGTAATACATACCTTACCGGGTCCGATCCCTACTTTAGTAGCATCTGCGCCTGCATGTTCTAATTCGCGGACAGCTTCTGGGGTCCCGACATTTCCTGCAATGACGAAGCTGGCAGGTATGTATTTTTTAATATGCTGAATCATCTGAATGACGGCATTGGAATGTCCATGTGCGATATCAATCGTTATAAATTCAGGTGAAATCTGTTCTTCGGCTAATTGTTGGATGAATCGGTACTCTTCCTCTTTAACTCCCACGCTAATCGAAGCAATTAATCCGCGTGACTGCATCTCTTTAATAAAAGATCTACGCTTATCTGGTTCAAAGCGATGCATAATATAAAAGTAGCCATTTTCCGCCAAATAAATGGAAATCTTTTCATCAATAATCGTCTGCATGTTTGCTGGCACCACAGGCAGCTTAAATGTTTGTCCGCCAAACGAAACAGTCGTATCACACTCAGAGCGGCTATTTACGATGCTTTTTGCCGGAATCAATTGGATATCTTCGTAATCAAACACATTTTCCATAATTGTCCTCCTTAAATATGAACCAATCGTAATAGGTCGACAAACCCCACCGATAAATAATCTTTATACTTTTTTTAGAATTGGTTTAGAAGCGGTTTATCATTCGCGGTTATGATAATAAGTGAAAGGAGATCTGTTCGAAAAAAAACAGCTTCAAGGAGATTTGCCCATGTCTATTAAGACGAGACTGCTACTATCCTATATGGCCATGACCTTAATTCCCATCGTGTTGTTCGCCTTGATTGCTACAACTCTTGTTTCAGCTTTTTATAAGGATATGGCTGGAACCGGGGGCGGAGAGGGAATACCAGCTTTTTGGGAAACGGCCAATCAACGACGTGATTTGATTGCTGGCGTGAAGTTTATGGCACAAACAGACCCTAACCGATTCAACGACAACGAGTTTTTGAAGGGCACGGATGAACAATTGAATCGTGTTCATTCAGGACTTGTGGTGATGAAAAATAATCGAGTAAGCTACTCTTCCCCTTTCGTGAATAGCCTTGATTTACATATTGAGATTCAGGAACTGCAAACGAGTCAGACACAAAATTATTGGAGGAAAAGTCGCTTTTCAGTGGAAAAGTACGATATCTCTTTAAGCAATCATACTTCTGGTTCTGTATATGTACTTTCTGACTTAAAACCGTTTTACAAGGAAGCAAAGAAGTTTTTTCCGCTGCTGGGATTGTCACTGCTTCTCGTCATTGCACTTACGAATGGTGTTTTGACCTTTTTAGTTTCCCGCAGTTTCATCAAACCTTTGTATGCGCTAAAACATGCTGCAGAACAAATTAAAAAGGGAAATCTGGATCATGAGGTGAAGTTGGACCGCAAAGATGAATTTGGAGAATTGGGGGCCTCCTTTGAAGAAATGCGTGCACGCTTGAACGAGTCGATTTCTCTACAACTCCAGTATGAAGAAAATCGGAAAGAACTAATTTCTAATATTTCACATGACTTAAAAACGCCGATTACCGGTATTAAAGCTTGCGTTCAAGGCATTCAAGATGGGATCGCAGATTCGGTTTCGAAAAGAGATAAATATATGAATATGATTGCCAAAAAAGCAGACGATATGGATTATTTGATTGACGAATTGATGTTGTATTCCAAGCTTGATCTAAGACGACTGCCATTTCATCTAGAGCCTCTGGATATTCAGGCCTATTTACGAAATTATATAGAAGAATTACGGCTCGACCCGCGTATGGAGAAAATCAAGATTACGTTCTCTTCTGGCAGCAACAGACAGGTTCTCATTATGGGGGACCATGAAAAGCTGAGCAGGGTCATCATGAACATTATCGACAACAGTTTAAAATACATGAACAAGGCACAAAAGGAAATTAGAGTCGAATTGTTCGACGACGAGGCAAAAGCTATGGTCCGTATTCGGGATAATGGACCAGGAATTAACAGGGAGGAACTCCTCCATATATTCAATCGCTTTTACCGGGCAGATCCATCGAGGAATGCAGATACGGGAGGGACAGGCCTCGGTCTTGCTATTGTCAAACAGATTGTGGAAGGGCAAGGTGGGAACGTTTGGGCTGAAGGTCAAATAGGGGAAGGGACCAGCGTTTATTTTACGCTGCCAAAGATCAATCACGAGGGTGAACAAGAGTGAAACGAATTCTGATTATCGAGGACGATCAAGTCATTGTGGAAGTGGAAAAAGATTATTTAGAAGCAAGCGGCTTTGAGGTGGATCTTGCGACAAGCGGGGATCTAGGTCTGAACAAGGCTCTGGAAGAGGAATATGATTTGATCATTCTCGATCTCATGCTCCCAAATACGGATGGATTTGAAATTTGCCGGAAGGTTCGACAGGCAAAAAACATCCCTATTTTAATGGTATCGGCCAAGAGAGAAGAAATCGATAAAATTCGCGGCCTCGGCCTCGGTGCCGATGATTATATAACCAAGCCCTTCAGTGTCGGCGAGCTAGTGGCCCGAGTCAAGGCGCATCTGGCCCGTTATGACCGGTTAATGACCGATAACTTCGCGAGACAAAAAGACGAAATTCGAATTCGGGGTATCCGTATTGATAAGGTATCTCGAAAAGTGTTCGTAAATGAAACGGAAATCCCGTTTACTTCGAAAGAGTTTGACTTGTTACTATTTTTGGCTATTCATCCGAACCGGGTGTTCAGAAAAGATGAGTTGTTTGAAAAAATCTGGGGCCTGGATTCTATGGGGGACCATGCCACGGTGACGGTGTTTATTGGCAAATTGCGTGAAAAAATTGAAACGAACCCATCTAAGCCGCAATATATTGAGACGATTTGGGGCGTGGGATATCGTTTTAATGTTTAGTGGAAGGAATTTTGAGCGACCTAATCACATGTGGGTTAGGTCGTTTTTATATTCTAGCGAATGAACGGGTCATTTTTATACTTTTTTTATATTTCATTTAGAGGCCTTTTAGACATGCCTATTATCATTAAAAACGGAAATATTTTAGAGACAAGGGGTGAATGGGATGAGGAAACTGAATCTTACCCAAAGAAAATGGCTGATCATCTTACATTTATTATTCGCAGCGATCATGTTTGGGGTATCTATTGTTTTTCTGATACTGAGTATAACCGCTGCCAATACGAATGATGCTGGTGTGCTTAAGGCTTGTTATACCATTATGCATGTACTTTCCAAGACATCTGTTCGTGCATCAACGATAGGCACAGTGGTGACAGGGATATTACTATCTGTATGGACGCAATGGGGATTGTTCAGATTTTACTGGATTATTATCAAAGAAGGGTTGACGATTCTCTCAATTTTATTGGGTCCCTTCGCTATGTATACTTTAACACTAAAAGCGGTAACGCTGACGTCTAAGGAAGGGCTAAACGCTCTATTGGATCCAGCGTTCACAGTAAACAAGTGGCAGCTCTGGATTGGCATTATCCTTCAGATTATTTCTCTTGTTTTGATGTTTGTGATTTCAGTGTTTAAACCATGGGGACAGCGAAAAATGAAAAAAGCATCGAAACATGCTTAAAGATAAAGGGGAGCAAAGACATGATCAACAAAATAGGTAAGGGAATAGGGGGATAATATAAAAATGATTCAAATGAATAATCAGGAGTGTGTAGGTAGTGAAACCTAAAAAAAGTTGGTGGGTATTATTCATTATCTCCATTGGAGTAATTATTCCTTTTGTTGCTCCTTATGTAACATTAGATCCTGCCAATAGCCGTGTATCCATTACATCCAGTGGCATGCAATTTCCCATGTTAATTGCTCATATTGTAACGGCTTGTGTCGCGTTACTATCAGGCTTTTTTCAATTCTTGGATCTTATTCGAATCAAAACACCTAAAGTCCACCGCTTACTCGGAAGAGTGTACGTGTGCAGTGTATTAATAAGCGGATTGCTTGGTCTAATATATGTTCCTTATATTGAAAATTTCTCGAAAGCTGTTTCTTTTCTGGTCTTATCGCTTATCTGGCTTTTTACCTGCTGGAAAGGATATCGTACGGCAGTAAGAAACCAATTTGCAGAACATCGTAACTGGATGATTCGTAGTTTCGGCATCACGTTGGTGGCAGTAAGCGGCCGAATAGTAGTACCAATTTTACTGTTAGCCTATTACACAATAAATGGCTTCTCCCTTCCAAGCGGGAGAGAGAAAATGGTCGAGGAAGTACTCAATGTTAATATATGGGTAGGTTTGATAGTTAATTTCTTAATCGTAGAGTGGGGAATCCTTCGTAAAGAAGTAAAGGTGTCAGGCACCATGTGAAAAATTCACATGGTGCCTGACACCTAAAAATATGAAGTAAAATTTTTAATTTTCCGATTATTTGTTGACAGAATAAATCGGGTGATGGTAATATTCTATTAAGTAATCGGATGAGTATTGTCGGAATTAAAAATTTTCAACCAAAATGTTTTCATGCTTGTTAAAAAAATAATGTTACCAGACAACTGGAGACACAACTATATGTGTTTCCTTTTTTGGTTCAAAAAATTTATAAAACTAGTCGACTATTCGGATAGAGACTTCTCGTACCAACGAGAAGTCTCTTTTTTTATCCAGATTAAAGGAGCTGATTCTAATGAAACGATTAAGAAATTCGATTCGTCTACAGTGGTCAACATGGGTGGTGCCAATTCTCGTTCTAGTTATCTGGCAAGTGTTAGGACAAATCGGGCTAATTGGCCAAGATATTTTACCCACACCGCTTGAGGTATTACAAGCATTCATTCAATTAAGTAAGGAAGGTGTTTTATGGGAAAACATGGGGGTAAGTGCTAAGAGGGCGTTTATTGGATTTATAATCGGCGGCAGTATTGGTTTTATCCTTGGTATAGCAAATGGACTATCAAGAACTTCCGAAAAACTATTAGATAGTTCGATTCAAATGGTGCGGACCATTCCTCACCTAGCCCTTATCCCGATCGTGATTTTGTGGTTTGGGATTGGCGAATCATCCAAATTGTTTCTTGTTGCACTTGGTGTGGCGTTCCCCATCTATCTTAATACCTTCCATGGCATCAGGTCTGTTGATAAGGGACTAATTGAAATGGGGAAGGTGTACGGACTTCAATCGCTTCATTTAATTATCATGGTCATTCTTCCTGGCGCGTTACCATCCATTTTGGTAGGTCTCCGCTATGCACTAGGGATCATGTGGTTGTCACTCATTGTGGCTGAAACGATATCAGCCGATTCAGGGATTGGCTATATGGCTATGAATGCAAGAGAGTTTATGCATATGGATATCGTAGTTATCAGCATTTTACTTTATGCCATTCTTGGAAAGCTTTCCGATTCCGCTGCTAAGTTTTTAGAGAAGCATTGGCTGCAATGGCACCCTAATTATAACCGTATGAAAAATAGTTAAGGTTTCTATAACTAAAAGTTTGGTGCTTTTCAAATTCGCCCATAAAAACACTAAATTCGCCCATTGAAGCCAATAATTCGCTCATTAAAACCTAAGATTCGCTCATAAAAATCAAAAATTCGCCCATAAAAAGGAAAAAGTCGATAAATACATCATAAATATCCAAAATTTAGAGAGTAATTTTCCACAAAATGTGATTCTCCTTGGGTTATAACAACATTATTTACGAAAACAAGTATTTTTATAGAAAGTGAGAGTGAACAAGATGGCAAGAAACCAAAATGGATTAAGGCTGGAGCTTACAAAAGTGGAAAAATCATTTGGTAACAACAAGGTATTGAAGGAGGTGAATCTTTCCATCAAACCAGGTGAGTTTGTGGCCATCGTAGGAAGAAGTGGATGCGGAAAAAGCACACTACTAAGACTGATCGCTGGGCTGGAATCCGTCAGTAATGGGGTTGTCCATGCAGATGAAGAGATCGTTAAACGCAATCATACGGATTCAAGAATCATGTTTCAGGATGCACGCTTACTGCCATGGAAGAAGGTCCTGACAAATGTTCAGATTGGGACGAAATCTCGGTCTAAAGAAGAAGCCAAAACCGCTTTGTCATTAGTTGGGCTCGAACATCGTGCCAATGATTGGCCGGTTGTTCTCTCTGGAGGACAACGACAGCGGATCGCGCTAGCCCGTGCCTTAGCAGGCGAACCACGCTTACTTCTGCTGGATGAACCACTTGGAGCTCTAGATGCACTGACTAGGATCGAAATGCAGCAATTGATAGAAAAATTGTGGCTTGAACAAAAATTTACGGCCATTCTGGTTACTCATGACGTGAGTGAAGCTGTTTCTTTAGCAGATCGTGTCCTTTTGATAGAAGAGGGAGAAGTAACGATGGATATTGCGATAACGCTTGACCGTCCCCGTATAAAGGATAGCAAATTTGTCTATTTTGAGAGGTTCATTCTTGATCGAGTTATGGGAGGAAAACCGTCTCACATACAGGAATCTTTGCAAAAAAAAGTTCGTACCATCTGATCGTTTAGGATTATTAAGATTAATAGATACTTACTGTTTAGAGATATCCACCACAGGGAGGTTAGTAGTCATGAGTAAACATTTAGGAATACAACAAAAGGGAGAACGGGAAGTAGAAACCGATGTATTAGTGATTGGGGGTGGACCTTCAGGGACTTGGGCGGCTATTCATGCAGCTTCAAAAGGAGCAAAGGTTATCCTCGTTGATAAGGGGTATTGTGGAACAAGTGGGGCGACAGCGCCATCTGGGACAGGAGTTTGGTATGTGAATCCAACTCCCGAGGAGCAAGAAAAAGCAATGAAAAGTAGAGAAGCGCTTGGCGGATATTTGCAGGATCGAAAATGGATGAAAAACGTATTAAATCGAACGTACCGTAATGTCAATCAGTTAGATACATGGGGATATCCTTTTCCACTAGATGATGATGGATATAAACATCGAAAAAGTCTGCAGGGGCCAGATTATATGCGGTTGATGCGGAAGCAGGTGAAAAAGGCAGGGGTTAAGATTTGGGATCATAGCCCAGCGCTTGAGCTTCTGGCGGATGAACACGGTGTTGGCGGGGCAGCAGGGATTTTTAGTGAAACGGGGGAACGCTGGAAAGTAAAGGCCGGAGCCGTAGTCATCGCTTCTGGAGGCTGTGCCTTTTTAAGTAGAGCATTGGGCACAAATGTTTTAACCGGTGACGGCTATTTACTCGCCGCAGAAGCAGGGGCTAATCTGTCGGGGATGGAATTTTCAAATGCCTATGCCATTGCTCCCGCTTTTTCATCGGTTACCAAAACCGCTTTGTATACATGGGCTAGCTTTTATTATCAGGATGGTTCCATCATTGAAGGTGCAGGTTCACAAAGAGGTCGGTCAGTGATAGCGAAAACACTGCAAACACAGCCGGTTTATGCAAGGCTTGATAAAGCAGATGAAGAAATGCAGAAATGGATGCGCCAAGCACAGCCAAATTTCTTCGTTCCTTTTGACCGCTTGAGTATTAATCCATTTACGGATCGGTTTCCTGTGACCTTGAGATTAGAAGGAACCGTTCGCGGAACAGGTGGTATCCACCTTATTAATGAGAAGTGTGAAACGAAGGTGCCAGGATTATATGCAGCTGGAGATGCGGCGACCCGAGAATTTATTTGCGGAGGATTTACGGGCGGAGGCAGCCATAATGCGGCTTGGGCGATGTCATCAGGTTCTTGGGCCGGTGAAGCTGCAGGTGAATATGCACTATACCTAGGATCAAATGCCTCAAAACGGGATGTAGCAGGTATTTCTACAACACCCATTGCAGCGGGATGGAGCAAATCAAATAAAAAAGGAACGGTATTATATGAAATTACCGAAAGTGTCCGGGCAGAAGTGACGCCTACTGAAATTAACTTATTTAGAAATGAAAAAATGCTCCAGTCGTCCTTACAGCGTCTTGACCAGATTTGGGAGGAAATTCGATTAGGTCTCCTTGCAAATGATGCAAATGTTGTGAGGGTAAGAGAATCTGCTGCTATGGCGGCAACCGCTCGCTGGATGTATTCTTCAGCCTTAGAGCGGCGAGAGACAAGGGGGATGCATAAGCGTTTAGATTATAAGGACCAAGATCCGAATTTTCACTATCGAATTCTTACTGGAGGACTGGATGAAATCTGGGTCAAACCTGATAAACCGTTGCATCAGCAGGAAGGAGTGAAAAGATGATTGAATTCATTAGTTCATCAAAATGTGTAAGCTGTGGTTTGTGTGTTTCCGTTTGTCCTACTGGTGTATTTGACCAAGAAAAAGGGAAAGTTCCTGTGATCGCCCGTAAGGATGATTGCCAGACATGCTTTATGTGTGAAATCTATTGCCCTGTAGATGCAATGTATGTCTCTCCAAATGTAGATGAAGTGACAGTAAACGAGCAGGAACTTGTAAAAAGCGGGGTTTTGGGAAGCTATCGAAGAGAAATTGGCTGGGGAAAAGGTCAGAACCCAGGGGCAGCTTCAGATGCTTCCTATAAAATGTTTCAATTAATGAGCAAATTACCAGGACATTAATGATCTAGTAGGAGGATATTTAATGAGTGTAAGCAGAAATCGTAAACCATTTATTAGAGGAGTAATGGGGTTCCTAATCGCAATTGCTTTATTGACTGTAGCTGGAGGGTGCACAAACAATGGTTCTTCTACAAACTCAAAGGAAGCTAATAAATCCCAGTCAGCTACCATACGGATTGGTTTTATTGGATCAACTAAAGACAATATTCCGGCAGGAGTAGAAGGATGGGGGATTCAACATCAATTCCTTCAGGAAAAACTGAAAAAAATCGGCATAGAAAAATTTGAATTTCATGCTTTTCCAAATGGTCCTCCCTTGAATGAAGCTATAGCAGCCGGAGAATTAGATATGGGCATTTTAGGAGATACTCCTGCAATTGTAGGGAGATCCAACGGGTTGAAAACACGTTTGATCAATCAAGCGGCTATTAACAGCAATGTCTGGTTAATCACTCCGAAAAATGGAGTGAAGTCCATTGAAGATTTAAAAGGAAAGACGGTTGCAACGCAATTAGGATCGTATATGTATCGATACTTAACTGGGGTACTCAAGGAAAAGGGCTTGGATAACGATGTTAAGATTGTCAGCATGCTTTCTAGTGATGCGGAGGCGGCTTTAGACCGAAAAGACATTGCAGCCTATGCGTTTCCAACAAACTCTGGTCCGCTGATCAAATCAAAAGGATATCCAGTCATTGATGAGGCAAAGGATCATCCAGAGTTACTGGGAAGTACCGTCACCGTTATTACCGAGGATTATTTAGCGAAGAATCCAGATTTTCTATCGATTTGGAATGAAGTCCGTAAACAATCATTAGGGGATGTATTAAAAAAACCTGACGATTTTTATCAATTCCAATCAGAACAAATTGGATATCCAGTCGATGTCATGAAAGATTCTTTGCCGCTAAGTAATTTAAAAAATGAAGCATTATCTGAGGAAGGGCTTAAGCTGTTGGATGGAACGAAAAAGTTTCTTGTGGAAGGCAAATTTGCCAAAAAAGATTTTAATTTAAATGATTGGATTGCTAAGTAAGATATGATGCTTTTTCTTTTTCTCTAAAGCTAGCAAACGATCAAAAGGAGAGGGTTGCATGGAGAATATTCTTCGTAATGCTGTAAAACAGAGAAGGAAAACATTAATGAATATCCTGCTTAATTTTAAAATATTTGACAGTGAGGAACAACTATCGAAGTTATCTTTGACAGAATTAGAAGATGAATTCAAAAGACTAAGGTCTGATAGTCATCCTCATAGTGATACGGGTTCTATTAAATGGAAGAACTAAAAATATTAATAGAATAGTTTTTAATCATTTGGCTGTGTTTGACTTGTGCGCTTCAGGCGCGTGCGGTTCGCGGGTGGTCCGGGTAGCTTCCTGGGCACTTAGCGCCGGCCTCTTGAACTCCATAGATTGGATTCTCGGTATACGTAAAGAAGGAACTCAAAAATGAGCTCCTTCTTAATCTTTATTTTTAATAGATATATAGTTTACTTCATTGCAATCCAGACACTTTTCACTTCTGTATAGTTTTCGAGTGCATAGGATCCCATTTCACGACCGATACCAGATTGTTTATATCCTCCGAATGGAGAAGCTGCATCAAAAGCATTGTAGCAGTTTACCCAAACAGTTCCGGCACGAAGCTTGTTGGCAATATAGTGGCCATTTGCAATATCGCGTGTCCACACACCAGCGGCAAGTCCATACTCGCTATTGTTAGCACGATTTATTAATTCATCCAAATCATCATATGGCATAGCAGAAATTACTGGTCCAAAGATTTCTTCCTTGGCAATCGTCATTTCATCCCGAACATCTGCAAAGATAGTAGGAGAGACGAAGTAACCTTGCTCCTGAGGCCTATCACCGCCAGCTACCAGTTGTGCCCCTTCGCTTAGCCCTTTCTCAATAAAGCCAAGTACTCGATTTTGTTGCTCGGCAGAAACAAGCGGCCCAATTTCAGTATCAGCATGAATTCCAGCCCCTTGTTTAATCTTTTTCGCATGACTTGCCATATCAGCTACAACATTATCAAACTGCTTCTTCTGTATGAACACACGGGAACCAGCACAGCAAACCTGGCCTTGGTTGAACATAACACCGTTAAGTGCACCAGGAATGGCCTTTGTTAAATCCGCATCAGGAAGAATGATGTTCGGTGACTTGCCTCCAAGTTCAAGTGTAACTCGCTTCAATGTTTTTGAAGCATTTGCCATGATTAGCTTCCCTACTTCAGTGGAACCTGTAAAAGCGATTTTATCAACTAATGGATGATCTACAAGCGGCTGGCCAGCTGTTTCTCCAAAACCAGGTACAATATTTACAACACCTGCTGGGAATCCGGCTTCTTGTATTAATTCAGCTAAGTAGAGTGCTGATAATGGTGTTTGCTCAGCTGGTTTTAAGACTACGGTACAGCCAGTTGCAAGGGCAGCTCCGAGTTTCCACATTGCCATAAGAAGAGGGAAGTTCCAAGGGATAATTTGTCCAACTACTCCTACAGCCTCATGGCGCGTATAGTTTAAGAATGGTCCATTAACTGGAATGGTTTGTCCAACAATCTTCGTACACCAGCCTGCATAATAACGCATATGTTCAACTGCCAAAGGAATGTCTGCATTGGTAGTTTCACGGATAGGTTTCCCGTTATCCAAAGTCTCTAACTGAGCTAGTTCCTCACTGTTCTCTTCCATTAGATCAGCCAGTTTATACATAAGACGGCTTCGAGAAGAGGCGCTCATTTTTGACCATGGTCCTTCATCAAAAGCTTTACGGGCAGCTTTAACAGCCAGATCAATATCAGCTGGTCCAGCTTCAAAAACACAGGCTAATACTTCACCGGTAGCAGGATTGTACGTATCAAAGGTTTTTTGAGATTGGCTTTCTACAAATTCCCCATTAATAAAAAGATTTTTTTTCCCAGTTAAGAATTTTTCCACCTTTTCTTTTAAACCAGCTGTTAGTTGACTCATAAAATCCCTCCATAAAAATAGTAGTCTATGTATTTCGTGTTGTTAAAAGATTGAGCAAACCTCGGTGATAACGCTTACTTTTCAATGGTAACATTTGGGTGATTATGAAATCAATGTATAATTTATACTAATTTTCTGATAATTATCGACACGAATCTTCAAAATAAAATTCTGTCAGTGCGATCTTATTATACGAAACCTCATGCTAGATATTGCTTCCATAATAAAAAGCAGTTAATCTTGATTAAAATAAGTTCACTTGTACTGGAGCCATTGTCATGAAAATACTAAAAGCAGCCATTTTACGAGTTCTTGCATTTATCGCTGTAATTATAATAACCATAGGTAGTTTTGTTTTAATTTCAATCATTCAAGAGGCATTGTTTATTCCGAAAGATTATCTCATCTGGATTTTCAAATCGCCCTACTCAGGTTTAGTGATTATTTTTGAGATCTATCTTTTTGGTTTTTTTTACTACCTTTTCAATAAAAATTGGAGAGAAGCCTGGAGAAAAGGGAAGATTTTTAAAAAATATAGAAAACAAGTGATTGCTGCTTTTACCGTCTTCAATCTTGTCTTGGTTTATACCATTGTTTCAGCTGTCACTGTAGTAACCAATGATCAGATTATCAATTATACGTTTTTATCTCCACAGGGCAAGGAGTATCGCTACAACGATATCGTTAAGATTAAAACGGGAGTGTATGGTAAGGGGCGAACTTCTGCATTTACTCATTCAAAAGGTAATTTCTTTTACATTATTGAATTAAATGACGGTACAAAGATTGATTTGGCTCAAGTAGGTGGAGTGAATCATGATGAGGACGAGCGTTTTGTGATTGAAAAGTTGGATAGACAATTAGTTAATATGGATATACCGAAAGAATCTAGTATGAAATACTTTGAATACACTAAAAAAGACTTAGCTAAAATTTATACGGATAAAATTCGGAACATATTAAAAAATACGAGATAAACGATGTGAAGATACGTTCCGAAATTTAAAACGTGATTTGGGGGAACAAGCCAAACATCGTTCCCCTCTATACATATTGATCTCGGCCTGATAGCATACCAAATAGCATAACGACGACAGAGACAAGGATTAGTGTGATAAGTGGAATGGTCCACATATGGGTGTAATCATACAAAAAACCAATAAACAAGGGACCAACTGCCGCAAGGATATAACCCGTTGATTGTGTCATGCCAGAAAGATCGGCAGCCTGGCCGGCACTTCTGGAGCGAAGTCCGATATAGCTTAGAGCTAGTGGAAACGTTCCGCCCAATGCAATTCCAATGAACATAATACTTACGATTAAAATAGGATAGGATGATCCCAGCAGTAATCCTCCATAACCAATCACTGAGCACATGCTTAACATGAAAGATATCCATTTTTGTGATCGATATCGTCCTGCAATCACAGGGATCAAGAAACTAGCTGGCAGACCCACAATTTGGCTAAATGACAAGAGCCAGCCTGCTGTTTCCATACTCATGCCGTGACTATGTAAGATTTCAGGTAACCAAGAAATCGTTACATAAAATAAAAAAGATTGAAATCCCATAAATATAGCGATTTGCCAGGCAAGAGGTGAACGCCAGACTTGATTAGAGCTTGGAGTCACTTTTTTGATTTCTTTTTGATTTCCTTGATTAAATTTAGAAAGAAATGCCCACACCAAGATCGCTGTTACAGCCGGAATACCCCACACGTTTAAGGCGCCCTTCCAGCCAAGGTGCATCCCCTCTGCTAAAGGAACACTGACTCCTGATGCTAGTGATGCAATTAATCCCATTGAGGTAGAATACACACTTGTCATTAATCCGAATTGCTCTGGGAATTTATCCTTTGCAATGGCCGGTAAAAGAACATTTCCAATTGCAATCCCAACTCCGATAAAAAGAGTCCCCGTGAAAAGAAAAAACGCCATGGGAATAGAACGAATGAAAATGCCGATTAAAAGAGATGTTAAACCTACTAGTAAAGCCATCTCATTTGTTATACGATTGGCGAGCTTCGGGACAAGCGGTGACATGACGGCAAAAACAATTAATGGCAAACTCATTAATAAGCCTGCACTCCAATGAGCTAGTCCCACATCCTTTTGAATCATTCCCACTAACGGTCCTACTGAGGTAATCGCGGGTCGCAAATTAAAGGCTACAAGTACAATCCCAATAACTAGCCATATGGTGTAAGTCGATTTCGAATAAATATTTGATTTAAGTAACTCCACTACTTTGACCTCCATTGTTGAACAAACTTTCTAAAGTATATCATAATTAAAGTGGAGAGTTGTAATGCAGGCTTTGAGGTTTTAAAGCACAGAAGTGAAGGGACAGCGGATTATCTGCAAATCGCAAAACTGATGAAGGAAAACCTGAAAGGAAAGCATTAAATTGAGGAGGAATGAAGAATGGCTCTAGAAATTTTGTTTGTCCTTTGGTTGGGGGTCAGACTGCCATTACGGTGATGTAGTGGGAGTCTGACCTTTTTTTGCGAATTTTACCTCTAGTTTTTCACTTAAGAACGTGGAACCTAGGACAAGCGCGCCGCCTAGCATTTGAATCAGAGTCATGCCTTCGTTTAAGAAAATCGCGGCAATAATCACAGCAGAAATCGGATCAATATAGCTGAGAACCGCAATTGTTTGTCCTTTTAGTTCTTGGATGGACGTAAAATAAAAAAAATAGGCTAAGCCGGTATGCAGAATACCAAGGATCAAAATATTAATTATCGAAGTAGAGTTTAACCCAGCAAAATTAAGATTTCCCTGCCACAGAATATAGGGAAGCAGGACTAAAACAGCCACCATTAATTGGATTAAGGTAATTTCAAAACCAGATAAATTTTTGATGAATTTGTTCATTAAAACAACGCTCGCATAAAATGCTGCTGCTATAAGGCCATAGAAAATACCTAATGTATGATTCTGTGAAGCGCTGGAACCGCCAGCACCAGGATTAACGATTAAAAACAGACCAATCATTGCCGTCACGATGCAAATAACTTTTACACTCGTCAGTTTTTCTTTCAGAACCCACGGTGCTAAAATCATCACAAATATCGGTGCGAAGTAATAGCTAATCGTCGCATTGGATATTGTCGTATAGCGATATGACTCAAAGAGAAAAATCCAGTTAAGGCCAATCGCTGCGCCTGATAAAAGAAGCAGAAGGGCATTTTCTTTTAATGCTTGATAGGATGGCTTATGTTTGACAAGGAAACTAGCAATAAGCAGAAATAGACTTCCGATGACCCCTCGTAAGAATGCAATTTCACTTGAAGATAGCTCAATCTTTTTAACAAAAACCCCGATGCTTCCAAAAATAAGCATGGTAATAATTAGTCTCAAATTCCCTTTCATGTAAATCCCCCCTCTTTCAAAATCCTTTTATAAATGACTGATTGCTCAACTGCTGATTACAGCAGGGGGCACCATCTTACTATGTTATAAACTGGAATAACGTAAAAATCAACCATAAAATAACAACAATACCTATTAAATGGTATATTAAGTATATAATGCTATTAAACTGGATAATATTAATAGTAGGAAGGGAAGTGTTGGATGATCGATTTAAAAAACATCTTAATGAGTGATTCAAAAGTATTTGAAATGAGTTTCCAACCTTCTCAAGAGCCTTTTGTGGACCTTGTGAACTTTGATAGCGAAATTATCGTGGATCCCACTTTATCTAGCAGAACTCCGTATTTCTCATTCGTCCGTCTATCAATAGCCGAGAAACTCATAGAAGCTAAAAAGTATCTTCCAGAAGTGATTCGTTTTTTCCTCAAGGAGGGATTCAGGCCTGTATCCATTCAAGAGCAAGCATTTAAAAAGAGTGTATAACGTTTCCGAAGAAGATTTGAAAAATCTTTTGCAAAGACCTAATGATAATATCTATTGAAAAAGTAATATCAAAAAGAATCCTGAAAACAAACTTCAGGGTTCTTTTTTATGTGCAGACCGTTTTCAAAGTACAAATAGAATTGTATGAAATGTAAGAATGCAATTCATATTAAAGGAAAGGAGGCATCTGGAAATGAATTTTACTTGGTTACTTGGGTTATTATTTTTATCTGAACAAGTGAATATGCCAGACAATTTATTAATCACTAACAACGGGCATCCTTTATCGGTTGTTAATTGTACTGAATTATCGATGAACTTACCTGCAATACCTATTATTAATACAGAAAAGTTAAACAAATGTATGGATCAAATTGACAAACATATTTCTAAAATGCCTAAAAATGCAATTAAAGATAAGTCCGGAAAAATTATACCTGAACATGTTGGTTACCGTTTATATCGTCAGAGCTTTACAGAAAAAGTCTTTTCTTATTATTTTAACAATGGTTCACCTAAAATAGAGGTCCCCTTACTAGCAATTTATCCAAGAGTTGACAGTGAATTACTTGGAAATATTCAAAATGAAAAAATCGGGAAATATGTAACAACCTTCAATATAACTAACAAAGAAAGAACCAATAATATTTATCTTGCAACAGAAGCTATTAATAATTTTGTTCTTTTCCCAGGTGAAATATTTTCCTTTAATAAAGTCGTTGGAAAAAGAACAGCAGGAAAAGGATACTTGCCTGCACCAGTGATCCTAAGAGGTGAATTAGCAAAAGATATTGGCGGTGGAATCTGTCAGGTATCATCTACCCTTTTTAATGCAGTAGATAATGCGGGATTAAAAGTTACTCAGCGCTTCTCACACAGCAGAAAGGTTACATACATTCCACCTGGGCGGGATGCCACTGTTAGTTGGAATGGACCAGATTTTGTTTTTGAAAATAAATACAATCAACCAATACTAATTCAATCAAGAACGGTAGGGAACAAGTTAACCGTCGAGATATATTCTTCAGATGTCATTAACTATACTCCTAAAAAAGTGCCACACCTTCCTTATGAGCAAAATCACCCACCCAAGTAAGGTTACTTGCTCCAAAACCAGTAAAGCAATATAAAGGCAAAACACTCGCCGCTATTTAGAGTGCGTTAGGAATTCAGTAAAAATAACTGCCTGTTTCTTATTATAAGAGACAGGCAGTTATTTTTTTCGGCCTTAAAGGTGAATACTAAGGATACCATTCTGATAAAATGTAAAAAAACTTCCCTTCAGTAAAAGGAGAGGCAATGATTATGAAGAAGTGTTATTGTGGAGCCATTTTGGCAGCAGCTATCTTATCTACTCTGAGTGGTTGCCAGGAAAGTAGTTTTGAAAACAATCGTCCTAACGAAAATGGAAAGGAAGTGAAAGAAACGATGATATCTTCCGTCTATGTTGATCCTGCGATTGACCTCTCAAGCGAACAAACCATTTCGGTTATTATTGAATTCAAAACTAAACCAGCTAAAGTAGCGGTTATAGAAGCAGAAGCAAAAGGGATTCCTTTAACAATGGAGGAAGCGAAGAAACATGTAGAAGAAAGTCATCTCGCCTTTCAAAAGGAACTGCACGAGTTACTAGATAAGAACCAAATCCCCTATGCTGTTCGACACAAATACACGACTGCCTTAAACGGTGTGTCGATGGAATTACCCGCAAATGAAATCCAAAGGTTAGCAGATTCCTCGGCTGTCATTTCAAGAATATCTCTCAATCGAAAAATTAAGCTAGATCCACCGATTTTACCTTTTGGACAACTGTGAAAATATAGTAGCGGTATTCTCATGATATATACATAAAGACCCCTAAAATTGGAAAACAATATAAAAATTAGGGGGTGGTTCATTTTGAAGAAAAAAATCTTAATGCCGCTTTTTAAGAAACTCAATCCAGAACCACAATTTAGCGAACAGTCCAATACACAGGAAATTGAACTAAAAAAACAAGATTTTAGCAGTAATTATGATCAAAATTTAGCGACATTTAAGTCCATTTTCAGTATACCAAAGAATATCGATATCAAGGTACGTGAGTTTACCATCGGTTCACTTGATCGCCGTGCTTTTATCATTTATATAAGTACGATGGTCGACGTACAGAGCATTCAAGAAGGCATCATGGAAAAATTAATTGGTAACGATCAGCCGTCAGGTAAGATTCAAAATATCACTTCCTACCCAAGTGAAAGAACAGCAACAAATATTGGGGAAATTACGGAATTTATTACAGGTGGAGTCACCGCACTCTTTGTGGATGGCGATACTCAATGCTACTTATTTGAAACGACGAAAATTACAGGCCGTTCCATTGAGAAATCCGATAATGAAGTGATTGTAAAAGGGGCAAAGGAATCATTTAACGAAAAGGTAATCGATAATATTGCCTTACTTCGTAAAAAGATAAGAAATGAAAATCTTATTGTTGAGGCTAAGGTTATTACGAAACGATCCAGAAACGATGTATTTTTGGTTTATGAAAAAGACCTAGTAAATGATGAATTGCTTCAAACGATTAAAGATAAGTTAGCTTCGCTCGAAACGGATAGGATTCTTGATCTAAGTATTTTAGAGCAATACCTAGAAGATCGACCAAGGTCATTATTTCCATCCATATTATATACAGAACGTCCTGACCGGGCGACATCCTTCATTGAAGAAGGTCACATCGTTTTATTAATGACAAATTCTCCAAGTTGTCTGGTACTGCCTGCTACCTTTTGGTCAATGTTTCATTCGCCGGAAGACCATTACCTACGCACACCCTATGGTAATTTCATCAGGTTTTTGCGATTTCAAGCTTTGTTTGTCGCCATGTTTGCTTCGCCCTTATATATTGCGATTACAAATTATCATGTAGGGATGATCCCGCCTGATTTGTTAATGGCCATTGCCGGGACAAGGGAACGTGTCCCTTTTCCATCGACCGTTGAAATCTTAATGATGGAAATCGCCTTTGAACTCATTCGAGAAGCGGGACTACGTGTGCCAACCCCTATTGGTCCAACGATTGGGATTGTCGGTGCACTAATTTTAGGACAGGCTGCTGTTCAAGCGAATATTATTAGTCCGATTGTCATCATTGTTATTGCCTTAAGTGGCTTAAGCTCTTTTATTATCAGTGATGTGAGCATGAATTTTGCGATTCGCATCACACGCTTTTTGTTTATTTTTGCGGCAGCCTTTATGGGTATTTATGGCGCAGTAGCTTTATTTATACCGGGACTCTTTTATTTAGTCTCATTAAAATCATTTGGCATTCCTTACTTTGCACCCATGACACCACATTTCATCTCTTCAAAAGACTTAATTATTCGTCATGTTCCCATGAAAGAAAGGTTCCGCCCAGGGTATTTAAATCCAAAGGATACTGTCAAACGAGGAAAGGGATAAAAAAACATATGAAGCAGCAACCCGGAAAAATTGGTATCCGTGAATATCTGTCCATCGCAATTTTAATGGTTGGTGCCAAAGTAACTGAAGACACACCAACTGCTCTGTTTCAAAAGGTCCAAAACGCAGCATGGATGATCCCGATCATAACGGCCGGAATCTCTTTTATCCCGCTCTTTTTATTAATAAAGACAATGTCGTTGTATCAAAACAAAAATCTATTTTCTGTTATTCAAAAACTACTCGGAAAATATCTAGGATTTTTTGTCTGTCTTCTAATATTTATCATCAATGTATTTTCCATTTCGTTCGATTCAAGAACATATACAACGATCATACGGACGTTTTATTTTAATAGGACACCTATTGTGATCATCTATGCCGTCTTAATGGGCGTTTGTGCATATGGTGCGAAAAAGGGAATTCAGCATATCGGATCGGTTGCCTATCTTGTGATTTACTATGCAGTACTATTCTTGTATTTTGCGTTCGTATTAAGTACTCAAGATAGCAGTATTCAATCCCTTTTCCCCATTTGGGGTCCTGGAAAACTTGAAATATTGAAACAAAGCTCCCTAAATCTATCCCTTTTTTCTGAATTTTTTCTGTTTGCCTTGATTATACCGTCTATCGCCTCATACAAAGATTTTCGAAAAGGTACGTGGATTGCCTTAGTTTACATCAGCATCCAATTAAGTGTGGGTATTATCATTTTCATCTGTCTTTTTGATGTATCCTTAAAAGGAACTGGTTATCCATTCCACACAGCGATTCGTTTTATTTCAATTGGAACTTTTTTTCCGAATATCGAAATCATATTTTTCGTCATTTGGGTAATGGCGGCATTTATTCGTTTTGCAGCATTTTTGTACATAAATGCACTTATGTTCGGTCAACTATTTAAAATTAAAGACTTTGAATTCCTCATTCCAGCACTGGCAACGATTTATTTATTGATTGGATCCATTCCGGAATCACCATATGATCTCAGTCTCCAACTAAAACCGGTTTTAAGAAGTGTTATTGGTCCTACATTTTTGGTCATTTCGATCACTTTATGGCTGGTTGCACTGCTAAAGGGAGAATTTAAACATGAAAAAAACAGAAACAGTATGTAGAATATTTTTGTTTTTCCTCATTGTTTGTTTATTAACGGGCTGTTGGGATCGTCAAGAAATTGAAGACAAAGCCTATGTGATCGGAATAGGATTAGATCGCTCCAAAGCTGAAGGGAAAGTCAAAGTCACCATGTTACTTGCCAATCCGGAAGTCGGCAGTATGCAAGGTGGTGGTGGGTCAACCGAAAAGCCGCGGGAAATTGTCTCGTTTGATGCCAATGATTTCATTGCGGCGAAAGCCACAGGCAATTCCATCATCTCTCGAGATATTAGTTATGAACTATTAAAAATTATTGTTGTTTCCGAGGAATATGCACAAGACAAAGAGTTTATTAGGAAGTTTTACGACGTCTTAAAGGATAAAGACATTCGCTTGGATTGTCATTTAGCCATATCTAAAGAAAAGGCAAGTAAGTATTTTATTAATAATCGGCCGAAAATGGAAACAAGACCACATAAATACTTTCAATTCATGATTGATCACGGAATTGATAATGGGTTCATCCCAGATTCTACCCTCTTTAAATTTTTTAAAACGTTGGAAAGAGGGACAGACTTCTTTTTGGCGATGTACACAACAGCCGAAAAGGAAAAGAATCCTAAAATAAGAAGTGAAGATGAATACATGGCAGGACAATTGAATGCTACAGGCGAACTGGATGCTACACAATTTATTGGGTCAGCGGTCTTCAGGAGTGGCGTGATGATTGATAAGCTTACCGGCCAAGAAACACGTAATATCAATATTCTAGATGATTCAACGAACATCCAAGATATATTGGTTGATATACCTGATCCTTTTTCGGACGACCAGTTGCAGTTTGCAGCAAGAATCATGAAAACAGAAAATAATAAAGTGAAGATGGACTTAAAGGGTCAAAAGCCAAAGATTTTTATAACCATCCCTTTAAAGATAGAAATTATATCAAACCCGTCAATGGTCGACTATACAGTGAAAAAAAATCAACAGATAGTAAAAAAACAAATATCCGCTCATATAAAAACATTGAACGAAAAATTGTTGAAAAAAACTCAAACAAAACTTAAAGGTGTACCATATCCATTATCCATGTATGCCAGAAGATATTTTGGAACGATTCAGGAATATAAAAAATTCAATTGGGGAAAATCATATCAGGAAGCGGACATTCATGTGAAAGTAGATGTTGAAATTGTTGATTATGGTAAAAGAACAAAAAAACCTCCAAAGGTGGGGGCATAGTTGGAAAAATTAATCTACGTTAGTCTGTTTTTAATTATTGTTTATACCATGGGATTCGGCGTTTCCTTGTGGAAGGAAAAACAAAAAATAGGTGCAATGGCCATACTTTTTCTTTCTCTTTGCTTAATCATCCTGCCTTTCTTCTCGATCCTTTAAAACTAATTTCAATCGCTAATAATAAAACAAACACCGAGGGCTGGATAATCAGTCCTTTTTTACAAATAATTAGTTTGTTGTTCGGATAAACTAACGAAATATAATGAATAAGGTGTTTTTAACAATAGAAGTGTAATTTAACTAATAATTGATTTATAATGAAAGTAAATGACCAGAATAATATGGTGACTTAATTTACGCATTATACAAACGGGGTGTAAACTATTGATGATCGCGGATCAAATATTAGTGAAAAAAATGAACCAAAAGGTATTATTGAATGAAATTGTTTCTAATTCTCCGATCTCGAGGGCAAGATTATCGGAAATAACAGGATTAAATAAATCGACTGTATCATCCCAAGTAAATACATTAATAGAAAAGAAGCTGATTTTTGAAATTGGACAAGGGCAATCCAGCGGCGGAAGAAAGCCTGTTATGCTCGTTTTTAACAAAAATGCCGGATATTCAATCAGCATTGATATTGGCGTTGATTCTATTAATGGGATTCTAACAGATTTAAAAGGAAACATTATCGTAGATCAATACCATCGTCTAGAGAAACCTTCTCTTGATAACAACAAAGATATATTATTTTCAATGATTAAGGAACTTAGCACTCAAATTCCGGAATCTCCTTATGGTTTAATTGGTATCGGGGTATGTGTACCAGGTCTCGTCAGTACAGAGCAAAAGGTTATTTTCACTCCGAACATCGATTGGAATTATCAACTAGACTTAAAAGCCGATATCGAAAAGGAATTTCAAGTACCTGTCTTTATAGAAAATGAAGCCAATGCCGGTGCCTATGGAGAAAAAGTCTTTGGGGCAGCTAAAAATTACGAAAACTTAATTTACGTGAGTGTCGGTACGGGAATCGGAATCGGTATTGTCATTAATCATGATATATATCGAGGGGTGAATGGGTTCGCAGGTGAAATGGGTCATCTAACCATCGACTATAATGGACTAAAATGCAGTTGCGGCAACAAAGGGTGCTGGGAATTATACGCTTCTGAAAAAGCATTACTCCATACTCTTCAGCAAAACAACCGGATCACTTCCAGTCAGGAACTAATCCATCTGGCCAACCAAAATGATCCAGATATATTAATGGGATTACAAAATTTCGGTTTCTACCTTGGAATTGGATTGACAAGTATTTTAAATACATTTAACCCAAAAGCAGTTATTATCCGGAATGACATTGTTGAAGCCCTGCCTATGGTTATGAACTCGATTAGAAATTCTATTTCATCAAGAAGTAATGACCAACTTACCAACAGTCAGGAATTATTTCTCTCTTCCTTAGGAAAAAATGCTCCCGCATTAGGGACGTCTTCGATTGTTATTGAACATTTCTTAGAAATGTTTACTGCTTAAATCATGTGTATGCTGAAAGGTGGAGGTATGTTTGAAAAAAACGATTTATATTACAAGAAAACTACCCGATGAAATTGTCGATAAACTCTCAAGTCAATTTCATGTGAAGATGTGGCCGGAAGAAAATGTTCCTGTTCTAAGGGATGTTTTATTGAAAGAAATAGAAGAGGTCGACGGGCTAGTCTGTCTATTAACGGAAAAGATAGACGAAGAGGTGCTAAGTAAAGCGAAACAGTTAAAGGTCATTAGTAACATCGCGGTAGGCTACAATAATATCGATATTCAAGCGACAACGGAGAGGGGAATTGTCGTTACCAATACGCCAGGTGTATTAACCGAAACGACAGCTGATTTAACGTTCGCCCTGTTAATGGCTGCAGCACGAAGAGTCGTCGAGGGATCGGACTACTTACGCAGTGGGGAATGGGGCGCCTGGTCTCTCATGCAGATGACCGGACAAGATATTTATGGGGCCACCCTAGGAATTATTGGGTTAGGCAGAATTGGAGAAGCCCTCGTCAAGCGGGCACAGGGCTTTGATATGAATGTTCTTTATTATAATCGGACACGGAAACAGGAAACGGAGGAAAAGCTCGGGATTCACTACCGAGAAATGAAGGAGTTGCTGCAGCAATCTGATTTTGTCTGCTTGTTGCTCCCTTACAGTGCTGAAGCCCATCACCTAATCGGTAAAGAAGAATTGGCCCTTATGAAAAGAAATGCCATCTTGATAAATACAGCAAGAGGGGGCATTGTCGATGAGGAAGCATTATATCATTCTTTGAAAAATGGGGAGATTTGGGGCGCCGGACTGGATGTGTTTGAACAAGAACCCGTGTCTATTAATCATCCCTTATTAACTCTGCCCAATGTGGTGACACTGCCTCACATTGGAAGTGCAAGTCTGAAAACAAGAATGAAAATGGCTCATTTAGCAGCGGATAATATGCTGAGTGTTTTAACAGGTAGTGAAGCACTTACTCCGGTTACTCTTAATAAATAATTGTAAAATACGACACTTTTCTGAAATATTTGTTAAGAATGATGAACGTTGTAAAGGTTGTCAATACTATTATTCTATATAATTTTTGGTAATAGTTCCGTAATTTAGTAAGAGCTGCGAAAGAGGGTTTTTATTCTTGACGTCTCAGATACTTAGAGTATCAGGACCTAGCTAGATTTAAGACTTTAATAAGAACAAACTGTGCTTAATTATTGTAAAATCCTTCCTCAAATATGACGAAAATTATATGTTACGATGAATTTGTGGAAAAACGGCAAATTGTCAAAACAGGAGGAAGAAAAGATGATGAAGAAAAAAGCAATTCTAACTGTTGCAGCTGCGGCTGCATTAATGATGTCAAATCCAGTCTTAAATAAAGCTCATGCTGCCTCAACAAGTCCGTCGGTGCAGGAAAAGGTTTATGTATATCAAGGGACTAATATGAATGAGATTAATAGTATCATCGAAAACTATCTTGCTAGTTTAGGATTCTCGTTTTCACAAAATACGGTCAAGCAGCCAGCACAGACTCAACCAAATCAAACGGTCTCAACACAGAAACCTGCTCAACCAGCGGCACCACAACCTGTGCAACAATCGGCAGCTGCGCCGCAACCTACTACAACACAATCTACAAGTGCCTTAAGTGCTTATGAGCAAAAAGTAGTGGATCTAACCAATCAAGAAAGGGCCAAGAATGGCTTGCCAGCACTTAAAGTGGATGTAACGCTTAGCAAAATGGCTCATGAAAAATCTCGTGATATGTCTGCTAATGGCTACTTCAGTCATACAAGCCCAACATATGGTTCACCATTTGATATGATGAAAAAATACGGGATTACCTATCGATACGCTGGTGAAAATATTGCGATGGGACAGAGGACTCCTGAGGAAGTAGTCAAGGCTTGGATGAATAGTGAAGGACACCGTAAGAATATCCTTAGCTCGAACTACAACTATATTGGTGTGGGTTATGTGTCACAAGGGAATTACTGGACACAGGAATTTATCGGTAAATAACCAGAACTTGGGGATGATTTGTCCCCAAGCTTTTTTTGTATGTCATAACTTATAAAAAATAATAACGAAACTCGTTATCTATTTTAAATCCTTGTTTTTCCCAAAAGTGCCAAGCCCTTTCATTGGAATGCTCGACTGAAAGTTCGATACCTTTAGATTTTGTTAATAATGTAAATTCCTTTACTTTGGCAAAAAGCTGTTTCCCAATTCCTCTATTACGACAGTCTTCAGCTATATAAAAGTCGTTTAATAACCAAACACGTTGTAAACTTAAGGACGAAAAAATAGGATAAAGCTGCGCAAAGCCAATTACTTCACTTTCTTGCTCCGCAATAAAAATGACAGATTCTAAGTGTTCAAATTTTTCATATAGAAAATTTTCTACTTTCGAAGGGTTCTTTGGATGCTTAAAATACTCACGATAGGAATCAAATATCGGAACTAGCTTAGGCAAATCTTCAATGGTAGCTTGTCTTACAATAAGTTTAGTGCTCATTATCCATCCCTCGATGTTTAAAAATTTGACCAAAGGTGTAGATTTAGTCATTCCATTTCATGTTATTCCGCAATTAACCCTAATTGTCCTTCTTCCTTTTCAAATATATGAGCAAGATTGTTGATTCTTAAATTCGCCCATTAAAACACTAGATTCGCCCATAAAAGCCCAAAATTCGCCCATTGAAATCCAAGATTCGCTCATAAAACTCAATAATTCGTCCATTGAAGAGATAAGTCGTTAAATAAAACAACATTATCCAAATTTTGCAGTGTAATTTTACACGAAATATCATTTTTATGAGCTTCTCCTTTAGTTCTAACAACACTATTTACGAAAACGGGCAATAAAAAAGAGCACACCTCCTTCTTAAAGAGGTGCACTCCAGTTTAGTTTTCTTAGGTATCAAACGAGAAAAATAATTACATATTTAAGGGAGCGACAACTATGCTTTGTGCTCTTCCTAAGGTATCGGCTCCGCCTACGCCTAATACCATGATAGCCACGCGTGCTATCCCCTCTAATATGTACTATATCTCCATATTATTAATAAAATATGAACTAAATATTAATCATTAGTTAATTTTGGTTATAAACTAATCAAACGTTTGATTAAAAAAATAACAACTTACTTTATAGGAATCCAGATTTCAGAGAAGTAATCAGGGCTCCAAGGATCTCCGGCGGAATAGACTTCCAAATCAGGTGTGCCAGCATGCTTGTAACGACTGGAAGGGAACCATTCGCTATATATTTGTTGCCACACTTTTTGTATAGCATCGGGCATGGCGCCGTGAACTTCAAATACGGCCCATTTAGAAGCAGGTATCTCAAGATTCATTAAACCTTCTGGCGTGTCACCAGTATGTTCTGTAGCAATCCAGTAATCCATTAATTGCGACTGAGTGCCTCGTTTTTCAGCACATACACCAAGGACGCCATTAATTTCCCCATTATTCACCTTGAATAATAAATCGTTCGTTCCATCATTATGGACTTCAGCCCACATTTTTGGGATCTCCGTTAAGTTCTCACCATTCTCACATGATAATTCGCGCTTGATTCCAACAACTTGGAAACTTTCTCTTTCGATAATTTTATATTTCATAGGTTCCGCTCCTTTCAATGTTACCTGTATGGCCAGGCGATTATATGATTTCAGTTTAGCGTGTGTTTTGCGTGCTTGACTGGGTGTTAGGTCATGCTGCCTGCGGAATGCTTTTGAAAAAGCCTCGGGAGTGTCATAGCCATACTTCAATGCGATATCAATTATTCGGATGCTTGTATTAGATAGTTCCTGTGCTGCAAGCGTTAACCGCCTGCGACGTAGATATTCTCCAAAAGTTATACCAGTTAATATGGTAAAAATCCGTTGAAAATGAAATTCGGATACATACGCTTGTTTTGCGATATCTTCAATGGATAGTTCATCAAGTAGATGTTCTTCCATATAATCGATTGCCCGTTGTAACGATTCGACCCATTCCATTTTGCTCACCCCTTGATTAAATAATAACAGTAAAACTTCATACATTCCTGTCAATTTCTGCTTTGTAATAGCAGGTTTGTGGCTTTATTCATGTTAAAATCGACCATAATAACAGGTGCTAAGATGGGGGGAGTTCCATTTTGAAAAAACATTTATTGTTGATCTTAATCGTTTGCTTTACATTAGTTGGTTGTAACGGGGGGAATGCAGAGAAAGGAAGGGTTGATATTAAGGGGATCATTAAAGAGGTCGATTATGAGGGGAATAAGATACTAGTAGAGGATAAGCACGAGGGGTTAGTCTGGGTCGCCTTACAAGAAAATGGTGATATCTCTAAATATCTAGAAAGACAAGAGGTTGTTGTTTGGATTAAAGGTGGAATCAGAGAATCCTTTCCAGCTCAAGCCGATGCACTAAATATTGAGTTCACAAATCCAAAAGATTAATAAAAGTTATGTAGTGGGCCGTTATCTTCCAAATACAGTGAAGTTTGCCTATGTTTAGTATGATTTTTCATAAATTAGCAAAGCTAATAGAAAAATCTTTGGGAGGCTTTATATGGGCTTTGTTGTCTTTTTCTTTCTGGCATGGCTGGTTGGGGCTCTTTTGGCCGTTATAAAGAAGAAACTAACATTTGCTGAGAATACCTTGGTGTTTTTAGTTGTTTTAATTGTTAGTATTAACTATTCCTGGATTGTCATTGAAGAACTAAAGCTAATAAAACTTACTAAATCAGGTTTGGAATATACGGGATTCCTGCTCAATCGAAGTGTAATCACACCAATTTTAGTCCTAGTTTTGGTAAATCTGCTTCAATGGAGTAAAACGATGATGATGAAAATAACACTAATTATTTCAGTTGTTATTTTAATGATTGGTGTAAGTAGTCTCTCTAACTTTTTTGGCATAATCGACTATAAACATTGGAATTACTGGTATGATGGAATCTATTTCCTCATTCTAAATGGTATTGCGATTTTTTCTTATAAGTTATTTGCGAGAGTCTCTCGGAATGTGGTGAGTTATTAATGATATTATGGGAAGATTTCGATAAAAATGAGATCTATATCTTAATTATGCTGGTTGTTACCTATACTGCATTTTTTCTATTTCCGAAAAGATTACCTACATCGATTACCATTTTATTTTTAGTTTGGGGATTCGCAAGCTCTACCTTGTTCGATTTCACGATCGGCGGTGGCTTGCTTGATTTTTATAAGGTCAATGATTCTAACAAATATGAGCTGTTTGATTTGCTCAGCTATTTTTTGTTTGCCCCGTTCAGCTATTTTTTCATCTACTTTTATGAAAGATTTAAAATCGGCAGGAAAACATTTATATTTTATGTACTTGGTTGGTGCATTATTGGTCTGCTAATGGAAAAAGTCTCCGGCATTATGGGACTAACACATTATCAGCATGGTTATAGTATTAAGTATTCATTGGTCGTATTTTTAGTGGTTCAGACAAGCACAGCCCTTTACTATGAATTAGTAAAGAAAAAGGAACCGGTATACAAGTAAAGTAGTTACTTTCATATTTGTTGAGAAATACAAATAGCATTTTAAGTAGAGACCAATCGCAGGTGATTTGGTCTTTTATGTATCATTTCTAAGGTCCACTTTAAAAATTAGAAAGTAGGTATTTTTGCTTACCATCTTATTCGGACAGGAGAAGCGAAAAATCGGAAAAAGCTGTCCGAATGCGGGGCTTATTCGGACAGGAGAAGTGGGAAATTGGAAAAAGCTGTCCGAATGCAGGGCTTATTCGGACAGGTGAAGCGGAAAATCGGAAAAAGCTGTCCGAATTCGGGGCTTATTCAGACAGGTGGAGCGGAAAATCGGAAAAAGCTGTCCGAATGCCATGCAGACAATTGTTGTAATTACGGCCGGAAAAATTGTAAAACGGTACCTTTACCTTCGAAAACTTTCACCTCTGCATAAGCCCCATTGATGAAGGTGATTTGTGGTGGGAGATGCCCGCAATCAATATCATAAATAACTGGTATTTCAAGCTCATCTGCAAGGTCTCGATAAACATCTTCCACCGTATAGTTTTCCACGGGCTTATTGGCATCACTCCGCCCAAACAACAGTCCGGAACAGTTTTCAAACCAGCCCGCTAATTTCATTTGGACCAAGGATCTTCTTAAATCCGTGGTATTCATTTCACAATTCTCTAAATACCAAATAACGGGCTCTCCATTGATATGTTTTTTTCTAAAAGTATCTACATCACCAAAGGGTGTCCCAATAAGATGTCTAATAATATCTATACATCCGCCGAGTAAACGTCCTTCGATCCTAGCGGGACCATTTCCTACCGTTTTCCAAGTAGTTTGTTCAGTTAAATGAAAAACGCAGGGCGAAGGATTAGCATGCTGCCATTCCTTTTGAAAGCGGTCCGAGGAATACTGAATAATCGATTCCCCCGTGTTTGTTGCTAAAACAGCCTCCCACTTGGCTGTTGTTTCATCCATAAATTCCCCTCGTAAATCTACTATATTTGTTCCATGTGCCGTTGCGATACCCGTCATTAAGGTAATCGCCAGCAATAGCGCACTGACATCAGAATAGCCTAAAATCCATTTGTTTTTTATAGTTTCAAAGTCAATATGTTCAAGGATCTCGATTAATAACTCGCCGCCCCAAGGTGGAATGATGATGTCGATGTTACTGTCGCGTATCATCTCATTAAATTCAGTCGCACGTTTTAATGCCGGGGCTGATTTAGCCTTGTCCTGAGTCCAAGCCGTCTCACCCAGCACTATCTTGAAACCTCTTTGTTCCAGCCTGCTGCTTGCAAGTTTAAGGACTTCGTGTAAAGGTGATGGCACCCCTGATGAGGGTGCAGTCACTCCAATTGTTGCGCCATTTTTTAAATATGGAAAGGTAATCATGATGAACATCCCCCCTAAATGCTTTAGATAATTTTACCAAAAGGGGTTAAACCTCGCTATCATTTTCGATTGTTCAGCCAACGAAAGCATCTAAAAATAAAATTCACTTTTTTGTCAAATTACTACTAGCCATTTGAAAATGAAAACGCTATAATTAAATTATGAAACAACGTACCACTATGTGGAACAAAACGAATCCAAGTTAATTGTAAATACATATAAGGAGATGGATATTGTGGAAACTAGGTACTCAACACACCCGGATCATGCCAAAACATTTACAACCGAGGAACTTCGCAAACACTATCTTATAGAAGAGTTATTTGTGCCAGGCGAAATTAAGCTTGTTTATACCATGGAAGACCGTGCCATTGTCGGTGGCATTACACCAATGGGAGAGACGATTTCTTTAAAAGGATATGACCAAATCAAAGCCGATTACTTCTTAGAGCGAAGAGAAGTGGGGATTTTCAATGTCGGCGGAAGAGGGAAGATCACCGTTGATGGTGAGACGTACGATATGGACAACAAAGATTGTCTGTATGTTGGATTAGGGAAGAAAGAGTTACTGTTCACTAGTGAATCCCCTGTAAGTCCAGCAAAGTTTTATTTATTCTCTGCCCCTGCTCATAAAGAGTATCCAGTCCAACACGTAGCCTTTAAGGGTATTGAAGGTGACCGCTTAGGATCACTTGAAAATGCAAATGATCGAGTGATTCGCCGCATGATACATAATGAAGGGATTCAAAGCTGCCAGGTTGTTATGGGTTTAACGCAATTAAATACGGGAAGCGTATGGAATTCAATGCCAACGCATACCCATGACCGTAGAATGGAAGTCTATCTATATATTGATTTAGATGAAAATGCACGAATGTTCCATATGATGGGTGAGCCAACGGAAACGCGTCATCTTGTGATGAAGAACGAACAAGCGGTCATTTCACCACCTTGGTCCATTCACTGCGGTAGTGCAACCAGTAACTATACTTTTATCTGGGCCATGGCTGGTGAAAATAAAACCTATAACGATATGGATCAAGTTACCATGGACCAATTGAGATAACTTGTAGACTGCAAGATTAGAAGACATAAAAAAAGAGGTGCTAACAAATGAGTTTGAGAGATTTTTCACTAGATTTTTTTAAGTTAACGGATAAGGTTGCGATTGTGACCGGAGGAAATACGGGGCTTGGCCAGGGATACGCGATTGCATTAGCGAAAGCAGGGGCCGATTTATTTATTGTATCTCACGATTCCAACTGGGATGTAACTAAAGCACTGATCGAAGAGACAGGGCGCAAGGTCCACTTTCATCAGGCTGACTTAACAGCAAGGGAAACTATTAAGCAGATTGTTGATGAGTGTCTGAATGTCTATGGAAAAATAGATATTCTCGTAAATAATGCCGGGACAATCCGCCGGACTCCATTACTAGAATACAAACAAGAGGATTGGGATGCGGTCATGGATATTAACCTGAACGCAGTCTATTTTCTAAGTCAAGAGGTTGCTAGAGTTATGGCTAAGCAGGAAAGCGGAAAAATTATCAATATTGGCTCGATGCTGTCCTTCCAAGGTGGTAAGTTTATTCCGCCATACACTGCAAGTAAGCATGGGGTGGCTGGACTTACAAAAGCATTTGCAAACGAATTAGGTCACTACAATATCCAGATTAATGCTATTGCTCCAGGGTATATTGCTACCGCCAATACAGCACCTATTCGTGAGGATGAAGAACGAAACGCGGAAATTCTGTCACGTATTCCAGCAGGAAGATGGGCGGATCCTTCAGACCTTATGGGGGTAGTTGTCTTCTTATCTAGTAAAGCATCCGATTATATGAATGGACATATTTTAGCAGTTGATGGCGGTTGGTTGGCCCGGTAATCCGGGAAAAGGAAATAGAGATTCAAAAGTCAGAGGCGGTTCAAGGTCAGTATCGCTTAAATCCAGCCGCCTTTGATTGGTCAAAATTTGATTCAGGAACATAACACAGCATGTCTCGACTTTTTACTAAAAAAATTACCCATTATAAACCGAAAGGTAAGGTATGCAATTATGAAAATTATGAAGACGATTGAAAAAATCCCTGGTGGACTTATGCTGGTTCCATTATTTTTAGGTGCAATTATTCATACGCTCGCCCCAAAATCTGGTGAGTATCTTGGTTCATTTACGAATGGGTTAATGACCGGAACTGTACCAATTCTAGCAGTCTGGTTTTTCTGTATGGGTGCAGGAATCAATATTAAAGCAACAGGTACTGTTTTACGGAAATCAGGAACACTTGTGGTAACAAAGATAGCGGTTGCATGGGTAGTTGCCATCGTTGCCGCTATGTTTATCCCAGATGGCGGGATTCAAACAGGCTTTTTTGCAGGGTTCTCTGTTCTCGCTTTAATTGCCTGTATGGATATGACAAACGGCGGTTTATATGCTTCCATTATGCAGCAGTACGGCAGTAAAGAAGAAGCTGGTGCGTTTGTACTTATGTCACTTGAATCAGGTCCACTAGTGACGATGTTAATTCTTGGTTCAACTGGGTTAGCTGCATTCCAACCGCAAGCATTTGTAGGCGCTGTCTTACCTTTCTTAGTAGGGTTTATTCTTGGTAACTTGGATAAAGATTTCCGTGAATTTTTCAGTAAAGCTACACATACCATGATTCCATTCTTTGGTTTTGCTCTAGGTAACTCGATTGATCTGACTGTAATTGCGAAGACAGGTCTGGCAGGAATTTTATTGGGTCTTCTTGTAATCGCTATCACAGGAATTCCATTAATGCTAGCTGATAAATTTATCGGTGGCGGAAACGGTACAGCAGGACTTGCAGCATCAAGTACAGCAGGCGCTGCAGTGGCCAATCCAATGATCATTGCTACGATGAAACCTGAATTTCTTCCGGTTGCACAATCGGCAACTGCTTTGTGTGCAGCATCTGTGATCGTTACGTCGATATTAGTTCCGATTTTAACTGCCTATTGGTCACAATATATGAAAAAGAAAAACAAAGAATCAGTAGTGCCAAGCGGAAATAAAGCCACGGCTTGATAAGTAAATCAAGGGAGACATATACAGCGTATGTCTCTCTTGCAATTAAGGGGAGTATCGTATGAGTAGAATTATAACTGTGGGAGAACCTATGGCACTCTTTGTAGCAAACCAAGAGGGTTCCTTAGAAAATGTTGAGCGATTTGATCGTTTTGTTGCAGGAGCGGAGGTCAATTTTTCCATTGGGATGTCACGCTTAGGGCATGAAGTTACCTATATTACCCAATTGGGGATGGACCCGTTTGGCAAAAATATTGAAAAGTTTTTGAAGCAGAATGCCATTGATACCACGTATGTGACGTATGATGCGAACTATTTAACAGGGATGCAATGGAAGGAAAAGGTCATGAGCGGTGACCCAGAAGTGTTTTCAGCCCGAAAAAATTCAGCTGCTTCACATATGGACTTGGAAACAATCGCTCATTTGAACTGGGACGGATTTGACCATATTCATTTAACGGGTATCCCGCCGGCCTTATCGGCAGGTTGTCGAGAAATGGTTTACGAACTAATGAAGGAGGCTCGGGAGCGAGGCGTGCAAATTTCGTATGATCCTAATTTGCGTCCAGACCTTTGGGCTGACAAACAAGAAATGGCTCAAGTCATTAACCACCTGGCTTGCCGTGCAGACATTGTTCTTCCTGGCATTGAGGAAGGAAAACTCTTAACGGGTAAAGAAGACGTTCATGAAATTGCTGCTTATTATCACGCCGCCGGTGTAAAAACGGTGGTTATTAAGCTCGGGGCAGCAGGGGCGTTCACAAGTTCACAAGGTGAGCAATTCTACACCGAGGGTTTCCCAGTAAAGAAAGTCGTAGATACGGTAGGTGCTGGTGACGGATTTGCCGTTGGAGTGGTCAGCGGGATATTGGAAGGTTTGCCTTTGAAGGAAGCGGTAAATCGCGGAGCTGCTATCGGTGCGCTTGCAGTGATGTCTCCTGGTGATAATGATGGATTACCTAATAGAGCCAACTTGGAAGCTTTTATTGAAGAATCATTGGAAAAGAGTTAATAGAAGAGATGAAAAAAGGTAAAGAAGACCCTCTTTATGTGGCTTTCTTTACCTTTGTATTAAATGGTTTAAGGACCCGTGTATCCAAGGTTCCTTGAAATGGCGATACTATACTGTTTCATTTTATCAATTAAGGAATGGTTGATCAGATCCATTGTAACTCGGTTATTGGGTCCTGAAATACTAAAACTGGCAATAATCTTGCCCTTATGGTCGAAAATTGGTGAGGCGATACATCTTAGCACTTCTTCATTCTCGGCATTGTCTAAGGCATAACCTTGGACTTTCACCTTTTCAATTTCTTTGATGAATTCTTCTTTAGATGTAATCGTTGTAGGTGTTTTTGGAATAAAGGTAATATTTGAAACGATGTCTTCAAATTGGTTTGGGCTCATATCAGAAAGTAATATTTTTCCTACAGCGGTACTGTACATAGGGGCTCTGCTTCCAATGCGCGAATACATCCGAATGGTTTGATTACTTTCAATTTTATCAATATAAATCACTTCGCCGCGGTCTTCAATGCATAAATGAACGGTTTCATTCACTTCTTGTGATAATTTTTCTAAATATGGCTTTGCCATCGTGACAATATTCGAGTGATTTAAAAGGTTTCTAGAAAGAAAGAGGACTTGTAAGCCAAGTTTATATTTGTCGGTTTCTTCATCTTTAACAACATAATTCATATTCGCTAATGTTGCTAACAGTCGATGAAGGGTACCTTTTGTCAGTCCAACCTGCTCCGATAGCCGCGTAATTTGGATGCCATCGGGATATTCAGAAAGCTTATTTAATATGGTTAGAGCTCTTTCAAGGGATTGAACATTTGACATGGATTTCTACCTCTTTTTAATGTTTTTCATTTTACATTTTTGGAACACTGTTCTATTATATGATACGATAAGAGGTATCTTTTGTAAATTTAAATTAAAACGGTAAAAATTTTTTAGAAATAATATTATAAAAAAAGTAGAAAGTAAGTGACTGCTATGATGAAGAAAATCAATATCTTAACGAAAATTGCTGAATGTGGTGTGGTTGCCGTTGTAAGAGCAGACTCGAAGGAAGAGGCTGTTAACATTTCGGAAGCCTGTGTAGAAGGCGGCATCCAAGGGATTGAGGTTACTTTTACCGTCCAAGGTGCAGATGAAGTGATTAAAGAACTTGCAGCCCTTTATCAAGATAATAATGATGTAGTAATTGGCGCAGGAACAGTACTTGATGCAGCAACTGCCCGGATTGCCATTTTGGCAGGGGCACAGTTTGTGGTGAGTCCAGCATTTGATCAAGAAACTGCAACATTATGTAATCTTTATCAAGTGCCCTACATGCCTGGCTGTATGACCCTCACCGAAATGAAACGTGCATTAGAAGCAGGAGTCGATATTGTGAAACTGTTCCCTGGAAATGCCTTTGGTCCAGACTTTGTCAAGGCAGTGAAAGCGCCGCTTCCGCAAATCAACATTATGCCAACTGGTGGAGTCGACTTAGATAATGTTGAACAATGGATTAAGAATGGCTGTGTAGCTGTAGGAGTAGGCGGTAATCTAGTGGCACCGGCTAAAACAGGGGAATTTAACAAGATCACTGAGTATGCAAAACAGTATATCGAAAAAGTTCAAGCCGCCAGAGGAAGATAAACTATATCCCATAGCGCTGTTTTCTAGTATCGAATACAAGACCTTTTAGTCTTTGTTTCGTTCTTTAAATAAAAAGGAGGAATAGATGATGCCAACAAATTTAAAAGACACAACTACATTACATAATGGAGTTAAAATGCCATGGGTTGGGTTAGGTGTATTTAAAGTGAACGAAGGAGATGAGGTCGTTCAATCCGTTAAAGCAGCCATTAAGAATGGATATATTAGTATTGATACTGCCGCTATTTATAAAAATGAAGAAGGCGTTGGTCAAGCGATTAAAGAAGCTGGGGTGCCGCGTGAAGAATTATTTATCACGTCCAAAGTATGGAATTCTGATCAAGGATATGAATCGACTTTAAAAGCCTTCGAAACTAGTCTTACCAAACTTGGACTTGATTACTTGGATCTTTATTTAATCCACTGGCCTGGGAAGGATAAATATAAAGATACATGGAAGGCATTGGAAAAGCTTTATAAAGAGGGCCGTGTCCGCGCCATTGGTGTAAGTAACTTCCTGGTCCATCATCTAGAGGATTTAATCAGTTCCGCAGAGATTAAACCCATGGTAAACCAGGTTGAATTCCATCCACATTTAACTCAAAAAGAGCTGCTTGCCTACTGCAAAAATGAAGGAATTCAATTAGAAGCATGGTCGCCGTTAAAACAAGGTCAGCTTCTAAATGAGCCAGTTCTTGAAGATCTTGCCCATAAATATAATAAATCTGTTGCTCAAGTGATCTTGCGCTGGGATCTGCAGCATGGTGTGGTAACCATTCCAAAATCAATCAAAGAACATCGCATTATTGAAAATGCGGATATTTTTGATTTTGAATTATCTGCTGAGGATATGGACAAGATTGATGGATTAAATCAAGATAGCCGTGCTGGTTCCCATCCGGATACGATGAGAGTTGGTTTTGAAGAATAAATTTCTCTTATCAAGCGTCTGCCCTCAGTTCTAAGGGCAGGCGCTTTTTCATGA
The DNA here is from genome assembly GCF_019219025.1 of Bacillus sp. sid0103. The sequence continues at coordinate 54,241 of NZ_JAHUWN010000013.1, read as the reverse complement.
ATAAGAAAAAAGTACTTATGCTATAATGTTCTATATCTTTATGGACAGCAGAGTCTAAACCTCAGGAAGGAGCAGGACATTTGAATGTAACATTAACTCATAAACGCATTAAAGAAATGTGTGGCACTGTCTCCTTCAAACGAGGAGATTATTTTTATCAAACGAATAAAGTTATCTTTCATCAATTTCTCCCTCATCGTTGTCAAGCAACTGTGAGTAGCGACGAAGACTTTCAAGTGACCATTGAAATAGGCTCAAGTGGTGACCTTCGAACAGAATGTACCTGCCCAAAACTGGCTTCTTTTACGAAAGACTGTCAGCATACTGCGGCGGTTTTACTAGCCATTTATGAGCACGAGCAAAAAGGATCCGTCCCGATGGTAACACATTCAACGAACCAAGAACTGACGGAAGGATTACTCAATCTCTTTTCTGCTCAGCCAGTCCGATCAAGCGGTCATCAGCGCCATTTTGAAAAAAGAAACGTGCTTGATATCGAGTTTGCCTTGAAACCCGCTGATGTGGGCAAGGGACGAAATCTATTTGCAATCGACATTACGCTCGAGTCCATCAATGTCCCAAACATCCGTGAATTTCTAGATCGGATTAGAATAGGAAAGCCCTTCTCCCTTTCTAGCATTTTTACATTTGATCCAAGTAAGCATTGCTTTCAAAAAGAAAGCAATGACGTTCTCGAACAACTCATTCAAGTAGTACGGGATGAAAAGGTTTATGTGGATGTGGTGCCTGACACCAGTCAACAACAGATGCTGAACATTCCATCCTCCGCTTGGGGTCGTCTGCTATCTTTCCTTCGAAAAATACCCAATGTGCAGGTGGAGTATGATGGCGAAACCTATCGTGGACTGTATGTATTAGACGAAGGGCTGCCCTTACAGTTTGATTTTACTAATGCGGATGGAAACGGCTATCAGTTGAACGTAAAAAACTTGCAGCGAATGATTTTTTTAGAACCCTATCATTCCATTCTATTTGAAGGCAAAATAAAACAGCTTGAAGATCAGGACTTTACACGTCTTTCTGATCTCAAAAAGATGCTTGAAGCATCAGGAACGAATCAAATTCTGATTCCACAAGAGCAAATCCAGTTTTTTCTCGAAAAAGTGGCGCCGGGATTACGAAAATTAGGACAGGTAACAATTGCAGAAGCGATTTCGAAGCAATGGATGAAAACGCCTCTAGTCGCCAAACTTTACTTGGATCGTGTCAAAAATCGCTTGCTGGCAGGACTAGAATTTCATTATGAAAATTGGATTATTAACCCATTGGAAAATAGAGATCTCCCGGCTGGCGCGGTAGTAATACGCGATGCGGAAAAGGAAGAGGAAATTCTGCAGATCTTTGAGGATAGTTCGTTTGCCAAGACGGACGGAGGATATTTTCTCCATAATGAAGAACTGGAATATGATTTTTTAACTTACGTCGTTCCAAAGCTCCAAAGGCTTGTCCGAATCTATGCAACGACAGCTGTCCGAAATCGGATTTCCAGAGACACTTTTCGTCCGCAGGTAAGGGTGAGGGTCAAAAAGGAACGAACTAACTGGCTTGAATTCAAATTTGAAATGGACGGCATTCCTGAAGGACAAATACGTGAAGTTTTGGTGGCTTTAGAGGAAAAAAGGAAATATTATCGTTTACCGAATGGATCCCTGCTCTCTCTTCAGACAAGAGAATTCAATGAAATCCAGCGTTTTCTTTACTCACCACTAGTTAAGAATAAGGATATCGTCAGCGGTTTGGATGTACCAATTGAGCAGAGCCTTCAACTCCTTGACACGGTCGAGGTCAGTGATGCCTTCAAGCTAGAGGAATCTTTTCGGCAGTTCCTCGATCACCTTCACGATCCCAGCAAGTTGAAGTTCGAGGTAACAACGAGTTTAGACCCTATTCTCAAAGATTATCAAAAACACGGATTAAAATGGATGAAAACTCTTGCTTATTATGGATTCGGAGGGATTTTGGCAGATGATATGGGTCTCGGGAAAACGATTCAAAGCATCGCGTTTATCTTGTCCGTCCAATCCGATCTTCGTATAAATAACCAGCCCGTCCTTGTGGTTTGTCCGTCATCGTTGACCTATAACTGGCTGAGTGAAATTAGGAAATTTGCTCCCCAACTAAAAGCGATCGTCATTGATGGGACGAAAGCAGAGCGGACCAACCTGCTAAAAAATCGGACTGATGTCGATGTTATGATTATTTCCTACCCGTTACTGCGACGCGAGATTACCTGGTTCGAGAAGCAAACCTTTCATACTGTGTTTTTCGATGAAGCGCAAGCCTTTAAGAATCCGTTGACGCAAACCGCACGAGCGGTAAAGAGACTTCAGTCCAATCATCGCTTTGCCTTAACAGGTACTCCTGTGGAAAATTCCTTAGAGGAGTTGTGGTCCATTTTTCACGTTGTTTTTCCAGTACTGTTCCTCGGTTTAAAGGAATATAGCCAGCTTTCCAGGAAAACGATTGCGCGGAGAATCCGTCCTTTTTTACTGCGGAGGTTGAAGGAAGATGTGCTAACCGAACTTCCTGAAAAAATGGAGTCACTGGAGTCAGTCGAACTGCTCCCTGATCAAAAGAAACTTTATGCAGCTTATTTAGCGAAACTTAGACACGACACGTTGAAGCAACTCGATAAAGACACGATTCGAAAAAATCGGATTAAAATATTGGCAGGATTGACAAGGCTACGGCAGATTTGCTGTCATCCAGGCTTATTTGTGGATGGGTATCAAGGGAAATCAGCGAAATTCGAACAGCTCTTGCAGATTGTTGAGGAATCAAAGCTCGCTGGAAGAAGGGTATTAATCTTTTCACAGTTTACCAAAATGCTGGAACTGATTGGGCGCGCGTTAACGGTAAAGGGCATGCCTTTCTTTTATCTAGATGGACAGACACCCTCAGAAGAAAGGGTCGAAATCTCCGAGCGCTTTAATCGCGGGGAGCGGGATATGTTCCTGATTTCGTTAAAAGCAGGAGGGACAGGCCTGAATTTAATGAGTGCCGATACTGTCATTTTGTATGACACGTGGTGGAATCCAGCTGTGGAGGAACAAGCAGCCGACCGTGCCCATCGAATGGGGCAGAAAAATGTCGTACAGGTTATCAAACTGGTCGCCAGAGGGACAATTGAGGAAAAAATGAATGAACTGCAAGATAAGAAAAGACACCTCATTGAAGAAATTATTGATTCTGATGAGAAAGTCATTTCTACCCTTACCGAGGAGGATATTAGGGAGATTTTAATGATATAGAAAAAGGAGCTGAAAAAGCAGCTCCTTTTTTGATTGCATTTAGGCCCCAAGGACATTCAATGATTGACGTAGACCTTCTAATGCAAATTGCCTGATGAATCTAAAGGCAACTAATGCGATGATCGGTGAAAAATCAATAGGACCAAGAGGGGGGATAAACTTTCTGAACAATCCTAAATAAGGTTCAACCAGCTTAGCAACCCAGATTCCAAGTTTGGATGCTTGAAACTGAGGAAACCATGAACCAAAGATAGAGATTAAAATTAACCAATAATAAATCTCAAATGCATATTGTCCAATTAATAAAATAGTAGAGCTCAATATAGATCTTCCGTTCTATTATAATTTTTTTAATCGATTTAATCTTCCTACTTATATTTACTTATACGGTTTAAATAGAAAAAGGTTTCAAAAAATTATTGAGTTGCAGTATTTAGCGAAGGTGGTTAAGGACTTCTGGGATAAAATCTGCATAGCTATCGATATGAAAATCAGCTTCGATGTTTCGATTTTGAAAGGCACATGTTTTAATAGTTAATTTTCGTGCGGGAATTAAGTCTAAATCGCGGTCTCCGACGACCAAATCAATCTGGTAGCTCTTTAAAACATATTCATAGGAGGAAACGTGTGGTTTTCTGGTAAACCCTTGTTCCTCAACGGAAACAATGTCTTTGAAGTATGGAGCTAATTGATATTTTTCAAGTAGAAAAATGGTGGATTCCTTATCACGATGTGTCACAATAATATTGGTATCGACCGCTGATAATGCTTCCGCTAAGTGTTCAAACGGCTGGCTTTCCGTTTTTGAATAATAGTTATGTAAGGTTTGATACTCAAGTCTCTGCTTCTCATCAATACCATAATGTTTAAAGGCTGTTTTGGAATCAATTTTTAGCCATTTCAGAACCTCATCGCGGTCCAGATCTTGTTGGCTTAATTTAATGAATCCAGAGACAAGTGCTGGATAGGTATCAAAAAGGGTTCCATCGAAATCCCATAATACGTTAATAATAATCCCTCTTTTCAGATACGATTTGCTTTTTCTTTTAAGAGAGTACCATAAGTTGAAAATAAAGAAAAATCATTAGGCACATTGAAAGTGGAAAATTTGTTATACTTTACATTAGGAATGCACATGTTAATAGATAGAAATGAGGGATAAAAATGCCATTTGATAGTTCAACACTGGGATTACCGTATTTTAGCTTAGAAGCGGCAGCCGTTGACAAAAGTCCAAGTGAATTGGTCATTACGGATGAAACGAAAGAAAACTATTACATAGTCTCTCGGGAAGTATATGAGGACGGTCCGCAACAACATGGATATATTATTGTTGTAGAAGAAGGAGAGTAGAGATACTCTCCTTTTTGATTACAAAAATAGTAACAATAAGCAGGAAAATCAAGAAAGAAAGAGTATAAATTAAAAGATGTCTGTCATTTGCTCTTTTTACCAATAATGTAGTTAAACTCTTTAAATTTAACCGATAGGAGTGAAAAAATGAGCTATCAGCAAAAAACAAAAGAAACCGATAACAGTGTGATTGAGTTTATTGAAAACGTCGACAACCCGAAAAAACGCGAGGATGCCTATAAATTAATAGATATTTTTACGGAAACGACAGGATATGAGGCAAAGATGTGGGGCCCGAGTATTATTGGATTCGGTTCCTATCATTATAAATATGATTCAGGTCATGAAGGAGATGCCCCTTTAGTTGGATTTTCACCCCGCAAAGCAAAAATTAGTTTGTATTTTGCCCCTGGGGAGACGAAGCGTGAGGAGCTGCTTAAGAGATTTGGGAAATATACGACTGGAAAAGCGTGTGTATATATCAATAAGGTAGCTGATATCGATGCTGCTGTCTTAAAAGAATTGATTACCGTGTCGGTGGAATTTTTACAAAAAACCTATCCAAGTTCGGAATGAAACGAATAAGATCTATTGACCGCGAAGGGGAAAAAGAGCTCTCACGGTAAATGAAAGAGCGTTTCATTGACCTTGAAGAGAAAAAAAGAGCTCTCAAGGTAAATGAAAGAGCGTTTCATTGACCGAAAGTAGAAAAAAAGAGCACTTCCGGTAAACGAATGAGCTACTTATTCAATACATATAACCAAAGAGGGGGATTTCCATGAAATCTGCTTTAATACTTGGGGGAACACAGTTTGTTGGTAAAAGGCTAGTCCAATTATTATTAGAGGAAGGAATCGAAGTGACCATCGCGACTAGAGGTATAACCGCTGATTCCTTTGGTGATCAAGTATCTAGATTAAAAATCAGTCGTGAAGATAGTGATTCCTATACACTTGCTTTTCAAGATAAAAGTTGGGACGTTGTTTATGATCAAACCTGTTATTCTTCTCAAGAAGCTCTTGATACACTGAAGGCATTAGAAGGAAAAGTCCAGAAATACGTGTTTACTTCCAGTCAGGCCGTCTATGAATTTGGTACCAACCACAAGGAAGAAAACTTTAATCCCTTAGAATTTACTCCAACATTAAAAGGCAGACGAGAGTACGTCGGTTATGTAGGTTACCAGGAAGCCAAACGAGCTGCTGAAGCGATTCTTTTTCAACAAGCAAAAGTCCCAGTAGTGGCTGTCCGCTTTCCGATTATTATTGGGAAAGATGATTATACGGAGCGGCTGAAATTCCACGTTGATCATGTAAAAAATGAAAAAGCCATGTATATTGAACATCCTGATTTTAGATATAGTTTTATAGATTCGGAGGAAGCAGCAAAGTTTTTATCAACGATCGCAAAATCAGAATATCAAGGAGCCATTAATCCAGGTTCCAGTGATGATATTAGTTTAAGTGAAATAGTGACGTTAATTGAAGCCCGTACTGAAACAAAAGCAATCATACAATTAGAGGGAGACCCCTCTCCATACAATCTACCAGGATCATGGTCAGTAGATACGAGTCGAGCGACATCATTGGGGTACAAATTTACATCATTGAATCCATTATTAAATCGATTCATTGATTTCTATAAACAGGAATAAGTCTAAAAAAAGCGCTTCCCACTTATAAAGTGGAAAGCGCTTTTTTACCGATGAAATTGGCCAATTCCTGTGTGAACTTTTTCTGTTCTTCCCAGAACAAACCGTGACCACTATGCTCGAACCAGACAAGCTTCGAATTCATGATTCCTTGATGCAGGACGGAGCCGAGCGGCGGCAAACAAATTTGATCATGTTTTCCATGAAGAATCAATGTCGGGACTTGAATTCTCTTGATATCAGCAAATAAGGTTTCATCTCGTAAGGAAACGAGCAAGCCTGCTGTCGAATGCCCTGCAGCTTCAAGGCCTAATTGAAAGAACCAATCTGAGAAAGGTTTCGTGAGAGCCCGATAAAAGAACATGTTGGTGAAGTCAGCAAGCATTTCAGGGCGATCGTTATAGGTCTGCCCCAATAGGGCATTGACATCCTTTGTCTCTAACCCAAATGGGAAGCCGGGCCGCTTGATAAAACTAGGAGCCGCTGCCCCAAAAAGGGCTAATTTCGAAACGCCATAGCCATTATGGCGTCCCATATATCTGATAGCAATCGCACCACCTACAGAATGACCGGCAAGCGTGAAGTTTTGTAAACGAAGTGCTTTTACTATTTGGCGAATATCATCGGCTAATCTGTCGTAGGAGTAGCCTTCCCATGGTTTATCGGACTTGCCAAATCCCCTAAGATCTATCCCAATACAACGATACCCCATCGCAGGCAGGACATTAAACTGATATTCAAATAATTTATGATTAGCTGGCCAGCCATGGACAAAGAGGATGGTCTTACTACTTTTGGGATTAATATCTTCTATATAAATTTTCACATGAGAGGCAACTTTTACAAAGTACCCCATTTCAATCCCTCCTTACAAAAGGCTTTGTTAAAGCCCATTGTTGATTTTGCCATTATGTTGATTTGAAGTGAAGGCGCGAGATCCTCGAAAATGCTGTAGCATTTCCATCGTGCGGTGTTGACTCGACCGAAGCTTATTCGATGTCCTGCGGGAAAAGCGGGTCAAGGGAGACCCCGCTCATCTCTCAAGCGACGAGGAGGCTCCTGACCGCCCGCGCGGCGCTGAGCGCATGGAGCGAAAATCAACAGTCAAATTAACTTAGCCTTATAAAAAGGAATAAACCATTCATAACTAAGCTATTCATCGATAGCTAGGCTAATACTTCGTGAACATTTTAGTACAACTTATAAATCTTCACTTTTTTCATCCTTAAATAGATTACAATGAACAATGTAGGAGAATGGAACGCGCTCTCCTTTAATAAAAATATATATATGTGAAATTATGAGCAAATGAATTCATCTAAGAATTTTTAAATAACAATCATTTACTGGAGCTGGTTTCTACAATGGAGAAAAAGAAAGTAGTCATTATCGGCGGAGGGATTACGGGGTTAGCAACAGCCTATTACCTGCAAAAGGAAATCAAGGAGCAAGCGCTGCCGCTTGAAGTTAAGCTATTTGAAGCGAGTGACCGATTTGGTGGTGTAATTCAGACTGCGAAAAAGGACGGTTTCATAATTGAAAAAGGCCCCGATTCCATTTTGGCACGAAAAGCGAGTGCGCTTAAATTGATTAAGGAAGTCGGTCTTGAAGACAAAGTGGTCTCCAATACAGCAGGAAAATCTTATATTTACGCCAGAGGAAGGATCCACTCGATGCCTGAGGGGGCTTTTATGGGGATTCCAACTCAGGTGACACCATTTGCGCTCTCGGGACTCTTTTCTCCACTAGGAAAATTAAGAGCGGCTGGTGATTTTATTTTACCAAGAGGAAAAGTAAAGTCCGACCAATCGCTAGGCGAGTTTTTCCGGAGACGGTTAGGAAATGAAATCGTGGATAACTTAATCGATCCATTGTTGTCAGGGATATATGCAGGGGATATTGACCGCTTAAGTTTAATGTCATTGTTTCCGATGTTCTATCAAATGGAACAAAAACATCGAAGCTTGGTGCTTGGTTTGAAAAAAACAATGCCTGCCCCACCAAAGTCTGCGAAAAAAGTACCATCAAAAAAAGGAATGTTTATCTCCTTGTCAACCGGACTGGAAGCGTTAGTGGACGAAGTCGTCAAACGGCTGGATGAGGGAACGGTTAGGAAAGGAAGCCCAGTGGACAAAATCATCAAAGATCAAGGTTCCTATAAGATTACCTTCGCCGATGGAAGGGTTGAAAGGGCAGACAGCGTGGTCATTACAACTGAACACATCCATGCCCAACATATACTTTCTGATTATCGGTTCATGGACACCTTCGATGATATGCCGTCCTATTCTGTAGCCAATGTGGCAATGGCATTTCCAAAGTCGGCAATTAAACAGGATATTGAAGGAACAGGTTTTTTAGTGTCAAGAAACAGTGACTTTAGAATAACAGCCTGTACGTGGACACATAAGAAATGGCCTGGGACGACACCGAAGGATATGGCATTGTTACGTTGTTATGTGGGAAAACCAGATGATCAAGCTGCGGTGGATTTATCAGACGAAGAGATTATTAACATTGCGTTACGAGATTTAAATAAAACCATGAATATAACGGAAAAGCCGATGTTTCATGTTATTACAAGGTGGAAAAAGGCGATGCCGCAATACAATGTCGGGCATCTGGAACGGTTAAAGAACGTAAAGGAATCACTTGCTAAGGAACTGCCAGGCGTTTTTCTAGCTGGAGGTCCCTATGAAGGTGTTGGTATCCCTGACTGCATTGACCAAGGTGAAGCAGCAGTGAAAAAGGTGTTAGCGTATTTAAAATAGGATATAAATCGAGCAGGATATTTTATAATCCTGTTCTTTTTTTGTGTGAAGTTTTCCCTATGCAAGCGTAGAAGATATAATTGATTTATCAAAAGTATTTAGCATTTTTGGATGCTAGTAGACTTTCCTTCCGTTTGGGAAATGACCTATGATAAAAAATTTGTCACCGCTAGGCATACTCTTCAGTCTCTTTGGAAAATAGGTCTTTCCGGTCAAGAACAAAAAGAGATGGTAATTAAACATTTTGTGAACCGATTTACCCATGGCGTTGATGAAAAGAACATCAAGTTGATTCGGTCTAATATTCTACAGGGCATGAGGGAATTATATGATGTAAGTAAGGACGAGGAACTAAAGAACATCGCCTTGGAATTAATTGAAAAAGTTGACGATCCAAAATATAAGAAGAAGTATGCAGATATCTGGAAAAAGGCATAAGAAGCGGGTTTGCAGTACATCTGTACGTAATGGTCTCAAATGGATGGGGAGGAATATTTCCTCTCTATTTTTTTATTTTAAAATACTTTTTAGTTACTCTTTGTATAAGCAATGTTAAAAGCTTTTAAATTTATTTGATTATATTGATAGTAGATTTGTCCAGTTGATGACAAAATTTTTGAATGTAAAACAAAACAATTAGTAGGCGTGAAGTCTTGGTAAATAAGGATTATTATTATTCTGATATCTAAAATGAAAGTATTTCCCAAATAAAAATAGGTTGTTATGAGAGAGAAAAATAATTAATATTAATTATGAGTACTATATAATTGAGAGAAATTATCACTTTATAAATCAACTTTTATTTTTTAAAAAGGAGAAATGCAAATGAAGAAGATTAGTTTAGCATGGCAGATATTCATTGGGCTGGCACTCGGTATTATTGTCGGTGCAGTTTTTTATGGTAATCCACATGTGGCAAGCTACCTCCAGCCAATTGGCGATATATTTATTCGTTTAATAAAAATGATTGTTGTTCCAATTGTTATTTCCAGCCTGATTGTAGGTGTTGCTGGCGTAGGCGACATGAAGTCTCTTGGAAAACTTGGCGGAAAAACTTTGCTTTATTTTGAAATCATTACCACGATTGCGATTATTGTCGGCCTGCTTGCAGCGAACGTGTTTCAACCAGGAGCTGGCGTAGATAAATCGAAACTTGCCAAAACAGATATTAATAGCTATGTAAGCACAGCGGAACAAACAGAATCTCATTCCATGATTGATACTTTTGTAAATATCGTTCCTACGAATATCATTCAGTCAATCGCAAACGGGGAAATGCTGCCAATCATTTTCTTTTCCGTCATGTTTGGGCTTGGAGTGGCTGCAATTGGAGAAAAAGGGATCCCGATTCTCAATTTCTTCAGGGGAACGGCAGATGCCATGTTCTATGTCACTAACCAAATTATGAAATTAGCGCCATTCGGTGTGTTTGCGTTAATAGGTGTTACTGTTTCGAAATTTGGAGTTACCTCATTAATTCCACTAGGTAAATTGGTCCTTGTTGTATACGGATCAATGATTTTCTTTATTCTTGTCGTTCTTGGATTAGTGGCAAAAATTGCTGGATTTAACATTATCCGTCTCATTAAATATTTAAAAGATGAATTAATTTTAGGCTACACGACGGCCAGTTCTGAAACAGTTCTTCCAAAAATCATGGAAAAAATGGAGAAATTAGGCTGTCCTAAGGCAATTACATCGTTTGTTATTCCAACGGGATATTCCTTTAATCTCGATGGGTCAACACTTTACCAAGCAATTGCCGCTTTGTTTATTGCGCAAATGTATGGAATTGATATGAGTATTATGGATCAAATTACCTTAGTTCTTGTATTGATGTTAACCTCAAAAGGAATTGCTGGGGTTCCTGGCGTATCGTTTGTTGTTCTTCTTGCAACGTTAGGAAGCGTAGGAATCCCTGTAGAGGGACTAGCATTTATTGCCGGTATTGATCGAATTCTAGATATGGCACGTACTTGTGTTAACATCGTCGGAAACTCTTTAGCAGCGATTGTTATTACCAAATGGGAAGGCCATAAGCTTAAAGATTATCAAGAACAAAAGGTCGCATAATAGTGAACAAAAGGACATCTTCCTCCTGGGAGATGTCCTTTTTTAAGTCAAGATTCGTTGATAGCGCTTATTAGGGAATCGTTATTTTCCTATATATTGAATTCTGAATTTTAGATAAAGTCAGGTAATACCATTGACGAATAAAAGTTTTACAGACTAAAATAGATTAAACCGATTGAAAAACTCAAGTATGCAATGGTATAAAAGTGAGAGGGGATCATTCCATGTCACAACATGAACAGGGAATAAATAAGGCTTCTAATGCCGTTAATGAAATTACAGCGGATGGTTCGTTTAATCGTCAAAAAAATCGATTTACGACACCTTTCGGTCAAAACGAGGGGGATCTTCCAATTGAAGCGGGGCGTTATCGATTATTATGGTCTGCTGTTTGTCCATGGGCCCACCGATCGGTTATTGTGCGGAGAATTCTTGGGTTAGAAGAAGCAATCAGTCTGGGCACAGCTAGTCCCATGCGTCCCAAACTTCCCCATGTAGATTGGGAGTTTTCATTAGATGAGGGAGGCGTAGACCCCATCTTAGGAATCAGGTATATGAGTGAAATTTATATAAAAACAACAGCGGATTATTCTGGCAGACCAACTGTGCCGGTTATCGTCGATGTTAAGGAGCAAAAGGTTGTAAATAATGATTATTTTCAATTAACGAACTACCTTGAAACAGTCTGGGCCCCTTTGCACAAAGAACAGGCACCTGATTTGTATCCTGAGCAATTACGTGCCGAGATTGACGCTTTAAATGAGGTCATATTCCATGATGTCAACAATGGTGTCTATAAATGTGGGTTTGCCCAATCACAAGAGTCCTACGAACAAGCTTATGATACTTTATTTGCAAGATTAGATAAATTAGAAGAGCGTCTGTCGACAGAACGCTTCTTATTTGGAGATTTTATTACCGATTCCGATGTGCGGTTATATGCTACATTAGTCCGCTTCGATGCTGCGTATTATTCTGCCTTTAAGACAAATCGAAACCGAATTGTCGATTTTCCGAATCTATGGGGCTATTTAAGAGATCTTTATCAAACACCTGGATTTGGTGATACGACTGATTTCGATGCAATTAAACGGCATTATCATTTATCGAATCATATCGCAAGTGATGATCAGAAGGGATATACGATTTTGCCCAAGGGGCCAGATCTATCTGGTTTAACTTCAGAACATCATCGACAAGTGCTGAGTCATAACAATGAAAAATTTTTAATACATTGAGAGAAATACAGACTAGAGGCAGGTGGAGAAATGATTATTCGTGATGCTGAAGTAAATGAGTTACCATTCATTCGAGAACAAAGAGTTCAGGCCTATGAAGAACATGCAGAGAATATACCTGGAGAACACTGGAACGCCCTTAAACAAGGTATCTCGTCAGAAGCAGATTTGCAGGCAGAGGTGGCACGAATAGTGGCGGAGATTGATGGGGAAATCGTGGGCAGTGTGGCGTTATTTCCAGCCAAAACGGATGCTTACGAAGGATTGGTAGATGAACTGGATTTTCCCGAAATCCGAATGCTTGCAGTAACACGACAGGCTCGAGGTAAAGGGGTAGCAGCTGCGTTGATTACTGAATGTATAAGGCGGGCAAAACAGCAAGGATTTCAATCGGTCGGCCTGCATACCGCGGATTTTATGAAAAGTGCGATGAGGCTTTATGAACATCTTGGTTTTGAACGTTTACCGCAATTTGACTTTGAACCTGCGAATGACGGTATCATTGTGAAAGCGTTTCGACTTACTTTTGAATGAAAATTAGTTCCAATCAGATAATTTTTAAAAACCCACTTGACAGGTAGGAAAAGTCAGAATAAAATGTAAATAATTCAAATAGATTTAAAACGAGAGATTAATTGAATATCAAGCTGATTGGAAAACCAAAGGCTTATACTCTTAGTTAGATAGGGGTATAGGCTTTTTTATTAGAAGGGAGACTGATCATGAATTCTCCGATTAGTAAGTGGAGTCCGCATTGTTGTCCGTCATTGAAATCTTTTTTTACCATAAAACCAAGTATTCTTATGTGAAATTAGGAGATTAAGAGAGGATGATACGATGGCAATTATAGATTCAGCAAAAGCGAATTATATTCTATCAATACTAAAAGGAATCGAGTACGGTTCTGTTGTCATAACCGTTCATGACGGCACCATTACCCAAATTGATAAAACGGAGAAAACTCGATTTGCCCAACAAAAAAAGTACACCCCTAAAGAACAAAAGTGACCACACTTATTATAGGGTTTATTTTTAAACGTATAGCCGATCAGTCCACTGAAGGCTACTTATTTTTCTAGACTTTCCAATAGATGAGCAAAGCTGTGACGAGTCTTATCGTAAGACCGAAACGCAGCCACTAATTTGTATGGAATAGCGCTAAAATAGGTAGTCTTTTTTATTTATCTGTGTTAAAGGTCATTGTTGATTTTAAAGCCAAGTTGATTGGAGAGGAAGGCGCGAAGACTCCTGTGGGAGGAGGCTCCCCGGACCACCCGCGAACCGCACGCGCCTGAAGCGGAAATCAACGGCAAGGTCTAACACAGCTTTTTGTTTAAAAAAAGGAGGAAATGACAAATGAAATTAGCTTACAAATTTACAACAGTACTCATTCTAATCGCTCTTATTTTGGCCGGATGCGGCAGTCAAGCAAGTAACCAAAGCTCTGAGAAAAAGGATGGAGGAACCAAACAGGAAACCGCAAAAACGAAAGAACCTGTTCAATTATTAAATGTCTCATATGACCCAACCAGAGAACTTTATGAAGAGTTTAACGGAGAATTCGCTAAGTATTGGGAAAATAAAACAGGGCAAAAGGTGACAATTCAACAATCACATGGTGGTTCTGGGAAACAAGGCCGTGCTGTTATTGATGGGCTTGAGGCAGATGTGGTGACATTGGCATTAGCTTATGACATTGATGAAATCGCTAATCTTGGCGGCTTGCTTTCAAAGGATTGGCAAAAGAATCTGAAGGATAATTCGACACCATATACGTCAACCATTGTGTTTCTAGTGAAAAAAGGGAATCCAAAGGGGATTAAGGATTGGGATGATTTAACGAAAAAGGGGACTTCCGTCATTACCCCAAACCCAAAGACATCAGGTGGTGCCCGATGGAATTACTTAGCTGCTTGGGCGTATGCAAAAGATAAATTCAATGGTGATGAAACGAAAATTAAGAAATTTATGAGCCAACTATATAAAAATGTTGAAGTTTTAGATTCTGGTGCACGCGGGGCAACAACTACTTTCGTTGAACGAGGCATTGGTGATGTTTTAATAGCATGGGAGAATGAAGCCTTCTTAACTCTTAATGAATTAGGAAAAGACAAGTTTGAGATTGTCGTCCCATCCATAAGTATTCTGGCTGAACCGCCAGTTGCCGTGGTCGATAAGAACGTCGAGAAAAAGGGAACGAAAGAGGTAGCTGAGGCCTATTTGAATTATTTATACAGTGATGTAGGACAGGAAATTATCGCTAAGAATTATTATCGCCCGCGTAATCAAGCGATTCTTGACAAGTATGCAGATGTCTTTCCAAAAATTAATTTAGTCACAATTGACAAAGATTTTGGCGGATGGAAAAAAGCACAAGAAACGCACTTTAGTGATGGCGGGACGTTTGATCAGATTTATCAGCCATAAGAAGTAGTTCAGTTAGACGGGTGTCCTCCATCAAGTATGATGGAAGGCGCCCTACATGTATATTATCTGGAAGGGGTCAACCTCATGGCTCGATTAGCAAGTTTAAAAATGAAAAGAAATAGTGTGCTGCCGGGATTCGGCCTGTCGTTAGGGTTTACGATGTTTTATATAAGCATCCTTGTCATTTTGCCATTATCCATGATCTTTATTAATTCTGTGACTGTCGAGTGGTCAAAAATTTGGGGGACGATTTCAGATCCGAGGGTGGTGGCCTCCTACAAATTGAGCTTTGGTGCCGCCTTTTCCGCCGCAGTTATTAATGTTATTTTTGGCGTATTAATCGCATGGGTGCTGGTCCGTTATCATTTTCCAGGCCGCCGAATCATCGATGGACTAGTTGATTTGCCGTTTGCCTTACCGACAGCGATTGCCGGGATCGCATTAACAACGTTGTATACGGAAAACGGCTGGGTCGGACAGCTTTTAAGTTTTAAGGTGGCGTTTACTCCGCTCGGGATTACGCTGGCATTAACGTTTATCGGGCTGCCCTTTGTCGTGCGAACCGTACAACCCGTACTGCAAAGCTTGGATAAAGAAATAGAAGAAGCGTCCGCTAGTTTAGGGGCAAACCGGATGCAAACATTTGTAAAAGTTATTTTTCCAGAAATACTGCCGGCAGCGTTAACAGGTTTCGCGATAGCCTTCGCCAGGGCCCTCGGTGAATACGGCTCGGTGGTCTTTATTGCTGGAAATATGCCAATGCGGACAGAAATCACCCCACTACTAATCATGACGAAACTAGAACAATATGATTATGCCGGAGCAACAGCGATTGCAGCAGTCATGCTGATTTTTTCGTTTACCATTCTTCTTATTATTAACGTATTGCAGTGGTGGACGAATCGGAAGTTTATTTAGATTTCCTTGTTTTAGAGGAGATTTATCCGATTCGCAATTAAATCTACTTTTAGTTCAGAGGGAGGTAACTATGGCTGGAAATGTTCCAATCCAATACTCAACAAGTACACAGCCTCTAACGACAACACACAATTCAGAACCGCGATTCATCCGTTGGGCACTCATCACACTCGCATTAGCGTTTTTGGGCTTGTTTTTGGTATTACCACTGGTTGCCATTTTTATTAAAGCCTTTGATAAAGGCGCAGCAGTTTTTCTTGAGGCGATTAGCAATCCAGACGCGTTATCGGCTATTAAGTTGACACTGATTATTACCCTAATTACGGTACCGCTTAATGCCATCTTTGGTGTGGCAGCGGCCTGGGCGGTTACCAAGTTCAATTTTAAGGGGAAAAGTCTATTAATTACGATTATTGATTTGCCATTTGCCATCTCCCCAGTCATTGCTGGATTGGTGTTTGTTCTATTATTTAGTGCCCATGGCTTATTTGGACAATGGTTAATCGATCATAATATCAAAATCATCTTCGCGGTACCCGGAATTGCATTGGCGACGCTTTTAGTGACGCTGCCTTTTGTCGCCCGGGAGCTGATTCCCTTAATGCAAACACAGGGGACGTCCGATGAGGAAGCATCTTTGACGCTGGGAGCGAGCGGCTGGAAGACATTCCTTTTGGTGACTTTGCCAAATATTAAATGGGGACTATTATATGGGATAATCCTCTGCAGTGCTCGTGCAATTGGTGAGTTTGGGGCCGTTTCGGTTGTTTCGGGACATATCCGCGGATTGACCAATACGATGCCGCTCCATATCGAAATTTTATACAATGAATATCAATTTTCCGCTGCCTTTGCAGTGGCTTCCTTAATGTCATTGTTCGCCATCATCACGCTCATTGTAAAAAATGTAATTGAGTGGAAAGCCAGAAAGTCATTTGAATCTGAAGAAGGAGCGCATTAAGATGAGCATACAAATCCAAAATATCTCAAAATCATTTGGAAACTTCCAAGCCCTTGATCAAATTAATCTTGATATTCAAACGGGGGAACTCGTTGCCCTGCTTGGTCCGTCCGGTTCTGGGAAAACATCGCTGCTCAGGATTATTGCAGGCTTAGAAGCTGCCAATCAAGGCGCGATTCTGTTTGGGGAAGAAGACATCACTTATATCAGTACAAAGGAACGGAAAGTAGGATTTGTATTTCAGCATTATGCCTTGTTTCGTCATATGACTGTTTTTGATAATGTTGCTTATGGATTAAAAGTGCGGCCAAGAAAAACACGCCCTTCTAAAAATGAAATAAAAGATAAAGTTATGGAATTACTAAAGCTAGTAAAACTAGAGGCCTTTGCCGATAGGTATCCATCCCATTTGTCTGGAGGTCAACGGCAGCGGGTGGCATTAGCACGGGCATTAGCAGTTGAGCCCAAGGTTCTGCTGTTAGATGAACCATTTGGGGCTTTAGATGCCAAGGTCCGAAAAGACCTTCGCAGATGGTTAAGAAAGCTTCATGATGATTACCAGATTACGAGCATTTTTGTGACACATGATCAAGAGGAGGCGCTGGACGTTGCCGATCGAGTGGTCGTAATGAATGAAGGAAAGATCGAACAAATCGGCACACCAGAGGAAGTTTATGAAAACCCGAACAGTCCTTTTGTGTATCACTTTTTAGGAAATGTGAATTTGTTTAAAGGGCGCCTGCATAACGGGAAATTACGGCACGGTAATTTTGAAGTCGATGCCCCGGAATTTTCGGGGACACAGAATACCGAGGCAGTTGGTTATGTTCGCCCGCATGATATAAGTATCGAAAGAGAAGCAAGCCTGGATTCAGTTTCTGCAAAAATTAATTATATTCATTTGGTGGGAGCTGCCGTCCAACTCGAATTGATTCGGAAGGATAATGGTGATTATTTGGAAGTGGAATTAAGAAAGGAGCAATTTCGAAGTCTCAATCTAAAAACAGGAGAAGAAGTGTTTGTAAAACCGAAACAATTAAAGGTTTTTATCCCTGAGGATTATACTATTTAAAATAGGGCGAACAGGATTTATTCCTGTTCGCCCTAAAAAATTTGTAGAATTGATGGTTTCGAATGAAAGGGTATGAATGGAAGAAAGATCCTGATGATATGGCTATTATTAGCATTCTATGAAGTATCACTCACAATGGAATGTGAGCGGCGTGGATGGAGATTTCTACTTATGATTCAATATACTTTAGTCTGTGTAAGCTGTGAATATAATTCTAATGCTTCTTTGACATCTAAATTTTTATGGACAATCCCGTTTATCGCGCGAATCATTGCTTCAGGATATTCCGATTGCCAGATATTTCGGCCCATATCAACCCCGGCGGCACCTTGTTGCATCGCGTTATAAGTAAGGTCAAGAGCATCTTTAATAGTATCTAATTTTGGCCCTCCTGCGATAACGATTGGTACTGGGCATGTGCTAGTTACCTTTTCGAAATCCTCGCAATAATACGTTTTAACAATATCTGCCCCCATTTCGGCCGCAATACGTGAGGCTAAGCCAAGGAATCTGGCATCACGCTTTTCTAATTCCTTTCCAACGGCTGTAATAGCTAGAACTGGGATGCCATATTCATGTGATTCAGTCACCACATTCGCTAAGTTATTAACCGTTTGAGTTTCATATTGAGACCCTATAAAAATAGATACGCCTACACCGACAACATTATGTCGAATGGCTTCTTTTATTGGAGTTACAATTCGTTCATTGGAAAGGTCGCTTAAAACGCTTGGGCCTCCTGAAACTCTTAAGAGCATTGGTTTACTTACGCTTTCTGGAATACAGGAATCAAGCGTACCTCGTGTAACAAATAATGAGTCTGTATGTGGTAACAGATTCTTAACTGTCTCACCAGGTTTTTCTAGACCATGGATAGGGCCTAGAAAATAGCCGTGGTCAATGGCTAACATAACAGCCCTTCCATTTGGTAATATTTGATTCATTCTATTTTTAAATCCCCAATTCATTTGCTTTCACTCCTAGATTATTGGATTTTCAACGATAACTGAATCTCTTTCACTTATATGTGGTGACTTTATAAACACCGCTTTAAAATCAATGGTATTCGTATTTTTTAAGTAGTGTGCTTCCATAGGTCTCACCTGAAGCATATCACCGGGTTTAACGTGGACAGGTTGACCATTTATATAAATATCTATTTCTCCCTCAAGAATATAGAAGATTTCTTCGCAAGTTGTATGATAGTGATTATCGTGATCATCACCTGGTTTTAAAAGAACAACACCAATATCAACGTTTGGTCCTTTTGTTAAGTATTTTGGTCCATGGCTGCCATAACGATATTCATTATTTTCTTCACTTGTGTGAAACAATTGTTTCACCCCCTTTCAAATTATATGGTTAACCCAGGTGCAATCCACATATGATTTGTCTTGCCTGAATCAGCCAATTTAAGTTGTTCGCTATAAACATTACGCCAGTTTTCGTAGATTGAGAGATATTTTTGGTGGTTTTCTTGGTTAGGATAGTGAATTCTTTCCCATTTCACGAATTCAGTAATTGCGGATTCTAGGCTGGGGAATAAACCAACACCAAGTCCTGCCATAATGGCTGTACCAAGTGCTGCTGCTTCTTTTTCAACAGGGACTTTTACAGGAATTCCGAGCACATCGGCTAGTGTTTGGCTCCAAAGCTTACCTTTCGAACCTCCTCCTGCAAATATAGCTTCAGTCGGATAGTGCCCCGTAACCTCTTCAACAAGTTTTAAATTACCATAGGAAACGAGTGCGGCATTTTCTTGAATTGATTTGAAAATTTCTTTTTTTCCGGTTTTGTTAGGGTCTAAGGTGAGGTTTAAAAAGGAGGGGGATGCATGTCTCCATGAGATATAATCCATGACATCTGAGAAAATAGGGATAATTCCATTTGATCCTACAGGGACATCTTTTGCTTTTTCTTCAAGAATTTCATAAGTATCTTTCCCTGTTTGTGCGGCCTCGAGCTTCTCTGTTTCACAAAAGGCATCTCTAAACCATCTCATGACAAGTCCAGGGAAGAAGGCGATCGTTTCGATTTGCCAAAGTTCAGGGATAGCGTGGCAGTTAACACGAACCCGATTATTTGTATCTACAATCGGTGCCTTAATATTAATTTCCTGCTGCCAGAAGCTGCCACCGCAAATAAAGGTTTGACCATCCTTAATCGCACCCACTCCGACAGCTGCCAGCTGGGCATCACCTCCACCGCTAATGACAGGGGTTCCTACAGCAAGCCCGGTAAAAGATGCGATGGACTCTGGTATGACTCCAAGCAGTTCTCCGGCTTCATTAACTGGTGGAAAAATATTGCTTTTTAGATGACAAGCTTCAGCAATTGCAGGGGTCCAAGCTCGATTTTTTAAATCAAAAAGTCCTGTTGTACAGCCGTTGGAAGGGTCTACTTGAAGTTTGTTTGTGAGTTTATAGAGGATCCAATCGTTTATCATAGTTAAGTAGGAAATTTGTTCGTAGACTTCAGGTTGTTTGTTTTTTATCCAAAGAAGGCGGGGAAGAGCACCCAAAGCAAACGTTTGTCCCGATAATTCATATAGCTTTTTTTCAAGCTCAGGGTCATTATTTTTTAGATCTTTCGCTTCTTCCATTGCGCGGGCATCCACATTGGCGCATGCCCATAGTTCTCTACCATTTGTATCGTATAGGACAAATCCTTCACGCATACTTGTTGCACTTATAGCTTTTATATCTTTGGGGTCGATACAAGACTGAGTAAGTACCTGAGATATACAGGTTTGGATAACTTCCCAATTTTTCCTGAAATCAAAGTCCATGGAACCTGGAAAACGTGGGTCTTCCAGATGTGTCCATTCAAATTGGGATGTGGCAACCTGCCTGCCAGTTTTATCAAAGAGAACAGCTCTTACACTTCCTGTCCCTGCATCAAATACTAGGATGTACTCCATTCAATGCAACCTCCTTTTTTAATAAAGCTGTAGCAGTTTCTTCATCTGTAATAATTGTATCGATATAACCTCCTTTTAAAGCACCATAAATGGCATCGACTTTAAGGGCACCACCTGCAACTCCGATGACATTATGTAACTTTTTTAGGGTACTAAGCTGGGTGCCAATAACGCGATTATGATGTGGTAAATCAAGAATGTTCCCTTGAGCATCAAAAAATTGACCTAAAATATCACCCACCGCATTTTGATTTTTAATGTAGATTAATTCATTAAGAGTCATCTTTTCTTCCTTAATAATCGTAGAAGCGTTAGAAAGGCCCCCTATTCCTACCACCACATGATTAGAAAGACTGGCAAGGTCGAGTATGTTACTGACAGATGGTTCTGATAACATATTCTTTGCCATAGCTTCTGTTGATGCTAGAAACGGTGCGGGGATAACATGAATCCCGCCCTTGAATTTATCAAGACCACTTTCAGATGAATAATCCCGCTTTTGAAAATAGTAGTTAACACCACCTGTTAGGGTTACCATCGAAATTTCAATTGCAGGATCAATAGTTAATGCTTCAATCGTTCGTGAGACAGCTTCACCCCATCCAAACCCTACTAAGTCATTAGTAGAAATATTGCTTTCAAGGAATTGTGCAGCGGCTTTAGATAAAGACTGGCTAAGATTATCTTTAGGAGTTGGAATAACAAAGGCATGATCAATCTTAAATGAATCAATGAGATCCTTTTCAATTTCTAAACAATTTACACCAGGTCCTTTAATATGAAATTGTACAATATTTTCTGATCGTGCACGTTCGAGTAAACGCACGACTTTATTTCTGGATAGATTTAATAAATCGGAAATCTCTGTTTGTGTGAGATTATCCTTATAGTAATACCAGGCGACCTTGACTAGGAGGTTTTCAGTATAGATATCGTTGTTTGTCATATTTGATCAACCTTTCAACAAATAATCATCTCGTAGACAAATGTTTAACTCTAATACTGAGTATAGGGGGGTGAAAAATAAAAGTCAATAACTTCTAAATATTTAGATAATTTAGAATAAACGTATTGACTGTAGGTCAATTGTCATTTAGTATTTGTTTTGTAAGCGTTTTACTTTATGGATGACAATTCTGGATGTGATTAAACAAAAGTTAACTATAGTAAAAAAAAGTTTAGTTTAATAGATTATAACTTGCTAGGTAGGTGAATAAAATGCATGGCGAGCTCATTCATATTCGTCAAATTTATAAGCAATTTGCAGGAAACCCTGTCTTAAAAGGTGTGGATTTAACACTTAATAAGGGAGAAGTGTTTGCAATTGTTGGTGGAAACGGTGCTGGTAAATCTACTTTAATGAAGATTATAACTGGTTTATATCGTCCAGATGAGGGCCAAATTGTGGTGCAAGGTAAAGAAGTTTCGTTTCATCAACCAGCAGATGCTCATAAGCATGGGATCTACTTAGTACCACAGGAACCACTAATTTTCCCAAATATGACCATTCGTGAAAATATTACCATTGGTTTAAATGTAAACAAAGTCGAGTGCGAGAAGCGAATAATGAACTACCTTTCTGAGTTAGGGTGGAACTTGGATATAAGCCGCAGAGGGATAAGTTTATCTATTGCTGAACAGCAACTTGTTGAATTGCTAAGAGGACTAATACGAAATTCAAAAATTTTAATATTAGATGAACCGACATCGACACTAACTTTTAGTGAGATTAATTCTCTCTTTTCTACTATTAAAAAGTTAACTAGCGATGGGATGGGTGTATTCTATATTACCCACCGGTTAACAGAAATTTTTGAACTCGCTCATTCAGTCGCAGTTCTTCGTGATGGACTAATATCGACTAAAGGTGGAGTAAAAGCATTCACCTACGACAAATTATTAGAAGGTTTAATGCCTGAACAGAGTAAGAGTGCATCGGAAAGAGTAGTTAGATTAGAGGCTTCTGAAGTGAATGTAAAGGGTCCAAATTCATCCATAAAAAAATCAAATAATCCAATCCTAGCTGTTAGAGACCTAACAGGCCACCGTTTTCAAAATATCACCTTTGACCTCTATCCAGGTGAAATCTTGGGGATTGCTGGCGTCGTCGGCGCAGGCCGGACGGAGTTAGCCTCATCCATTTTCGGATTAGAACCATGGGAATCCGGAGATGTACGTTTGCACCAAGATAGTATTAAAAAGCTTTCCATACGTGAGCGAATCAATCGTGGTTTAGCGTATGTCCCTGAAGATCGACATCAACATGGTATTTTCTCCATTGCCTCCATTAAAATGAACATCACATCAACGATTCTGCATAGATATAAGCGCCTATTCCTCCCACTAAAAAAAGAAAAAGAAATTTCAGCTAAAGCGATCAATAACTTGAAGGTAGTCACTACCGGACATAACCAATTATTAAGCCATCTTTCTGGTGGAAATCAACAAAAGATTGTTTTATCGAAGTATCTAGAAACAAAACCAAAAGTCATTATTTTAGATGAACCGACACGAGGAATTGATGCTGGTGCTCGTGGGGATATTTATAGAATTATTGATGACTTAAAGAATAATGGATTAGCGGTTATTTTGATTTCTTCAGATACAGAAGAAATTGTTCAACTAAGTGATCGTGTCCTTGTTATGCACGAAGGCCAGATAACCTCTTCGATTGAAAAAGAAGATTTAACTGTTGATTCCATAACCTCGGCTGCATTCGGTATTAAAAAGGAGTGGAAGGCTCTATGAATCTCTTTTCTAAGGTTATGAAGGCAAGAGAAGCCTCCATTATTATTCTCATCATTGTGTTTATAGGAATTGTAGGAGCGATTAATAGTAAATTTGTCTCCGGTAACAGTTTACTGCTATTAGTTAGCAGCAGCGTCATTTTACTCATATTAGCTGTTGGTCAATCCTTTGTCTTGTTAACATCAGAAATAGATGTGTCTGTTGGATCGATTATGGGTATATCGGCAGCTGTTTGCGGCTTACTATTAACAAATGGTGTTTCAGGATGGCTTGCTGCTGCACTAGTATTAATGGTTGGAATCCTTGCTGGTCTTTTTAATGGGATTGGAGTTGCCTTCCTTAAAATCCCGGCAATTATTATGACATTAGGTACTTTAGGTATATTAAGAGGTTTAATGATAATTTTAACAGACGGAGAGTGGATTGAGGACATTCCTAATTATTTCAAAAAGCTTTCAGGGGCCGAATTCATGGGCCTTCCTTTCCCTATCTGGCTTGGGATTATTATTCTTGTTTCGGCATTTCTTTTTCTAAAGCTGACCAAATTTGGCCGTTATTTCTATGCCGTGGGGGATAATGCTGAAGGTGCTAGATTAATTGGAATACCTGTTTCTATGATAAGAGTTATCGCATTTATGCTTTCTGGGCTATCTGCCTCCATAGCTGGGATGATTTTTGTTATGAACATAGGATTCGTCCCTAACCAAACGGGCAATGGTATGGAACTTCAAGTTATTGCTGCAGCTGTATTAGGCGGTGTAAGTCTTAACGGGGGACTGGGGACAGTGTTTGGAGCAGGGCTAGGTGCAATATTCCTAACTGCTATAAATAGTTCATTAATCTACTTAAAAATACCAGCCTATTGGAACAATGCGATATCAGGATTTTTATTACTGTTTATTGTAATTAGTGATACTAGATTTCAAAGCTTTATAAAAACAAACCAATTTAAAAAGGGGAAAAAAATTAATCAAAAAGCAAATGGTTTAAAAGGAGGGACTCAAACTGATGACAAAACTGACCAAGCCGCTCTTTAGGTGGGAAGGTGCACTGGTTATTTTCCTAGTCATTGAAATTATTTTCTTCAGTGTGATGAATCCGGACTTTTTGAACTTCACCAATCTAATATTTAGCATGAATGACTATGTATATATCGGACTGGCTGCTATTCCGATGACCTACGTCATTATTACTGGCGGAATCGATGTTTCGATTGGATCAACAATTGGATTAACCTCAATTTCCATTGGTGTTCTCTGGACGAACGGAGTAGAGGTCTGGCTGGCGGTTTTGATAGCGTTAGTGATAAGCGCCTGTGCTGGCGGAGTGAATGGAATAATTGTTGCGAATAGTAACGTCCAGCCCTTGGTTGTTACTCTTGGCAGCATGTTCCTGTTCTCTGGGATTGCCTTAGTCATTTCCGGCGGCAGCAGTGCATCTGGGTATGAAGGAATCAGTGGTTTTCCTGACTCATTTGTTCAATTAGCAAATGGTGAAACCTTTGGCTTGCCTAACCCATTATTATTTTTTGTCTTCTTTATGATTGTATTTGCTGTTATCTTACACCTCACACGATTTGGCAGACAGGTGTTCCTCATTGGTATTAACATCAAAGCAGCCCGTTTTAGCGGAATTGGTACTAAGTCCATTTTGATTTGGTCCTATGTTATTGCAGGTTTAGGAGGTGGTATCAGTGGTGTAGTCTTAACATCCTACTTCAGTTCAGCGAGGTCGGACCTTGGGACAGATGCGGTTTTGCCTGTCATTACTGCCGTCGTCTTAGGAGGGACTAGTATTACAGGTGGAAAGGGCAGCGTTGTTGGAACAGGAGTTGCAAGTATTGTTATTGGGATGATGCAATATGGTCTACAAATGATGAGTATGACCAATCAAGAAACAAGTGTGGTTATTGGTTTTTTATTAATCATCGCTGTTTTACTCCGATTAACCAATTGGCGTAATTTCCAACTATTATTTAAAAAATTAAATAATAAAAAGGATCTTGTGAAAGAGTCCTAAAAAGGGAGTGTAGATTAATGAAGAAATCAGCATTATTAAAGCTATTCACAGTTGTTTTATCGGCATTGTTACTACTTGCAGCATGCAGCAGCGGCGGAGAAAAGACTTCAGGCGGGGAAAAAACAAACAAGAAAAATATTAAATTAGCATTTATCCCTAAACTTACAGGTGTTGGATTTTTCACATCTGGCGGGCAGGGTGCTAAAGAAATGGCTAAAGAACTTGGAGTTGAATTAACTTATGATGGACCAAGCGAAGCTTCTGTTGCTGGACAGGTAAAATACATTAATAACTTTGTAAACCAAGGTTATAAAGCCCTGATGATTTCATCTACCTCTGTAGACGGCTTAAACCAAGCATTAGATCGTGCGAAGAAGCGTGGAGTTAAAATCTTAACTTGGGACTCAGACGTAAATCCGGAACACCGTTCATTCTATATTAACCAAGGAACTCCGGACCAACTAGGTGGAATGCTCATTGATATGACTGCCGAACAAATTCCAGATAAGGCCAAAGTAGCTTTCTTCTATTCTAGTCCAACGGTTACAGACCAAAACCAATGGGTTGAGGCAGCTAAAGCAAAAATAAAAGCTGAACATCCAGGCTGGGAAATTGTGACGACGCAGTATGGAGAAAATGATGCCCAAAAATCATTAACTGTTGGTCAAAATATTATTAAGACGTATCCTGATATTGATGCGGTCATTTGTCCTGATGCTACTGCATTACCTGCTATGGCTCAAGCTGCAGAAAATCTTAAAGTGGCAGGGAAGATTACAATCACAGGTTTTTCAACACCAAACGTTATGAGAGATTTTGTAAAACGTGATACTGTAAAACAATTCGGACTCTGGGATGTTAAAAAGCAGGGTGCCCTTGCAGCTTATGTTGCATACTTAATGACGGTCGAAGGCAAGGAGCTAAAAGTTGGCGATGAGTTTGATGTACCCAATATAGGTCATGTTAAAATCGAGCCTAACACAATCCAAGGGTATGATTACACAGATGACCACAGTGGAATCATCTTATTGCCAGAACGAGTTGTTTTTAAGAAGGATAATATTGATAATTACGATTTCTAACATAGAAGGAAGACTGCCTTAGCTGGCAGTTTTTCTTTTTGAAGGCAGAAAGTGATGTTTGAAAATAACCCAATTTAGAAGTCATTTCATAAGTATTTCCTGTTATAAAAGAGCAATTGCTGTAATGGGTGCATCTACATCAATTGGTCATTTTGTTTCACTTAATGAAAAGGAGTCTTTTGATGTAGAGTACTGGCCGCTCGAATTATATAAAGTTGGTTTTGATAAAGAAAAGAAGTAATTACTTGATGATTTTGAATTACCAACATATAATGCAAATGCAAAACCTAAAAAAACCTTGCCAATTACTGGCAAGGTTTTTGGTGAGAAAAATTAATTTTGGAGGGGACTTAATGAGAAAAATTACCTTATCCAATGGAAACACGGTCGAGGTGGAATGTTTAAGCTGTGCCTTAACTAGTGGATTGATTGAGCCTGATGGCGGGGTCGTCTATGAAACAGACTATTTCCATGCCCATCAAGATGTGGCCTACCCGATTAAGGGATTAATGATCGTCGCATCCAAGCGGCATATTACATGTCTTGATGAATTGACGGAAGCCGAAAAGATTGATTACATAAATATCCTCACCAAAATTAGAAAAGCCCAAAGAGAAGTCCTTGGGATTGAAAATGTTTATTACTTTTATAACGAAGATACCACCCATCATTTTCACATGTGGATGGTCCCGCGTTATGAGTGGATGTACCAATTTGGCCGTTCTGTTGAATCGGTGCGACCCGTTTTGCTCCAAGCTAGAAATGAAATGAATCATGGAGCAAATCTCCAAGAAGTGATGGAAAGTATTAAAAAGCTGACGATTGAGCTAAATAAATAGTGATTCATCATGTCGGAAGGAAACTTAACTTCCTGCATGGTTGCTTTCTGCTTTAGCTGCATCAACCATGAGAATAATGGCCGAGATAATATGCATAACCATCCCTACAAACGGAATCCAACCTATACAAGAAGTTATGATTCCAAGGACACTACCAGTAATTGACCCGCTGCCCTCTTTTTTGGTAATCACCAACGTAACAATATGTAATATTAACATGATTGCTAGAGGGGTCCATACAAGACTGAGAACGATCGAACCTCCAAGTACAGGAATTCCGAGTAATGCTTCAAGCCCGCCTGAAACCCATTTCAGTATCCTTGATGTTGACATAAAATCCCTCCAATAATTCGTTATTTTTACTCTATTCATAATCCTTACGTTTTCATTCTATTCATACTCTATGTGAAATTAGAACAAAGTCCTATACTCATTTCATGAGTATAGGACTTTGTTAGTTTATGAAAGGCTCCTTAGTTCCATTCTGTGTGAAAGACGCCTTCCATATCGGTACGCTCATACGTATGGGCCCCGAAGTAATCCCGTTGAGCCTGTAAAAGGTTGGCATTCGAATGGCCTCTTCGATAGCTATCGAAATAAGAAAGGGAAGCACTTAAACACGGGAAGGAAATCCCTGAATTAATTCCCTCACATACGATTTTTCTTAAACCTGATTGATACTCTTTTACTTTTTCAGCAAAAAATGGGGCGATTAATAAATTTTTCAGATTTGCTTGTCCTTGATAGACTTCGCTTATTACATTTAAAAACTCGGCACGAATGATGCAGCCGCCGCGGAAAATAAGCGCAATCTCTTCTAAAGGCAAGTTCCAGTCATAAAGGTCAGAAGTCATTTTATATTGTGTAAACCCTTGGGCGTAGGCACAAACTTTGCCCATATATAATGCTTCTCTAACGTATTCAATCCACAAATCTTTTTCTAACATCGAATGATTCATTTCCGGTCCAGTTAAAATATCATCCGCAATAACACGTTCTTCTTTTAAAGCAGATACATAGCGGGAGAACAATGACTCGGTAATAATGGAAAGGGGAATCCCGTTATCAATCGCTTGAATACTTGTCCATTTACCTGTTCCTTTTTGCCCCACTTTATCAAGGATAACATCGACCAGTGGTAAGCCGGTTTTTTCATCCTTTTTCTTTAAAATTTCCGCGGTGATTTCGATGAGGTAACTTTTCAATTCGCCCTGATTCCAAGTTTCAAAAATATCCGCAATTTCATTCACAGATAACAGTAATCTTTCCCTTAAAAAAGTATAGGCTTCAGCAATAAGCTGCATATCAGCATACTCGATCCCGTTATGAACCATTTTCACAAAGTGCCCGGCACCTTTTGGGCCAATATATGTACAACATGGGGTATCCTCGACTTGGGCGGCTATCTTTGTAAGAATAGGTGCTGCTTTTTCATACACGACTTTATCCCCGCCAGGCATAATCGAAGGACCATTTAAAGCGCCAACTTCTCCACCAGAAATACCAATTCCTAAATAATCAATGCCTTTTGACTTTAAATCATCATATCTACGGGCCGTATCTTCATAATGGGAGTTACCGCCGTCCATGATAATATCATCGGCCTCAAGAAAAGGAACTAAAGAGGAAATCACTGAATCAATCGCTGCCCCGGCGGTCACCATTAGGAAGATTTTTCTAGGCGTTTCCAAGGACTGAACAAAACTTTGCACGTCGTAGTACGGATCAATAGATTGATGATCAATTCTATCCATAAGTTTATCTGTTAAATCTCTCGTGTAATTATAGACAGCTACTCTTTCCCCTTTGTTTGCCATATTTAAGGCAATATTACTGCCCATTACTCCTAAACCAATAACTCCAATTGTATTATGCATGTCACTTTCGACTCCTTTAATAAAAATGAAAGGGCAGTAAATCCACCGCTTATCATACTTAGCGGATTCTAAGCATTTGAGGAGGATACTGCCTTGACTAACTGCCAAAAGTGGGGGTATATTTACCTCCCACTTTTGGATATCTTTCTTAAACGATTAAACTTAGTAGTAAAACAAATCCTAATCCACAAACAGAAATAATTGTCTCAAGCAATGTCCATGTTGCAAATGTTTCTTTCATGCTTAAACCAAAATACTCCTTAAACATCCAGAAACCAGCATCATTAACGTGTGAAGCAATTAAGCTGCCCGCTCCAGTAGCAAGTACAACTAATGCAAGGTTAACGTCTGTTTGACCTAACATTGGGATGACTAAACCAGCGGTGGTTAAAGCCGCAACCGTTGCAGACCCCAAAGAAATACGTAATATTGCCGCGATGATCCAGGCAAGTAAAATCGGTGAAATGGAAGTCCCTTTAAATAATTCGGCTACATAGTCACCTACATGGCCATTAATTAGTACTTGTTTAAAGGCACCGCCGCCGCCGATAATTAAGAGCATCATCCCAATATGTGTGATTGCTGTTGAACATGAATCCATCACTGTTTTAATTGGAATATTTCTTGCCAATCCCATTGTATAAATAGCGAATAATAAAGAGATAACCATGGCAGGAGATGCACCGCCAACAAAACGGATAATAGCTAGAAAATTATTATCAGCAAATCCCATTGTTTTTTGAAGCAACGTAATAATGGTAGCAATCGACATTAATATAACAGGAAGCATTGCGGTAAACACACTGATTCCAAACCCTGGAGTGTCTTCGAGTTTAAATGTTTTTTGTTCGCCTAAGGAAGCAATACTACCAGTTTTCGCAAATGATTCTGGGACCAATTTTTTAGCTAGCTTTGTAAATAAAGGTCCAGCGATAAAAACAGTTGGAACTGAAATAATAAAACCGTAAAGTAATACTTGACCAAGATCGGCACCAAATTCACCTGCAATGGTGGTTGGTCCAGGATGCGGCGGTAAAAAGCCATGTGTTACAGATAAAGCTGCTGCCATTGGAATCCCAAGAAATAGAATAGAAACCTTTAATTGTTTAGAAATGGCAAAAACAATTGGAATTAATAACACTAGCCCTACTTCAAAAAATAAAGCGATTCCGATAATGAATGATGAGGCTACTACAGCCCACTGAATATTCTTTTCACCAAATTTATTAACCAGAGTCATCGCAATACGCTGCGCGCCTCCTGAATCTGCAATTAATTTACCAAGCATTGCACCAAGTCCAAAAATAAGTGCTATATGTCCAAGTGTCCCGCCTAGTCCAGCTTCAATAGTTGCAATGATTTCATCTAATTTCATTCCAAGTGCTATCGCCACACCGAATGAGACAATGATAAGTGAAACAAATGTGTTTAACTTTAAACCCATGATTAAAATCAGTAATGCTACAATCCCTAGTGCTACTATGACTAATGGCATATTATTTTCCCCCAAAAACTTATATATTATTTTTTATTAAGCCTCTTTGATAATTGGCAATTCGAGTATAATCTGCTTCTAATACCCTTGATAAGTTAATAAAGATGGGCAGTAATTGTCTATACTCATGTGCTGCTGACTCTTTCGGTGTATGTTTGTGGGTACTGCCAACCATTTCAGAAACTACTTCAAATGATTCAATTTTTCCTGTAGCATACAATCCTAAGATACAAGCCCCCAGGCAAGAACTTTCGTAGCTTTCTGGAACCACAACGTCCAGGTCGAAAATATCGGACATCATCTGACGCCAAACAGCTGACCTGGCGAAACCTCCAGTTGCTTGGATACGAGTCACAGGACCTTCCATGCATTCGAGCAAAGCGAGAAATACCGTATATAAATTGTAAATGACGCCTTCAAGGGCGGCTCGAATCATATGTTCTTTCTTATGCGCCATCGTTAAGCCAAAAAATGATCCGCGGACGTCTGGATTCCATAAGGGCGCACGTTCACCTGCAAGATAGGGATGGAACAATAGTCCATCGGACCCCGGTTTTACACCTTCGGCAATCTTGGTAAGTACTTCGTATGGATCAATTCCTAAGCGTTTCGCTGTTTCTACCTCTGAAGCGGCAAATTCATCGCGAATCCACCGGAAGACCATCCCGCCATTGTTTACTGGTCCGCCAATAACCCAATGTTTTTCCGTTAATGCATAACAAAAGATTCGGCCTTTTTCGTCGGTTTGCGGTTGATCAATAATGGTTCGAATCGCACCGCTTGTCCCAATTGTTACTGCGATCTCACCTTTTCGGATCGCATTTACACCAAGATTGGAAAGGACTCCATCACTTGCACCAATCACAAATGGCGTTTGTGGATCAATCCCCATTTGTTTTGCTAAATCTGGATGACAGTTGGTAAAAATCTCGGTGGTCGGCACGAGCCTGGATAATTGTTCACGTGAAATCCCGGCGATTTCTAATGCTTCTTCATCCCAATCAAGTTTTTTGAGATTCATCATGCACATGGCTGAAGCAAGGGAATGATCGACAACATATTGGTCAAAGAACTTTTTAAAAATATATTCCTTTATTCCAATATATTTCTTTGCCCTTTCGGCAATCTCAGGACGGTCATTCACAATCCAAGTAATTTTGCTTAATGGCGACATAGGGTGGATCGGCGTTCCTGTCCGTTTGTATACTTCATGCCCATTTAATTCATCTTTAATTTTGTGGGTCCAAGCTTCACTGCGATTATCTGCCCATGTAATACAAGGCGTCAGTGGCTGATCGTCTTCATTCATGGCAATGAGACTATGCATCGCACTGCTAAATGAGATGAACGAAATCTCTTTTTGAGGATGATGTTTCATGATCCGCGAAATGGCTTGTACCACAGCCATAAAGATTTCTTCTGGATCTTGTTCGGCTGTCGATATATCAGGTGTATAGAGTGGATAACCGATATTCTCATGTTGGATGACTTCGCCTTTTTCACTAAATAAAACGGCTTTGGTGCTTGTGGTACCGATGTCTACCCCTAACATATATTTAGTCATTGTTCTTGCACGACTCCTTTAGCAAGCATTTGTTGAGATCTCCAAAGATCTTCTACCTTAACCTGCACATCATCAAAGTTTTGATGTAAGGATAGAATCATGAGATCTCTATTTTTGGCTTCGATCGCATCAATATACAGTTGATGGTTTTCAATAATCCGTGGAAAGTCATCGTATTTTTCCTCAAACCGAGCCCGCATCGCTAATAGGATGAAAGCCTCCATGACCGGTTTTGCATTATTCCAAATCATCATGATGTAGGAATGATCAATCGCTCGAATAATAGTTTCATGGAATAAGACATCTTGATAGGCAAACTCGTCGGCATCATGATATTTGATGGCAATATTCATCATCTCAAGTATTTTGTTCAATTCCATTACTAACGATGAATTATCCAATTTTACCAGCCGTTCATATACAAACGTTTCAATCAGTAAACGAACATCATAAATTTCAACAATTTCTTTCATTGTGAATCCGATTACAACTGCACCCATTCTTTCTAGCCGAATCAAATTTTCAGAGGCGAGTGTTTTTAATGCTTCGCGGATGGGTGACCGACTCACATTGAAATCGGCCGCTAATTTATTTTCAGAAAGGATGGTACCGCTTTCAATCAAACCAGATATGATCTGCATCCTAAGTTCACATGCTACACGATCTCCGGCTGAAGCTTTTGAAAGCCATTTTGTGGGATACAATAATTCTTTCATTATTTCACCTTCTTAATATAATACGAGTATACTTGTATACAAGTATTATAGAATGAAATTCAAAAAATGCAAGCGCTTTTTTAATTTTTTGATGACATGATAGTAAGGTGAATTCATTATTCTTAGAGAATTTAAAAAATAATTTCAACTAAAGTCTATAAAATATAGGTATCATAAAGAAAAGTGGATATTGCTGATGCATAAATGAATGAAAATATTGGCAGTTATTTTTAAGGAGGAAATCAAGATGAGTATTTTTTTAAAAGAAGTGTTTGTAGGTATGCCAAAAACAGTAGGAAGCAAAGAGGCAAAAAACCCAATGGAAAGAGAATGGACCAGTGCCATATTTAAAGAGCCGGTACAGGAACCTGTTTGGGTGGGGAGAACAGGTTTAACAGGGGATGGACAATGGGATACAGAACATCATGGCGGACCGGAAAAGGCAGTTTTTGCGTATGCCTTTGAAAATTATACATATTGGCAAAAGGAACTAGAGAATTATAAGATAACAGCGGGCGGAATGGGTGAGAATCTTGTCATGGAACATCTAACAGAGGAAATGATTTCGATAGGAGACACTTTCCAGATTGGAGAAGCAGTCGTCCAAGTTTCGCAGCCAAGGCAGCCTTGCTGGAAACCAGCCCGCCGTTTTAACGTAAAAACGTTGGCGCTGTTATTACAAAATACCGGAAAAACAGGCTGGTATTTTCGCGTGTTAAAAGAGGGGTATATCGAGAAAGGGCAGACGTTTACGTTGGTGGACAGGTCATATCCGCAGTGGACAATCCAAAAGTGCAATCAAGTTATTCATGCAAAGGAACAAAACTTTGAAGATATATTCGAACTTTCCAAATGTGAATTGCTTGCACCAGGCATGAGAGAGACATTAGCGAAAAGGGTAGAAAGGCTGGAAACCCCAGATATTCGAAGTAGAGTTTTTGGACCTAATGAATTGGATTAAGTAATTCTAATTATTCAGGGAAAATACTAAGTGTGTGGTGTATTGACGACCGAGCGTGTGAAAAAGAAGAGGAGATGGTCGTCAATCCTGTTTACCAAAAGCGTAAAAAGAAGAGGGAAAGGTAACCATTAGAAGTTACCAGCTACTATTTTTCCACCCTTTCATCGAACTTTTTAGCTGCTTACTCTATAGTTAGGTTTATTTAATCTTTTATCAATAGTCCCTGTGAGCAGGAGGGTCAGAACCGATACAACCACATAGTAGGGCTGGTCCCACCAGACCAGGCTACGAAGGATTCCTGTTCCCATAAGTACTTGATTCAACACAAACATAAGCAAAGCAGTGAAAATGTATTTGATCCAATTCCTTTTTAAGTAAAACTTCGTCATTAGGCAATAAAACAGACTGTCACATAAATAGAAAATGTCACTAAAGGCAATTGAGTCACGACCGGAATTTTCAAACCAGCCAGGAGAGTAAATTCGATTTGAGAAAAAAATAATCGGCAGAATATGTGCACTTGCAGAGATTGTGCACGTTATTAAATAGAGAATCCAATAATGCTTGAACCCATTAGCAGGCTGTAAAATCCACTTATAATAATTCTTAGCTGTAGCAAAATAGAATGGGAGTCCCAGTCCCGTATAGGCCAACCTCCACCAATTATGGGAATAGATATGCAGTTTTAAAAATAACCACTCTACGCCGACAAAAAATCCGGAAAAGAAAATACTCCAAACCCAATTTAACCCAAAAACAGCTATAAACGTAGCAATGACTGGTAAAGAGAAGGCATTTGACACGAATGCCCCCAAATTGTTGTCATAGAAGTTATTATGTTTGATAAAATTCGGATTATAGTCATAGCTGGCTAAGAAATTATATATAACAGTCTCAATGATAAAAGCTAAACCTATCATGGTTAATAATAGGTAAAGTGATTGAGTATTTCTTTTTTTTAATAAGATAAAAATAAATAAACCGGTGCTTAAAACAAGTAAAGCATAATACCAATATGAATTATGCATAACATTCACTCCGATAATAACTGGATTTAGATAGTTTGTTCCTAAGAATGAAAATTATGCAAGCCCTTCCAACAAGTGAAAACCACTAAGGAGTAAATCCCTAGTGGTTTTTTGAATATGAACCGTATTAATATAAAAAATGTCTCTTTATTTACCTATTAATTGGAATTTAAGAAGGTATGTGAATGCGTCTTCACGAATTTTTTAAAATGGTATTTAAGGAGGGATATAGTATGTTCACAAAGCTTCTTCCTCATCGAAATACTCATAAAAGAGAAGACGGTCACTTTAAGAAGAACAAATCAATGAGGTGAATAGATTGTATCAATTTAAAGAAGGTCAGGTAGTTAGAAATGAATACTCAACCATTCCTTATACATGGATTCATAATGAAAAAGGAAACAAAAGCATCTGTATCATGCTTCCAGGCCTTGGCTATACTACCCAGCGGCCGCTTTTTCATTACGCAACCAACATTTGCTTGAATCACCAGATAGATATTCTCCATGTTAATTATCAGTTTGCGAAGAATGAACATTTTACAAGACTTAGCAAGGAAGAACAGGAACGTTGGATGTATGAAGATGTAAAGGATGTTGTGGAAGAAAGTTTAACTGGCACGAATTATGAGCAATGTTTTCTCCTAAGTAAATCGATTGGAACGATACCAATGGCATTGGAGTGGACACTCGAGAATTTCATTCAGAATCCGTTTGGCATTTGGTTAACCCCGCTTTTAAAAGAGGACAATGTTTACGAGACACTATTGAAAACTAAACTGCCATCTCTATGCATTATCGGTGATCAGGACCATCACTTTATCAACGAACGAGTTACTGCACTGAAGAAGAATGAACATATTTCCACTGTTATCATTCCCGGTGCTGACCATAGTTTAGAGATACAAGGGGGTGTTTCCGCAAGTATTGAAGTCGTAAAGATAATTGTTGATTCATTTCAAGACTTTATCCGGAGTCATAGGATTTGAAACTTTTTTGATTTTTCCGGATAAAAGTCTATCTTGATGTCTCCTGAAAAGTGACTTTCACGACCTTTTCAGTCTGCTTATTAAATTCGATATTAACGTAAACACCGAATTCCTTATTATTATCTTTTAACCAAAGCTTGAACTTTTCGGTGGAGGTTTGCGGACCACTCGTCCTTCCGATGTGAAGATAGTCAACGATTTTGGCGTGCGGGTACTTTTCATGAGTTTTTTCTAAGGCAAGAGTACCCCATTTTGCATAGGGAGGTATCGGTTTTTGTTGTGCAGAGACTTTATTCATAGCTGGCAGCGGATTTACACTTCCTGAGAAGACAAACATGGTAATCAATAAACTAATTAAAAGTTTTTTCATAAATTATAACCCTCTTTGTTTTTGTTCTTATCATTTCATTTCAAGAATTAACTTATGTAGTTTTCATGAAACAGTATCATTGTTAAATTTGTACAATAAATAATTTAGTTTTTTTCATACGAAAAGCAAATTTGTATAGGTGAGGGGATTAAATTGAATATTAAATTACTAGATGCATCTGATGCAGAAAACTATTGGGAGCTAAGACTGGAAGCACTTAAGCAAAATCCAGAAGCATTTTTAACGAGCTATGGAGATGCGATAAAAAGGGAAAATCCAATTGCTCAAGTTGCCCACAATTTTTCCGCTGAAGGAAACTATACATTCGGGGCATATGAAAATAATGAACTAATTGGAGTAGTCACATTGCTGCACGAAACTGCCGAGAAAATCCAGCATCGGGCCAATATATATGCGATGTATGTTACACCTAAAAAACAAGGCTTCGGTGTGGGAAAAGCATTAATGACGGAAGCGATTAATAAAGCCAAATCGATTAAAGCGGTTGAGAAAATAAATTTATCTGTAATGGCAAGCAATGAAAAAGCAAAACAACTTTATTGTAAACTAGGTTTTCAAGTGTATGGGTTTGAGGAAAACGCCATTAAAGATAATGGTGTCTCTTATAAGGACCTGCATATGGTGTTACATTTGAAATCAACGAGTGAAGAGTCCAGTTTTAAAAGTAAAAATATTTACATTCGACCATTTTCTGAGGAAGACGCAGTATCACTTCTTCAATTACAGACAGAAAATCGGCACTTTTTCGAAAAGTTTTCGATGGAGCGGAATAAAGATTTCTATACGGTCGACACTCAGCTGCAGCGGATACAGGCGTATCAACAAGAAAGCAGTAATGATCAAAGCTATTCGTTTGGAATTTTTAAGAATGAGGGAGGGTTAATTGGGACCATAAATCTTTTTCAAGTTCTCAGAGGCTCACTTCAAAGTGCATTCATCGGATATTTTTTAGATAAGAAGCAAAATGGGAAAGGATACACAACTGAGGCAGTGAAACTGCTTGTGGACTATGCATTTAAGGAATTGAAATTACATCGGATAGAGGCCGGGGTCATGCCACACAATATTGGTTCGATACGGGTGTTGGAGAAATCCGGTTTTCATCAAGAAGGTTTAGCTCTGAAAAATGTGAAAATCAACGGGAAATGGGAAGACCATCAGGTATTGGCGATTATTAACCCGAATGATTAGGAGGCTGCTAAAATGGACATTATTGAACATGCGCTTCAGGTAGCAAGTTTTCGTCATCGAGAACAATGCAGGAAGAACACCAACATCCCTTATATTGTGCATCCAGTCGCGGTTGGGATGATGTTAATGAAGGAAGGGTATGAAGTGGAGATCATCGCGGCGGGAATTCTTCATGATACGGTAGAGGACACTGACCTTACCTTGAGTGATATCGAGCAGGAATTTGGGGGAAGAATTGCAAAAATTGTAGAGGGATGTTCTGAACCTAATAAATCACTTCCGTGGAAAGCGCGGAAGGAACATACGATTGAGTTTTTAAAGACTGCCTCAGAGGATATTCGTGTTGTTGCCTGTGCAGATAAACTACATAACATTCGCTCTATTATCAACGATTATGAGCTACTGGGTGAATCAGTTTGGGACAGATTTAATGCCGGTGAAGAACAACAAAAATGGTATTACACAAATATTGTTAAAAGTCTCGGTCAGATGTCGTGGTTTCCATTAGTAAAGGAGCTGGAAACAGAGGTCCACCGGCTCTTTACCGAGTAGATCACGAGGTAAACCGTGGAAAGGACCTGGCAATAGGACTTCATGTATGGCATTCTCCTATCGTCCACAACAAAGGGTACAAAAAGGGTCATCAGACGCGTCTTCTGATGACCTTAATCTTTGCTATAGGTTATCATCAATAAACTAAATTCTATTTCTAACATCTTCTCTAATGAATTCGATCATATCCTCAGACAAATTAGCTGGTAATGACGAACCATTCTTAAAAACCCAGGCATTCACTACTTCGAGGTCACCTTTTTTAAAGGTAATACTATAATCTTGATGCTGATAAGTAAAATCAACGGTTACTTCCTCTTGGTCGTATGGCTCATCATCAATAATCATATTAAAAATTTCATAAGATTCCACGGGTATGCTCCTTTGTAACATTCTTTATGTAAGGCTCTTTTCGTAAACTTTGTTGCTCTTGAATAATAATAAGGGTCATTTACCTAATTACTAATGCGCTTCTTGTCAATATTATTACGAAAAGATGCCACGAAACATTCAGGAATACGGGTTAATGAACTTATACGAAAAACAACAACAAATGCGAAAACAGCCATATGTAAATAGGGTTCACTATATGAATTTGTTTATTCAAAAGCAGCCATAAAAACTACTATATTTCACGTTAATATATTAAATAAGAATATGATAAAATGAGGATTGGAGTGAATGGAGGTTGGCAAGCATGTTGTCTTTCTATAAAATCCTTGTTTTTATACATATATTTTCAGCCATCCTAGGGATGGGTCCCGGTTTCATCTTAACGACAGTGGTCAAATCTGGAAAAAACATGACCGAATTAAGACATTCCTATAGTATTAGGCATAGGCTGCATATCTTTGTCATGATTGGCGGCATTCTCCTTCTACTTACAGGGCTAAGTATGGGTTTCCTCAACCCAAGTCTGTTTAAGATGGGATGGTATGTAACAAGTCTGATTCTTTTTTTGGCAGCCCTTGCCATTGGGCCACTTGTCTTATCACCTAGGTCCAAGCCTGTTAAAGCACTACTAGAATCCCATAAAGGTGAAGAAATACCCGAAGAATATTGGAACTTATCAAAAATACTCTTTCGATTTGAAAACCTGGAAAATGTAATCTTTATCATCATCATCACCCTGATGATCTTAAAACCGTTCTAATTGGGTGTCAGGCACCATGTGAAATTTTCACATGGTGGGTATGGTTTGAGAAATCGGCCCATTCTTTATTCATAGAGGAAAAGGACGCCTTTATGCAATTAGTGAAAGAGACAGTCAATGAATGGAACACCATTAAAGTATAACGAACAAGAGAGGTATGGCCATTTATCAGCCATACCTTTCTTCGTAAATTTATCTATTATCTGAATACAAGTAGGATAGTACGGCAGGAATTCTTTCTCTAAAGAAAATATATGCATGTTCCGCATCCTCGACAAGCTGAAAGTGAAAATCGGTCATTTTTTCGTTCACTATCTCGTAGACACGGTTGGTCAGATTAAGAAAGACTTGATTCATTTCTTCATCCGCACCAACTTCTTTCGTGCCAAAATCCATGTAAAACTTTTCGATTTTAGATAAGTCCGATGTTTTTAATAGTTTTTCGATTTCTTCTTGATTTCGATAAAATCCAGGTGATAAAGCAGCAATTCTTTTAAAAATATGCGGGTAGATGCAGGCAGCATAAGTGGAGATTAATCCACCTAATGATATTCCAGCCATTGATGTATGATTTTCAAGGGTTCGGTACTTCTCATCAATGAATGGTTTCAGTTCATTCACAATAAAATCGATATATTCTTTACCACGGCCTCCTGAAGGACTGGCATAGCCTAAGATTTGTTTGCTTACTTCACCATTGACCCATGGGCAGTATTCGTTAACCCGTTCTTCCCCTTCAGGATTTAAATCAATTGCCACAACAATTATCTCTAGTCCACTTTTGTCTAAGTACTCTTTCATTCCTAGAGATATCCCTTTAATGGCACCTTCATCTTCAAAAACATTTTGTCCATCATGCATATACAATACTGGAAATCTCTTATTTCCCTCTATATAGCTATCAGGCAGGTATACTCTAATCAATCTTTCTTGTTTGAAAGAGTTCATATACAAAGAGAATTTTTCTAACAAGTCGTCCACCTACTTCTAAAGAATATTCTCTCTAAATTTACCATAATTTTCATTTAATTCGTTAAATTTTATTTCGAAATATAATTGGCCACTTTGGTTCCTATGAGTTTAGAAAGTGGAGGATTTACCTAAACTAATAGGGAAGTAAATAAAGAGATATTCGGAATCAAAGGAGATTGGTTGGCTTGGTAGATTATCAAATTAGTACATATGAGGAAGCAGTTAAGGTTATTAAGGAAGTAGGTTTATTGCCTCTTTCGCCACTTATTCCTCAATACCCTTCGCTTGATAGCATTACATCGAAGGAACATTGGCATACGGGTTCAGAAAATGATCCATGGTTATGGAGGGCACAGTTCCCTGTCGATGGAGTAGCAGCTTACGGAAAGTTTATTAAGAAAAAATCAGTGTTAATCTCCCGTGAGATTCTCCCCTTGGTAAAGACGATCTTAGGGTCAAAAGAATCAGTATCGAAACG
Source organism: Bacillus sp. sid0103 (assembly GCF_019219025.1). The sequence goes on along the minus strand of NZ_JAHUWN010000013.1, from coordinate 13,531 downwards.
GTATAAGGATGGTCTTATTTCAAGGGAGGCCTTAGAGTTATTTACCCTAATAAGTGAGGAAGAAGGCATCGACACTAGAGTGTTAAGGGCCAAGGCAGGTATGAAGGATAAAGAAAAGAAAAAGCCGTTTGATCAGGCGTTGTTAGAATTACAAGGCTCAATGGATATTGTCGTCTCAGGGACCAAGGAGAAAATAAACGCATCCGGTGAGAAGAACGGCTGGAGCAGTACTTCCTTTGAAACACTTGACTATTGGTCAAAAAATAATGTTGTTGATTTATATGATATCGAAATGGAAGAAGCAAAAGATGAGTTAAAAAACCATTTTGTTAAGATAGGCAGTCCCGAGTCTTTAAAGGCTTTAGGAAAAATATTTCAGTTTTAGGTTCAGATGATTATCATTGGTTACATGTTATGACAAACTTCGCTCTTGATTCTTCGGGTTGAATCCATTAATATGGGAACTACGATAATTGAGAGGGTGACCATAAAGCCAATGATTCACTAAACCTATTAAAAGGAAAAAATTCGGATTAATAAACGAACATATTTCTGGATAGGATTAGTGCGGGCTTTTATAGACAAAAGGGAGTAAATGGTACTTGGTGTACTGTGTCCTTTTGTGCTGAAGTGCCTCCTGTCCAGATGAATGGATAAGGAGGTTTTTTTATGGAAGAAACAAAAACAAACATTACCATGGTGGATTTATTTCGTAATCGAGTTATCCGTACCATCTTGCTCTCGACCTTATTTCTACAAATCGGTATCTGGGTACGGAACTATTCCATTTTACTATTTGTCATTGAGCAGACAAATGAAGATCCCGTTGCCGTCTCACTGATTTCAGTTGCAGAATTTGCGCCAATCTTTTTATTTTCCTTTATTGGAGGCACTTTGGCAGACAGGTGGATGCCGAAACGGACAATGATTTGGTGTGACTTCCTTAGTGCGATGTCCATCTTTATTGTATTGCTAACATTAGTATTTGGCAGTTGGAAGGTTATTTTCTTTGCGACACTTGTTTCATCGATTCTTTCCCAGTTTTCCCAGCCTTCTGGAATGAAACTTTTCAAGCTTCATGTAAAAGAAGAACTTATTCAGATGGGTATGTCAATGTACCAAACTGTGTTTGCTTTGTTTATGATTTTAGGGCCGATTATTGGTACTTTTGTTTATCAGCATTACGGCATAAGTGCAGCCATCGCTGTGATGGGGATTGCCTTTATGCTCTCGGCAGCGATTCTATTTATGCTCCCACCTGACCGAGAAATCGAGGAAAACGCTGTAAAAACCACACTTATGGAGGAAATGAAGGCAGGTTTCCGCTATGTTTGGAACAGCCGGGCGCTAACTTTGCTTGGGGGCTGTTTTGCAGCAGCAGGGTTAGGATTAGGGCTGACGCAGCCACTTTCTGTATTCCTCATTACGGAAAAACTTGGTTTACCAAAAGAGGACCTACAATGGTTGATGGCGGCATTTGGAGCAGGGATGATTTTAGGTGGGGGCCTCATAATGGGATTAGCGAAAAAGACTCCTCCACAAATCTTGCTTGCGATAGGAATGAGCGCCTCTGCTTTAGGATTTATTGTGATGGGGCTATCAGAACAGTTGTGGCTGACATTGACCGCACAATTTATTAGCGGTTTGTTTATGCCCTGTATTCATATTGGAATTAATACGATGATTTTGCAAAATACAGATGAAGCTTTTATTGGGCGGGTTAATGGGATATTAAACCCGATGTTTATGGGAACAATGGTCATTACCATGAGTGCGAGCGGCTGGCTGAAAAAAACCTTTTCGCTTGTCACGATGTATGAAGCCTCTGCCTTCCTTTTTATCGTGGGGGTTATTATTCTAGTTCCTCTTTTCAAACAGTCGCTCCCAATTTTGAAAAAAAGCGAAGAAGCTTAATTAAATACAACAAGGCTGCTCTTTACATAGGGCAGCTTTTTTTGTGCAAAAACTGTCATAGAATCCTATATTAAAAAGGGATGATATCGATTACAATATAGATGTGTATTTTCCTTTTTCAAAGGATCACTAAATTCAAGCATAAAGATAAGGCGCTATTCAGTAGAATAGTGCTTTTTTTGATGATAGGGGCATTTGAGCGCCAAAGCAGTAAAAAAAATCGTAGTGGCTGACTACGATTTTTAATAACTGTCCCTGTCGACTACTAATGGCAAAGTAATTTCTACTTGTGTTCCTTCATTGGATACACTTTTAATAAAAATGTTCCCGCCATAGGAGTCAATTATTCGTTTGCAGACGGTTAGACCTAGGCCAGAACCATCTTTCTTTAATGTGAAGAATGGGTTAAATGCTTGGTTTATTTGATCCTGCTGCATCCCAACTCCATTATCCAATACGGTAATCAAACAATTATCTGCTAGCTTCTCTAGAGTAATAGAAAGTTTCCCTCCATAAGGCATAGCTTGCAAAGAGTTCTTGGTTAAGTTAAGAATAACTTGCTTGAGATGGTCTTTGACACAAGAAACAAGCAGACTTTCCTTGCAATAATGGATGGTTAACTCCACATTCATAAAATTGGCTTCGGAATGAATAATCGGCTCAATTTCAGCAACGATGTTATTAACATTATCAGTTTTTAGCGTGTGAGCAGTCGGTTTCCCTAGAACAAGCAATTCACTAACAATGACATTGATCCGATCGATTTCTGTTTGAATCACTTCGAAATAGGATTGGGCCTTTTGATCGTGATATTCCTCGCTTAACAGTTTTATTAAGCCTTTTATACCGGTTAATGGATTCCGTATTTCATGGGCTGTACTTGCCGCAAGCTTCCCGATTAATTCTAACTTATGATGTTCCGTTTGGGCCTGTTCCCTTTTTATTTTCTTTTTTAAAAGAAAATATTGTGCCCATAAAAAGACGATATTTGAAAGGGTTAGAAAGATGATCATATATTTTAAAAACGGTTTCCAAAAAGCTAGTCGATTCCCAGATTGGACTAGGACTGAAATCGTCCACGGTACATTGGCCATTTTCATGCTGTATTTTATCGAGTTTTCTTCAGGGATGGAGCCTGCTTTAAATAATACTTTGTTAGAATCATCCATGACGATGACCATTTCATCTGTAACCAGGTTTTTTATGGCTGCTTCAATTTTGTCCGTACGCAAACTGGCAACAAGAACACCCTGAATTTTGCCATGGTCAACAATGGGTGTGGCAATCGTGATGATTTGCCTGCCAGTGACTCGGCCGATGTGTACGTCAGAAAAACTTGTTTTCTCTGTCTTTATGGCACGCTGAAAATAAGGTTGATCGCTCACATTTATATTTTTAGAATTTGTATTCGTGCTGATTAGTAAGTCACCATTACTGTTAGTCCAAAAGAAACCGGAAAGACGAGGATCTTTTCCTGTTGTTTCTCGAAGTAACGTTTCTAAATTTTCTAGGCTGGTATTCTGAAACTTAAGCGAAGAAGCAAGCATCTCTAATCTGCCAACCGTTTCATTAAAGAAATTTTCAATATTCATTGTGTGAAAGTTAGCATAATCTTCGGCTTTATTTTTATTTCGATCTTCCAATACCTTTACCCGGTGTTGTGCTAAGACCGAACTGATTGCGACTGTGGGGATCAAAGTGAGTAGTAGATATATTAAAAATTTATTCTTCAGGATTGATGAAAGAACTCTAACTGCAACCAAGTTGAATCTACTCCTCAAAAATTTGTTTATCATTATTCTACTATTTTTTTAAGCAATGGAATATACCTTACAGTTGTTTATTTTTGGGAATTTTATTCAACTTCCTTTATTTTAAGGTGTTGTTCCTTTATCCTACTCCGTTTTATTAATTACTCCAAGAAATGCAATGACAAGCCAACTGTATGGGGCCACCTTCCATTAACTTCTATAGTTACACTATCATTAAAAAAATTTGAAACTTTTTTGTGTACTCTCTTCTCTAATTAGTGAAAGGAGGTTAGAAATTGAAGGAAATAAAACTGATAAAAAAAGCGATAAAGGGCAATAAGAAAGCCTTTGAAGAGTTGTTAATCTTACATAGCGATCAATTGTATCGGACCGCTTACCTCTACGTTGGGAATCGTGAAGATGCGCTAGATCTTGTTCAAGAAACCGCCTATAAAGCATTTTTAGCAATCGGACAATTACGAGAGGAAAGATATTTTTTAACTTGGTTAACCAAAATAATTATCCACTGCGCCTATGATGTCTTGAAAAAGAAAAAGAAAGAAATACCGGTGGAGGATTTTATTGAAATGTTACCAGTGAAAGAGGATAGACGTGATGAGGCCTTAGATTTAGCAGAAGCCATCGACAGATTAAATGAGCATTATAGGAATGCGGTGATACTGTTTTACTATCAGGATTTGCCGATAAGCGAAGTGGCCAAAGTGATGAATATCCCAGAGAATACCGTGAAGACGTATCTTTATCGAGGGAAAAATCAATTGAAAAAACTATTAGGAGGTGGCAGTTACAATGGAGAAGAACCTTTTTTCTAAGGAATATGAAAAGATTGAAGTGCCAAAAGAGGATGTAGTAAGGGCCATTAAAATGGGTGTGAGACAAGCTAATTTGGCTAAAAACCCTCGAAAAAAACGTGTCTTTGTTTTTTCGGCCGCAGCCGCAGCCGCAATCTTTATTTCTTCTGGGTTTATTTTTCCGTCCATTTCAAAGGTAATGGCAGAGATGCCGCTGGTGGGGTGGTTTTATAAAGACTTAATAGGCGAACAATTAGCTTCGCAAAAATTAATTACCCAATTAAACGAAACTGCTAGCTATAAAGGGATAGATGTAGCGATTACGAGTGCTTATTTTGATGGGGCTGTTATTGGGGTTACTTTTGATGTGAAAGGGAACGTAAAAGCGGATGAGGATGGAGGGTTAGCTGCTTTTTACGAGATATTTAATGGGGACAATCGGATTGAAGAAACGAAAGAAATCGTCCACATGGAGCGTGTTGAGAACGGGTTTACCGGGCATATCCAACTGAGTTATCCAAAATCAGCATTACCTACAGATACAACATTTCCATTAGAATTTAAAAGTATAGGTCAAAAAAAGGGTTCTTGGAGATTTAATGTTCCAATTAAGCAATTACCTTTTGAAACTGTAAAAATGCATAAAGTAAGCAGTAAGGATGACGTTAAGTTCCAAGTTAATTCTGTTATTTATGGGAAGGCATCCACCGCGCTTAACTACATAGCTTCCTACCCAAGCGAAGGGAAACTCGATCAAATCAGGATGGAGTTGTTCGATGACAAAGGAAATCCGATCCACCCAGTATCAACCAGTACGCTTGAAAAGAAAATGACAGGGGACAAGATGATTGTAATAGGAAGGACAAATATTTTACAACCGTTACAAGGCAAAACGGGTTTTGTAGAAATTCGTCCCCAAGCGGCCATATCAGAATCCAATCAATATGTTTCCCTTGATACAAACACTCCAGTTCTAATCAAGGCTGAAAGACAAAATCTCTCGGTAATGGTTGAAGACATAACGGTAAAAGAAAAATCCGTCACTGTCGATTTTCAATTAAATAGAGGTGAGAAAGGAAATTGGAATTTCACGTACTTTCATGATTTTGCCCGCAATGATGTGACACTCGTGAAGGTATCAAGAAAAGAGCTATATGAGAAACCAATCAAACATACGATAAAAACCCTTGATAAGGAAAAATTGCGATTCAGAAGTACGTTTGATAGTAGTACCTTGGGGAATTTTCAACCTGATCGGTTCGTGGTTAGAGTAAATTTGAATTCCATGGCGATGAATATGCCACTTGAATTAGCCCCCGTGAAAATTGAAATCGACTAATCTTTAAGCCCTAAATAAAAAGTTACAATAAATAAAAAAACGTTTAGTTTTACGAAAAAATAAATAACTAAATTTTCCCAACGCCATGACATACCTAGCGTTGGTTTTTTTAATAGAATAGAATATTTCTGCTGGTGCCTGACACCTTGCCCCCTACTTTTTTCCCAATTATCCTAATAGATTCATCGTGTTATGATTATTTTGAAAATTATACACAAAAAGAAATTAGGAGGCGGTTGGCATGAAAAAGAGAACATCACTTGTATTAGCATTGGGATTAACGATAGGGTCTGTGCTCCCGATTACGGCTGCAGCAAAAACGATTCCGTACAATGTTACGGTTAAGAAAGATGCGGCGCAATTTGGTCAGAACGCTAAGGTTTATTGGAAACAAGGGCAAAAGGTACCATCCTTTGTCCATGGAAAGCTATCAACAAAAGCATATAAAGATAAAGATGCAGTGAAACAATTTTTAAAAGAAAATAAAGAGTTATATCAATTAGATACTGCTAAAGATTTAACATTACTAGATGTTCAGACGGATGAACTTGGCAGCAAGCACTATAATTTTGTTCAATCAATTCAAGGGATTCCAGTTGATGGAGCAAAGTTTAAGGTCCACACTGATAAAAATGGAATCGTTACCGCAGTGAATGGAGATGTGTTCCCAGAGGCATCCTCCTATTTCAAAGGGGCCCTGAAAGCACAGCTATCGAAGGATGCTGCCCTTGATAAGGCTTGGAAATCTATTAAAGTAACGAAAGAGGAAACCTTAACTAATGCCAAAGCTGGTCCTACTGGTAAAAAGGTAGAGGATACGGTGGAAAAGGCAGAATTAGTGGTATATAAAAATGGTGACCACTTTAATTTGGCTTACAAAACAAATCTTCAATTTATTCAGCCATACCCTGCCAACTGGGTCGTCTATGTGGATGCCGTAAATGGTAATATCTTAAAATCCTATAATGCTGTCGCAGATGGTACAGGGGTCGGTGTTCTAGGGGATACGAAATCGATTAATACTTATTATTCAAGTGGAACATATTATTTATATGATATTACCAAGCCGATGACGGGTGTTATTGAAACAAGAACGGCAGGAAATACATCTCGATTACCTGGTAATTATTCTGTTGATGCTGATAATAATTTCAACGCTACGTCACAGCGAGCAGATGTCGACGCGCACTACTATGCTGGTGCTGTCTATGATTATTATAAGAATACGTTTAATAGAAATAGTTTTGATAATAATGGTGCTACTCTTCGCTCCACTGTCCACTATGGTAGAAATTACAACAACGCTTTCTGGAACGGAGCACAAATGGTTTATGGAGATGGCGATGGGACAACCTTCCGTTCATTGTCAGGTGCACTTGATGTCGTTGCCCATGAATTGACACATGCGGTTACAGAAAGAACAGCAGGGTTGGAATATCAATATCAATCAGGTGCCTTAAATGAGTCCATTTCTGATACGTTCGGAGTATTCCTTGATAAAGGGGATTATTTAATTGGGGAAGATGTGTACACGCCTAATAAAGCTGGCGATGCCCTTCGCAGTCTTTCAAACCCTGGTCTTTATGGACAACCAGAAAATATGAGCGGCTATGTGAATACAACCTCAGATAATGGAGGAGTTCACACAAATAGTGGTATTCCGAATAAAGCAGCCTATTTAACGATTTCAAGTCTGGGAACAGCCGTCGCTGAAAAAATCTACTATCGTGCACTTACGGTCTATCTTACTCCGACAAGTAACTTTAGCGGTGCACGTGCCGCTCTCCTTGCAGCCGCAGCTGATTTGTATGGCTCTGGCAGCACACAATATAATGCTGTTAAATCTGCTTGGACACAAGTAGGGGTAAACTAAGAAAATATAGTAGGTCAGCCATCATAAAATGTGATGGCTGACCTTTTTTTCTGGATAAAAAAATAGATTGGTGTCAGGCACCAATCCAAAAATGGGAAGTTTTAAGAAATGAGTTCTTTAACTATTTCCGTATTAACTTGACTTAATCATATGAAAAACTTGTGTTGAAATTAGGTGGAACTTGTGTGGAAGTTGTGAAGATTTTTAGTGGCGCAATGTAAAAATGCTCCGCTAATTTATGTGGCTGAAATATAGTTATGTATAAGGATTGGCACCACAACATATTTTTAATTACTAGAAAGGAGGGATGGATATGGACAGATATCATATTAGACAGGGAGTTAAAGAAGAGGAGGATTTTTTATGGGAGATGTTGTATCAAGCAATTTTTACTCCTGAGGGCGATCAGCGGCCTTCACGAGATATACTAAATGAACCACAAATTGCCCAATCATTGATAGGCTGGGGAAGAAAAGGCGATACATCCTTAATTGCGACAACTTCGACTGACACACCAATTGGCGCTGTCTGGATCCGACTATTCAATGATACCAATAAAACATATGGTTATATCGATGAGAATACCCCACTATTAGGAATGGCCCTTCTTCCAGATTACAGAGGAAAAGGAATAGGGACAGCTCTTCTTAGCGAGATGTTAAAGGCAGCCAAACAAATTGGATTTAGCAGGGTTTCATTAAGCGTGGACCCTAACAATAAGGCGCTCCATTTATATACTAAAATGGGCTTTAAAAAGGTGGGCGTGGACGGGACTTCTTGGAATATGGTGGTAACGCTTTAATTTAAGATATTGCAGTTGCCACTAGTTAGATCTTTGGTTCCATTTATCTCCTATTTTTAAGTGTTCAGGGTGTTGTTAATTCGTTTCTTGTAATATAATAAGAGGGAGATGTTCACGAAATTGTCAAAATCACCATTTTATTATTTTACATAAATTTTTAAGTTTCAGGGGGATGACATATGATCAGAGCGGCTATTGCTGGTGTAGTGGGTTTTGTGCTTATTTTTATCGAATCAACTATTGTCATGAAGCTAAAAGGCCTTGAAACCATTGAATTTGGCGGTATAGCCCCGTTCATTAATGTCTGGGCGATGAACTTCTTTTTCGTGTTTGCCATTCTTACACAGGTATCAAATTGGTACTTGAACAAGGAACGCTTGGAAGAAGATAATAGCTTTTAAGAATCACTGAAAAATTAAAAAAGCGGCTCAATCTAGAGGGATGCTTTAGATTGAGCCGCTTTTTTTGTTTACATTAGGCGTTTTGTTTAATGGGCTTTTTTAAAGTGGTTTTACGAATAAATGGGATTACCCAACGGTCAAGACCGATACGGCCGGCATTAAAACCAGAGAACAGGATAATAGCTCCGATGAATAGGTCTGTTGGGATATGAGATACGGTTCCTGCTAAGAAAAACGCGAAGTTCATCACAAGACCAAAGAACATTGCAGCTGTTGTTAAGCAGCCAAGAATAAGTCCAAGTCCTACTAAAAATTCACCTAAAGGAACAATTGTATTAAAAATATCGACGTTTGGTAATGCGAAATGCTGTAAGAAATCTACGTACCAGCCATAAACGACGCTGCCATCAGGACCTTTTACTGGATTAGCAATTACTCCTTTTAAAAATCCAGAAGCATCGAACCCGCCTGTTAATTTGTGGAATCCTGCTGTTAACCAAGAATAACCGATATAAAGTCGAAGGACTGTTAAAATGCCTGCGGCAACTTTGTTTTCTCTTAACCAATTTACTACCATGTGAAACACTCCTTGTTTAATAAAATTTTTATTCGTTATCTACATTTTTACTATACCAAACTTATTTTGAAATCAGGGTAAATTGTTCACTATTTCACATATTTGTAAAAAAGTTTTGAACAAATTTCAAACAAACGATCTTTTTTCAATTCACAGGTGTGTTTTTGTACATTATCGGCGTTATGAAAGACAGTTCCCAGCATACGAAGAGAGATTTGTCCATCATCGGTGTTATGAAAGACAAATCCTCAGCATACGAAGTGAGTTTTGTCCATCATCTACTTCATGAAAGACATTTCCTCCGTTTTCCAAGCAAGTCTTGACCTTCAGACCAACTGCTTATACAGAAACCCACTAAAAAAAGGATTAATTTCCCCCTTTTTTTTATTAAAATGAATATATAGAATTTTCGGTGAATAGTGAGGTTATGCATCAAGCAGCAGGCCTAAAATCATTTCCATATCCATTTAAGGAAGATGTGTATCGATATTCCAACCCGTTAGAGGCATTGCTTGAAGCGGGCATCAAGGCACCTTATTCCTGCCGAGTTGGACGGTGCGGAACGTGTGAACTTAACGTGCTAGAGGGGGAAATTGATCATTATGATTCCTTCTTAACTGAGGAACAAAAAGGTTTACAAAAGAGCATATTAGCATGTGTTTCGCGGGCTAAATCAGAGGAAATTGTTATCGATATATATAAAAATGCTTGGAGAAGCTCCAAGCATTTTTACGTAGATAGGAAAAAGCTTACCCTAAATATTTTTCTAAAGGCTTCCAATAATTTTCGCCCCATCCAGCCGCAAGATGTACTTCTTCAGCTTCAGGAAAACCGATGTGATCGAAAACCAAAAGGGTATTAGAGTCTTGTTCTTTAAGTTCAAACTTTGCGATAGAATAAACCCCTTCAGGCCAGTTCGCTACACGCCAAGCTTGAACAATTCGTACACCTGGAACAAGTTCAATGTTTCTTCCAAGAATCATACCGCCAAAGCAAGAAAAAGTCCCGCCAGCTTCAGGGCTGATTTCAACCGGAGCCCCTCCCGTAACTTCACTAAATTGTTGAGAATCTGTGAGCGCTTCATATAATCGTCCAGGGCTTGCGTTGAACACTACTTCCTGATGAATGATATTAGACATTTTTATTCCTCCCATTTTATTAAGCAGATGCTAACTGATTATCTTTATTTTTTAACCATTCTTCGAGCATCTCAACGTTCATGCTTTTCAACATGTCCGCATGATCTTGAATGGCATGGTGCCACATAACCGCCTCTACTTTATAGCGGTCGGCGTTTTCTACAGTAAATCCACAGTTACAAGATAATTTAGTCATTTTTTTCTCTCTACCTAATAAATTATTTTTATTAAAGTTGATTAGAGCGAAAGAAGTTCGCTTTCAGTGGGCGGTCCGGGAGCTTCCTCGGTGCTTTACACGCCTGCGGGGTCTCCCGTATCCTGTTTTTTTCCCGCGGGAGTCTTGCGCCTTCCGCTCCACATCAACCATGAGTTTAACCATTTTATTAAATTAATGCATAGCTACAACGGACCAGGGGTCTACGCCGGGGTCTCTGCCTTCAGCAAAATCTTTGATGCGTGGCATGTAATGTGACCAGCCATGTTGGTGTGAAGGGATTTCTTCCACTGGGAGGTCATAATGAGTTAATACTAGGTTTGTCCCATTTTCTTTCGGGGTCAATTTGAATTCCACTTTACTTGAGCCGGGCGGCACGAGCTTGGATTTTTCCCAGCCCCATGACATGACAATTTTTTCATAAGGAACAATTTCAACATATTCGCCCATGGCAATATCGCTGCCATTCACATCAATTCGATATTTACCGCCTATTTTAGGCTCGAGCAGGATCTGTCTTCCCATCCAGCGGACCATTTTGTCTGCATCCGTAAAGAATGAAAATAATGTTTCCGGACGAGCTTCAATAAAGATTTCTTTGGTGATTACGTCATTATTGGTCTGATTCACGATTAATTCTCCTTTCTTCCTCTTCTGCAGCTTCTTTTAAACGAAGTAAACTATCATCCCAAAAACGGTCAATATACTGCTTTAATTCTGAAAAACCGTCCCTTCTGATACCGTAGTACCGTTTTGTTCCGTCCCTCCGAACCACTACAAGGCCAGATTGTTCGAGAACTTTGAGATGCTGAGAAACTGCAGGAGCTGAGATGTCAAAATGGGAGGCAATCGCGCTGGAGGTAAGCTCTCCATCGCGAACAAGATATAGAATATCTCGACGTCTAGGCTCTGCCAAAGCATGTAGGACTTTTTCAATCATGTTGTTATTTTAGCGTATGCTTAATTAAGTGTCAACTTAATTAATGAAAAAATCTCCTTTCAGTAGTTAGTATCTTTTGGAAAAAGTGATGAATATATGTCAAATTATGAGAAGTTAATGTCTTGGTTCCCTTATGGTATCTAATCTAATGATATTTTTTCACAAAAAGGGCTTGATAAAACTAATAGTATTAGTTAAAATAAAACTAATCATATTAGTTAAAAGGAGATGTTCCTTATGAGGATGATTAAAAATGGGTACTTGTATCAAGTCACATTTATGGCGAGTGTTTTTCCAGTCAACTGCTATTTGGTGGAGGAAGAGGATGGGCTAACGCTAATTGATGCTGCATTAGGTTTTTGCACGAAGGGGATTTTGAAGGCAGCAAAAACGATTGGAAAGCCGATTACCAAAATTGTATTGACGCATGCTCATGAAGACCATGTCGGAGCGCTCGATTCATTAAAAGAATGGCTGCCAGAAGTACCGGTCTATATTTCGAATCGCGATCACAGACTAATGAATGGTGATCGGTCCCTTGATTCTCATGAGGCACAAACACCGATTAAAGGCGGTGTGCCGAAAAAATTAAAAACGCGTGCCAACATCTTATTAAAGGAAGGCGATCTGATCGGTTCGTTAACCGCGATCGAAACGCCTGGGCATACACCTGGTTCGATGTCCTTTTTAGATTTGCGTACAAAGGCGCTGATTGCCGGTGATGCCTTGCAAACAAGAGGTGGAATGGCGGTAGCAGGGGATATCATTCCGTGGTTTCCATTCCCAGCCTTTGGTACATGGAGTAAGGAAACAGCGTTGACAAGTGCGCGAAAATTAATAGGTTATCAACCAGCAGTACTTGCAGTCGGCCACGGAGAGATGGTGATGAATCCTGTGAATGAAATGGAACAGGCAATCAGGCATCTTGAACGAAAACTTAGATAGGGAGTAATGACGATGTCACCAAGACCCAAGATCGGTCTCGAAATATCTTTTATAATTGAAGCAGCAGGAGAACTTGCCGACCAACAGGGGGTGCAGGAAGTTACCTTAGCTAACTTGGCGAAGAAACTAGGGATCCGTCCCCCTTCATTATATAACCATTTCGATGGACTTACTGGATTACGAAAGAAATTGGCTATCTACGGACTTGATAGGCTGTATGAAGTTATGGCAAATGCTGCGATTGGGGTGTCAGGCACCGAAGCTATTCTAGCGGTAAGTCAGGCATATGTGGATTTTGCCCGAAAACATCCAGGTATTTATGAAGCTACCTTGCTTGCCCCGAATCCCGAAGATGTAGATGTACAGCAAGCGGGCGAAAAAATCGTAGACCTTTCAGTCCGTATTTTGCAGGCCTATCAATTAGAAGGTGACCGTGCCTTACATGCTGTCAGGGGATTGCGCAGTATTTTACATGGATTCTCAGCCTTAGAGCAAAAAGGCGGGTTTAAGATGTCAGTGGATTTGAATGAGAGTTTGATGATTATCATTAAGGCCTTTCTAGCTGGGATTGGGTAAGGAGATTAGTATGTGGTTTGTTGACAGTGCCCGTAGCATGGGAAAATATCTATCGCGGTCCCTCTGAGAGGTTGACAGTGCCGGAAGACGTGGAAAAATGTCGGTCGCGGTCCCTCTGGGAGATTGAGTCCATATAATTGTGTAAAAAGAAAATGAGTCAAATTAATTCCTCATGGTTACAATGTTAACGGCGAAGAAAACAATGTGGAGGAATTAATTATGACTCAAATACAGTTTAACCTAAATAT
>NZ_JAHUWN010000139.1 GCF_019219025.1 Bacillus sp. sid0103 | reverse complement strand
CAACAGGCAGCGCTACTGTAAGAAATGCGGAGAGTTTGCCGAAAAAGAAAATCGTCGTCAAAGAGACCGTGAATATAAGGAAAGAAAACGACGGTTTAAGGACTAAAATACGTGTTTTAAGCGTCGAAACAGCCTATTTTAGCGGATTTATAAAGAAGGTAATGCAATAAGTCTATGGTACTACTTTTTGTGTTCTAAATGGTGACATGGAGGGGATTAAAGATGACACGGTTTTTAGAGTTTTGCCGGAACTGCAACTACATGGTTTAAGCAAGAAAACAAA
>NZ_JAHUWN010000138.1 GCF_019219025.1 Bacillus sp. sid0103 | reverse complement strand
ACGTCCTACTCTCACAGGGACGCGTGTCCCAACTACCATTGGCGCTGAGAAGCTTAACTTCCGTGTTCGGTATGGGAACGGGTGTGACCTTCTCGCCATAATTGCCAGACTATTTAATTGAGGAATCGTTCCCTCAAAACTAGATAATGCAGAAGAAGTTTTGTAAACTCGAGATTGCCTTAAAAATGGTTAAGTCCTCGAACGATTAGTATCAGTCAGCTCCACATGTTACCACGCTTCCACCTCTGACCTATCAACCTGATCATCTTTCAGGGTTCTTACTAGC
>NZ_JAHUWN010000137.1 GCF_019219025.1 Bacillus sp. sid0103 | reverse complement strand
CCTCGTTTTTTATATGGTTCTAAATCCTCTTTATAATACAGCTCGCAGAGATGATAGGCATCAATGACATCTGTTTTGACCTTGCGTAAACTGGAACTTTTCGCCCGATAAGAGATAAGAGGATTGATGATAATTAATAAGTAACCTTTTTCCTCAAAGTATTGTACAACGGGGATATGATAATGCCCTGTTGATTCCAAAACGAGGGGAGGCTTTACTCCTGTTTTCATTTCTATTTCTCTTACAAAATAGTGAAGGGACTGCAGTCCTTCCATGGTATGTGCCA
>NZ_JAHUWN010000136.1 GCF_019219025.1 Bacillus sp. sid0103 | reverse complement strand
GCGACACGATAAAGTATAGGGAATAAACGAAGTGCCAATTTCTAAGTTGGCACTATTTTTATTTTATGGGGGGATAAAAGTGGATTTCACTAAAGTGGAGGTTTAGTCGAATATTCCATCTTAAACTGACAGGTGCAAGAGCGAAATAAAGCAACGCTATCGTGAGATGCGTTGCTTATTTATTTCTAAAAAAACTTCCTATATAATTCCTGCCTGATGCTTCCGCTTAACTGGGCATATATCCGGGTGGTTTCACTTTTTTCATGACCTAATAGGCTTTGAATAACA
>NZ_JAHUWN010000135.1 GCF_019219025.1 Bacillus sp. sid0103 | reverse complement strand
GGCAACGTCCTACTCTCACAGGGACGCGTGTCCCAACTACCATTGGCGCTGAGAAGCTTAACTTCCGTGTTCGGTATGGGAACGGGTGTGACCTTCTCGCCATAATTGCCAGACTATTTAATTGAGGCTTCATTCCCTCAAAACTAGATAATGCAGAAGAAGTTGTAAACCCGAGATTGCCTTAAAAATGGTTAAGTCCTCGAACGATTAGTATCAGTCAGCTCCACATGTTACCACGCTTCCACCTCTGACCTATCAACCTGATCATCTTTCAGGGTTCTTACTAGCT
>NZ_JAHUWN010000134.1 GCF_019219025.1 Bacillus sp. sid0103 | reverse complement strand
GATTAATAAGTTTCATAATCGTGTCGGATACCGTACCACCTACATTGTCGAAATAGACATCAACACCGTTTGGGCATGCAGCCTCAATCTGTTTCTCAAAATCCGGCTCCCTATAATTGATTGCGGCAGTGAATCCGAGTTCCTTTGTTAGATACTCACACTTTTCATCCGAACCAGCAATCCCTACAGAGCGAGCTCCCTTGATATTTGCAATTTGTCCTACTACCGTACCTACGGCACCCGCTGCACCAGATACGACCACGGTCTCCCCCTCTTTGGGTTTGCCAATGT
>NZ_JAHUWN010000133.1 GCF_019219025.1 Bacillus sp. sid0103 | reverse complement strand
GATTAATAAGTTTCATAATCGTGTCGGATACCGTACCACCTACATTGTCGAAATAGACATCAACACCGTTTGGGCATGCAGCCTCAATCTGTTTCTCAAAATCCGGCTCCCTATAATTGATTGCGGCCGTGAATCCGAGTTCCTTTTTTAGATACTCACACTTATCATCCGAACCAGCAATCCCTACAGAGCGAGCTCCCTTGATATTTGCAATTTGTCCTACTACCGTACCTACGGCACCCGCTGCACCAGATACGACCACGGTCTCCCCCTCTTTGGGTTTGCCAATGT
>NZ_JAHUWN010000132.1 GCF_019219025.1 Bacillus sp. sid0103 | reverse complement strand
TCCATGTCCCGAAAGGGAAACTGTTGGGACAATGCGCCAATGGAAAGTTTCTTTGGGCACTTTAAGGATTTAGCGGAGTATAAATCGTGTGATAATTTAAGCGAAGTAAAGAAAGAAGTTGATCGAGGAATATAATCATCACCGCTATCAATGGGGCTTAATGAAAATGACCCCGGTACAATACGAGGGCACTGAAAAAGTCCAATATCTAAATTAGGCAGTTGAAAGTTTCAATTGAATTGAACTTTCAACTGCCTTTTTAATTTATAATTAATGATATTAAATGTATGTAG
>NZ_JAHUWN010000131.1 GCF_019219025.1 Bacillus sp. sid0103 | reverse complement strand
GTATCGTTGCTCCTGATAACTTGATAGCTGTACTTACTTTATTAGGAGAGATTTGTTTTATTAAAAATGCAGCGGCAGTACCTGTAAAAGAACCATATGCAATACCTTCCAAAATTCTTGCAGCATAGAGCATCCAAACATCAAAACTGCCTTGAAAGAGCAACGTAGAGGCAATAGAAATCCATATACTGCTGCGAAGCACCCTCTTCAATCCCCAGGCGCTCCCTTTGGCTCCTACAACTAACAAGGTCGGCAGTAGGATAGCGGCATAAACGGCAAACAAAATCGTAATTTGCA
>NZ_JAHUWN010000130.1 GCF_019219025.1 Bacillus sp. sid0103 | reverse complement strand
AAGGAGCCAGCCGCCTAAGGTGGGACAGATGATTGGGGTGAAGTCGTAACAAGGTAGCCGTATCGGAAGGTGCGGCTGGATCACCTCCTTTCTAAGGATAAAGCTGGACATATGAGCCAGACAAAACAGTTTGTGACACGTTCTTTGTTTGTTTAGTTTTGAGAGTACAATTCTCTCAAGACACTTCGTTCTTTGAAAACTAGATAATCGTAATGAAGAAGCAAAGTAAACATCGAGTAATCGCCATTTTAGTTTTTCTCTCTTATTCAATTAAGAGTTATAAACCTTTTAGGTTAAGTTAGAAAGGGCGCA
>NZ_JAHUWN010000012.1 GCF_019219025.1 Bacillus sp. sid0103 | reverse complement strand
GCGAAGCGCGCGAAATTTTGATGGTTTGGAAGGGGGTACCCCCTTCCAAACCATCAAAATTCATAAAAGCTGAAAAACATTGTAACCATAGGAAATACAATTTACACAAAATATAGGACTTGACTCTCTGAAGGGTTCACAGTGCCCGTATAAGATGAAAAAAGCCCTTACAGGTCACTCTGAAGGGTTCAGAGTCCCCGTATAAGATGAAAAAGGCCCTTAACGGTCACTCTGAAAGATTCACAGTGCCCGTATAAGACGAAAAAAACTTCCTCGGTCACTCTTAAATGGTTGAAGTAACCGAAGAAGTATTTTTCCAATAATGTTTTCTTCCAAAAGGAATTGACCATACAGAAGAACGGTAAACTATAGCGAAAAAATCATTCAGCTGGAGGGGACAATTAATGAATTCTAAGTATGCTGCATTATTGGAATCATTTACATTTTCGAATGGAATTACGCTGAAGAACCGAATCGTGATGGCTCCAATGACTAACTTTTCATCCAACCCGGATGGTACCGTTACTGATGCTGAGGTCAGCTATTATGCCCGGCGTTCAGGAGGAGTTGGGATGGTCATTACAGCCTGTACATATGTGACTGCCAATGGGAAAGGCTTTCAAGGGGAATTTGGGGGTGACCGAGATGATTTAATTCCAAGTTTACGGAAATTAGCCACTGAAATTAAGAAGCAAGGGGCAAAAGCGATTTTGCAAATTTTTCACGGCGGCCGTCAAGTACCCCCTGAATTTGTTCCAGATGGTGATGTTGTCAGTGCAAGTGGTATACCTGCTGAAGGTCCAGGTAAACCAGTCCCACGGGAATTATCTGATCAAGAAGTGGAAGCGATTATCCATGATTTTGGGGAGACTACACGCCGAGCGATTGAAGCGGGGTATGATGGAGTTGAAATTCATGGTGCCAATGGCTATCTCATCCAGCAATTTTTCTCTCCGCATTCCAACCGCCGTGAAGATAGATGGGGAGGCAGTCTCGAAAAACGTCTCACTTTTCCGTTAGCGGTTGTCGATGAAGTGAAAAAAGTGGCAGCTCAGAAGTCAAGTAAACCATTTATTGTAGGGTATCGATTTTCCCCTGAAGAGGCGGAAACACCAGGAATTACAATGGCTGATACATTAGTGTTAATAGATGCACTAGCTAAAAAGAATCTTGACTACCTGCATGTTTCCCTCCAGGATTTCTGGTCAACCCCACGACGCGGGGTGGATGACACACGCGCACGGATTGAAATCATCCAAGAACGAGTAGGTGAAACAGTGCCGGTCATTGGCGTTGGTTCTATCTATACAGTGGATGATGCGTTAAAAGCAATCCAATCAGGTGTACCATTAATTGCATTAGGACGTGAAATGATCATGGACCCTGACTGGGTACAAAAGGTAGCCGAAGGCAGGGAATCCGAAATTGTAACGAAAATTGATAAAAATAAACAGCAAGAGCTGGTAGTTCCTGATCCACTTTGGCAAGCCATTATCCATTCACCCGGATGGTTTCCAGGTGTAGATTAATCATCTTAAATAGAGTCTTTGGCCTAATCGCCATTTTGGGATTAGGCCATCCTTACTTCGCACTTTTCCATACGGAATAGGCTAAGGAAAAACAAAAAATTGGAAGAAAAGCAACGAATCTAAACCAATTTTCAGCCCCAATAAAATAAAGGGATGGCAGCACTAAGGCAATCCCGCTTAATACTAAGGCTTTCGACGACTTTCTCCGAATTCCCCGGGCTAGTAATAATAATGAAACACCAATTAATAACCAAAAAACAAGCCCCACCCAATAAAAGCTCAATCATTTTCCTCCTTAAGATTTTTTTATAATATATATATGTTAACTTCTGTTTTAATCTTTTAAATTCCTTCGAATTTGTAAACAGGGTTTTTTGATGATGATGTCGAATTCTAGTTAATGAAACATTCAAAAAGGGGAAATGGATATGAATGAAGAGGGATACATTGATGTAACTGGAGGAAGGGTATGGTATCAACTTTTTAATAAACATGCCGAGGGGACTCCGGTGATTATACTGCATGGTGGACCCGGATCATCATGCTATTCGCTCCAAGGCTTAAAGGCTCTAGCAGAGGACCGTCCCGTTGTCTTTTACGATCAATTAGGGTGTGGGAAATCCGATCGGCCTACAGATACCAGACTATGGAGAATTGATAGATTTGTTGAGGAATTGGCTCAAGTAAGACAAGCTCTCAACCTTAAAGAAGTACATATTCTTGGCCATTCTTGGGGCACAACTCTTGCAGCAGCCTATTGTTTGACCAAACCAAACGGGGTGAAAAGTGTAATTTTCTCTAGTCCGTGCTTAAGTGCTCCGTTATGGGAACAAGATCAAAGGCGCAACCTTGAAATGTTGTCTCAAGAAATTCAGGAAACAATCAAAAGATGTGAAGAAACTGGGACAACCGACTCAGATGAGTATAAACAGGCAACAACAGAATTTAACAAAAATTTCGTTTGCCGTTTGGACCCCTATCCAGAATGGTTAAAGCAAGGGTCACAAAATAGGAATCCTGAAGTATACAATATCATGTGGGGACCTTCTGAATTTACGGTGCTCGGCAATCTTAAAACATTTGATTGCACATCACGTTTAAAGGAAATTACCTGTCCGACTCTATTCTCGTGCGGTCGGTTTGATGAAGCTACACCGGATTCAACACAGTATTTCAGCCGTTTGACACCAGGTTCTTTGTTCCATGTCTACGAACACAGTGCCCATATGCCGTATGTGGAGGAGCCCGAGGAGTTTATAAGAGTGTCAGGGGACTTCCTGAAAAAATGTGATACCCTTTAAACTTTATTAAACATTGGAGTGCGTTCCTACTATTTGTGGTGACGCACTTTTTTCTAAATTTCCAGTAAAAACCACAAGACAAATGGAAACGCTTCCATTAAAATAGGAAGTAAGAAATAGGAGAGGGGAAATCAAGCATGGAACTTTTATTAGAACAATGTAAACATAACCAGTTGGAAGAACCTTGTGAAGAGTGTAACCCCAAAAAAGAAGAGCAAGATAAAGTAGATATCTCTGAATATGATTATAATTTAAGATTGTGGTTTTAATAAAAAGAAAGAATCCCTTGAAGATGTTATAAAAAAGGTTACTTGAGACGAAACTCAAATTAGGCAGTATAAATGCAAACAACTCGTTCACTTTTTTGGGACGAGTTTTTATTTGTTGAATTTAGTAGGTCATTCGTAGTTATGGTACTATGATATGAGAAAAATTAGAGAATCCAGAGGAAATAACGATGAAAATAAATCAATTAATTGCCAACAATATTAACAAATTAGATGCTTCACTAGATGAGGATAAATCGTTAGGAATTGCTGGATTGTCTGGATCTGGGAAAACTACTTTTTGTCAAACCATTGGTGAAGAATCCAAGAAGCGCCTCGTTTCTTTATTGCCAAAGGCTGAATATCAGTATTTATTTTCCAATGTCATGGAAACCAATTTCAGTGCCATTAAGATGGAAGATATGCCTTTAGTCCTATTTCTCGGAAAGTCATCGATATCTTCCAATCCAAGGTCCACTATTGGCACACATACAGGCGTTTTTAAAGAGATTCGCGAGAGTCTTGCTGAAAAATTTAATCTATCACCTGAAGTTTTTTCATTTAATAATGCATTAGGCTGGTGTCCTGATTGTAAAGGACGCGGTACGACGAAAAATGTCGTATGTCCAAAGTGCGAGGGTAAACGCTACAATCACGAAGTAGAGCAAAATACGATTGAATTAAATGATCAAACACATACTATTTCCGATATTAATAACTTAAGCATCGAATCCATTCTTTTATTAGCAGACGAATTACATATTAGTGAAGCCAAACAACATATTCTCAAAAATATCATCAATATGAACATTGGCTACCTAACACTTAATCGCATTATGGGTACTTTGTCAGGCGGAGAATTAACGCGGCTCTACCTGGCAGAATTCATGGCAGCGAGTGAAGATACCGTCATTATTATTGATGAGATCTCCGTTGGTCTTGACCACCAAACCCTTGTTAAAATTTTAGAACAGATTAAACAATTAGGTTATAAGAATCAAATTTGGCTCATTGATCATTCGGACACGGTCCTCGGTGCAACCGATCTGCAATTGTTCTTTGGTCCTGGCAGTGGTAAATACGGCGGGAAAATAGTAGATGAATCACCACGTCCCGAACCAATCAAGTGGGAACGGAATCAGGCACAGCCAACAGATAACTATCATTTTCAAGACCTATACTGTCGTAATATTCAAATCACTGATATACAGATTCCCAAAAATAGATTAGTCACTTTTACCGGAGAATCGGGGTGTGGAAAATCTACACTTGTTAATGAGTGTATTGCGAAAGATTTTCTGAAGCGGTATCCAAAAGATAAACTGGTTATGGTAGGACAAGATCGAAATCAATCGATTACCAGTCGGTCAACCGTTGCGACGTTTCTTGATATAAAAAAGAAGCTTACAAAATATAGTGAAGATATTGATGATATTTTTCAACGCTCGATTGAGGACATTATCGACGATCTGCCAAATGAAGATATTGCTCATAAACGCTTAAGCTTATTGATTAAACTTGGACTTGGGTATCTGACCTTAGAAAGGAAGACACAAACATTATCAACAGGGGAATTTCAATGTGTTCATTTAGTGTCGGAGCTATTTGCGAACTCACGAAACCCGCATACATTGTTTATTTTTGACGAGCCTTCTAAGGGGTTATCACAAAATATCCTAAACCAATTCATTGATAGTGTTAGGATTATTCTGGAAGATGAATCTGTTTCCATCATGATGATAGAACATAATGGCTATATGCTAGATAGCTCTGATTTTATTGTTGATTTTGGTAAAAGACAACTCGCACCAGTTGAGCATCTTGATGTTGTTCGTCATGACGACTACTATCAGCAAAAACACAATGAAGATCAAGTTGCTCCAGTGCATGTTTCTTCAACACTCAAGTCAAAAAAAGGCATTCATTACTTAAATGAGAATCATGTTGCCTATTTTAAACATGCTGAAAACGTTTATAAGGGTGGCATCTTAAAAAGTTTATCGCCAATCGCCCGGCTGATTTATGGTGAATATGAATCCGACACGATCGCACCGGTCATCGCCATCGATCTAGAAAGACACTTGTATAGTCAATACAGCTTTCTCTATGAAATTGGCGGACTAATTAACCATATAGTGGCTGCGCATCCGACCAATAAAGATACAAGAAGCTTCGATTTCTATCATCAAGAAAATCATTGTCCGAGCTGTTCGGGTCGACGGGTTATTGAAAAATTTGATATCGATGTTGTCATTCAAGACAAAACCGTGCCCTTTTGGGAAGGCTTATTACATCCAGACGTCATGGAAGTTTTAAAATATTATCAATATCCTAAATTACAATTCCTCTTCGATGAGATCAAGAATGAACTTGGCCAAGATATTAGTAAAAGCTTTAATGAGATGACTGACGCAGAAAAACAGACCTTTCTTTATGGTTATTGGGAAAAGTCATTTTATGATAAAGCAGGCAAGGCGTCGAGAACCTGGGAAGGATTTAATATCATCATCGGTCGGTACATGTTTATTTCGAAATCAATTATTAAAGAACAAATGAAGGCTTCAAAAGAGTTCATTACCTGTCCAGTCTGTCAAGGAACTGTGCTAAACCATCATAAAAAACTGACCTTTGGGGACATAGATATTCGCGAGATTATTCATCAGCCGATCAATCAAGTTTTAAAGATAGTAGGGAAGTTACCTGAACTGGAAAAACTAAGGTCCATTGTTGGCGGCGATATGCCACTCACGGAAGATGTGTCATTACTTCCAAGGGAAACACAAGCAGCGCTAAAAATACTTGAATTAGAACTAGCGAGTTTTGTAGCCTATGAAGTAGTTTTACAAAATGTCTTACCCTTCTGGGGCAGTGTTAAAGGCAATCTAGAAGCAATCAGTAGCAAAAATCAAATAACAATCTGTGATTTTGCCAATATTACTGAAACGAGAGAAACGATTATTGATAAGTATTTCACCAATGGAAAATACAAAAAAATCACTTATGTATACGAGGCGTTTGGCTACAAAAAAATTGTTACCCAAATGAATAAAATTAAGGCTAGTCATCCTTGTCCTTTCTGTAAAGGGAAGAAAGTTATTTCTGAAGATGGTCTCCATGATGGCGTCCATAAATTATCTATCCCATGTGTTAGTTGTTCTGCAAGTGGAATCAATGATGAAGGGCGTAAAGAAATCGTCGATGGGGTTGATGTACAAACATGGCTGACTGGAAAAGTTAGCGATGTGGTGCCTGATTACTTAGAAGCAGTTGCTGAAATTCCTATTTTCAATCGAATTCGTGAGTTGAATAAACGAGATATGTTGGCGGTTTATCAATGCCTTGAGCAAAATAAGTAAATTGATATAATAAAAAACGCATTTGCCATAAAGCGCAAATGCGTTTTGATTTTGAGCGTCCAATTAATTTTTAATCGTGGCTTCCTTTGGCGACCAGGTTTTTCTCCATGATACTTGTGCGATAAATAACACTAACAATGCTGCGATACCAATCCCTGTATAGACCATAAAGCCTGTTCCGTAAGTTCCAGTAACTTCCTTGAGTATACCCAAGATGTTGGGGACAAAAAATCCACCAACCCCGCCAGCAGCACCTACGATTCCGGTAATCATCCCAATTTCCTCTTGGAAGCGCTGCGGAACCAATTGGAAGACGGCGCCATTTCCCATTCCCAGGCAGAGCATACCGATGAACAATAAAATAGTTACAACCATTAAAGAAGGAAGTTGGCTCACGCCAAACATACTAAGTGCGATCCCGATAAATAGGAAAGTAAGGAGGCGAACACCGCCAATTTTATCTGCAATAAATCCGCCCACTGGTCTAAAAAAGCTCCCTGCTGCCACACATAGTGTGACAAAATCTCCTGCTCTTACTTTTGATAAATCATATTGATCCACAAAAAAGATACTTAAGAAACTGGACAAACCAACAAATCCCCCGAAGGTAACACTGTATAGTAAACAAAAATACCAGGTATCTTTTTGTTTAAATACTTTCAAATATTCAGCCACCGGTTTTGGTGCAGGTTGGGATGGAGCATCTTTTGCCATCATAATATACAAAATAAATACAGTCAAAAGAGGAATCAGTGCTAAACCTAAGACATTATGCCAGCCCATTTGTTCGGCAAGACGCGGACCGAATAAGGTGGCAAACAGAGTTCCGCTATTCCCGGCACCTGCAATTCCCATTGCAAGTCCTTGTAAATGCGGAGGATACCATCTGCTTGCCATCGGAATAGCTGCAGCAAAACTTGCACCTGCCACCCCAAGCAGGATTCCGATCAAATAAAGTTCAGTTAAGGTTTGGCCAAATAACCAGCCCCAAACCAGTGGAATAATCGTAACCAACATTCCACTAATGGCTGTTTTTCGCGGGCCGATTCGATCTGTTAAGACACCAAGGATAAGGCGGAAAAACGATCCGCTTAGGATTGGTACGGCAACGATAAAACCCTTTTGTGAGGGGGTTAGTCCAAAATCCTTTGTAATATAAACCCCAAGTGCCCCTAACATCACCCAAATCATGAAACTAACATCAAAGTATAAAAATGAAGCCGCTAACGATGGTGAATGACCGCTTTTCTTTAAATCTGATATCTTCATCTTATTGAACTCCCTCCCAGAAAAAATTAATTTATTTCATAGTTAATTTGGATTTTCCTTTCTTACCATTCAAAACAGCTATCTTTTGAAAACATGACTCTGATTAGCAGCACCAAGAATGAAAATAAACCGATATTGTTTTTCATAATTTTTTTCCCTCCTTTACACTGTTGGAATATGAGTTGCTGTTGCTTTGTTAAACAATATCCGAAAGGCACAGAAGATGTCTCATAGTATGTAAGGTACTCTAACATAGAACTTACTGTGTTAGAAAATGTCACACATTGAATTTCTTTTGCAGAGTTTTATGGAATAATAGGTGATATTTATGTTGCAGTATCCACATATTTACTAGCGGAGGTTTTTAATATGGATAAGCAAAAGCTCGTTTTAATAGGTAATGGAATGGCGGGGGTGAGGTGTGTAGAAGAGAT
Source organism: Bacillus sp. sid0103 (assembly GCF_019219025.1). Next base: position 184,026 of record NZ_JAHUWN010000012.1, on the reverse strand, counting down.
TTTACAAAATGCGCCTGATTCTTTTGAGATTACCATTTTCGGAAGTGAACCACACCTTAACTATAATCGAATCCAATTATCAGCTGTTTTGCAGGGTGCTACCTCGTTTGATGACATAACCATTCATGGTCGCGAATGGTATAACGAACAGAACATCAGGCTTTTTTCGGGAGAAACCGTCATAAAAATTGATTCCAAAAAACAAGTGTTAAGGACGAACAAAAGTCGAGAAGTCTCCTATGACCAGCTAATCATCGCAACAGGTTCAGTGCCATTTCTACTCCCGATACCGGGGGCTGATAAAGAAGGACTCCTTTCGTTTCGAACTATCGAAGATTGTCAGAAAATGATTGATACTGCGAAACAATATAAAAAAGCGATCGTCATTGGAGGCGGCGTATTAGGTTTAGAAGCTGCCAAGGGTCTACTGAATCTTGGTATGGATGTAACGGTAGTTCATAATGGACGAAATTTAATGGAAAGACAGCTTGATGAAACGGCTGCGAAGTTGTTGCAAACAGAGCTAAATAAGCAAGGATTAGGTTTTCTTTTTGAAAAAGAAACGAAGGAGATTTGCGGGAACAAACGTGTAGAAAAAGTAATCTTTCAGGACGGCACGGAAATAGCTACCGATTTGGTTTTGATGGCTGTAGGGGTGAGACCCAATATCCAGTTAGCGAAGGAAAGTGGAATCGAAACAAACCGGGCCATCCTTGTCAATGATTATATGGAAACAAATATACCGAACATTTATGCTGTCGGCGAATGTGTGGAACATCGAGGAACGGTCTATGGATTGGTAAAACCTCTTTATGATCAAGGAAAAGTTTTAGCGAAACGGTTGTGCGGCTTGGAATCTAAGGGGTTCGAAGGAACTGTTCTTTCAACCCAATTAAAAATATCAGGTGTAGATGTGTTTTCTGTTGGGAGATTTACATGTGATGACAATCTTAAGTCCATAGAAATCCATGATGAATTAGAGGGGGTTTATAAAAAGCTTGTTTTTGAAGATTCGCAAATGGTTGGTGCTGTGTTATTTGGTGATATACGTGATCGTACGAGATTACTAGAAATGATCCAGAAAAAACAAGATGTATCCGACATCGAGAAAGTTACCCTATTTCAATCGTTAAATGGTGACGGTAATTCCGTCGGAACTATGGCCCAGAGTGAAATGATCTGCAATTGTAACGGTGTTTCAAAAGGATCAATTATTGAAGCAGTCCTAAAAAATGGATTAACGACGGTGGACCAGGTAAAAAAGTGTACCAAGGCATCAAGCTCTTGTGGCGGCTGCAAACCGCTAGTTGCCGATCTTCTCGCTTTCATTCAGAGCAATGAATTTGATGAAGTCATTGAACAAAAATCGATGTGCGCTTGTACATCGTTAACGGAAGATGAAGTGGTTTACCAAATGCAAGTGCAGGGCTTGACTTCGGTACAAGAAGTGATGGAAGTGCTTGCTTGGGGCAATAAGGAAGGATGTGCCAGCTGCAGGCCTGCATTAGCTTATTATTTAGGGATGATTTATCCAGAGTATGAAAGCCAGCAAGAAACACTGTTTGTCTCCGAACAAATGAATGCCTTCGTTCAACAGGATGGTACGTATACCGTTGTCCCACAAATGTACGGTGGAAAAACAACGGCAGAACAATTACGAACAATTGCCGATGTGGCAGAGAAATACGGGATCACAAATATCGCTGTTACGAGTGAACAAAGAATTCATTTGATGGGGGTAAAGAAAGAAAATCTTTCTCGTTTGTGGGCAGATTTGAACATGGAAGTAAGTGCCACCTATGGAAATATGGTTCAAAATGTCAAAACGAGTATCGGAGAACATATTTGTCGTTGTGATAAACAAGCATCGATTGAGTTGGCTGTCAGTCTCGAGAAACGATTGGAATTTCTCACAACGCCCTACCGTGTGAAAATGGGCGTATCGGCTTGTATGCATAACGGTGCCGGTTCGACAACCAAAGATATCGGTGTGATTGGAACAGGCCTTGGCTGGGAAGTTTATGTCGGGGGCAGCAGTGGCCGTCATGTACGCGCAGGGGAGTTATTATGCCTAGAATCATCGAACGACGAAGTAATCGACATCATTTGTGCCTTTATTCAATATTACCGTGAGACCGCCAATTTTCTCGAACGAACTTGGCAATGGATCGAACGGGTCGGTTTAGTCCATGTGCGCGAAATTCTATTCGACCAAGACTATCGCCAGCAATTATTGCTGCGTTTAGAAAATGATTATTTCTTGCGCAAAAAGTACTTAGAGAAAAGTTCAAGGTCATCGGCTATCTTGTAAGAAATATTCGGGAAAGGGTGAGCATCGTGACGGAAGCGTTATTAAAATATTTTCGGACAAAGGAACAAGAAGTGAGATCTGAAAAAAAGTATGAATCTCAATGCCCATACTGCAGCATGCAATGTAAAATGCAATTGATTGAACAATCGATTGTGACGAGAAAAAAATATACAACCATCGGGAAAGATAATCCAACTTCGGAGGGGCGTCTATGTATTAAGGGTATGAACGCCCATCAACATGCCTTTCATAAGGAGCGGTTGAAATTTCCATTGTTAAAAGTAAATGGTGAATTTGTTCGTGTTTCTTGGGAGGAAGCATTGGAGCATATTAAAGAAAATTTTACTAAAATTCAAAAAGAGGCTGGCCATAATGCCTTAGCGGTTTATGGTAGTGCATCCATCACTAATGAAGAAGCCTACTTATTGGGTAAATTTGCCCGTGTCGCTTTAAAAACCAAATACATTGATTATAATGGTCGTCTTTGTATGTCTGCAGCTGCTTCAGCGGCGAGTCAAACCTTTGGGTTGGACAGAGGCTTCACCAATAGTTTGTCGGAAATTCCAACAACAAAATGCATTATATTAGCCGGGACGAATATTGCTGAGTGTCAGCCAACGATTATGCCTTATTTTGAAAGAGCGAAAGAAAATGGTGCATACATTATCGCCATCGATCCCCGCGAAACAGCTACAACGAAACTAGCAGACTTGCATTTAAAACCTAAACCAGGTACTGATGCGGTGTTAGCTAATGGGTTATTGAAGGTGATTATCGAAGAAAATTATGTGGATGAAACGTTTCTTCAAGAACGTGTGAATGGGTTTGAAGAAGTGAGAGAATATGTAGAATCACTCAGCTTAGATGAAATGGAAGAAATAACCGGCGTACCAATCGCTCACATTCGTAAGGCAGCTATAAGGTTCGGGAAAGAAGAAACAGGCATGATTTTTACAGCGAGAGGGGTTGAACAGCACACGAATGGTTCGATGACTGTCCGTAATTTCCTAAATATTCTGGTTACAACAGGGAAAATCGGCAAGCCGGGCTGTGGTTATGGAGCCATTACCGGGCAGGGAAATGGTCAGGGGGCAAGAGAACATGGTCAAAAGGCTGACCAACTTCCTGGATATCGTTCGATTGAGAATGAAGAACATCGAAAATATCTGGCCAGTGTTTGGGGTATACACCACGACGATATACCACGGAAAGGTGTTTCGGCCTATGAAATGATGGAGAAAATCCATGAAAAGGAAATTAAAGGGCTATTTCTGATGTGTTCCAATCCCATTGTTTCCAACCCGAATGCCCGCTTTGTTAAAGAAGCCATAAAAAAATTAACCTTTTTTGTAGCGGTCGATCTGTTTGTTTCAGAAACAGCAAGATTAGCCGATGTGATCCTGCCGGCCTCTTCCTACCTTGAAGATGAAGGTACAATGACCAATGTAGAAGGGCGGGTCACATTACGGGAAGCTAGTTATCCGTGTCCGGGAGAAGTGAAGCATGATTGGCAAATCCTTTGTGAAATTGCCCGTGTGATAGGAAAAGAAGAGTATTTTTCCTTTACCACGGCCGAGGAAATTTTTGCAGAATTACGATTGGCAAGCCGTGGCGGGAATGCTGATTATTTCGGCATTACCTATGAACGCCTTAGAAAAGAAGGCGGAATATTATGGCCGTGCCCAGACCTTGACCATAAAGGAACGAATAGAGTGTTTGAAACATCCTTTGCCCATACAGATGGGAAAGCAGCGATGGTGGTGGTACCAAACAGCCCGGAAATTCCTAAAGAACAGCTTAACGATGAGTATCCGCTCTATTTAACCACAGGAAGAGTCATGTCACACTACTTAACAGGGGTGCAAACAAGAAAAAGTCCAGCTTTAGCTGCAAGAAACGTAGAACCTTTTATGGAAATCCACCCTGCAACTGCTGTTAAATATCAGATCCAAGACCAATCTTTAGTGAAAATCGAATCACGCCGAGGTAGTGTGGTGGTTCGTAGCAAATGGTCAGAAACGATTCGTCATGATACCATTTTTGTTCCTTTTCACTGGGCAGACTCACAAAATATCAATCTCCTCGTTTCAAAGGAACTGGATCCTGCCTGCAAAATGCCAGGCTTTAAAGTCAGCGCTGTTAAGGTGAGTCAAGTTAGTGATTTTCTCCAGTAAAAAATTTTTATGTTAGGAGACCTTACACAGTAAGTTAGTTATGTTTTGACCTGTGATATAGTTTAAGAAACTTTCAAACAGGAGGAAAGCTAACATGGATAAGAAAAAGTTGGTCCTTGTAGGTAATGGAATGGCTGGTGTGAAAACCATTGAGGAGATCATAAAACTGTCAAAGGAAACATTTGAGATTACTATTTTCGGTAGCGAACCGCATCCGAATTACAATAGAATTCTTCTCTCAAAAGTATTACAAGGGGATACAGAGGTAAAGGACATTACACTCAATGATTGGAATTGGTATACAGAAAACAACATTCAATTGTATACAAGTGAAACTGTGATCAAAGTCGATTCAATGCGGAAAGTCGTTGTTACAGACTTAGGAAGAATGGAACCGTATGATGAATTGATTGTAGCGACGGGATCAGTTCCATTCATTCTTCCGATTCCGGGAGCTGACAAGAATGGAGTCACAGCTTTTCGGGATATAAAGGATACCGAAGTGATGCTTGAGACTTCGAAAAAGTATAAGAAAGCGGCAGTGATTGGCGGTGGATTGCTCGGGCTTGAAGCAGCAAGAGGACTTTTAAACCTTGGAATGGAGGTTTCGGTCATTCATTTGGCCCCGTATTTGATGGAGCGGCAATTAGATCCACAGGCCGGGAAAATGCTTCAAAATGAATTAGAAAAACAGGGAATGACATTTCTATTAGAAAAACAAACGCAAGAAATCTTTGGAGACGATCGCGTAGAGGGCTTAAGGTTTAGTGATGGAACCATCCTCGAGACTGACTTAGTGGTGATGGCTGTTGGTATTAAACCAAATATCGATTTAGCCAAAGAAAGTGGTATCTCAGTGAATCGAGGTATTGTCGTCAATGATTACATGCAAACAAGCGTTCCTGATATTTACTCTGTCGGGGAGTGTGCTGAACACAATGGAACCGTATATGGTCTTGTTGCGCCCTTGTTTGAACAAGGGAAAATATTAGCAAAACACATCTCCGGAGTAGAAACGAATGGATATCAAGGCTCGGTATTATCGACACAGCTGAAGGTATCAGGGGTTGAGGTGTTTTCAGCCGGAGACTTTATGGAAGGCGAAGGAAAAGAAGCAATCAAAGTTTTTGATGGAAATGACAGTATTTATAAGAAGATCGTCATTCAAGACAACACAATTGTTGGAGCCGTGCTATTTGGTGATAGCAGCGATGGAAATCGTCTCTTTTCAATGATTCAAAAGCAAGCAGACGTTACCTCTACCACAAAGGTTTCGCTTTTACAACCTCTCAATGCGGACTTTAGCAGCAGTTTGGTTGCATCCATGAGTGAAGAAGAAATTATTTGTGGATGTAATGGAGTATCCAAAGGGGCGATTATCGAGGCGATCCAGAATCAAGGTTGTTCATCGATTGATGAAATCAAAGCTTGTACAAGTGCTTCGCGTTCTTGCGGTGGATGTAAGCCGCTTGTCGCGGAAGTATTACAGCATACCCTTGGTTCAGCGTTTGATGCAACTGTCCAGAAAGAAGCCATCTGCAGCTGTACTTCACTTTCCAGAGATGAAGTAGTAGATGAGATTAAAACAAAAGGTTTGACCCATATCAAAGAAGTCATGAATGTGCTCGGCTGGAATACGGAAGAAGGTTGTTCCAAATGCCGCCCTGCTCTGAACTATTACTTAGGTATGGTCCATCCGATTGATTATCAGGACGAAAAGGAGTCACGATTTGTCAATGAGCGCATGCATGCAAACATTCAAAAGGATGGAACGTATTCTGTCGTACCGCGCATGTATGGCGGTGTAACCAATTCACAAGACTTACGACGGATTGCTGACGTGGTCGATAAATATGAAATACCATTAGTAAAACTAACCGGGGGACAACGGATCGACTTACTCGGAGTGAAAAAGGAAGATTTGCCGAAAATCTGGACAGATTTGGATATGCCATCAGGTTTTGCCTACGGAAAATCATTAAGGACGGTTAAGACATGTGTCGGTGAACAGTTCTGCCGCTTTGGAACCCAAGATTCCATGGGACTCGGGATCGACCTCGAAAAGAAATTTGAAGGACTTCAAACACCGCATAAGGTGAAAATGGCTGTTTCCGCTTGTCCGAGAAGCTGTGCAGAGTCTGGGTTTAAAGATATTGGTTTTATTGGAATTGACGGCGGCTGGGAACTTTATGTCGGTGGAAATGGCGGTACACATGTACGCGGGGGAGACCTATTATACAAAGTAAAAACGTCCGAAGAGGCGATGGAGATTACCGGTGCCTATCTGCAATATTATCGTGAAACAGCCAATTACTTAGAACGTACATCAGCGTGGATTGAACGTGTTGGCATAGCACAGGTACGTTCCGTTCTTGATGATAAGGAAAAACGTCAACAATTAAATAAACGTATGGATGATGCATTATCAGTGATTAAGGATCCATGGAAAACCATATCGGAGGATGAAAAACTAAGAAGAGAATTGTTTGAGACTGTAGTAATGTCTTAAGAACCTACATTATAAGGAGGAATTCATCTAATGACAAAGAAAAGCGTAGAAGTGGTGTCGATCGGTTCTGTACGGGATCTTCCAGAACGATTAGGAAAGACAGTTTTTGTCGGGGAAAAAGAAGTGGCTGTCTTCAAATTATTAAACGGAACCATTCGAGCGATTGAAAATCGCTGCCCACATAAAGGCGGGGTGCTGAGTGAAGGATTGGTCAGCGGAGAATTTGTGTTCTGTCCGATGCATGATTGGAAAATCTGTTTGGATAATGGGAAGGTTCAAGAACCGGATGCAGGCTGTGTAAAAACCTATCAAACCAAAATAGACGGAGAAGAAGTGTTTCTCCTCATCGACTAGATCACTAAATAGGAGGTCCATATGACTTATAAAAAGGGAAAAGTCTATATAGTTGGAGCTGGCCCTGGTGATCCCGATTTAATTACGGTTAAAGCCATGAAATGCCTCGAGCAGGCAGAAGTGATTCTATATGATCGATTAGTCAATCCGGTATTATTGAATTACGCTAGTGCTGATACCGAGTTCATTTATTGTGGAAAAAAGCCGGGGAACCATTGTGTTTCTCAAGATTCTATCCATCAAATATTAGTTGAAAAAGCCTTGGCCGGGAAATTGGTGGTTCGTTTAAAAGGCGGTGATCCGTTTATATATGGCCGAGGCGGTGAAGAAGCAGAAGTATTAGTTCAAAATGGCATTGAGTTTGAAGTTGTCCCAGGGATTACGTCGGGAATTGCCGCTCCAGCTTATGCGGGAATTCCCGTCACTCACCGTGAAATGAGCCGATCCTTTGCGGTAGTAACTGGTCATTGTTTGAACGGTAGGCCCAATAACATTCGCTGGGATCACCTCGCGCATGGTGTCGATACGCTCGCTATTTATATGGGTGTCAAACATCTTCCATATATATGTAATCATCTGCAAACCAGTGGGAAAGATTCTTCTACACCTATTGCGGTAATTGAGCAAGGGACCACTGGAAATCAACGGACTGTTATCGGTACACTTGAGACGATTGTTGAGGTTGTAAATGAGAATCGAATCATGAATCCAGCGATGATTGTAATCGGAGAAGTTGTGAAATTATCAGAAAAACTATCGTGGTTTCCTGAAAAGGTCAAGGAAGACGTGCTTTTATTAAAAAAATACTGAGTTTGAAAGAGTTTATAATGAATATTATAGACTCTTTTTTTATCGTCCCTGCGGAAATCCACATGCAAGTTTAACAGTGTCTTTATAAAATAGTCTGCTACACTACATATAAGCTCAAAATCTGTGCTATCATAAATGTTTTCTATTGAAATTAGGTAGATTTTTTTTCTGTTTCTCTCCATAATTAAATTAATTGAAGGATTAAATAAAATTATGTCGAATACATAAGTAAATATACCTGATTAAGAGGGCTGAATAATGAATAAATCTGGTCGAATTATCCTGGTACTGATTTCTATTTTATTTACCAGTTACCAAAAGGTCTATGATCATCAACCTTTTTTTACCATCGACTTTTTCCTGTTTACCATTATTGCCTGGGTAGTGGGCTGGCAATATGATAAGGCACGCTACTATGAAAAAAAGGCCCGTGCCAGTGAAGACAGTTATAAGAAGCTGATAGATTCATTGCCTGCTCCCGTCTATGTCACGCAGAATCATAAATTCTTATATGTAAATAAAGCTGCGATGACCATGATTGGTGCTACGAAACGAGAAGATCTAATGGGGAAGTCCATTTTTAATTTTATTGTTCCAGACTATAAAAGTCGTTTACTTGAACGATTTAAACAAGTTAAGAAAGAAAAGCAGCCTGTAAGCACGATCGACTACAAAGCAAAGCGATTGGATGGTTCAACCTTTTTGTTTGAGGTTTCTTCCTTGTATATCGTTTTTGGCGGAAAAGAGGCCATCTTGTCGATTGGGAAGGATATTACTAAAAGAATGGAAGAAACAGAACGTCTTCTTCAAAAGTCTGAAAAATTAGCGTTGTTAGGTCAAATGGCGGCAGGTATAGCCCACGAAATCCGAAATCCACTCACATCCATCAAAGGATTTATTCAACTCTTAAAGACGAGCACCCTGAAAGAGGAATTTTATGAGATTGTGTTATCAGAACTTGACCGGATCAATGAAATCGTCGGGGAATTCCTTGTCCTTGCTAAACCGTCTTCGGCTGTATATACGACCCAGGACATTAAGATCCTCTTAAAGGATGTTATCACGTTAATTAACAACCAGTCACTTCTTAATAATATTCAAATTATAGTGAAATTTGACGATGATTTGCAGTTGATCAGCTGTGAAGATAATCAGTTAAAGCAAGTTTTTCTAAATTTACTAAAGAACGCAATGGAAGCCATGCCTAAAGGTGGAATTATTCATGTGGTCGTAAAGGAAAAAGAAGCAGGTAAAATTTCGATTCAGATTATCGACCAAGGTGTTGGCATTCCACAAGAACGGATTTCCACACTAGGTGAACCCTTTTATACAACAAAAGAAAAGGGGACCGGCCTCGGCTTAATGACCTGCTACAAAATAATCGAAGGCCATAATGGGGAACTAAACATTTATAGTCAACTTAATGAAGGAACCACGATTGAGATTATTTTACCAACGATTACCCAGCCGTTATTAAAGATGGAAGTAAGCCATTCTTAGTGAATGGCTTATTCTATTTTTAGGAAAAAATGATAAAATATCATCATAGATAAAGATTCAAGAGATTAGGAGGGGGATTGTGAGTTCGTTCCAAACGAAACATGTGCATCAAGAAGTTCCTTTTTTTCAACTATTTATGAAATCTAAACATTTTACGGCGTTGCTTTTGGGCCAAGTTTTTTCCTTGTTAGGAAGTTCGATAACGAATGTGATTCTTCCAATCGTTGTCCTCGAAGTATCAAAATCAACCGCCATGATGGGAACGGTTATGGCCGTTTACATGCTGCCATTTGTCATTCTTCTCCCTGTTTCAGGCATTTTTGTTGATAAATTGAACAAAGTGAAAATTATGTTTGTGGTGGATTTTGTTCGGTTTTTCCTGATGCTGCTATTAGCTGCCATTGCTTTTATGGGGCAACTCAACATGGTTTTTCTTTTTATCATAATGTTTATAATGGGCACGATGGATAGCTTCTTTCAGCCGGCCTATTCAGCCGTTCGAGCAAAGGTATTTACGAAGGATATTCGCAATGCGGCAAATTCAATTACCCAAGTAAGCGTGCAGGCCTTAAGAATCTTTGGACCGATTATCGGCGGAATAATTGTCAGCTCTTTTTCAGCTGCTTGGGGTTTTGGTATTGATGCAATCACATACATAATATCCTTGTTCTTTTTACTTAGTCTTCGATCGTTAACGTTTCAAAAGTCGACAGATGGCTTGGGACAGAAAAACTCTATCAAACAAGATTTTTTCGAAGGGATTGAGGTCCTGAAACAGGAGTCCTGGCTTTGGATTACCATTCTTACATTCTCGCTCATCAATATTTTTTCCGGTGGGATTATACGCATCATCATTCCTTGGCTCATTAATATCTATTATGATTTTGAACCTGTTGTTTTTGGTCTTGTTCTTTCCGCATCAGGTGCTGGGGCAATCGTCTGTGGACTTGTGTTTGGGTTAAGAAAAGAATGGAAGAAGCGAGGCCTTCTCGCCTACATCGGTGTAGCTGTTAGTGGTCTGGCCTTACTGTTTATGCCCTTCGTTTCGTCCGTTCCCTTATTAATGGCCTTTATGTTCCTAGAAGGCGCAGGGATGATGTTGTTTGGCTTGATTTGGGAAATTAGTCTTCAAGAATTGGTCCCAGAAGATAAATTTGGCCGGGTCGTAAGTTTAGATATGCTGGGTTCCTTTGCCTTACTTCCAGTCGGTTATTTACTAACTGGATGGTTAGCAGAAGGAATTGGTGAAATCTTTACATTGGTTATCTTTAGTACAGTCATCTTGCTTATTTCGGTCCTCGTAATGTTTAATAAAGGAATACGGAATTATAATTAATGTTTATTAAATGGTGCTGGAGGGAGATATGAAAAAGAATAAGTATGTTTTTTGGGGACTAGTCATCACGACCTTGATTTCAGCGCTTGATGCAAATATTATGCAAACGGCCAGTCCGACCATTGTCAAACAACTGGGAGGAATGGAACTATTTGCATGGATATTTGTTGTTTATATGTTAGCAAGTACGGTGACTGTGCCGCTTTACGGTAAATTATCGGATATGTATGGCCGAAAAAATCTATTAATGTTTGCTGTTGGGTTATTTACGCTAGGTTCCATCCTTTGTGGGATTGCGAATTCCATGGTCATGCTCATCATTTTTAGGGGCATACAGGGTTTGGGGGCTGGCGGGATGATTCCACTTTCTATGGTCATTGTAGGAGACTTGTTTACAATTGAAAGACGTGGGAAAATTCAAGCGGTTTTCAGCAGCATTTGGGCCATCTCTTCCATTGTTGGACCTATATTGGGATCTTTCTTTGTGGAAGCACTGTCATGGAGATGGATCTTCTTTATCAATATTCCCATTGGTATTGCCAGCGTTCTTTGTTTGCTTCCCTATAAAGAACAAATGGAATTTAAGAAGACCCATATTGATTATAAAGGTTTCTTCTTATTTGGGATTTCGATCACACTATTATTGTTATCTACTAATATCCAAAACTCTATTTGGTATATTATCTTAGGAATCATTGGCTTCATTGTGTTTGTTTTAGTGGAAAGGAAGGAACCACATCCGTTCCTGCCAGTATCATTGTTTAAGAACAAAGGAATCCTGATGACGAACCTATTCATGTTGGTTTATTGTTTGTCCTTTTTTGGAACATCCAACTTTATTCCTTTGTACCTCCAAGAAGGAAATCAGATGAGTATTTATAAAAGTGGACTGATCCTGCTAAGTATTGCCGTTGGCTGGATCTTCGGTAGTACCCCAGCAGGCAAGTGGATTCTTCGCTTTGGCTACAAAATCTTATTTATTATCGGCAGTTTGATTACAACGGTATCGGGGTTAGCTTTATATTTATTCATTACTGATATTTCCTATTTCGGTTTGTTTTTAATTTTAACAATCCAGGGTATTTCTTTTGGTTTGTTGTTTGCGGTTGGAACCATCGCATCTCAAGAATTTGCTGAACCCCAGATCAAAGGGATGTCTACTTCACTGCAAATGTTTCTAAAAAACATTGGCACATCGATTGGGGTGACAGTCATGGGCTTGATCATCAATCAAGCTGCACACATCACAATCGGAATGAAAAACGTGTTTTTATATGCTCTTTGTTTGAGTTTCGTGACTATAGTGCTAAGTTTCCTCATCCCAGCAAAAACAACCGTTTTAATTGAGAGTAACAGTATGAGTAAATAAAAGTTGCATTATGGTGCCTGACACCTAACGAAATGTTGGTGTCAGGCACTTTATTTATTTGGCTGTGTTAAAACTGGCTGTTGATTTTCGCTCCAGGCACTTCGCTTACGCGGGCGGTCAAATGTTTTTAACACTGCCATTTATTTAAGGATCTCTTTAAATTCTTTCCCCCTTTGTACATAGTGTTCGCTGGACATTTGCAGCAATTCTAGGTCTTTTTTGGTTATATCTCGGACTACTTTACCTGGAGAACCCAATACAAGTGAGCGGGGTGGGATTTTAATCCCTCCAGCTAAGAGTGTATTTGCCCCAATGATACAATCCTCACCAACCTCGACATTATCCAACAACGTTGAACCCATTCCGATAATACAACGTTTCCCGACTTTGCAGCCATGCAAAATAACATTATGGCCAATGGTAACATCATCTTCAATTACGACTGGAAAACCTTCAAATAAGTGAATCGTAGAATTATCCTGGATACTGCAGCGTTCTCCAATGATAATGGGACCATCATCCCCGCGTAATACCGCATTAAACCAGACAGATGAGTCCTTGCCAATCCTAACATCACCGATTAGATAGGCCCCAGGCGCTACGAACACAGAATCATGGACAGCGGGGGATACCCCTTTGTAGGGAATAATCATATCAATTTCTCCTTTTAAATATCAGAATTATCTTTCTATTAATCTCACTATACCACGAAAAGTACTTTTATGATGAAATAGCATCTATTTTTGGTAAAATATGAAATTTTGCATCGATTCTATGTTCTAAACTGTTGAACGCAAAATTATTTTGCGTGTATCAACGAATTATTTATTTTGCGCAAAAATATTTTGCTCTAAAATAACAAAGAATCCTTTATTTATGCAAAAATACAAGTTGGCACGGAACTTGCAAATAAGTTTAATGTAGCAAATAACAAGGGGGAACAACAATTGAAACCGTATACACATGAACCATTTACAAATTTTGAAGATGAAAAAAATATACAAGCTTTTCAAGATGCACTCGCATATGTGCAATCGCAACTTGGCAAAGATTATCCAGTCATAATCGGGGGAGAAGCGATTATGACAGAGGAAAAAGTAACTTCGATCAATCCAGCCAATAAGGAAGAAGTCATTGGCCGGGTTTCAATGGCCGACCAAGATCTAGCAGAACAGGCTATGCATGCCGCATTAACCACATTTGAAACTTGGAAAAAGTGGAAACCTGAACATCGCGCCAACATTTTATTCAAAGCAGCTGCGATCTTACGCCGTAGAAAACATGAGTTTTCAGCGTATCTTGTGAAAGAGGCCGGAAAACCATGGAAAGAAGCGGATGCAGATACAGCAGAAGCAATCGACTTTATCGAGTACTACGGACGCCAAATGCTTCAATTGAAAGAAGGCTCACCAGTTAATAGCCGGACAGGAGAATTTAATCAGTATCACTATATTCCACTAGGTGTAGGGATTATTATTTCCCCATTTAACTTCCCATTAGCGATTATGGCTGGAACAACGATTGCAGCAATCGTTTCTGGGAATACAGTTCTGCTTAAGCCAGCAAACACTACCCCAGTGGTGGCGGCAAAATTTGTTGAGTTGATGGAAGAAGCAGGACTTCCAAAAGGCGTTTTAAACTTTGTGCCTGGAAGCGGTGCGCAAATTGGTGATTACCTTGTTGATCATCCAAAAACACGCTTCGTATCCTTTACTGGTTCACGCGAAGTTGGCTGCCGTATTAATGAACGTGCTGCCAAGGTTCAACCAGGACAAAAATGGATCAAACGAGTCATTGCAGAAATGGGCGGTAAGGATACCGTAGTTGTAGATAATAATGCTGATTTAGATTTAGCTGCAGCAAGTATTGTTTATTCCGCTTTTGGCTTTTCAGGACAAAAATGTTCTGCAGGTTCCCGTGCAGTCATTCATCAGGATGTCTATGATATCGTCCTTGAAAAGGTTGTTGCACTAACAAAAACCCTAACTCTTGGTAATCCTGAAGATGCAAATACGTATATGGGACCTGTTATTGATGGAAAATCCTTCAAAAAAATCATGGATTATATTGAAGTAGGGAAGCAAGAAGGCCGACTTATGACTGGCGGCGAAGGCGATGATTCTAAAGGTTACTTCATTCAGCCAACTATTTTCGCTGATTTAGATGAAAATGCCCGCTTGATGCAGGAAGAAATTTTCGGACCAGTTCTAGGAATTAGTAAAGCACGTGATTTTGATCATATGATGACGATTGCTAATAATACCGACTATGGTTTAACGGGTGCACTGATTACCAAAAATCGCGAGCATATCGAACGTGCACGCCAGGAATTCCATGTGGGGAATCTATATTTTAACCGTACCTGTACCGGTGCCATTGTTGGATATCAACCGTTTGGCGGTTTCAATATGTCCGGAACAGATTCCAAAGCGGGCGGTCCTGAATATTTACTGCTTCACATGCAAGCAAAAACAACATCTGAAACACTATAAAAAACACATCTTACAGGCCTCGACAGGCGGTGGTTACTCGACCTGTCGAGGGGAATGAAGGAGGAACTATCATGACGATTACTGAAACGAACAAAACGAATCAAATTATTGAACAAACACATAAATTCGGTGCTAATAACTATCATCCACTGCCAATCGTTATTGCAAAGGCAGAAGGAGTTTGGGTTGAAAGTCCAGAAGGAAACCGTTATATGGATATGCTTAGTGCTTATTCAGCCGTGAACCAAGGTCATCGTCATCCGAAAATTATCCAAGCATTGAAGGACCAAGCTGATAAAGTTACATTAACATCACGTGCCTTTCATAATGATCAACTTGGACCGTGGTATGAAAAAATTTGTCAGTTAACAAATAAAAATATGGCTCTCCCAATGAATACTGGAGCTGAAGCGGTTGAAACAGCTCTTAAGGCTGCTCGCCGCTGGGGTTATGATGTAAAAGGAATTGCAGAAAATCAAGCAGAGATTATTGCCTGTGTAGGGAATTTCCATGGCCGGACAATGGGTGCTGTTTCTTTATCATCTGACCCAGAATATAAGCGCGGCTTCGGACCAATGCTTCCTGGTATTAAATTAATCCCTTATGGTGATCTCGAAGCATTGAAAGCGGCGATCACACCAAACACAGCTGCATTTTTAATTGAACCTATTCAAGGTGAAGCCGGAATTATCGTCCCTCCAGTCGGAT
This sequence comes from Bacillus sp. sid0103, assembly GCF_019219025.1. The sequence goes on along the minus strand of NZ_JAHUWN010000012.1, from coordinate 168,463 downwards.
TCTTGAAAGCAGCTTCTGATCTATGTAAAGATAACCAAGTCTTGTTCATTGCTGACGAAATTCAAGTTGGCTTAGCGCGTACCGGTAAAATGTTTGCCTGCGACTGGGAAGATGTGAACCCAGACATGTTAATCTTAGGTAAAGCCTTGGGTGGCGGAGTATTCCCAATTTCCTGTGTCGTGGCGAACTCGGATGTATTAGGGGTATTCAACCCAGGTTCTCACGGTTCAACATTTGGAGGGAATCCACTAGCTTGTGCCGTGTCACTTGCTGCACTGGCGGTAATTGAAGAAGAAAAACTAGCAGAACGCTCGCTTGAATTAGGTAAATACTTCATTGAAAAAATACAGTCCATCAATAATCCAAAAATTAAATCGGTCAGAGGAAGAGGATTGTTTATCGGGGTTGAACTTACAGAAGCCGCAAGACCATATTGTGAGATTTTAAAAGACAAAGGTTTATTATGTAAAGAAACTCATGATACGGTCATTCGTTTTGCACCACCGCTTACAATCACCAAAGAAGAAATTGATTGGGCTTTTGAAAAAATCCAAACGGTATTAAGTTAATTTTGTAAAATTAGGCTTTGTTAAATGACATTATGGGTTTAGCCACTTTGTTGATTGGAGCGGAGGGCACGAGACTCCTGCGGGAAAAGCAGGACTTGGGAGACCCCGCAGGCGCAAAGCGCCGAGGAGGCTCCCAGACTGCCCGTGGAAAGCGAAGTGCCTGGAGCGAAAATCAACAGGGGATTTTTAACAGAGACTGAAATATAAGCAATTAATCTATTAGACGACGGGGTGTCTGGCATGTCTGTTAAATCGACGGTAACGGAAATGGAACAAAAACAACAAGAGGAAAAAGAATCTTTAAATTTATTCAAGTCTACGCAAACAATTATTCAACAAGCATTATCTAAATTAGGCTATACAAATGAAATGTATGAATTATTAAAGGAACCGATCCGATTATTAACGGTCAGGATTCCCGTTAGAATGGACGATGGTACGGTCAAAATATTTACTGGTTATCGTTCTCAGCATAATGATGCGGTTGGTCCAACCAAGGGCGGTGTCCGTTTTCACCCGGAAGTGGATGAAGAAGAGGTAAAAGCATTGTCGATTTGGATGAGCTTAAAATGCGGAATTACCAATCTCCCATATGGCGGCGGTAAAGGCGGCATCATCTGTGATCCGCGAAACATGTCCTTTAGAGAACTTGAAAGCTTAAGCCGCGGTTATGTTCGGGCAATCAGCCAAATTGTTGGACCGTCAAAAGATATTCCGGCCCCAGATGTTTATACCAATTCACAAATTATGGCATGGATGATGGATGAGTACAGCCGTTTACGTGAGTTCGATTCACCGGGCTTTATTACAGGTAAGCCAATCGTTCTTGGTGGTTCACAAGGTCGTGAAACAGCAACTGCTCGTGGTGTAACCATTTGTATTGAAGAAGCAGTGAAGAAAATCGGAAAGGTGCTGCCAGGCGCCCGCGTTGTTATTCAAGGCTTTGGAAATGCCGGAAGTTATTTAGCGAAGTTTATGCATGATGCCGGTGCGAAGGTAGTTGCGGTATCCGATGTGTATGGCGGTATTTACGATCCAAACGGACTAGATATTAATTACTTGCTCGATCGAAGGGATAGCTTCGGCACATTCTCGCAATTATTTAAAAATACGATCACAAACCAAGAATTACTAGAATTAGAATGTGATATTCTTGTCCCAGCAGCCATTTCTAACCAAATTACTGCCCAAAATGCTGCCAATATTAAAGCGCCGATTGTCGTGGAAGCCGCAAATGGTCCAACTACACTTGAGGCAACCAAGATTCTCACTGAGCGTGGTGTCATCCTTGTGCCTGATATCCTTGCTAGTGCAGGCGGTGTAACCGTATCTTATTTTGAATGGGTACAAAATAATCAAGGCTATTATTGGACCGAAGAAGAAGTGGATGAAAAACTTAAGAAGGTAATGGTCGGTTCTTTTGAAACGATCTATCAAACGGCTAAAACACATCAAGTGGATATGCGTTTAGCGGCTTATATGGTTGGTATAAGAAAAGTAGCAGAGGCTTCTCGCTTCAGAGGATGGGTATAAAAGGATAAGGTTCTCCTAGCCTGAATGAAATCTCCCTACGTGGATGGACAGAAAAAACCTATATCTGATCTATGACTGTCAAGAATAAAAGGAGTGAAGAACTTTGTCAAGGGAAGCTATTATCAGTCCATGTTCTGGTATTGTTGAAACGGTTTGTACCGAGGAAAACAACCACGTATACGAGTGGGAGAAATTATTTTTAATTAAGACAGAGGACGGTAGTATTGAAGAGATTGCAGTCGGAATCAGCGGGCATATCACCTCTTTATCAGTTAAGAAGGGTCAAGTAGTAAATACTCAAACAATCCTCGCAACCATCCAAGATGATTTGTTAATTACAGGATCCGATTAAGGAACAATAATTACTATTTTACAAACTCTTTCCATTTATTTGGAGAGAGTTTTTTACTGGATTCATTTTTGGAGTAAAATTTTTTGCGAAAATGAAAAATATTTTACAAAATATAGTCTTATGACCTTTGTCATGAAGAGAAAATTCTTAAGGTAGAAAAACTAGTAGGGGAGGAAACTAGAAAAAGAGTAGGATATGTCATTGAACAATAGAGTTTGCCATTCGCACCTTAAAAACAAAAACTATTTAATAGTATTCCCCTTATTTTAAAGCCGACAGGAATTGATTTATTGCAATTAAATCTATCTTGCTGTCGGTTTACCTTTTATAATTGAGGAAAGGAATAATTTGTTAGGAGGAGCAGGATGACAAAGACAATTTTTACAAATGGGACCATCTATACATTTGACAGAGGGCAGCCGTTAGTGGAAGCGGTGGTTGTTGAGAATGGGAGAATTATAGATACTGGCTCACACCAAGATATAAACTTAAAATGGGGCAGAACCGGGTCAACCATCGTTGATTTACAAGGGAAAATGGTTACGCCCGGATTGATCGACAGCCACCTGCATCTTTCAGGTGTGGCATTCAACTTTCTAGATCTTGATTTAACAGGGGTTAAATCGAAAAGCGAAATGCTAGAAAAAATTAGGAACAAGGCGAAAACAGTGGCACCCGGTAAGTGGCTGGTCGGTATGGGCTGGGATGAAAATCTGTTTACGGAAGGAAACGTTCCAACAATAGAAGAATTAGACCATGTAGCCCCACACTGTCCGGTTTACCTAAAGCGGATCTGCCACCATGCTTTTTTGGTCAATAGCAAGGCTCTCGAAATGTCTCAATATCATCCGGCGAACGCTGTACCCACAGGAGGAACGGTCGTTCTTGATCCGATTACCAAAAATCCTAGCGGCTTACTGCTCGAATCGGCTTCTCAACTGATCACCAAATACATACCGGAGCGAACCTATCAAGAGTTAAAGGCTGGTTTACAGAAAGCGATGCAATTTGCAGTGAAAAAAGGGTTAACCAGTGTCCATACCAATGATCCTGCTTATTTAGGCGGACTTGATTCGACCTATAAAATGTATGACGAATTGATAAATCATGAAGCACAAGGTTTACGCTGTAATCTGCTCATTGATTATCCCTTTCTTCATCAATTGAAAGAAAGAGGGATGTATGCCGGTTTCGGAAATGAGAAATTACGAATCGGAGCAATTAAAATTTTTGCTGATGGGGCTTTTGGAAGAAGGACCGCGCTGCTATCAGAGCCTTATCTTGATCAACCAGGACAGTTTGGAGACGCCATGTATGAACAAGAAACCCTTTTTCAGGTCGTTCAAGAAATAAGAGCGCATTCCATGCCTCTAGCTGTCCATACGATAGGCGACAAGGCGCTTGAACTGGTTCTAGATGTACTTGATCAACTCCCATCAGTGGAATACCGTGATCGGATCATTCACACGTCCTTGGTTCGTGATGATTTGGTAGAGCGCCTTGCAAACCCAAGCCGGGTTGCGGATATTCAACCAAGATTTGTGGTTGGGGACTACCCATGGGTGAAAGAACGAGTTGGAGAAAAACGGGAGCTATATTTATATGCATGGAAAACGTTACTCGATTCTGGTGTTGTGTGTGCCGGTGGATCTGATGCACCTGTTGAACCTGTCGATCCATTGCTCGGTATTCATGCCGCGGTCACCCGTAGAGCTCCTGGGGATTCACATGAAGGCTGGAATGCAAAAGAGAAGCTTTCCATGCTTGAGGCAGTTAAGCTATTTACAGTTGGAGGCGCATATGCCACAAATGAAGAACATCAAAAAGGGTCCATTTCAAGAGGGAAGTTAGCTGATTTCACGGTTTATTCTCACAACCTAATTACAATGGAGAATCCTGACGAACTACTCCACACTGAGATTGAAATGACGATTATTGATGGAGAAATTAAATTTCAAAAATAAGGGAATTAAGTCGTGAATAGAAGTCTGCACGGATGAAAGCGCTTTATAATTAACAAAATAATTAAAATAGTCAAAAAATATTGACAGCCTGTTTTTTCAGTGGTACCCTTATAAAAAAATTGAAGAAGAATCAATGATGAGAAGAGTAGAGTAAGCCCTTGTTCCACAGAGAGTCGACAGTTGCTGAAAGTCGATGTCAGGACCTATTCGAAGATCATCTCGGAGATGTGTAGCTGAAACGATGAAGTAAGCTAGACCGGAAAGTCCGCCGTTATAATGGAACACGTACTGGAATGGTACGATGAATCGAGAGCCGCAGTGTTCGTTTGCTGTGGAAGTAGGGTGGTATCGCGAGTTAACTCGTCCCTATACTATTGGGGACGGGTTTTTTGTGTTTTAAAATGGATTGATATTTTTGAAGTTTTTTATGGATGCAACAATTTAGGAGGGAAATGAAAGATGAATCAACAAGTCGATAAGAAAGTGTTTAATGTGGAGGATATTATTATTGCAAGTCATACCATTAAGGATGAAATTTCACCAACTCCCCTGCAGTATAATCACTTGTTGTCAGAAAGATATGGCTGTCATGTCTACTTGAAACGCGAGGACTTACAAAGTGTTCGTTCCTTTAAAATCCGCGGGGCGTATAATCGAATTAAAAAACTAAATGAGGACGAGTTAAAGAATGGAATTATCTGTGCAAGCGCTGGAAATCATGCGCAGGGCGTTGCTTATTCTTGTCATCTCTTAAATATTCACGGGAAAATCTTTATGCCGAGCACAACACCAAAGCAAAAGGTTAAGCAAGTTAAATTTTGGGGCAAGGAAGATGTTGAGATTGTTTTGGTCGGAGATACCTTTGACGATGCCTATGAAAAAGCAAGGGAATGCAGTCAAGAAGAAAATCGGACCTTCATCCATCCGTTTGATGACCATGATGTCATTGCTGGACAAGGAACGGTTGCCGTTGAACTACTTAATGATTGTCCCGAAAAAATTGATTACTTATTTGCCGCAATTGGCGGCGGAGGGTTAATGTCTGGAGTAGGAACGTACTTAAGACATTATTCTCCTCAAACACAATTAATTGGGGTGGAACCCCTAGGTGCTCCAGGTATGAAGGAATCCTTTTTAAAAGGAGAAGTGACATCATTAAAAGAAATTGATCCATTTGTAGATGGGGCAGCGGTAAAAACAGTTGGTTCGTTGACCTTTAATATTTGTAAGGAGATCGTTGACGATATTCTTGTGGTTCCAGAGGGCAAGGTATGTACTACACTATTATCTTTATACAATGAAAATGCCATTGTAGTGGAGCCGACGGGTGCACTTTCAGTTGCAGCCTTGGATATGTATGCAGAAGAAATCAAAGGGAAGACGGTGGTCTGCATCGTCAGCGGCGGTAACAATGATATTGGCCGTATGCAGGAAATTAAAGAACGTTCAAAAATCTATGAAGGACTGCAGCATTATTTTATTGTCCAATTCCCGCAGCGTCCAGGGGCCTTACGTGAGTTTTTACTTGATGTCCTCGGACCAAACGATGATATTAGTCATTTTGAATATACGAAAAAGAATAATCGCGAAACAGGCCCAGCCTTGGTAGGAATTGAACTGAAGGATAAGGGAGATTACTCGCTGTTGATTGAACGAATCAAAGCGAAGGGATTTTTATATCGTGAAGTAAATAATGATAGTACCCTATTTCAAATGTTGGTATAGTTCCATACTAATTTGTGGAGGTCGAAAAGACAGGTTTCGACCTCTTTTTGGTGTTTTATAGGTATTAAAAGCAACTTCTTGCACTATTTTGCTTAATAGACTCTTAACAAATGATACAATTAAGGTATAATATTATTTGTCAATGATAGAAACATCAAATAAGTAATGAACTCCTAAATATTATTTTGAACGCTGCTGATGATGCAGATTAGTTCAACGTGATCATTTTGTGTAGATTCAAATGCGGAAAGAGAGTGTTCGAAAATGGGTCGTAAGTGGAACAATATTAAAGAAAAGAAAGCTTCAAAAGATGCCAATACAAGCCGTATTTACGCTAAATTTGGAGTTGAAATTTATGTAGCAGCAAGACGGGGTGAACCCAATCCTGAATCCAATCAAGCATTAAAATTCGTGCTTGAACGCGCAAAAACATACAATGTACCGAAGCACATTATTGACCGTGCAATCGAAAAAGCAAAAGGCGGTTCAGAGGAAAGCTATTCCGAACTGCGTTATGAAGGATTCGGACCAAATGGTTCCATGGTGATCGTTGATGCCTTAACAAACAATGTAAACCGTACTGCATCAGATGTACGTGCAGCTTTTGGTAAAAACGGCGGGAACATGGGTGTAAGTGGCTCTGTGGCCTATATGTTCGATGCAACAGCTGTTATCGGTGTGGAAGGTAAAACGGAGGAAGATGTTCTTGAATTATTAATGGAAGCAGATGTTGACGTCCGTGACATTATTGAAGAAGAAGATTCTGTGATTGTTTATGCCGAACCAGAGCAGTTCCATGCTGTGCAAGAAGCATTTAAAAATGCTGGAGTTACAGAATTTACTGTAGCTGAATTAACAATGCTGCCGCAAAATGATGTCACACTTCCAGAAGATGCACAAGCAAAATTCGAGAAAATGATTGATGTCTTAGAAGAATTAGAAGACGTTCAACAAGTGTACCACAATGTTGATTTAGGTGAATAAACGTTAAAGCAGACCTTGAATGAGGTCTGCTTTTTTTATTGGGTGATGTCAGTTCGTCACCGTTTAACAGCCGATAATATAAAAATGGTAGCAATAATGGAAATGGAACCAATCCATTCAGCCGGACCGAATGATACTTGGAGCCAGGCAACAGCTAAAAAGGCCGCTGATAATGGCTCGACACAGGCAAGGAGACTGGCTTCAGAAGCTTGAATGTACTTTAGACTTTCCATAAAGCAAAAAAAGGCTATTAATGTACCGAAAAGGATGACAAAAACCACAGCAACAAACGATGACAAACTCCATTGACCTTGAAACTTCCATGGCGGATGAATCAAGCTAAAGCCAATCCCGCCAATCAACATTCCCCAGCCTACTGTAAGAAGAGATCCCCATTTATCTAATAAACTTCCTGGATAGAGAGTATAAAAAGCGAGGGCAAAAGCCGATAGAATACCCCAAGTAAAGGCAGCGCCGGAAATAGTAAGTGAATCAATCGTTCCTTTTGTGACAAGTAGGAATGTTCCAAAAAGGGCTAATCCTATCGCCATGAGTTCATGTTTGGCAGGTAATTTCTTTGCCCGGAAACTTAAGTAACAGACAATAATGACAGGTGCAAGGTATTGCAGTATTGTTGCTGTTGCTGCATTTCCAGTTTCGATGGCTGCGAAATATGTATATTGAACGCCAAACATGCCAATCAACCCAAAGATGACTAGGCGAAAGATATCCTGTTTATTTGTCCAAATGCTCCAGATAGATTGTTTCATCACCGTGTGCGAAAAAAATAATAAACCCAACCCAGAAAAAATCAGCCGGTTAACAACTAACCAATTCGTACTAAAACCCTGTTTTTGAAATAAGTATTGAGCTACCGTTCCTGAAATACCCCAAAAGGTTGCCGCAATCAGCACTAAAATGATGCCTCTTGTCCTGGGCCTTGGGGAGGAAACCGCTGCCACTTGCGAATTCATCCTATCCCTCCATTGTGAAACATTAATAAAATAGTAATCTTTTAATATATCTTTGATTATATCACGTTCTTAGAAAAAAAATGCCGCTCGGAAATTTGGAATTTACGATTAGATGGAAGAGATATCTTGCCCGTGTCCTTTGACAAAAAGGGTCAACGGTAACGAATAGAGTGTAATCGTGCCCCTGGGCACTGAAAATTGATGTCGGCGGTAACGAATAGAAGCTAATCATGCCCGTTACCCTAGAAAAAAGGAGTCAACGGTAACGAATAGAGGATAATCATGCCCGTTGCCCTAGAAAAAAGGAGTCGACAGTAACGAATAGAGGATAATCATGCCCGTTGCCCTAGAAAAAAGGCGTCAACGGTAACGAATAGAGGATAATCGTGCCCGTTACCCTAGAAAAAAGGCGTCAACGGTAACGAATAGAGGATAATCATGCCCGTGCCCCGAAAAAAGGAGTCGGCGGGGCGATTAGAGATTAATCGTGCAACTCAGGTCGTCTTTTAGCTTTATCCCTTTAAACTATGTTATTATTTATCATAATTACAACTGAGAAGGGATGAATAAGATGTCATTGGAAAGTGTTAAGGCCCATTTTAAACAATGGAATCGTGATCATGATGTTATGGAATTTGAAACCTCTAGTGCAACAGTGGATCAAGCTGCTGAGACGATTGGAGTCGCTCCTGCTCGAATTGCAAAAACTTTATCTTTTCGGGGGAGCGAGGATAAGGCTATTTTAATCGTGGCTGCTGGGGATGCAAAAATTGATAATAAGAAGTTCCGACAGCAATTCGGTTTCAAAGCGCGGATGCTCACACCTGATGAAGTCCTAGAGCAAACAGGACATGCCATTGGCGGTGTTTGTCCGTTTGGCCTGAATAATGAACTGGGTGTGTACCTGGATGTCTCCATGCAGCGCTTCGAAACACTCTATCCAGCTTGCGGCAGCACAAACTCTGCGATTGAATTAAGCAAAGAAGAGTTATTTACGTTTTCCAATGCTAAGGACTGGATCGACGTTTGCAAAGGTTGGGAAGAAGAGGGAGAATCTGACGTTAATCATGGTAGTCTGATTACCAATGAGGCTGAATAAGCCCCTCAACGGTAGCATGTGGAATTGTATAATGCGCTTGACTTAAAAAAGACTAGGCAATTTGCCTGGTCTTCTGCTAATTAATCCACCTATTACATAAAACTCTCACCATTATCATGATTAAACAGCCATTCTATTCCAAACTTATCTTTTACGGAACCGTAGGCTTTGCTCCAGAACGTTTCTTGAAGCTCCATAACTACCGTACCTCCCTCTTTCAATTTGTTAAAATAGGAAGTAATCTTATCTATGTCCTTATTTACAATTGCTAGACTTATGTTAGTACCAGCTACAAATGGATGACCTGGAAAAACATCAGAAAACATTACATTGCTTCCATCAATGTTAAGCCTTGTATGCATGACCAAGTTTTTTGCTTCTTCTGGAAGTGTATATTCTGGGTTCGGCGGCGCTTCCCCAAAGGTCATAATGTGCGGCTTTTCTAATCCAAAAACCTCCGCGTAAAACTCTGCTGCCTCACGACAGTTCCCATTAAAATTTAGGTAAACATCAACAGACATGTGCAATAACCCCTTTATTTTAAATTGTAATCATTGGTAATTGTACCATTTAGACAAACAATATCAAACTTATCTCTAGCTGAGGAAGGACAAACCTCATACCCTGACTTAAATAAATAATTTAGTTTCCGAGCGAATACAATAAAACAAAATCTATTTTGAATTTTGCAGAAATGAGGGTGGTGTGTGATGAAATTCAAAATACATCGATGTAATTGCCGGAAGCTTTGGTCGATTCAAACACGAAAATCAAAGTTTACCGCACTTTCCCTTCTCCTTGATGGCAGCTGGGGTACTGAATTGAAACCTCAACGGAAATATAACCCCAAGGGATTTGTGACCACAAACACAAAACAAGATATTATTGTTAATCCTCCTATTGAAGCAGTAGCGAAATTTGAAAAAGTAGCAAAACTGATTTACGACAAAAAGAATGTTAATTTTAACGTGAACCAGGGCGAGTCCTTATTTTTCTCCGAAGATGGCACGTGTTATCTGCTAAAAAAATTGTAACTTACGCCTTTTAATAATCCAAATTCTTCTGAACAAAATCTCCAATTTCGTCAATAGCCTGTTGACCTTCAGGAATGGCAAACGTTTGAAAAACATGCCACATCTCGTCCCATACTTTAAAAGTTACTTCGACACCTGCTGATCGTGCACGATCGACTAGTCGAGCTGAATCACTTAAAAGAATTTCATCGTTCCCAACATGAACCAACATCGACGGAAGTCCAGACAAGTCCGCATATATTGGTGATACCAGTGGATGCCGAGGATCCAAATCCCTAATATATAGTGCTGGTGTCGCCCGTGATGCATCCGGAGATAACCATGGATCTACGTAAGCCCTAGTTTCCATTGATTCGCCTGTACCTTCCATATCTGTCCAAGGAGATAAGAGTACGGCCAAAGCTGGCAAGGCTTCATTTTCTTCTTTTAATGAAAGAAGCGTAGCTAATGTTAGACCTCCACCTGCTGAGTCGCCGCCGATAATAATCTTATCAGGTGTAATCCCGGAGGAAATCAACCAGCGATACACTTTGATGGCGTCTTCAATCGCTGCTGGAAATGGGTTTTCTGGTGCAAGTCGATATTCAGGGACTAATACGCGTGCAGCAGTCGACCGTGATAGCTTCGAGGCAAGATAACGATGGGTATTACAGCTTCCCATTATGTATGCTCCACCATGAAGATAAAGAAAAACTCGGTCTTCCACCGCATTAGGTGCCATTACCCATTCAGCTGAGATTCCCTCGATGCTTGTTTTTTCTACAATGATGTCCTGTGCCACAGGGGTTAGGGCTGATAATGCTTCTAGTCCTTTTCTGGCTGTTTCGATGTCAAATCCTGCTGTTTGGTTTGCCTTTGATGACATTAAATATTGTCTAACTTGTAGACTTTCTTGACTTGCCATGACGTTTTTCCCCTTTCACCTTAAAATGTAAGCGTGTACATATAGATATTTCTCTACAATTCTATTAATTCCTCCATAATATAACAACGAATTTATGAACAAAAACCCCCGCATCTAATAAGCGGGGGTTTCATTATTATCTCGGGGTGATCGGTTTTACGGTAATAGCAGGGGATGTTGTTGAAATGATACATCCGTCTAATTGTTCAGGTTTTAAAAAGCCTAAATGAAGGGCGGCCTTGATTTTTATATCATCTGGTTTTTTTACTACCTGGATGAGTTCGTTCATCTGTAATTCTTCTAATCTTTTAATGGTTTCAGCTTCGTTATATTTTTCTGTTTTCCGAATTTGGCGTTGGAGCTTGTAGCCGCTTATCGTAATTTCTCCTTTGTGATCAGAGCCAACCAGATGATTAAAGTAATGTTGAAAGGTATCCTTTAAATCATTCATTTCCAATTCTATTTCTTTTTTCTGCTTATTCAGTTCGTAATACTTTACCAACATTTCTCCTGTAATCACACTAACATCGTTCTTCCCCATGTAACCGCCTCCTGTTGCGAACGTATATTCCTATTTTATGTTTCCCTCCTTCAAAAAATAACCTTTTTAGTAAAAGCCATGTAATATATCTTTTGACAATTTTTGAACAAGATTGTTTTTTCTGTCATGGTGTCAGGCACCATAGAATATACAAGCGGAGAAATTGTGGAAAGAAAAAACATTTGCTTTCTTGTGTAGTTAATGGCAAGCTATATTAAGATTAAAAACTTCATTGGAAAGAAATGAATAGGTGATTAACATGATTGAGATTAAGACTTCCAAGCTTAGTGATGGGGAATTGAATAGAGGGGTATTTGCGACTCGTGATATCGCAAAAGGTGAGCTGATACATGAAGCACCAGTTATTCCTTATCCAAATGAGGAGCATGTTCATATCGAGAAAACATTGCTTGCTGATTATGCATTTGAATATGGAATCAATCACACAGCGCTTCTTTTAGGATATGGGATGCTATTTAACCATTCGTATGAGCCCAATGCTACATATGAAATTAATTTTCCAAATCACACCTTCGACTTTTACGCATACAAAGATATCAAAGCAGGGGAAGAAATCCTTATCAACTATAATGGGGAAGAGGACAATAATGACCCCCTATGGTTCAATAAAGAAGAATCCGAAAATGAAGAAAAGGACAGAGTATAGCAGGTTACCTGCTTGCGCTGTCTTTTTTTCTTTGTCTAAAAGGTCTTAATCGATGAACAAGTGGTAACACTTAGATTAGCGGTAAATTAGGGTCTAGGAGGGCTATAAATGACGAAGCAAGAGATGATTGAACTATTGATTTTAATTGAATCCGTCTATGCAAAGTTCATCCTCAAAAATGAGACCGTCCTTTCGTGGTTAAAATATAGCCAGATCATGGATTATGATAAAGTAATGGAAAACCTCCAACACCATATTAGGAGAAGTCCTTATCCTCCGACCATTTCCGATCTAATCATGCGTGGTGCCATAAAAACTGATTTACCAAGTATCCTGCCGGAAAGGGAGCAATTAGACCAACAAAACAGATATGACAGACCAATACCGACATGGATGCTAGAGTATTCACTTAAAAAAACTTTTCCACTCTGAATCTATTTAGCTGAGCTGTACTCCTCACCGATAAATGTGCAACATAACCATAGTATTAATCCTGGAATAATCATAGGACTTTAGAAATATGATGTCATAGGGCATGTTTATTTTTACCTATGTGATTGCCAGAAGACCGTTATTTCCATCAAGATGGCAATCCCGTAGAAAACTAAAAAAGGGGTGAAAGCTTGAAAAAGATATTCGGTTTGGGTTTATTTATTTTAATGATTGGATTATTAAGTGCTTGTAGTGATGATGATTCATCAAAAGAACCTGCAAGCAAACCAGCAAGTGAACCGGCGACAGCATCGGCTGGTGATGACATTTTTCAAAAAAGCTGTATCACCTGCCATAGTTCCGGTGACATTACTGGTGGTCAAGTAAAACTGGATTCAACGAAAATTCATGCCGATTTTCAAAAGAAAGAAGATCTTTATAGTTTTGTAGAAAAGAATATGCCTAAATCTGCTCCTGGTTCCTTATCAAAGGAACAATATGAAGCTGTGGTCAATTATTTATGGGATCAAAAGCAATAGAAAATAAATGAATATAAACAGTCTAGAGCCCGGGATGCCACCGGGCATTTTTGCATTCGTTCATCAAATGAAGGATTACTCGATTCGAAAATTTCAATAAATTGAAATATCTGTTATTATTAATATGGTTGGAAAATCTTCCTAATCCTTTCTAGCAATGGTGCAAAATGGGATGATCAGAGGGATATTTATAATATTGCCTCACAGCTAGTGATATCCCTTTGGCAATATTGGTTGCCATTGTATAAATAAGATGAAGGTTGGTCGAAAAAATAGAACATTCCATTGTCGGGTCGTTATCCAAGACAACCCCCATAATGCTGCAATCTCCAATTGGGGGAAGGTTTTTACCCAAGCCAGAACCAGGCAGCAAGGAACTGTCACGAACAACAATGGAGTTAACGAATCTCTTTGAACCTAGAACACTATCAATCGCAATGACAAAACTATTTTTGGGCAGAGTGATGCGTGAAACTCTCGGCACAAGTGCTTGTGCATCTAAAGGAGACAGAAGGTTTCCGACTACTGTCAAATGTTTGGGATATAGATTTTGAAGTAAGGTCCCAACAAAAGGACCAAGACTATCGCCATTTATAATATTTGAACCTATTCCCATCACGAAAATATGTTCTGTTCCTTCTGGAATGATAGAATGTAAGCTGTCTCGGATAAATAGTGGTGCCAGCTTATGATTAAATGGAATCATTCTTTCAAACAAAGCGCGCTTAACGTCCAAACCGTTCATGTTTATTTTCCCCCAAGTCAAATAATTCTAAATGAGCTTTGAATAAACGAACAAATCTTGTGATTAAATGATAATGTTTTAATATTCTGTATTTACTTCAAATAATCCTTCCCTATTATTTGAAAAACAATCTATCTTGTAAGGAGGAATTGAAAAATGATCATCCAAAAAGCTACCATTCATGACCTGGAGTCATTGACCGAACTATTTGATTTATATAGGATATTTTATGAGCAAGAGTCTGATAGGGAGGGGGCACGAGAGTTTTTAAAAGCTAGATTAGTGAACGATGAATCTGTCGTTTTTTTAGCGGTCGATGGGAGTGCTCCTGTTGGTTTTGTTCAGTTATACCCATCCTTTTCATCTGTCAGCATGATGCGGTCATGGGTATTAAATGATTTGTATGTAAAAAAACAATTCCGTGGTAAAGGTGCAGGGGAGAAGCTAATCCAAAGGGCAATTGAGTTTGCAAGAGAAGGAGGAGCAAAAGGAATTATGCTTGAAACGGGCAAGGGGAATCACAATGCCCAACGACTTTATGAAAAAATCGGCTTTGAAAGGGAATCACACTATTTCTATTATTATTCCCTTTAAAAAAAAGGATGCTGGCATGGCATCCTTTTAGTGTGCGGGAACTGAATTTAGTTGAGAAATTGTTTCTTTATCACATATGACAAAAAGCTGCGCCTCTTCAGGGATCGTTGTGTCTAGCTTTTGATTTATGTGAAGGTCACCTCGGTCTGCAACTAAAGTTGCTCCCTTATTAAGAAGGTCTTCGAAGGCATCTCGATACGTCTTCCATTCAGGTCGAGTAGGAATTTCATACATTGCTTCCCCGTATTGGATACTCATTAATTCAGAATACATATGTGTGACACCATGTGAAAATAAAGATCTTACAGCAGCATGTGATATCATTTCTTGGGTAGGAATAAACTCATCGACATTGACATGCTCAAATAACCGGATGTGCTTTTGATTAATTACCTCGGCAGTGACGTGAATGGATTTTTGTAATTTTTCTTCTATAGATGTGATTGCCGTTGCTATTAATAACGTTTTCCCGTCAATCAGAACGGGATCTGAGGTTGCATAATTGTCATGGGTGATTTGGTCAGCAAAAATGATGACTCCCATTGCCTTTGGTAAATTTGCAGTAAGGAGGGTTTCTTCATCGGTGGCATCTCCGCGAACATAATAAAGCCGCTTTTGCATCATTGGAGCTTTCTCTAAGTCATCAATGATAACAATTTCTATTTTTTTATCAGATTTTAATATTTCTTCTATGGCTAATTTCGACTTCGTACTCCAACCAATCAAAATAATATGATTTTTACCGGTATATTTCATTTTGCCTCCAACTTTCATTTTATCAATGAGATAAATCGAATTGATGACTTTTCCGATAAGAACACTGACAAGTCCGATTCCAGTAATATACAGGAAGATTGTATACACTTTACCAGAATGGGTAACAGGGGCATAGTCTCCAAATCCTACGGTTGCCAAAGTTGTCAAAACCCAATAAATAGCAGTAATATATGTTTTAAATGTTTTCGGTTCGAGGATGTAAATCCCAAAGGCTGCTATTAATATGTACAAAAAAACAAATGGTATAAAAACTTTGTCTCGAACCTTTATTAAATGATAGAGTAATTTTTTCAACTTCATTCCCATATGTACCCATCCTTATCTATTGCGAGTAAATATGACTTATATTTCCCAAATTTTCTAGTTTAATGAAATGGTATAGAAAAAGGGAGTAAGGTAGTAAAGAACCCCAGTTCCAGCATGGAAAAGGGGTTGGTCATTTATTTGTTTATAAGTTCATCTAAATGTTTTAGAATAGCATCACGATTTCCAGAAATCGTCGTATCCCTGATTTGATCATTTTTTAATTTTTCCAAGGATCTTTCCAATACTTCTTGTTCCCACATTTGCGGAATGACGACGACGCCATCCGCGTCACCGACTACTATATCACCTGGATGAATGGTCATCCCGCCGCATGAGATGGGGATATTTATTTCTCCCACTCCTGCTTTCCCACTCGCTGCAACGGTCGTGCCCTTAGCGAAAACAGGGAGATTCAATGCTTTAACACCGGCAATATCACGTATCACTCCGTCAACCACGAATCCACCGACCCCGAGTGTTTGAGCCATTCCAATCACAAAATCACCAGCAATGGCCCGGTAAAGATCTCCTTTGGCATCGATGACGATGATATCCCCGGGTTTTGACGCACGGATGGCCTTTAAGACAGCAAGATTATCACCGACAGGAATTTTTACCGTTAAAGCCCTTCCTGCAAGCTTATCATCTTCTTTTAGCGGTTTAATTGCAGGGTGCAGGTTATTTAAGCCCTCCATCGCATCAGAAATACAGGTTGTTGGAATGTCTTTAAATTTTTCTATTATTGGGTCCATGAAAATACTCCTCTCATCAATTTATCTCCATACCGCCATTATATCTCCGAATGAGATCAGCTGCCCATTTTTTTCCACAAAAAAAGAAAGTGGCTGAACCACTTTCGAAAGAAGGAAAACTTTTATGGGTTAATACAATATATGTAGGAGCTTGTACGTGCATGTAGTAAACCAGTCCATATTCAAAAAATTTTTGTGAAAAAAAACGCCTATTTTTTTAAAAAGGATTAACAAATTTTTTGAATAAGCCCGATTGAGTTATTTTTCGGTGAGTTCACAAGGGAAGATACTTCGTAAGTCTCCATTAAGGATTCTTCGAATGGGACGAGCAGCTTATTTAAATCCTTGGGATCCGAGACTGTCGGGTCCAGCCAGATTTTTTCATCGTTTGGTTTCAAAATAACTGGCATCCGGTCATGTATATCTTTCATAAGCTCATTGGGTCCAGTTGTGATGACAGAACAAGTATAGAGTGTTTTTCCTTCGGGTGATTTCCAAGCTTCCCATATGCCCGCCATGGCAAACAAATCATCGGACTTAAGTTTAATCCTCATCGGAGTTTTGCTTTTGTCCTCATGTCGTTTCCATTCATAAAAGCTGTCAGCGATAACTAAACAACGCTTTTTTTGGAAGGCTTTACGAAAGCTTGGTTTTTCGGCTAACGTTTCTGCGCGGGCATTAATCATCTTATGGCCAACGGCCTGATCCTTTGCCCAAGGCGGTACAAGGCCCCATTTTAAGAATCCCATCCGATTGGATTTTCCGTCATTAATGACGGCAAGCACAGCCTGAGAGGGAGCAATATTATAACTTGGCTCATAATTTTCTTGATCAATAAAAGCTTGAATATCGAAACGATCGATGATTTCATCGAACGTTGCTGTTAACGTGAACCGGCCGCACATACAATTTTTCACCTCACCAATTAATTATCTCTATTGTAGCAAAAATTTTATCCAACTCCGAATCTAGGTAGGTGCTTTTAAAAGATAAAAAAGAAGGCCGCTAATTTAAATAGCGGTCTCCTGTTGAAATCAATGGGATCTCCGAGCGAAATCCACAAAGCGAAACTTATCAGGGCGATGCCTTGATTCAGTGTATTGAAAAAGGGTAGCATCATCTAAATAAACATAGTTTTTGATGACGACAATATTGTGAAAGCCTTCAAGGTCCAAGAGGGAACGATCCTCGAGTGAAGGCTCCTCGACGACAATTTCCTTTTTGGCAAAGCTAATGGTCAGGTTTAATTCATGTTCAATATATTGATATATGGAATCCGCACAAATTTCTTCAGTAAGGTTAGGAACAT
The DNA here is from genome assembly GCF_019219025.1 of Bacillus sp. sid0103. Next base: position 150,663 of record NZ_JAHUWN010000012.1, on the reverse strand, counting down.
ATTTTTTTGCTAAGAAATCTTTATCCAAGATGATTTTCTCCCCGCCCATTTCTCTGGTGCGAATCACTTTCCAAACAAGGTCTTTACTTCCCAGCTGAAGCTGCTGCCTGATAATACCATCGGGCTTGACTAACTCCAATTCGTTAACGATCGTTTTGGGTTTTTTGCCCATTTTATTGGCAAGTTCTTTAAAGCTTACTAACCCTGAAACAGGAAAATCAAATTTGCTAATGTCGATTACAATCGAACCTTTTCCTCTAACTTTTTGGATATAGCCATTTTGTGAAAGCAAATTTAACGCCTTTCTGATGGTCTCTCTTGATGTAGCGAATTGGTCCTTTAATTCGTTCTCAGAGGGGAGCAGCGTTTGGGGCGGTATCTCTCCGCTTTTAATTTGCTCGACAATGGTGTTATAGATTGTTAGGTATTTGTTCGTCATAGTGACATCTCCGTTCATCGTTTCAGGTAGTACACCAACGACTCATATGGCCGCAATGAGATTTCCTGGCCAAGTGGAGCCGAATCCTCATAATTAGAGAGTAACATCTTACTATCATACCCATCAAGATGTAAATGAAGAGGGAGGACAAAGGTATGCTCCTTACCATAAAAATTGTTGATGACAAGTATTTTGTCAGATCCACTTGTTCTAAGATAGGCAAATACAGTATCATCCTGATTGGAAATAGGCTGATAGTCTCCATCTGTAATCACTTCATATTCTTTTCGTAATTGAATCAGTTTTTGATAGTGGTAAAAGATAGAGCTTGAATCGTAAAGCGCCTTTTCAGCATTAATTTCCCGATAATTACGTGCTGTTTGAATCCATGGAGTCCCCGTTGTGAACCCTGCGTTTTCATTGCCATTCCACTGGACAGGTGTTCGTGAATTGTCCCTAGATTTTTGGTTTAAGATCTCGATTATTTCCTGCTCGTCCATACCAGCATTTTTCTTAATGTTAAAGATATTTAAGGATTCTACATCCCGATATTCATTGATTGAGTTGAAGCGTGGATTGGTCATTCCAATTTCTTCACCTTGATAAATATAAGGAGTTCCTTGCAGAAGATGTAGGGCGGTTGCGAGCATTTTAGCCGACTCTTGATGAAAGTTTTGATCATCACCGAAACGAGAAACAACCCGTGGTTGGTCATGATTACACCAGAAGAGGGCGTTCCATCCGCCGCCATCATACATCCCCACCTGCCAGTTGGATAAAATCTCTTTTAAGGAAAGAAAGTCAAAGTCCGCTTTTGTCCATTTATCACCATTTGGATAATCGACCTTCAAATGATGGAAGCTAAAGGTCATGTTTAATTCCTCCTGGGCTGGGTTCGTGTACTTAATGCAGTTCTCAATTGAAGTGGACGACATTTCACCGACAGTCATAATATCGTATTTCGAAAAAACTTGTTCGTTCATTTCATGTAAGAATTGATGTATTTTTGGTCCATCTGTATAGAATTTACGGCCATCACTGCTATCCTGAGGGAAATTTTGGTCTTTAGAAATTAAATTGATAACATCCAGACGGAAGCCATCGACACCTTTTTTTAGCCAAAAGTGCATCATTTCGTAAAGTGCGGCACGAACCTTTTCATTTTCCCAGTTAAGGTCTGCTTGGGTTACATCAAATAAATGGAGGTAGTACTGTTCCGTATTCTCGTCATATTCCCAAGCCGAACCACCAAATTTAGATTCCCAGTTTGTCGGCGCTTTCCCGTTTTTGCCGTCCTTCCAGATATAGAAATCACGGTATGGATTATCTTTCGAGCTTCTTGCTTGTTTAAACCACTCATGCTCTGTTGATGTGTGATTAATAACAATATCCATAATAATTTTTAAGCCGCGTTTGTGGGCTTCTGCTAACAACCTGTTAAAGTCCTCCATGGTACCATATTCTTCATGAATGGCGTAATAATCGCTTATATCATAACCATTATCCCGTTGTGGAGATTTATAGATGGGAGTAAGCCAAAGGACTTCTACACCGAGTTCTTTTAGATAGTCTAATTTTTCAATGATGCCTTGGATATCACCGGTACCATTCCCGGTCGTATCATTAAAGCTTTTTGGATAGATTTGATAGACGACTGCTTTTTTCCACCATGCTGTTGTCATTTTCAACACCTGCCTAGTTAAAATAAGTATTTAATGAGGAAAAGGAGGGAGTATGGCTCCCTCCAAACTATTTGATTTTGCGATTATTTTTTAAAAGAAAATTTCTTCATCCGTGTTTTAGCAAAGACAATCGTTAGCATGAATGGAACAACAATTGCTACCACCATGGCGACCGCAAACATTGTCATATGCTGCCCCTGGATAGAAAGGAATCCAGGAATACCGCCAACACCAATTGAGTTAGCCATAACGTGGCTGCCAACGGAGACAACCCCTGCAAACATTGAACCAATCATTGCCGCAAGGAATGGGAAGCCGTACTTTAAGTTAATCCCAAACATTGCTGGCTCGGTTACACCAAGGTAACAAGAGATAGCAGCTGGAATCGAAACTTGTTTTTCTTCTTCATTTTTACGATTGATGTAGATCATGGCAAGTACTGCAGAACCTTGAGCAATATTAGATAGAGCAATCATTGGCCATAGGTTTGTTCCGCCAAGTTCACTCATTAATTGTAAGTCAATTGCATTGGTCATGTGGTGCAACCCAGTGATAACAAGTGGGGCATAAGCAAATCCGAAGATTGCCGCAAAAATCCAGCCAAAGGCAGATGTTAAGCTAGAGTACACAACATGAGAAATACCAGAACCGATGCTCCAGCCGATAGGGCCTAATACTGTGTGAGCGATTAATACAGTTGGAATTAAAGCTAAGAATGGAACGACAATCATGGAAATTGAATTTGGAACAATTTTACGTAATCTAGTTTCTAAGAAGGCAAGTAATAATCCGGCTAAAATGGCAGGGATAACTTGTGCTTGGTAACCAATCATTTCAATTTTTGCAAAACCGAAATCCCAAACAGGAATATCTTTTGCACCTGCTACGGCATAGGCATTAAGCAATTGCGGAGATACGAGTGTAATACCAAGGACGATACCAAGAATTTGTGAACCACCCATTTTTTTCGTAACGGACCAAGTTATACCGACTGGAAGGAAGTGGAATACCGCTTCACCAATCAACCAAAGGAAGGAGTGGACTCCTGCCCAAAATTGAGATACTTCTATAATTGACTTTGTTCCATCTTCCAGTAATTTGATATCACCAATGATGTTTCTAAAGCCAAGGATTAAACCACCAACAACAAGTGCTGGAATTAATGGGGTAAAGATTTCTGCAAGGTGGGCCATCATGCGTTGCAGCCAATTCATATTTTGTTGTGCTGCTACTTTTGCTTCCTCTTTAGATGTGCCATCCACACCAGCCATTTTGACAAATTCATTATAAAAGCTAGGTACTTCGTTCCCAATGATGACCTGAAATTGCCCAGCCTGGGTAAATGTACCTTTTACAAGTTTAATGGATTCAATTTCTTCTACATTTGCTTTGCTTGGATCGTTTAAAACAAAGCGCATTCTGGTAACACAATGGGTAACGGCAGCAATGTTCTCTTTACCGCCAATGTGTTTTAAGAGATCCTTTGAAGGATCTGTGTAGTTCGTCATTTTTCTTTCCCCCTGTTTTATGGGTATATCCCCATTTTTTATCTTCTATTTTTTTATCACTCTATATACAGGCTATGGGTGCGGTTTCATAAACATCCGCAACTTGTATATACAAGTATTGATTACGTTTTCAATTCTAACTTGTATATACAGGTATGTCAACAATGAATTATTAAGTTTTTCTGAAGGGGGGAAGATATTTTTTTTCGAAAAAAATAAAAACGGGCCCTGTATTGGAATACAGAGCCCGTCATATTTCTATACTAACTACCTGTGGACCAGATAATGCAGTTGAACAAATTGACCATATCGTTTTTGTTCCATTAATTCTAATTTTATTTCAGGGTTGTTTTGATTAAAGAGGGGAATCCCTTTTCCTAAAATAATGGGCGAGAGGCTTATGATAAATTCATCGACAAGCTTTTCTTTTATGTATTGTTTAAATAATTCAGCACCGCCCACAAGCCAGATGTTCGAACCGTCCTGATTTTTTAACTTTTGAACGAAGCCAGCTATGTCTTCTGAGACGTATTCTACTTGTGGTCCTAGGTCTTGTCTGTTTTCTTGGCGGGAAAATATATAGGTTTTTTGATCGGCATGTGGATATTCCTCGACTATTGCCATTAAGTAATCATATGTCCCTCGCCCCATGACAATAGTGTCAATCGTTTGGTAAAATTGTGTAAAGCCATTGTCACCTTCACCTTCAATGGCAAACAACCAATCTAAACTTCCGTTTTCCCTAGCGATAAAGCCATCTAAACTAGTGGCAATGAATAATACCACTTTTCGAAAAGAATCCATAAATGTTCACACCTTTAGTTTTTTAGGTACAGACAATTATCGTATTACTCCTATACCAAAGCGAAGTTTGTTTGTAGAAATTATTTACAAATTGCTGTGTCTTTCGAACCACTTTTTCGCTTTAAAGCAATAATGGTTGATTGAATTTTTAGAAAATGGTAAGATGTAATTGTTTAAATTCTTCTGAGTTTAGACCTCCTAATTAGGGACTTGGCATAGACCACCAAGTTCTCATTTTAACCTTTGAATTTAATTCAAAGGTTCTTTTTTTTATAAAAATCATGATTCATGGGTAATTTGGTAATAAAAGAAAGGCGTAGGAGGCAAATTGCCCTTGGAATTTAAAACATTAAATCAATGGGATGCCCGATTATGGAACGAACAGGTAGGTCCTATTTACCACAAAGCTTTCGATGGAAAGGGAGCAAAGCCGGAGAAAATCATTCGCAACATGTTCCGGAAACAACTTTGTTACTTACATATTGGGATTGTAGAGAGCCATGTAGTGGCCATGGGGTTAACAGGTAAACTCGAAGGAACCGATGCTTTAATCATAGATTATCTTACCGTCGCATCAAAATGGCAGCATCGCGGAATTGGATTGAAAATGATGAACTATATCTCAGATTGGGCGCTGACCAAATTAAGAGTGAAAAGTCTAGTGATTGAAGTAGAATCTGCAGATACACCTGAAACACTGGCAAGAAATCAATTTTGGGAAAAGTGCGGATTTACAATGACTGACTACATCCACGATTACATATGGGTTCCTGAATCCTATCGAGCGATGTATGTAACATTGGTGCCTGACACCAATTTACCTAAACACGGTGAAGAACTCTTCAAGTATATTGAAAGGTTCCATAAGGCGTCATATCAGGGGGCGTAAACGGGAATGAAAAAATAATTCTATAAAAAGCAGGTCTTTTTGTGGGATATGTTGTAAATAAATATTGAGGTTTTCAACGAAAGGGAAGTTATAAATGAAGGGGCAAGCGACACCATATTTAATGTTCGATGGTAAGGCGAAAGAGGCCTTACATTTTTATAGAGAAGTGTTCGGAGGAGAGATATCCAATCTCCAAACCTATGGTGAGGCGGATTATCCTACACCGCCAGAAGCACATGACCGTATTATCCATGCACAATTTAGAAGTGGTGATTTATTTTTAATGGTTTCAGATGCATTTCCAGGGAGTACTGTTGTGGAAGGGGAATTTGAAAGTGAGGAAGAGATCCAAAAAATTTATGATTCACTACGACAAAGCGGGAACGTTTTCATGGAACTGCAGGATACCTTTTGGGGGGCAAAATACGGGAAAGTCAAAGATGCATATGGCGTAATATGGGACTTAAATTATACAAAATCTTCATAAAGCTAAGGGAAAGGAGGCTGGAATTATCCGGCCTCCTCTTTTATATAGGCTATTTTCACATAGATTGTTGTTTTTCGTATAAGTTCATCAACCCCGTTTAACTAGATAGCTTCGTGGCATCTTTTCGTAAGAATATTTGCGAAAATTGCCTAGAAACTAAGTAAATGACCCTTTTAAAGCTCCAAAAGCAACAAAGTTTACGAAAAGAGCCTTTACATATAAAGTCCTGCCAAGAAAATTCCCAGTGATTTTTTATAAATATCATCAAACATTGATAACGGAAGGGGATTAATTCCACGGCCGAGCTCAATTGTGAAGCCTGTTCGCTGCCAATCTTGAATAAACCAGTCCTTGAAACCTGCATAGCTTTCAAGAGTTTTAACCGGTTCATATCCACTGACACGGCAAAATTCTTTTACTATCTCTTCTGATTCAGCAGGCTCGAGATTTTCAAATCCCCAATAGATGACCTCACCTTGTGTATGGAAGGCCAGCACCCTTGCAAAATCACGTTCCTTTGTCAGTTTCGCCATAGCAATGGCTTCTGGCTCTAATAAGGGTTTTTCCCCCACATAGTCTCTCGGGCCAGGCTCATTTGGGTTTCGTGCCTTCTCTAATTCCCATCTAGCCGGGAATTGGTCATTTAGATCGACACCTCTAATATTTGCTTTCCATTCCGTAAAGTCTGTACTTCCTTTATTTAAATCAACCACTTTTCTTTGCCAGTTTTCATTTTCAGGTGGACCATTTAATACGAGGTCAACTCCATCAGGATTAACCATTGGGACGATCGACAATGTACTTTGTTGATACAGAGGAAATGATTGAAGACCTCTGATCGGATAGTGATTAGTTAGCGATAATAAATAATCATTCAAAAAAGTCATAATCACCAACGACGTAATCCACTCATTGGCATGGAAGGAACCATTATAATGAACCCTTTTTTCACCTGTTCCTAACCTGATTTCAGAAATTTCGTTTCCTAGAACGGTCTTACCTATAGTGGATACTTGCAAAAATGGATATGCCTCTTTTAATCGGTTCATATCATTCAGCAGTTTGCTGTAATCATATTTTTGGCCACTTTCCACTAACCTCCCGGTAATCCGTGTTGGAACCGTAACCGTTTGCCCTTGTGTGAGATTTGATGCATCTAACTCGGGATTAACCAACTCCACTGCTTCAAGTGGAAGATTCATGTTTTGTGCAATGCTCCAAAAAGTGTCTCCGGGACGTATCTGATGTTCGTTGGCAACAAAACCAGGTATCTGTACCTGTTGGCCGACAGAAAGATTATTTGGATCAATCGTTGGGTTGGAATCATTCAATAGCTGTAAATTAACATGAAACATCTGGCTGTAACGCCATAATGAATCACCTTGTCTAACAACAATCTCCATTTAGACCCTCCTGCATAAAAAATAGTATTAATAATATCTATGCTATCCGGAATAAATTATTTGTTAGATTTATGGTGTCAGGCACCATTCCACGTTTGCTTTGAAATTGGTAATGGTTTGATTCTCACCTTAGTCTAAAAATCTTTGCTTCCATTCTGGCAAAGGGAGCATACAGCTTTCTTCTTTTCCAAACCATTTATATCGATTTTTTGCAACAATATCGTAAAGGAAATCTCTGATAAATGAAGGTAGGAACCGGAAAATCGAAAATATCCGCCACACTGTGCCTAGTTTACTGCAAACGCGAAGGGCAGCACTTGATTTAAGATAGACCTTGTCATTTTCAATTAGGACGAAACTGTTTAAATCATTGTTCAAGCCATGCTTCTTTAAAAGTGTCTGACCGGTTTGGCTTTGCAGTGAAGCAAACTTAAAATAGCCAGCCGAGTCTCTTTTAATAATGAATTGCACACTTGAATTGCAGAGATTACATACGCCATCAAACAGGATGATACGATCCACAGTTTCACCACCTTTATCTCTAAGTATGTTGTATTTAGTTTAGCATAATATCCTGCTGGGACACTTTTGTTCCTACTTTAAATCCCGAATTTTTTAAAATATTCTTGCTACAGAGGAAATCCATCATATATATTGGAAAAGAGAACTATTATTCAAGTATTTTCCATTGTAGAGAGATAGGAGGGGGCTGGAGGAATGGGCTTTAATGATGGGTTTGAGATGTTTGATTTAATGTTTACAATTATCCCTATTTTTTTTGTAATTATCGCGGGGATCATTCTATTTGTGATTATTAAGGGGATTAAAACGTGGAGTCATAATAATAAACAACCACGCTTAAAAGTGGTGGCTGTAGTTGTATCCAAAAGACTTGAAGTGAGTGGCGGAGGGGAAGACCATTACATGGTACTATGTCACATTTCAAGTTGAAAGCGGTGACCGGATGGAATTCAGCGTGGGCGGTCGCGAGTATGGACTCCTGGCAGAAGGCGATATCGGCGAGGTTGAATTCCAGGGCACAAGATACCATGGATTCACACGAAAACAAGCAGGGGCATAAGAAACAGTTAAAAACAAAAAGAGAAACCCAATACAAAGGTTTCTCCATTTTTTAGACGTAGTGTCCACTGGATACGGACAAATTGTTAGGAGTGTCCACGAATAGTGCCTGACACCATGAATGACACCATGAATAACTTCAAGAATGTCACACAGAAGTAAAGTGACCCCGATAGAAGAAAATTAATTCCTAGACAAAATTACTGAGGAAATTTGGAAATTCCATTTATTTTCACCATTTTTATGGTATTATGTAGTGTGGTCGGCAATTTTCAAGTTAGAAATCTATAAAGTTATTAATTTATTAAAGGAGGGATCTTACTTGAAAAATTTAATGAAAAAAGCTCCCTACTTATTATTCCTGCTGGTCATACCAGTTCTGGCCAAAATTTATGAGTTATTAAATTCACGTTCACATAGATCGATTGATATTAGTACTTCCTTCGACCAGGCGATTCCGTTTTTGTCGGTTTTTATCATTCCCTACATCCTCTGGTATGCGTATATCTTTTGTTATCTTGTATACTTTTGTTTTAAGGACACAAAAGTATACCTGAAGACGTTAATTTTAATTGTTGTGGGAGAGTTAATTTGTTTTATTATTTATTTCTTCTTCCAAACAACAGTTCCAAGACCAACTATTGTAGGGGATAATTTCTTTAATAATCTAGTTCAATTTATTTACGCAAATGATCGTCCGTTTAATTGTTTCCCAAGTATCCATGTGCTTACCACATTTACAATAATGCTTGCTTCACTTCATATTAAAAACAAGCATATTATTAACCATTTATGTATCCATATTATTGGGACATTAATCATTATTTCAACGCTATTTGTCAAGCAGCATGTCATTTTCGATATGATTGGATCCATGTTCCTTGTCACATTCCTTTATGGAATTGCATTTGAACTATTGTCATTCAACCAAAAACCAGAAACAGCTCTCGTGAAAGAAAAATAGCTTCAGAATGAAATAAGGTAATAGTTTCCTTGCTAATAAAAAGAGTGTCTCTAGACACTCTGTTTTTTTTTGCAAGAAAAAGCTTGTTTACTAATAATCCATTATAAAAATTAACTTAACGAATTAAGTCATATGAATTGTTTTAATATGTTGAAGATTAATAAAGACCGGATCACCTTTTGCACCAGTCAATTCGACAAAATTATCCTTTATCCCCTTTACTTTCCCAATTACATTTTCGTTCTCACCGATATTAAAGACGATCAATTCTCCACTGAGCTTTTCAATTTGAACTTCAAACGATCTGGCAAAGGTTATATTGCTTGGATTTACTGGCAGATTTTCGTTACTTAGGCCGTATGGACGTTGATTATTTGTGTATGGTATTAACCATTTTAAATGGTTAAGGGAAATAAACATGGTTTTGTAGATAGGGGAGTAGAAAACAAAATAATTATTCATAATGCTAATGATATAGCCATGTAATGCTTGATTACTTGTCACATATATTTCTGAAAAAATACCTTTAGCTGCTGTCAGTGTTTTTCTTAATGAGATTTCTTCGTTATTATTATAAATCGGTGTTGGTTCTTCATTAAGGGAAATACCATCGAACTCATTAATTTCATCTTGTTTTAAATAACGCCAATTTTGGCAATGTATAGCAGGGATGTAAAGGTAATCATATCCATTAAAAACTACCCATAAATCGCTGCCTACATCAATCAGTAATCCACTAATAAATTTCTTTCCCGAAATCTCCAGTTTGATATATTTTCCGATATTATCTTTCAACTTCATTTACTCACTTCCTTTCCTAGGATTCCCATTTACAAATAGAGAAGGGCTGATATCACTAACTACTTATAACAGGTATACATGATCAGAACTGCCCAGCTCATATTTGTATGGTTTTGGGGGGCTTTAACAGGGGCAATATGAGGGAATGGCATTATATAAATTTTCACAATTAGGTTAAGATTTCATTAATTACAATCTTGAAGTTCTATTGTTTCTGTTTGGCCATCCGGAAAACGGGAAAGCTATTTTGTTTTCTTGATTAACTGGTTCTCCGGTAAAACGAAGAACTCTTTGCTCTTTCTCCTTTTGTTTCCATACATTCTGATCGTTGTTAGTAGTGTTTATTTCATTTGTTTTATTATTTTCTGTTTTCCTTGTTGCTTGGTTTTGTGTAGGTGCTGATTTAAATACTTTCACTGCTTCTTCTTGCGTTTTTGTTGATTTTGCTTCTTTCTGTTGAATTTTATAAGGCGGGGCTGGCGGATTATCTGTTTTTGAAATAGAAACTGCTTCTTTTACTTGTTTCATTTCTATCGATTGCTCGCTTGATTTTGATCTGGTCGACATATCTTCTTCAGACTTTTTCATTTCAGTGGAATTTTTGGCTGTGTCCTTTTCTTCTGTTTGAGATTTCTTAATCCTTAAGTTATTAGAAGCAAAATCATCCTTTGTTTGAACCAGAGTTGATTCAATTTTTATTGGTTGTGCCCAAACCAATGTATTGTTAGGTTCAACTATTACTTCCTTAATGGCCTCTTCTTTTTTCATAGCAGATTTATCTTTACTAGTCGTATTTTTTTGTTTCTTTTCAGAACTATTGCTGAACTCTTTTGATCCTGCCTTTGCTTTCTTATCTTTTTTGGAATCATCTTTATCACCAGAAGAGGATGAATGATTCTTTGAGTTCTTTTTATCACCAGAAGAAGATGAATGATTCTTTGAGCTCTTTTTATCACCGGAAGAGGATGAATGATTCTTTGAGTTCTTTTTATCACCGGAAGAAGATGAATGATTCTTTGAGCTCTTTTTATCACCGGAAGAAGATGAATGATTCTTTGAGCTCTTTTTATCACCGGAAGAAGATGAATGATTCTTTGAGCTTTTTTTATCACCGGAAGAAGATGAATGATTCTTTGAGCTTTTTTTATCACCGGAAGAGGATGAATGATTCTTTGAGCTCTTTTTATCACCGGAAGAAGATGAATGATTCTTTGAGCTCTTTTTATCACCGGAAGAAGATGAATGATTCTTTGAGCTCTTTTTATCACCGGAAGAAGATGAATTACCCTTTGAGTCATCTTTATCACCGGAAGAAGATGAATTACCCTTTGAGTCATCTTTATCACCGGAAGAAGATGATGAGGTCTTTGCAGTTTCTTCTTCTATAGACCCTTTGAGAATGTTGGACACATGAGTTAATTTAATTAAGATTCGTTCATCCCCGTTAATTAAGGTAGCAAAGTCTGTATCAATTTCGCTTAAAACGCCGGTAAATCTTTGTTTATTGATAGTCAATATCGTTACCCAAGTATGTTGAAAGGAATGGAGTAAATCTGTTAAACTCTGTGTTTTTTGAAATTTTACCGTCGTTTTCTCAGGTTGAAACTCTCTTGTATTTTTAGTGATTGCTTGGATTTTATCAATGTTATAATAAAAAATGTATTTATTTTCGGTTTCCAGCACTACATGGTCTGCTTCTACACCGATAAGTTTTCCTTTAAATACGTCTTCACCTACATATAGATTTACACTAAAGCCTTTTAATAAATCCAATGCAGCTGAAAATTTATCTAAACCCATGTTTAATCCTCCTTAAGAGATAATGGGTCGCTTCTCTAGTGGAGAAGCGACAATATTTTTATTACTTATCCTTGTTATTGCTGCTTTTGTTACTGTTGCTGCTCTTGTTACTGTTGCTGTTCTTGTTACTGTTGCTGTTCTTGTTACTGCTACTGCTCTTGTTACTGCTGCTTTTGTTATCATCGTCCTTATCGCCTTTGTCATTACCATTAGACTCATTGGAATTATCAACTTTCAGTCCGTAGCTTATGTTTCGAATGTGATGCATCGAGACACGGACAACTTCTTCTTTAAGAATCAGTGAAGCAAAATGTTTGTTTACATCGCTTAGTACGCCTTCAAATGATTCAGGACCGCCACGATTAATTTTCACCCATTGAAATCTTATTTTTCCTAAAAGCTTCTGAAAGGTGTCTGCCTTTTTAAAGTCAAGCTTATTTGGGACCTTCAATCCAAACTTCATATCATCTTTTGAACTTTCTGTGATACTTCTGACATGAGTTGTCTTATAATATACGACTCCATCGTGTTCAGTTAAAATGGCAAAGAAGTCTTCAAATACTGCCAGTAATTTTCCACTTCTTGATTCTGGTCCTCCCCGGTCAACCCTAATTATTTTGCCGACAAATTGTTCCATCATTTCTCTCTCCATAAAAGAAATATCCTCCTTTAAATTAAATAAACATTTACACTGCATCTATATGTATCACGGGGTGATGTTGTACTAATAAAGGAGCCTTTTTTTACTGATTTGGGAAAAAATAGGCAAAAAAAAAGTATATGATTGAAATTCATATACTTTTTACCTTTATAAAAGATGTTAATTCTTTCTTAAGAAAAGCATTTCTTTTTTTAATAAAGTTAAAATAAACCTTTTTTTCTAGCTCTAAGGTTTCAGCTGTAGAGTTAATATATGGATCTAGACTCATGTGTGGTTTTAACGAATCAAATAGTTCATCAATAATAGGTTTTTGGACTTCTAGAGTAAAGTCATTTTCTAAAATACTTGTGAGGATTTCATTATATAGGTTTCTAAAGTGTGGAAAGTGGAAAAGTCTAGCGGAAAGTGTGTTGAAGCCAGTCAATGGAACATAGTCATAATCAAGCTTCCTGCCATGAAGGTTTCTTCCCCAGGTGCCATCATAATCCCAAGGAGTAATCTCATATAGTCCAGTTTTACTATTTTTATACAATGCATAATTATGGATAAAACCATCATAATTCTGAACACATACCGCGCTTGATACCCATTTTAAGTATTTTTCAACATCCAATACTTGTGGGATTTCTTTTGCAAAATCTTCATTACTTAGAGCATTAATCATTGCAATGAATCTTTTTAAATCAACCATATCTTCTTGATCACCATATTTTAAAGTGTATCCTTGGTCCAAACGTTTTTTTAATTCTTTTTTCTTAGTTATTAAGGAGAAATTTGCTCGATTATTGGTTGCATAAATAATGGCTCCATCCGGCAATTTTCTTTTTTTAAGGAGAAATTGATCAAAAGATTCAATTTCTAAATAAATGCCCTTATTTTTTCCATTAATATATAACAGAACATGCTGGGAGTGTGGAGAAATAACCCCAATTCGATCAAAGAAATCAAGCGATAATTTATTTCTACTTAATGATACGTCTGAAAATTCTGCATTTAGGTGGATTTCATGAGCTCCATTGACCTTGTAAGGTTTTTGAAAAACAATGCGATAGGATTTTTTTTTCTTATCCCTTATCACATTACCTCGATAGGCTATTTTAATACTAATTCGATCCTCACCTATCCTTAATACGGCAGGTACTAATTCATCATTCCAAATGTCGTTATCCAATTTTCTTAACCACTTCGGATTAATTATAATTTCGTATTTTAACACTTGAATTCTCCTAAATAATATTTTTTCTAGATATATGCATTCGCTTGGGTTGATGTGTGTAAAAATTCTAAAAAATATGGATTAAAAATATATGATTGTCTATGGCAAATAGATAAAATCATCATAAATTGAAATAGAAAAGAAAAAATTGTTAAGAAAGTGGTGGAAAGATGGTACTAAAGCTTGATATTGAACATTTACTTTCACAAGCTAAAGAAAATGGAGTAGTTGGATTTTTAGATAATAATCCTGTAGGTAAAAAGGAAGGTAACAATAATTCAAGTTCAGAAAGTACTGGATCTACTGGTAGTGGAACTAACGGTAGCTCCAGTAGTGGACATAGCAGCTCTGGCAGCGGCAGCAGCGGCAAAAAACCAAAAGGGCCTAAGGGAAGCAGTGGCAGCTCCGGAAGCTCAGGTAGCGGAAGTTCAGGTAGCGGCAGCTCTGGAAGTTCTGGCAGTAGCACATGCGGCACTTGTGGATGCAGCACAGGAAGCGGTAGCTCAGGTAGCGGTAGCTCTGGCTGCGGTAGCTCAAGTAGCGGCAGCTCGGGTAGCACAGGCAGCGGCAGCTCCGGAAGTTCAGGTAGCGGCAGCTCGGGTAGCACAGGCAGCGGCAGCTCCGGAAGTTCAGGTAGCAGTAGCTCTGGAAGCTCAGGCAGCGGCAGCTCCGGAAGCTCAGGCAGCTCCGGAAGCTCAGGCAGCTCCGGAAGCTCTGGCAGTTCAGGAAGCGGTAGCTCAGGCAGCGGAAGCACTGGTAGTGGCAGCTCCGGAAGCTCTGGCAGTGGCAAAAAACCAAAAGGGCCTAAAGGGCCAAAAGGGCCTAAAGGGAAAAAAGGCAGCTCTGGTAGCTCAGGCAGTGGCAGCTCCGGTAGCTCCGGAAGCTCAGGCAGCGGCAGCTCCGGAAGTTCAGGCAGCGGCAGCTCCGGAAGCTCAGGCAGCGGCAGCTCCGGAAGCTCAGGCAGCGGCAGCTCCGGAAGCTCAGGTAGCGGCAGCTCCGGAAGCTCAGGCAGCGGCAGCTCCGGAAGCTCAGGCAGCGGCAGCTCCGGAAGCTCAGGCAGCGGCAGCTCCGGAAGCTCAGGCAGCGGCAGCAGCGGCAGCAGCGGCAGCAGCGGTAGCAGCGGCAGCAGCGGTAGCAGTGGCAGCAGCGGTAGCAGTGGCAGCAGCGGTAGCAGCGGTAGCAGCGGCAGCAGCGGCAGCAGCGGCAGCAAAGGTAGCAGCGGCAGCAGCGGTAGCAGCGGCAGCAGCGGTAGCAGTGGCAGCAGCGGTAGCAGTGGCAGCAAAGGTAGCAGTGGAAGTAGTGGTAGCGGCAAAAAACCAAAAGGTCCAAAAGGTCCAAAAGGCCCTAAAGGAAAAAAAGGTAGTAGCGGCAGCAGCGGTAGTTCTGGAAGCGGCAGCAGTGGCAGTTCTGGAAGTCACGGCAGCAAAAGCAGTGGCAGCACTGGAAGTCACGGCAGCAAAAGCAGTGGCAGCACTGGAAGTCACGGCAGCAAAAGCAGTGGCAGCACTGGAAGTCACGGAAGCAAAAGCAGTGGCAGCACTGGAAGTCACGGAAGCTCAGGCAGCGGCAGTTCTGGAAGTCACGGAAGTTCAGGCAGCAGTTCTGGAAGTCATGGAAGTTCAGGCAGCAGTTCTGGAAGTCATGGAAGTTCAGGCAGCAGTTCTGGAAGTCACGGAAGTTCAGGCAGCAGCTCTGGAAGTCACGGAAGTTCAGGCAGCAGCTCTGGAAGTCACGGAAGCAAAAGCAGCGGCAGCTCAGGCAGCGGCAGCTCTGGCAGCTCTGGCAGTTCCGGAAGTTCTGGAAGTGGAAGCAGCGGCAGTCACGGTAGCAGAGGTCCAAAAGGCCCTAAAGGTCCAAAAGGTAAAAAAAGGTAAAAGCATTAAAAGTAGCAACCGATACTTTTTTAAGTATCGGTTTTTTGTTCATTTTTTTGTACATAGACCTAGAAAAAGCATTTAAGACATTCGTCTATAAATAAAAAAATAGGTAATAAACCAGTTAGCTTTTTGAAAATATTTCTAGTTACATGCTGATTTATCAAATTACGAGACATTCGTTTAGAACAAGCCTCCACAGTGGGACGTACTATGAAGCAAAGGACAAGAATAAATAAACAGAAAATCAAGAGGGAAACTTAACTGAAGGGAGTAAATAACTTTTATGTATCATCAAACGACGGTAATTATCACCATCTTTGCTTTTATTCTAACAATGGTCCTCATCTTTATCCGTCCAAAAAATATGAACGAAGCAATCCCGGCTACATTGGGGGCCATTCTCGTCTTTATAAGTGGAAGCGTTTCGATCGGGGATCTACTTAACATAAGTTCAAAGGTTACAGGGGCAGCCATTACCATCATAGCCACAATCGTTATGGCTATCGTGCTCGAAAGTTTTGGCTTTTTTAGTTGGACAGCTGCTGTCATGTTAAAGATCTCAAAAGGGTCTGGTGTTCGATTATTTTGGAATACCCTAGTACTCTGCTTTTTAATGACGCTATTTTTTAATAACGATGGAAGTATTCTAATTACAACACCGATCTTGATTTTAATCTTAAATAATCTGAAGTTGAAAAATCGACAAAAGATTCCATTTTTATTAAGTGGTGCCTTAATAGCGACTGCCTCAAGTGCTCCAATAGGTGTTAGTAATATTGTAAATCTAATTGCCTTAAAAATTATTGGTATGGATTTGTATCTTCAAACGGAAATGATGTTTGTTCCAGGGGTTCTAGGATTACTATTTTTATCCTATTTACTATTCCTGGTATTCAAGAAAAATATCCCAAACGAAATCCGCTTCCACTCCTACTCGATCCCACTGCAAAAACACCGCCCTTACCATCCACTACAACTAGAATCCGAAACTTTATTTAATCAACAAAAGAAACTCATGATCAGTATGCTTATCTTCGTATTCCTTGTAAGGATTAGTCTTTTCGTCGCTTCCTATATCGGTATCTCCGTCTCTTTAGTTGCTGTATGTGGTTCTTTTATCCTGTTGATGTGGAGATGGATTTACTTAAAAGTAAATCCAAAAGACGTGGTCGGAAAAATTCCTTGGCATATCTTAATATTCGCCTTTAGTATGTATGTCATCATCTATGGTTTACACAATATTGGATTATCGCAACTCCTCTTAACCTATCTAAAACCAATCGTAAACGATAGTTTGCTTCATGCTAGTTTAACCATGGGTGTGATCACTGCCTTTCTATCCAATATCTTTAACAATCATCCTGCGTTAATGATATCAACTTTGGCCCTGACGGATATGGGACTCGATCCCCTATTAACAAAAACAGTTTACTTATCAAACATCATAGGCAGTGACGTAGGCTCGCTAATCCTCCCAATTGGGACGCTTGCAACATTACTTTGGATGCATATATTAAAGACGAATAATATTAAAATAACTTGGTTGGAATATATAAAAGTTACCATAGTTGTCATTCCGGCGACACTAATTTTCACCCTGATATGCTTATACTTATGGCTATTGCTTGTTTTTGCTGGATGACACTAAATAAGGACTCATCACTTGATGGGTCCTTTATTTAATGACGATTTGAACCACTTTCCGAACAAATGGAAAGAGAACGCAACCTAGATAAACTCACAACAAGTTCAAGAGTAAATCATCAATATCCAAGCTCCCACGATGGGAAACAAATTGCAAAACTTCGATACATGCTATCATCAGGAAAGCGCAAAATAATGTCTTCCATTGAGTAAAATCTTTAAGTTTTAAGAATAGGCCGTAGGGAATGAACAAACCAATGTTAGCAGCAAGGTTATAAAAAGCGATTAACCAGTTCACTTTTCCTGATAAATAAAATGTAACAGTGGAAAAGGGAACAAGATTTATGGAGTCATAGCTTTGATCATTCGGCCGAAAAAATAATAAAATAACGAGTGCCACGGTGTAGAGAGTCAGCAAACCCAAAAATAATCGATAGGGGAGATAAATCGTTTCCTTTCTAATTAGTAAGACGAAAAAACTGACTAGCCCGATCATACATAACAGGACAACTCCCAGAACGATTGGGTGT
Source organism: Bacillus sp. sid0103 (assembly GCF_019219025.1). Next base: position 132,878 of record NZ_JAHUWN010000012.1, on the reverse strand, counting down.
AAATACGAAACTAATCGAATAAATACGGGGGACAAAACAAGAAAGATTCCAAATGATATCAATATTGCAGTAAGTAAAGATTTTTTCACTTATTGGATCCTTTTAGATAATATTCAACCATCATTTCTTCAGGGACCATACTTCCGCCAGTTGCCCAAATTATATGGGCTGCATGGCTCATTTTTTTCGATAAATCATGTTTCTCTATATAATTCATTCCCTTACCGTATAAGAACATGGGACCCATCATACCTGCTAGCGCAGAAGGCTCTAGATAAATATCTTCAGTATCAACAAGGTCCTTAAGGTGTTTGTATAAATGTTCATCACTAATTGTATAACTGCCACTTAGAAATGGTTCGATTATTTTCCCGACAAATCCAGAGGGTCTGCCGACAGCAAGGCCATCCGCATCCGTTAGATTATCAATCCCAATATCTTGAACGGAAATTTGATCATGCAACCCGGTCATTAATCCGAGTAACATACAGGGTGAGTGGGTTGGTTCTGCGAAAAAACAATGGACATTATCTTTAAACAGTTGCTTTAAACCAAAGGCAACTCCACCTGGACCGCCGCCAACTCCGCATGGCAGGTATACAAATAATGGGTGATGTTCATCGACTTGGATTTCTAACTCGTCTAACTGCTTCTTCAACCGAGCGGCCGCAACTGCGTATCCTAAAAATAAATCATGGGAATTTTCATCATCGACGAAATAACAGCGAGGATCTGCTGCGGCTTGGATTCGCCCTTCCTCAACAGCTTTACTGTAATCCGCCTTATATTCCATGACCTGCACATTTTTGCTACGAAGTAAGTCTTTTTTCCATTGTTTTGCGTCCGCAGACATATGTACTGTAACCTTAAATCCTAATTTGGCACTGATGATCCCAATACTTAGACCTAAATTTCCAGTTGAACCTACGGCAATCGAGTACTGTGAAAAGAAGGATCGGAATTTTTCATCCGCCAATATGGAATAATCATCTTGAATGGTTAACATGTGATGTGATAGTGCCAAGTCTTCTGCATGTTTAAGGATTTCATAAATTCCACCTCTGGCTTTAATCGATCCAGAAATCGGCAGGTGGCTATCACACTTTAATAATAATTCACCTAAAAGTGGTTGACTTAAATTGTCCGTCACTTTTTGCTGCATGGATGGTATTTTTACTAATGGCGATTCAATCAACCCATTGGCTGCTTTTGTTTCCGGGAAAACCAATGCAAGATAGGGAGCAAACCGTTTTAACCTTTCCTCCGCATCCTTAATATCCGCAGCAGTAAGGGGTGATGTTTCAATTGCTTGTTTGGCGCTTACCAAATTTGGATTCACCCAAAATACTTCATCAAAAGATTTTAGTTTTTCTAACAATGGAAAAGGGTTATTCTTAAGCCATGTTTGTATTTCCAGACCATTCATTTTATTCATTGGAATCCCCTGTCGTTTGAAATTATTTTAAATAGCAGATTTATTTTAACATATCACTTATCTCAATAATGCTAATTTGTTAAACTAATAATTAGGAAGCCCGTCATATTTATAAGAAACAGGGTTCGAACTTGTCCATGATGAGAACCATCCTAGTTTTGGCCACGATATAATCGGTGAGACCTGGAAATTGTAAATAAAATAAAAAATAGATAGTAGTTGTCTTTAACACTTATTTGCCTTTTGAATATTATTTAAATAAAAGGCATGTGAGGGACATGTATTTAGTTGGCTTTTACTCTCCAAAGGCAAAATCAGGTGTAACTGAATTGGCTTTATCCATTTTTAATTGGCTTAAATTAAATACAAATTTAGCTGCAGCATTTATTTCGTACGGGTCCTTAGAAAAAGAAGAGACTTCTCCTGAGCTTATCCACGAATTTTCAAATTTGTCTTTAACCGAACAAAAACGAAAAATAAAGATAATGAAGAATGATTACGATATCATTATTTATGATGCATCCAGTCAACTCTCAGAAGGAGTATTGAAACTTTTACCATATGTTGACCGATTATTTGTAGTAGGGGAAGAACATACCGATTTTGCGGTTAAACTGCAAAAGATTATTCAATTTGATAAAATCTTTGATAAAAGCGTCAAAAATTTTATTACCAATATTCGTGGCAGTAAAACGTATATTATTCGTGAAAATAAAGAAGATCGTGTGATTGGCTTTAACTATTCTAAAAGTGAAACCAATAATATTGGGCAAATGGTTTACACCGATTATGTAACCCGTTATATAGAAGAAAAATTTATCGAAAAAAATATTAGGATATTTAAGAAGATTTTACGTATCCCCAAGCAAGACCTGTATAAAGGTTTACATCAATTAGGGATTGATTTTGAAAAAGCACTCCTGTTTCATGAATATGTATTCTTGCGTGAAGCATTAGGTCAGGATTACCAAGAAGCACTTGAAAACCTCTTTCCACATTTAATCAATTCCACCTACAAAGAAATTTTTGAAAAGTTTCAAAACGAAGTTAATTTTATTAAGAAGGTAAAATTATTATAATTCAGAAACAGAGTGGCCATAAGCACTCTGTTTTTTTGTTTTTTTCTCCATTTCAATTTGTTATGCTTGGATTTTACCTAAGGATAAATGTACAATCTAATAGGTGTACGTTATTTAGATAATAATTATAGGTGGGAAAAAGAATGATTGCAAAAACAGAAGAAGATTTTAATGGACTGAAAGAAATTGGCAGGATCGTTGCTGCGATTCGTGATGAATTAGTGCAAAGAGCGGTACCAGGGATTACCACAAAAGAACTTGATCATATAGCAGCAGAGTTATTTGAGAAGGAAGGAGCCATTTCAGCTCCAAAAGGTGAATACGATTTTCCAGGGTATACGTGTATTAGTGTGAACGAAGAAGTAGCTCATGGAATCCCGAGTGATCGAGTAATTAAAGAAGGGGACCTTGTTAATATTGATGTTTCTGGTTCCAAGAATGGTTATTTTGCTGATACAGGCATCTCGATTGTTGTCGGAGAAGGTGAAGAAATTTTAACCAAAATTTGCGATGTGGCTAAGGAAGCCTTTGAAGCTGGCCTGAAAAAAGCGAAACCTGGCTCCAAAATAAATGGAATGGGTAAAGTCGTACACCAAACGGCAAGAAATCATGGACTAACGGTGATTAAAAATCTTACAGGACACGGAATTGGACGAACCATCCACGAACAACCTGAATATATTTATAATTATAATGAAACTTCTGACTATGGATTGTTAAAGGAAGGGATGGTTATTGCCTTTGAACCATTCATTTCAACTCATGACGAAGAAGTCTTTCAACTTGAAGATGGCTGGACGTTTGTTACTGAAAGAAGTTTTGTGGCTCAATACGAACATACAATGATTATCACGAAAGACGGACCGGTCATCTTAACACGCTAATCCTAAGAGAATATAGAGCTAACTTTATTTGCTCTATATTCTTTTTATTTTGATAAAAAAACTAAACCTCCTGTCAAACCGTTACGTTGACTGTACGGTTTAAATTATGATATAGTAATAGTATTATTTAATTGGGAAGGGGTGAGTAATTTGGGGAGTTGTATCGAATTGGTGAAATAGCGAAATTAAAGAATATTTCGAAACGGACAATTGATTATTACACCCAAATAGGCTTACTAAACCCTATTCGGACGGATTCTAATTATCGATTGTACGGGGAAGAATGCATAAAGATTTTGAATATGATTGAGCATTATAAGAATCTAAATATGCCCCTTGAGGAAATAAAGTCTTCGATTGAATTGATTAAATCAGACAATTCCATTGATAAACAAAAAGTAGAAAAACATTTTGAACAGATTGCTAGTATAATGCAGCATCTGAAAGAAGAAATTAATGTAATGGAACCCATTCTTCAAAAGTTAAACGATCAACAAAAAGAAAAGTTTGTAAATAGATTATCGTCAGAAGGTCTTACATTGGCTCAATCATTATTATTACTATTTAGCTAGAATAGATTATTTAACTCGTAAAAAAACAGGAGGTGTAATCCTTACTTATTCATTAAGTAAGGAGACCATTGATAATTACTAATCTAATAATAATAGCAATTTTAATTGCTTTTACAGCATTTTTTGTAGCTTACGAATTTGCTATTGTTAAAATCCGCGGTACACGAATTGATCAACTCGTTAGCGAAGGGAACAAGAACGCGATCGCGGCGAAAAAGATTGTTGCAAACCTTGATGAATATTTATCTGCGTGTCAATTAGGTATTACAGTTACAGCGTTAGGGCTTGGGTGGTTAGGTGAACCTACGGTGGAACATATTCTTCATCCGCTTTTGAGTTACTTTAAAATGCCTGAATCCATTTCAAGTATTACTTCATTTATACTTGCCTTTGCATCAGTAACATTTATTCATGTGGTTGTAGGGGAACTAGCACCTAAAACTTTTGCCATTCAAAAGGCAGAAACGGTCACTTTGATCTTTGCAAGACCGATGATGCTCTTTTATAAAATTATGTATCCCTTTATTAAAGCTCTAAATGGTTCTGCTCGTTTAATCGTTGGTATTTTCGGATTGAAACCTGCATCAGAACATGAAGTCGCTCACTCAGAAGAAGAACTTCAGTTAATCATCTCTGAAAGTTATAAAAGTGGGGAGATTAATCAATCAGAATATAAATATGTAAACAATATTTTTGAATTTGACAATCGAAATGCCAATGAAATTATGGTACCTCGTACTGAAATTATTGCATTTGATATTTCTCAATCCTTAAATGAATGTCTTCAAATTGTTACGACAGAAAATTATACAAGGTACCCTGTTATTGATGGTGAAAAAGATAACATCGTTGGTATGGTAAATATGAAGGAAGTTTTTACCGAATATATCAAGGGCAAAAATGTTGAAACATCGATTCAAGAATATATTCGTCCTGTCATCCAAGTGATCGAATCGATCCCAATCCATGATTTACTGGTAAAAATGCAAAAAGAACGTGTTCATATGGCCATTCTAATGGATGAATATGGTGGTACTGCAGGGTTAGTCACTGTCGAAGACATCCTTGAAGAAATTGTTGGCGAGATTCGTGATGAATTTGATGCTGACGAAGTACCAGAGATTAATAAGATTAGTGAAAACAAAACCATTGTTGATGGTAAAGTCCTTATTGATGAAATCAATGACTTATTCGGGCTAGATCTCGAAAATTCAGACATGGATACAATCGGTGGATGGATTTTATCAGAAAAAATGGATGTCGTCGAAGGCGATAAAGTTAGATATGACGACTATGAATTTAAAGTGCTTGAAATCGATGGTTACCATATTAAGTTGCTAGAAATTTTAAAAGTAGCCAATAAAGAATCAATAGCCTAACCCAATCCCTCTTGTTGAGACAAGAGGGATTTTTTGTATTTTCGACAACATAGATGCAATAAAAAAAACTGCTACAAAGAGGATATATCCACATCCCCTTTGTAGCAGTTTCTTTTATTTTATCGGTATATCTACCTATGTTTCGCAAAAATCTTTACAAAGTATTTACGAACTTAATAAATATTCAAAATCTTTTACAAACTCTTCACCTGTTCTCAACAGCAACTTCAAGATATGTACCTATACTTTACGTATGGGTTAGCAAGTCTCATTATTAAAAAATCTTTTGGGGTGAAAAATTTGTGAGTACTGAAAAAAGCTTTACTATCTACCAAGATTATCCTAGGGTACCGTCATCCAATCTCAGATTATCAAAGAATGTAGAACATTATCTCTATCTAAAAAGAGCTTATGATATTTTCCTTGCAGCCATTGGATTGATTATTGCACTGCCAATTGTTCTTTTATTTACGATCCTCATCGTCATTGAAACACCAGGTTCTCCCTTTTATGTTCAGGAGAGGATTGGCAAGAATGGAAAACGATTTAAGATGATGAAATTACGATCAATGAGAATGGATGCAGAAAAAGAGGGTGCAAAGTGGGCAGAAAAAAATGACCCCCGAATCACAAGAGTGGGTGCTGTAATCAGAAAGACTCGTATTGACGAGCTTCCTCAATTGGTCTCTGTATTAATAGGGGACATGTCAATTGTAGGTCCAAGACCTGAAAGACCATACTTTACAGAGAAATTTAATAAAGAGATAAAAGGATTCGAAAATCGGGTGCTTGTTAAACCAGGCCTTACGGGTCTTGCGCAGGTCAGTGGAGGGTATGATATTTCTCCAAGAGAAAAACTGATATACGACCTGGCATACATACAAAATCTATCATTTTTACTTGAAGTGAAAATTATCTTAAAGACCTTTAAAGTAATTTTCACAGGAGAGGGAGCACGTTAATAAAGGCGGGAAGCATATGTCAGTCATCAGAAGTCAGCTGCATAAAGGAGTCAAGTGGACAGGAATTTCTACACTTATTATAACTGCCATCCAAATTATTCAGTTTGCATTACTTGGCAAAGTAATGAGTATATCGGAATTTGGTCTAGTTGGAATGATTACCACGATTGTTGTGTTCGCTCAGATCTTGCTTGATCTTGGAATTGGTTCAGCCGTAATTCAAAAACAAGAGGTTTCAACACGCGTTTTGTCATCTTTGTTTTGGCTAAATGTGGTGGTAGGAATCGGGTTATTTGTAATCTTATTCCTCTTTAGTCCCTTGATTGCAATGTACTTTCAACGAAGCGAATTAATAGAACTGATTCGACTATTGGCTGTGATGTTTTTAATCGCTCCTGTCGGGCAGCAATGCCAGTATTTGCTGCAAAAAGATTTACGTTTTAATTTGCTAGGGGCAATTGAAGCGGGTACAACATTGATCTCTTTCCTTACAATGATCATTCTCATCTTTACAATTAGTCCCATTTATGCCTTTGTCATTTCACAAGTTGTGTTGAATTCACTAAAAGGGCTTCTTTATTTGATCTGTTATCAAAAGAAATGGCGTCCTTCATTCGTATTCGATTTGTCGGAATGTAAGGAATACATGGCGTTTGGGGCATTCCAACTGGCCTCACGATTAGTCAATCGAATTGGTTCCAACCTTGATGTGATCTTAATCGGGCGATTTATGGGTGCTGAGGCACTTGGTATTTATAATCTTGCCTATCAAATCGTGACCATTCCGGTCTTAAAGATCAATCCAATTATTACAAGAGTTGCTTTTCCAGTTTTTTCGAAAAGTCACCAAAATCATGTTTTATTAACAGACGGATTCTTGCACATGACAAAGCTATTAAGTTTAGTGTCTTTCCCCATCTTGATGGGTCTTACGGCAGTATCAAATGTTTTTATCATAACTATTTTTGGACAGAAATGGCTGGACGCTGTTCCTGTTTTGCAAATCATGGCCTTAGTTGGCATTCTTAGGGTTTTAATGAACCCAAATGGCTCAGTTATTTTAGCAAAAGGAAAAGCGAATATTGCTTTTTATTGGGATGCCGCCGTTCTCGTTGTCTATGGTGCCTCTTTATGGCTGGCTGTTATGACGAATAAATTGGAAGTTGTAGCCTGGACATATGCAGGCGTAAGCCTTGTGAATTTCCTGGTTGGGAGATGGTTATTAAACTGGTTAATTCAGTTGCGTTTTCGGCAATATCTGAAATCTATTTCTGTTCCATTCCTATTATCTTTATTGATAACAGCCATCGCTTTTTGTCTGAAAAAGGTATCTGTTTTTTATTTTCCACAATCGAGCATTTGGCCGCTTATTTTTTCAGTCGGTATAAGTGGTGTTGTCTATATTTTGCTTTTGTATAAGATTTATCCCAATTTTTTCTTGAGAGTCGTAAAAAAACAAATAAGAGGGCAAACACAATGAAGATTTTATGGATTACAAGTGTATATCCTAGTGAGGAAAAACCTGGTCTTGGTGTTTTTCATGAGACTCAAGTTCAAGCATTAATCAAGTTAGGCGTAGAGGTTACCGTGATTTGTCCTGTGCCGCGCAATCCCACTTTGATCAGGTATGTAAAAAGGCAATACCGTACTAATAATGGGGTTCCATTTAAGTATTTCCGTAATGGAGTGACGGTCTACCGACCGCCCTATTTAGCCCTACCAGGCCAACTAAGATGGGCCCAGCCGGATAAACGGATTGCTGCTTCCATATTAAAAACAATGCTGGAATACGAGATAGAGCCCGATTTAATTCACGCGCATTTTGCTATGCCATCTGGAGGGGCAGCGAGAATTGTGGCAGAACAAAAAAAACTGCCGTGGATTTTAACGTTACATGGCAGTGATGTAAATATTTATCCCCATTATAGCTCAGGTGCAAAAAAAGCTTTCGAACAGACTGTAAAGGCAGCAAATCAGGTATTGGCCGTGGGTGAGAGCCTTAAGGTGAGGGCAAAAGAGTTAACAGGCAGACAGAGTATTGTCCTCCCCATAGGCGTTGACCTATCACAATTTCAACCTGCTGATGAATCCAAATGGCAAATTAGAAGACGCCTTCAACTTCCTAAGGAAAAGAAAATTGTTGTGTTTATAGGAAGGCTTACAAAAGCGAAAGGAGTATTTGAACTCGCTCATTCACTTAAATGGCTTTCAAATGATGTAGCGATGGTGTTTGTTGGAGATGGACCAGCAAAAGAAAAATTAAGGCAGCATTCCGATTACAATCGAAGACTGTTTTTAACGGGGCAAGTAGAAAATGAAAGAGTAAAAGATTATTTGCTTGCTAGTGATGTGTTTGCTCTACCGTCTTATACCGAAGGGATGCCAACCGTTGTCATCGAAGCACTTGCCCTGAAGGTGCCTGTGATTTGTACGGCAGTGGGAAGCGTGCCGGAGTTATTTGGCGAGCATCATCCACTTCTAATCGAAAGTAAGTCGGTATCAAGCCTGGTAAATCGAATAAACGATATTTTAAATCGAAATCTTTTTACCTCACAGGTTCAGCATGAACTGTATAAAAATATTCAAAAAAACTATCATGCTGATCACAATGCTGTTTTGTTAAAAGCTGTCTATCAACGGACGATTGAATCCATTTATACAACGATTTAGTCGTTACTGCAAGTAATAAAGAACTGGAAGGATTGATAAGGATGAAAAAAATTGCTGTTTTAGGAACTGGGTATGTTGGTCTTGTTACAGGTACATGTTTTGCTGATTCAGGAAACCAGGTGACTTGCTGTGATATTAATCAATTGAAAATAAATGAACTCATTCAGGGGATTATTCCAATTTACGAGCCGGGATTAGAAGAATTAGTCGAAAAAAATGTTCGGAAAGGAACTCTGAAATTTAGCGCTAATATTAGTCAAGAGATCCAGGATGCTGAGGTGATTTTTATTGCAGTTGGGACACCGATGACATCATCAGGAAAAGCTGACTTAACCTATGTAAAACAGGTGGCTAAATCAATTGGTGAAAATTTAAATGGGTATAAAGTCATTGTCACAAAAAGTACGGTTCCCGTCGGCACTGGAAGGTTAATAGCATCTGAAATTAGAGAGTATACCAATGGAAAACATCCTTTTGATGTTGTCTCAAATCCTGAATTTTTAAGAGAAGGAACGGCTATCAAAGATACGATGAACATGGAGCGCGCAGTCATTGGCGCCACAAGTGAAAAAGCTTTTCAAATAATTGCGGATATTCATCAGCCTTTTACCGCAAATATTGTGAAAGCCTCTTTGGAAACAGCGGAAATCATTAAATATGCTGCCAATGCATTTTTAGCAACAAAGATTTCATTTATTAATGATATTGCCAACATATGTGAACGCGTTGGTGCCGACGTTACAAAAGTGTCTGCAGGGATTGGATTAGATAGCCGGATTGGCAATAAATTTTTACAAGCGGGTGTAGGATTCGGTGGATCTTGTTTTCCAAAGGATACCGCTGCTCTCCTGCACATTGCCGAAGATTGTCAATACGATTTTAAATTAATTAAGGCAGTCATTGAAACAAACGAAGGACAAAGGGTGCAGCTGGTGAAAAAATTGTCCCATGCATTAGGTTCTTTAAAAGGGAAGACGATTAGCGTTCTAGGCTTAGCATTTAAACCAGATACCGATGATATTCGGTCTTCACCAGCATTAGATATTATTCCATATTTAACAAAGCATGGTGCAATCGTTAAGGCATATGATCCTATCGCGATTGTCGAAGCAAAAAAACAAATCGGTTATGAGTGCACCTATTCAGAGGATATCTATGAGACTATTCATAATTCAGATGCCTGTATGATCTTAACAGACTGGCAGGACGTAAAAACATTAGATTTATCATTAGTGAAGAAATTAATGAAACAGCCTCTGATGGTTGATGGACGGAATCTCTTTGACTTAGAGGTGATGAAAGAACTTGGATTTACGTATCTTTCGGTTGGAAGGCCCGCCATACATGCAGAATCAGTCGTCTCAAAGACAATATAGGAGGTTATTCGGATGAATAAAGTAATCGTTACAGGAGGAGCAGGATTTATTGGCTCCCATATAGTTGAGGAATTGCTTCTACGTGATTTCAATGTCACGGTTATTGATAATTTTTCAACTGGTCGACAAGAGAACATCGAACACTTGCCTATTGAAATCTATAATCACGACATTACCGATCCAAGTGTAATTGACTTAATTGTTTCGCTTTGCCCAGATTATATTATTCACCAGGCAGCACAAGTAAGTGTGGCTGAGTCTGTAAAGGACTTCCTAATGGATGAAAAAATAAATATTAGGGGATCTCTACACATGATAAATGCGGCCATTAAAGCAAAGGTGAAACGATTTGTATTTGCTTCATCTGCAGCTGTTTACGGGAATCCTGTCACATTGCCTGTGACTATCGAACACCTAACAAATCCGGAATCTCCCTACGGACTGACAAAGTTATCGGTTGAAAATTATTTAAAGATGTCAAGTAAACTATACCAACTACCCTATAGTATTCTGCGCTACAGCAATGTATATGGACCAAGGCAGGATGCAAAGGGTGAAGGGGGAGTCGTAGCTATTTTCTCGAGTCAACTGACTGAAAATAGCACCCCTGTTATATATGGCGATGGTGAGCAAACAAGAGATTTTATTTATGTAAAAGATGTAGCGGCTGCTAATGTTAAGGCTCTTCATGCAAATGAAAATATAAGTGTCCATGTGTCATCGGGATCATTTATTTCCATTAATGAGCTGTTCGAAACGATGAAAAAAGCAGCTGGTTCAGATTTGAGTCCAATTTATAAACAAGATCGTCCAGGCGATATTCGGCATAGTATTCTCGCCAATGAAGAAACAAAAACATTACTAAGTTGGGAGCCCTCTACCAACCTATTCGAAGGGTTGCAGGAGACTCTCCAGTTCGCAATGAAAAAGCAGTTGCTCTCACTAAATGGTTAGTTTGAAAAGGCTCTTTTCGTTAACTTTGTTGCTTTTGGCTATTAATAAGGGTCCTTTGCTAAGTTTCTAGGCAATTTTCGCAATGTTCTTACGAAAAGATGCCACGAAGCATGTAGTTAAACGGGTTGATACACTTATACGAAAAACAACAATCAATACGAAAATAGCCTTTGATAAAGGAGAAGGAAGTTTGATGCAAAGTAATCCACTGGTAAAGCAAGCAACAGGTGTGTCAGCTTTTCTCTTAGTAGGATTGGCCGTTGTTTATTCACTTGTTGAAATGCAGTTTGAAATGATGATTTTTCTTGGGGTATGGGCAATTATCATTTTAATCTTACTTATAAAAATAAACGTTATCAATAAACCCCAATTATCTAGCGTGATGTATTTATTAGTCATGACAACATTTCTGAATCAATCTGTTTTAAGCATTCATGTTGGCTTTTTTAGTATATTTTTGTATCGCTTGTTATTGATCGTTGCAGCTATGTTCTTTTTCTCTCATGTAATGAAAGAAAAGAATCTTCCTTATTATTGGAATCAAGTAAATGTAAAAGGTGTTCTCTTGTTTCTACTGTTTTGGTTTGCCTATGGGGCGGTATCACTGCTATGGGCAAAATCGGTTTTCGAGGGAATTAAGTCGTTAATTCTATTGGGCATGGGATTATTGTTTGTCTTTTTAGCCGTCTTTATCTTTAGAAAGATGAATCATTTGTTCCTGTTTTATGGTATTTGGCTGGTTATGACAGTCTTGTTAATGGTGATTGGATTAGTAAATCATTTTGCTCAGATTCAGCTGCCGACATCAACTTTGTATGGGGCTCCACTTTATAAGCTGTCATTTCCAACATCTGTTTTCTTTAATCAAAATGATTTTGCGACGTTTCTTACTATATCATTCTTTTTTTATCTATCTTTAACCAAAAATAGTAATCAACTATTTTTAAAAACAACTAGCTTTTTTCTTGCGATTATTTGTGTGTATCTCATTTATTTGACGGATTCACGGGCAAGTTTGCTTGGAGTCATGATCGGTTTAGCCGTTTATCTGTATATCCTTCTACCGGCTTATTTAAAGAGAATGGCAGCTATAATCGGGTCATTGGTTTTTCTAGTGGGTACGATTGCCATTATCCCAAAATTAATCCAATTGGTTAACGCTTCTACTGTTTATTCTGGGTATGAAATTCTTCCATCTAATGTAGCAAGATTAAATCTACTGAAGAATACCGTTCACTTCTTGATCGAAACATTTGGATTTGGGGTGGGGGCAGGCAATGTACCTTACTATTTAAAAAACGAGTCAGTCTATGCAACAAACCATGTGGTTGAAGTCCATAATTGGCTCGCTGAAATAATGGGCAATTTTGGAGTCTTCATAATGCTCGGTTACGTCACCATGTATGTCTATCTGTTCATAAGTCTCTACAGATTTTATAAAGTCCAACGAAACAGGAACCAAAAAGGGTTACTTGAAGCGTGTATGATGGGGTTGATCGGATTCATTGTTTCTAGTATCAGTCCGAGTTCTGTCAGTAATCTATTTTTTCATTGGGTATTTCTAGGATTTGTTATTTGTACGGTTTCTGTGTTTTCGAACAAACAATATCAACAACATGAAGAAAATTCCTACTAAGGAGCAAGGTTTAAATGGGACATAAGATTCAAATTTTAAAAGAAAGATTGAACAAATACTTCCTACTATTATTAGCAACAACGATATTGCTGGGTGTAATTGGATGGGTTCTTCCAGTTGGAAAAGCAAAATCAAATTATACCTTAGATGCAGTCCTTACCTTAGGAAACTATGATTATCCAGAGCTAAATGATCCTAAACGTGTCATTAATATGCTCACGAACCCGAACACCCTGATTTACCAAGAGCATTTGAAGGATTTATGGGAAGAAAGGTTTGAGGAAATTTATACGAATTTACATGTAACTGCAGGACCTGACAACTTGATAACACTTTCGTATTCAGATCATTCAGAGGAAAGTACGGCTAAAGTGCTAAACGAGATAACAACTGCTTTTCTGGACATCGACAAAAAAAAATTCCAAGAAAAACAAAAATTCATTCAAAAATCTATTGAAGCAACAAAGGGTGAAAAAGTAGCATCCGAGGCCAAAGTTGAGCAGTTGCGCTTCTTATTTGAACTTAATACAGCTCTAAATGATATAAAACCAGCCACATTATTAAAACCTGCTGACATAAACACCTTCGATACTGAAAACAGAGCCTTCAATTCAAAGGAAAGAGCAGTACTAGGGATTTTATTGGGGGTAACATTAAGCTTTTTATGGATTGTGTTCCCAGTCATTATCCGAGAATAGTCATTTTAATAGGAGGGTTTTTCATGAGTCTACAGCAGCCATTGATCTCAATTATAACGCCTTCATATAATGCCAGTTTGTTTATCGAGGATACAATCGCTTCTGTTCTTAAGCAAACCATTCAGAACTGGGAGATGATTATTGTCGATGATTGTTCGTCTGACAATACACCTGCTATATTAAAGCGTTATGAAAAAGAAGACGAAAGAATACATGTGATCTATTTAAATCAGAATGGTGGGGCTGCAGTTGCCCGGAATATAGCATTGCAGCATGCAAAGGGCAGATATGTGGCATTTCTTGATAGTGATGATTGCTGGAAACCAGAAAAATTACAAAAACAGCTTTCTTTCATGCAAACTAACAACTACGCTTTTACATTTACAGGATATGAGATGATAACACATGAGGGAGAGCGTTTGAATAAGCAGATATTTGCCCCCGCGCAAATTTCGTACCATGATATGTTAAAGAATACGATTATTGGATGCTTAACAGTCATGATTGATCGACAGATCGTAGGTCATTTTCAGATGCCTGACATACGAACGCGGCAGGATTTAGCCACTTGGCTGGCCATTTTAAAAAAGGGGATCCATGCATACGGATTAAATGAAAATTTGGCCGAATACCGGATTGGGAATCCCTCTATTTCAAGTAACAAATGGAAAGCTGCAAAAATGAATTGGTTTGTGTATCGCAAGTTAGAAAAACTGAACATCTTAAAGGCTTGTTGGTGTTTTTCACATTATGCCTTTCATGCTGTATTAAAAAGAATATAAAAAGGGATGAAACAAATGAAGAGTATACATGTCATTGTGGCAACAGGGGAGTGGGCACAGGACCAGTTACGGTACCGAAGACATCGGCTTGCTGAATTCCTACAAAATCATCCTGAAACAAAAGAGGTTATTTGGCTTTGCCCGACACCAGAACAAAAAGAAAAGTCCTACTCTATAATGTCAAATGGAATAAAACAATGGACGATCAAAGATTTATTTTCACATAAAGTGTTTCGGTTTGGGCGCTATATTGATGAATTTCATCGAACTAAGCTGCAGCCTTTATTACTATATTTAAAAGAAGCACAGGAAAAGTATATCGTTAATTTATGGTATACCTTCCCTGGATTTCCATTACTTATCGACATCTTTTCTTGGAATAAAATCGTTTATGATTGCAGTGATTTATGGACTTCTCCTATCAATGGGAAAAACTCTATTGTAGCCAACTTTAGAAAGAACATCGTATCAAGCGCAGAAAATCGGATCATTCAAAATTCAGATGTCATTTTTTGTACATCTGAATTTCTTCGTACGAGAATAGTAGAAAAATTAGGATCAGAAGAAAAGGTGTTTACCTTCGAAAATGGGGTGGAATTTGATTTGTTTGCAAAAAATCCAACACAAATCGCGAATATTCTTCCTGATCATTTTGACGGAACCGTTTTAGGATTTATCGGCGGAATTAAACCCAAGCTGGATTTTGATTTAATCCAGGAAGCAGCACAAAAAAAACGAGAGTGGCTTTTTCTATTTGTAGGTCCAGATGGAACAAATGATCATCCAAAATTTAAAGACTTATTGTCAGAGAGTAATGTCTTATGGACTGGAAGTGTCGTACCTACAGAAGTGCCAAAATATATGAACTTAATCGATATTGGAATCATGCCTTACAAATCATCTCAATATAATCAAGCTGTATTTCCCTTAAAGTTGTTTGAATTTTTGGCAGCGGGGAAGTCGGTAGTTGGCATGCATTTACCATCAACTAAAAAATATGCAGAGGAATCTATATACGCACATTTAGATAACAATGATACAAATGAATTTATCCGGGTATGCGAACAATTAGAAGGCATCAAAACTCATCCCAACTATATCCGCAGGCGCAAGACACTTGCTAAAACCAAAAATTGGAACGAAGTATTTGAGGATATGTTTCTATTAGTTTAGATTTGAAAAACCCAAGCTTGATCCATTGTTGGAGACCCCAAAGGGGTTTCTTTTTTTTTATATAAATAAGTCAGTTGGAAGTGCAGATTTTGTAAATGGCACAGATGTGGAATTGAAGGTGAAGGAAATGAAATGATTGGTTAAAATTTGTGGTTAAAAAGATGGAAATTGAATGTACAATTCACTCAATGTTTATTGGATCTTGATTTGAAAAATGAGTAATAAAAAATTCTAATAAAGGCAACAGAAATATAAAGTATGAACAGAAAATTAAGAAAATTATTCATGCAACTACCTCCCTATCAGATAATTTACTAATATAAAAACCAGTAAATAGGATTGCTATAGTTACATTTTATCCAGTTAATACTAAGAAATAGTTGATTCGGTGTTAACCTTTTGTAAAGATATTGAAGCTATATTTTAAAGATATTAGACTACCTGTGATTTAATTATTATTAAATTTATTTTTAACTATTTTATAAATAATACCTGATTAATAAAAAGATTAGATATTATTGAGAATTTTAGTCTTGGCTAAAAAATGACCGAAGTCCGTAAACTAATATTTTTTTTCAGCTTGTAAATACTATGAAAAAAATGAAGGAGTCCTGTGTAAATATGGAACATAGCCCAAAACTTGTCTCTTCAGAGGTTGCTGCATTGTGGGGTGCCTATATGCAAAATACGATGGCCTATTGCATTGTTCAACATTTTTCAAAAGTTAATGAAGACCCGGATCAAATGGATATTATCCAAACTGCTTTACATGATTGTCAATTTGTTGTAAACGAAGTCAAACAAATCTTTGAAAAAGAAAACCATGCCATTCCAATCGGTTTCACACAAGAAGATGTGAATTTAAAAGCAGGTCGAATTTATTCAGATCTGTTTAGTCTTAGATATATTAAATACATGGCAGCAGCAGGAACGGCTGCAGCGGCAGCCTTACTCGAAGTTTTGGCTAGGCAAGATGTCAGACAGTTATTTTCAAAAACTTCTCAACGGTTTATGCAATTATATAATAATTCCTGCGACTTACTTTTAAAGAAGGGGGCATTTATTCGGTCTCCGACTATTCCTCCAATGGTAAAAGCCGAATACCTTCAGGATGAATCGTTTTTTTCCGGTTTAATGGGCAGACATCGGCCATTAACTGTGATTGAACTGGCTCATATTTCAAAGAATACAGAAACTAATTCGATTGGCAGAACATTTGTTGCTGGATTTTCCCAAACAGCTAATTCACCGGAAGTTAGAAAGTATATGGAGAGAGGAACGGAAATAGCTGCGAAGCATGAAACGGTTTTTAGAGATATTTTAATAAAAGATGGCGTGCCGCTTCCAAGTTCATGGGATTCAACTATTTCACAATCAATTGATCCACCTTTTTCAGATAAGTTAATGATGTTTCAAGTTAGCAGTCTAACTGCTATTAGTGTTGCTGGTTATGGGGCTGCCATAAGTGCTACCCTTAGAAAGGATCTTGATGGACATTACACCAGATTAGTATCTGAAATTCTCCAATATGGAAATGATGGTGCTAAGCTGATGATTGAAAACAGGTGGCTGGAACAACCACCTCAGAATGTGGACAGAGAAGCATTACGGAATAGAAATGTATAAAAAGTAATGATATTCTTTTTAGATAGAACAAAAGTAAGCCAAAATCCATATGTTAATAATATGTAGTAAGACTCAAAAAAAAGAAGACCGTGTCCCAATGACGCGGTCAAAAAACACTATAGTAAAAACTGAGTAATCCAACCTCGTCGGCCAACAGGGTGGATTATTCTTTTTTGTTTAGTTTTCTTTTTTCGATAGGAAATTGAATCGGAAGTATTTGGTTTTTCTAATGGAGGGGTGTAAAACGTTTCTTCCTCTTTGATTACTTCTCTCAACTGCTGAATATGCACAAATGGGATGTAAAGGAACGTGTTATTCCTGCAATCAAATATCACAACGATATCCAATCCAAAATCAACCAGAATCCCCTTGTGAAAATTTCCCCCTGAAATTTCAACTTCAATATATTTATCTCTTAAATCAATTAGATCAATATTCATTTTATTTCTCCTTTATCATTAGCGTTATCCTTGAAGTGTTCCACCAAAAAGCCAGGAAACCCAATAATATAGAATAACTAAGGTAAACAGGGTAGCTGGCGGGATAACCACTATGGTGATTTTGATATATTGCCACCAACTGATTATGACTTTCCCTTTCTTTACAATATGCATCCACATTAACGTTGCCAATGTTCCCATTGGAAGTAGTAATGAACCCATGTCACTGCCAATGACATTAGCGAGATACGAGATTTTCAATGAAAGCAAATCTAGATTCATATTTGTTAACGTGAGTGTTCCAACCATTAAAGCAGGGTGATTATTAAAAATATTTGAGAGTACGGATAACAATACACCCATCAACACACTTGCATTGAGCAGGCTTCCGGAAACCATCGGGCGCATAAATTGAATCAGCCATTCAGTTAGGCCGATGTTGTTAAGACCGTAAATAATCACATACATACTAAAAGCGAAAACGATGATATACCATGGTGTTTTTTTCAGCATATCGGTTGGGGGTATCTTTAAATATGCCCATCTCCATCCTAATAGGACAAGTGAGCCAATAACTGCCATAAGTGAGACAGGAATGGACAAAAACGAAGCAACAAATAGACTGACACGGACGGCAAATACGAATAGGAGGACATTTCGCATAAACCTTGTCCGTTCTTTCTCGGAAGAATGGTTTATAGGACTTGGCTTGAGCGGGTGATAGGAAGGGAGCGACAAACCCGATACCTTAGTAGGAACATTTTTCGGAAGTACTTTTTTGAAGCGAAGAAACAAGAGCCATGTCAGCAGTATTAAACCAAGCGTAGCCGGAACAAACATCATCGCCGTATGCAAATACAAACTCATATGGACGATTTTTAATGCAATAAGATTGACAATGTTACTTACTCCAATCGGAGCACTTGACGCAGTAGCAATTAAAGCACCAGACAGCAAATAGGGGATTTTTTGATAGTTTTTTAAGCCCATATTATTTAATAACATGACTAATATCGGAGTGGTGATTAATATACTACCGTCGTTATTGAAAAAGAGGGTCATGAGAAAACATAAAAGATTGACATACCAAAATAATCGGATGCCTGATCCTTTAGCTTTTTCGGCGAGCTTTTCAGCTACCCAGTTAAAGAACCCAAAACTTTCTAAGACGATAGCCATGACAATCGTTGCGATAATGGTAATCGCTGCACCGCTGATTGTTTCTGCAATTATACCCAAGTCTGAAAATGTAACACTTCCGCTTAGTAAAACAAAAACGGCACCAATCGTAGCTGGGATCGCTTCATTAATCCCCCTGGGTCTCCAAAGAATAAATCCTAGGGTAAGCAAAAAAGATACTATTGTTAACCAAACCATTGAATAATGTTTCTCCTTTCAGAAGCTTGTAATTCATGAAGAATCATGAGACGACGTTTCCTCCTCTTTTTGCATCCGCACTTGTCTCCCCCTTCCATCTATCTCTGTTGTGTTTTTGTACTGTATGTATATGTCTCACAACTAAGACAGGCTCTAGGTTTGTACCTGTTTTTCCAGAATTCCGCCAAAGACTATCATGTACATCCATGTTTTTAGGTTAGAGATAAAGCTAGACTCAACCATTGCGGGTTCGGAAGCACTGAACTGGATAAAGAAGCATTAGATACATTAAACGATCAACTTTCAGATGCCTTGAAAGAATTAGATAATAATATTAAATAAACTTGGAGCTGGCCGTAAAAAAGAGACTTTCATCTGAAAGTCTCTTTTTTTGAGTGAAGATTATCGTGTCATGTTTTATCCTAGAATGTTATTTTAATTTGGTTCTACATGGACATGGACATCATACACATTATGTTCTTTTATTAAAATATTCTCAACTCCTGTGGCGATATCATGAGCGCCCCGAACATCTAAACTGGAATTGACTAGAATGACAATGTCTACAACCACATTGTTTCCATAATTCCTCGCTTTAATATCCTTTACAGCCTTAACTCCGAAACAATTATGGATTGTTTCTTTATATAACTCTATTTGTTTTTCATCGAATCCATCAGTCAAATAATGAGAAGCATCCCTAAAAATCTCCCACCCTGTTTTACAGATCAGCAAACCCACAATTATAGCAGTTAAAGGATCTAACCAAGGTAGGCCGAACTGTGCACCAATAATACCAATAAAAGTCCCGATGCTGACCCATGCATCTGACAGATTATCCTTTGCGGCCGCCATAACAGATTGGCTTTTTGTATCATTTGCTAATTTTTTATTATAGCGATAAATACCATACATAACTAACGCACAAAATAGGCCAGTCCATGCTGAGACTAAATCAGGAGATTCATTTTTTTTATTAAAAATACTGGTAATCGCTTCGAACGTCACTTGGAGTCCAACAGCCAACATGATAAAAGAAGCCACCATTGAGGCCACTGTCTCAGCTTTCCAGTGCCCATAAGGATGATCATCATCAGCGGGCCGCTGGGATAATTTCAGACCAACCAGTACGGCTATTGAGGCAATTATATCTGTTGCATTGTTTAATCCATCTGCCTTTAAGGCTTCAGAATTCGCCATATAACCAACTATTAATTTTAATGCTGACAAGCAAATATAAGCAATAATACTGATTATTGCTCCTCGTTCTCCTCTTTTTAAATCCAAATAAGCTTGTTCCTCCAAAATTTTCACCCACTTTATCTCTATAGTTATTATGGAACAAAAATATCAAGTGGGTCTAGAGAAACCTTTTGTCATCCTTCTAACTATGTAAAAGAAGTGAAAAAAAGTTTTCTTAAGGAAACAAATGTAGGAACAGAGATGTAATATTTGGTTTTTATCCGACCTCAATTCATTAAAAAATTGATTTCTTGTCCAAAACATATTCTAGTTAATCAACTAATATCATGATTAATAAGGCAAATTATAGGAGGTTTCAAGTGCAAAAACAGCCTCAACTCCCTGGTCATGTAAATTTCGACCAGTTCAATCAGATGTTAGTCGCTCCTGAAACGTTTGCAGCAAGACCTGAATCGCTAACTGAACCGTTATTTGTAGATCGCACACTTACAGAAAACAGATTTTGGTTAAAAGGTATTTATATATCAAAAAAGTAAATGAGGTGGGGTAGTGGCTAAGGTAGGCAAAGAAGATTTTATTCAAGGTTTTGTGCCAAACCATAATCATGGTTCTGTTGATTATACTTCTGTAGAGGGCGGGCATGTTCATCAGTGCTTAGATGTTACTTCGCCTCCGATCCAGACACAGGATCAAAATCATATTCATTATACAGAGGGATATGTTGTTTTTGAGAATGGGCATACCCATCATTATCAGGCCTATTCGGGTCCAGCTATTCCAGTGGGGAATGGTATGCATGTCCATTATTATGATTTTTATACAACTGAAAACGACGGACATCGGCACCGAGTAAAAGGTGTCGACCAACCAGCACCTGGTAATAAATAGAGAACATGGGGAATGATTATAGAAAATAAGAGACTAACTACTAGTCTCTTATTTTTTTGTATCATCACTCAATCTGTATACCGGCATCAAAAACATAAGGCTGCTTCGGTGTTGCAATTTTTGAAATCTGCTTTATTTTGATAGAAGGGATGGTACCGCCATCATATTGAGTTTGCTCAATTGTACCTGTTACTTGCACCCATTTATCTTTTGGTATGGCTGCTACATTCCCTTTTGCCATAATTCCATAGACGGAGGCATCAGCAACACAACAAGAAATTCCAAATCGTGCTACTATGATTTGATTTTGCATGAAATTCTTTTCCCTATATACAAACCCTTTTATCGTGATCGTTTTTCCAATCATAGTTTGTAGATTATCTTGAATAATTGTCATCATTGGAACATAGGTCTTCTCCTTAATATTTATATTTTTTGTCTGTAACATGTCTTTTTTTAACTTAGTGTATTCCGTTTCAGATAAAGGCTCAGGTTGATTAGTGAGAATATCATTGCTTTTAGCTGTTTCATTTGTTTTATTGGGCTCTTTAACAGCCTTGCTTGGTTTTGTGTCTTGGGAACTCGCTCCAAGTTTAATGGTTCTGTTTATCGCCACCGAGCTATCCAAAATATTATTTGCGAAAAGAAAGCCCGTGGTTATCGGAATAATAAATAATAAATATAGAAATAAACTTTTCCCAATTGAAGTTGGATAGGAATGGTGACCATCACAATCACAATGATAAGGTTGTTTCTGAACGGATGTTCCTCTTATGATTAATAGGACACCTAAAGTAAATAATACAAATAAAGTAAAGTATATAAAGCGAATCATTTTCGGTGCGATCAGAAGAGTAATATTATTGGTTAGCAGTAATTTAAACAAAAGCAACATAAAGCCAATTAAGATGATTCCTCTGATAAGGTGGTGGAAGGTATTCATTTCATCTGATTTCTTCATCATGCATCTCCTATATAAAAAATAATTGAAAGATATAGACTGACAAATACACGACGACAGGAGTTACCATAAGTAAGAATAGGACAAACCGTTTCTTAAAATAACCAAATAACATTAAGGTGTTTTTTATATCAATCATGGGTCCAAAGACTAGAAATGCAAGGATTGATCCTTCCGTAAAGGTAGAACCGAATGAAGAAGCTACAAAGGCATCTGCAGAAGAACAAACAGAAAGGACATAGGCGAACCCCATCATAACCACTGGAGCAAAGCTAGTGCTTGTCCCAATGGATAAGAGAATATTGCGGTCTAAAAAAGCCTGAAATATACTTGCGAGGAAAGCTCCAATGAATAAATATTTTCCTGTATCAAATAATTCATCACTAGCATGATATAAGGTTTCTAAGAGTTTATTTCCTTTATGGTGTTGATGATGGTGGTGAACGTGCTGACCATCATTACCTGTTTTAAGAATATTTTCCCCTTTAAATCGTCTGTAAATGATGAGACCAATGATAATGGAACTAATAAATCCAACAACCATCCTGGCATTGGCAATATAGGGTGTACTCTTAAAAGCAAAAAAGGTGGACGCATAGACGACAGGGTTTAAGATAGGAGCACTTAGCATAAATACAACACCTACATGCGAGGGCATGCCTTTCTTTATTAACCGGCGAACCACCGGAATGATAGCACATTCGCATATGGGAAAGATGATCCCTAACAATGCAGCCGGTATGGCTGCTAGATAGGCATTACGAGGCAACATCTTTCGAATTGCATTTTCAGATACAAATGCTTGTATAATGGCTGATACAAATACTCCTAACAAAATAAAAGGAATAGCTTCTAAAATAATACTCAGGAAAATCGTATTGATATTAAAAAAAGTACTAGGAACTCTATTAAAAAAAGAGACGTCTTTAATTTCCTCTGCAAAAAGAAAGAGAACCATGAAAAAGCCAAATAATAGTAGACATAAGAGATCTTTTAGCAGCTTAATTAAATAGGTCATAACAAAATTCCTCCTCAACTCTATCATCTCTATCATATTGATATGCAGGTCTAGTGATTTAATTTCATTAAATTTGATATTGACATAAATAATAAATAGTTATATTATACAATTCGTAACGATTACGATTTATTGAACCTAATAAACTAATATTATATGGAATACTTATTCGTTTTAAATCGTAATAATTCCTAATTAGAGACAATTAAGGAGAGGAATGTAGATCATGAAAAGACTATTATGCCCGATAATTATTTTTCTTTTGATATTAAGTGGTTGTTCAAATGCTGAGCAGACAAAGGGTGAAAAAGTTAAAGAAGGAACAAAGAAATTACAAATTGTCACTACGTTTTATCCAATGTATTATTTTACCCAAAAAGTGGCTGGCAGTTCTGCAAATGTTGAGTTATTAATACCGAATGGTGCAGAACCACATGATTGGGAGCCAACGGCAAAAGATATGGCAAAAATTCAAGATGCAGATATGTTTATCTACAATAGTCGATACTTTGAGAGCTGGACCGAAAAAGTATTAAAGAGTATAAATGATGCAAATTTAACGGTTGTGGAAGCTTCAAAGGGGATTAATTTGATGGATGCATTAGAATCAGAAGAGGAACACCATGCTGATCATGCATCTTCAAAAGACCCACATGTCTGGCTTTCACCCGTGCTAGCTCAGCAGGAGGTCGACACAATTGCTAAGTCTATAGAAAAGCTAGATCCAAACAATAAAGATCAGTATGAAAAAAATGCAGAGAATTTTAAATCCCAACTTGCTGATTTAGATCACTTATACAAGGCGACAATTGATAAGGCGAAGAAAAAAGAATTTGTGACACAACATGCTGCGTTTGGATATTTAGCAAAACAATACGGGTTAACTCAAATTCCGATAGCAGGATTATCCCCCGATGTTGAACCAACCCTAGGTAAATTGAAAGAATTAACAGAAGTAACGAAGAAGAAACAGGTAAAGGTAATTTATTTTGAGGGACTTACTTCATCTAAAGTGGCGCAGACGTTAGCTAATGAAATAGGTGCTAAAACTGAGGTTTTAAATCCATTAGAAGGATTGACTAAAGAAGAGCAGGAAAAAGGTCTAGACTTTTTAGATGTAATGAAAAAAAATCTTGAGGCTTTAAAACTTTCTTTTCAAGATTAACCGAGGTTCAATCATGAAAGAACAAACCAGAATTCAAGTGTTGAATTCTGGTTTGTTCAAAAAAAGCCACCGATAAATCGGTGGCTTTTTAATATCCTCTAAAAACATACTCTTCTTTAGGAGCAGCAGTAGTTGACCAATTTTCTACTTTTAAATAAGGTATATTTGTTTTAAAAGGCTGGTAATAGATTGTTGATATTTTTCCTTTTACGGTGACCCATTCATCGTTTTTCAATTTCGTGCCATCCGGCATTTCAACAAGCATTCCGAAAACACCTGAATCAGCGATGCAATGAATCACACCAAATCGGAAGACAAAGAGTTGGTTTTTATTGATTGTTTCAGAATCATTGAAAACAAACCCTTTAAACTCGATTTCTTTTCCAAGAAAATCACCTGGGAAGTTGTAGATTGTTTCCATCCCTTTTAAATAATTCTTATCATTTAAAATGATCGTTTCTTTGTTTACGTACTTTTTCTTTTCCTTCTTCATTAATACATCATAATCATCTTTCCCATAATACACACTCGTATCTGGCCGTAAAAATTGCTGCTGCATAAAGGAGTCACCTTTTCCTTCATCGTAAATAGGAAAATGAAAACCTTTTGCTTTTACAATATTTGAATCAAGGGTTGCAATTGGAAAAAATAATCCTGAAATGATTGGAAAAGCGAAAATTGGATAAATTAACACCTTTTTATACCATTTATCCTCTTTGGCATGATTATGTCCACAATGATCATGGTCACAGCCAGCTTCTTTTGACTCGCCTTTGCTAAGCATAAAGATTTGGACAATCGTTAATACAAGTAACGCATAACCAGCGGTGGCAGAAAGATAAGAATATTTCATGTTGATATATTTATTAATATCTCCTGTCAGATGCATTTGAAAGATTAAATAAGTAAAACCAATTAATATTAAGCTTCTTATCATAGTTCCAACTCCTTAAAACAACAAAGAGTACACAAATACAACAGCAAAAACGGCAGAAACTATCATAAAAACTAGCCGCTTTTTAAATGTTGCAAGCATCATCATTAAATTTTTAATATCCACCATTGGCCCAAATACAAGAAACGCTAATAATGAACCGGTTGAAAATGTCGTTCTAAAAGATGAAGCAATAAATGCATCTGCTTCGGAGCAAAGAGAAAGAATAAAAGAGAGAGCCATCATCACGATGGATGATGATGCTTGTCCTTGACCAATCGAAACAAGAGTCGATGTCTTAATATATGTTTGAACGGCTGCTGCAATTAATGAACCGATAATTAAATATTTACCCATTGAGAAAAATTCTTCCACAGCATGTTCCAAGGTCTGCCAGATTTTTTTAAAAAACGGGGTAGATTTTCCATCAGAATGGTGAAGATGGAAATGTTCTTTAAAAGGGCTCCCTTTATATCTATAAGCAATCAAAATTCCAACGAAAATAGCTACAATGATTGCTCCAATTGCTCGGTATAATGGCATTTTCCAGTCACTGCCGAATGCTATAAACGTTGCAAATAAGACCACTGGATTGATGATCGGAGCTGTCAGCATAAACGCAATACCCGCAGATATCGGCACTCCTTTTGAAACAAGCCTGCTAACAATAGGTACAATCCCACACTCACATGAAGGAAATAAGATACCTAAGAAACTTGCAAAGATTACGGCTAGTACTTTATTTTTAGGCATGATTTTTGCAATCATTTCTTCAGTTACAAATATTTGAATGATCCCTGAAATAAGTACACCTAATGTCACGAATGGCAGAGCTTCAATTAAAATCGAAATGAAAATGGTATTCATCTGTAAAAAAGATTGCGGTAAGGATATACCAAACATAGTAGTCCTCCTATATTCAAGACTCATGGAAACTACTATACTCTCATCCTATTAGTTCGTCCAACGAAAAATCTGGAATAAATTAAATTTTTTTGGATAAAAAAAGACATCATTTATTACTACATTTATAAATACTGGTAGTCGTGTTAATAAGTGATTGCTGCTTTTTAAATTTCTTTCGATGAAACAGGTAGAAAAAGTTTAATCCCACGTTTATTGAACGGTAAGATTTTAATATCTCCAATTAAATGACTTATGTATCCAGCAAGGCAGGTGTAAAAAACGCCATCAATTCCTAGAGAGATTTCTAATTTAGAAGCAATAATTCCGAAGAAAATAACACCCAAAATGGAATGGGTATAACTTCGATGTGAAACGAGAGATGCGATTAAAATATAAATCCCAAGTAGTATTAACCAAATTTCTGCTAAGGAGAATCCGCCTGCTACTACACCGATTCCTGTGATTGTTAACATGTGCTTTTGCTTGATTAATAATGATGTAATCATCATCCCCGTTCCAATTCCTATTCCTATTCCAATCCATTTCTCATTAGATCCTCCCTCATAAATACTATAGAAGACCATCAGTATTCCTATCAATTGTGCAGCTATCCGAATCAACTTATGGGATAAGGTGATTTTGCCGCGAAGTTTCCCTTCTATGTCGAGATCGGGGACCAAGCCCGAAATCCCACCTAATCCAACTAGAAAGAGTGTCGTTGATGGGGAGGTATGGAAAGTGTTCGCAACTATAAAACCTGTTGCTGCTCCTATTGCTGCATGTGCCGTTCCGTTCACTTATATTTCACCTCTATAATTTATTTATGGTCCTTTAAAAAACACCATAACGTATTTAATATACTACAAAACATTTGTTCTGTTTAGAGGGAAGTTGAGAATGTTTTTAATCAAATAAAAACTATGATATTTCTATTCCGGTATCCAACACATATGTAGAGCATTTTAATAAAAGGAACAAACTTCTTGTTCAATTTAAATCAGACAAAAATGAATTGTGAACTATTTGTTCTGACTTTGTTTGGTCATACCGTATAACATCAAAATAGGTTAAAATAGAAACAAAAAGGAGGATTGTCATGGACTTATTTTCAAGAATAGTAGAAGATAAAATTAAAGAAGCGATAAAAAATGGGGAGTTTGATAATTTACCTGGAATGGGAAAACCATTGGATTTGAAAGATGATCTGCCAGGGATGAGCGCTGACATGAAAATGGGTTACCGAATGCTTAAGAATGCAGGGTTCATTTCAGATGAAGTCGATTTACGAAAAGAAATGATCACTTTAAATGATCTAATTTCTGTTGCAACCGATGACAAAGAGATCGAAAGGTTGCAAGAAAAATTAACGCGCAAACAGCTGCAATTTGAAAAAGTAATGGAACAAAGAAGAAAAAATACCAATGTCCGATTTGGTAGTTATGCAGAAAAAATATATGGAAAAATGAAATAAAAAGATGAGAGAAGGGTAGATAGCAAAAATAACTTCAATATCAAATAACAAATCAAATTCACTTCTAAAAACTTATCCCCCATTTGTGTAGGATAAATTTAAATCATTCACCTAATATTTTCTCTAAATCTTTATCAACAATAAACACTTCAATTCTCTCTCCCATCTTTGTGCTAATATCACTGTGACTGGATAGAACTTTACAATTAGTAAGGTTTTCTACTATCTTCTCAAACTCATTGCTGTACATTTCGCGGAGGACTTGTCTCATTTTTTTTACCAGTCTTCTTCCTGTATCATGGTTTACAAGATGCTTTTCTTCTGTGGTCAATACTCCTTTGAAGCGAGTGATAACCATATCTTGAACTATGTATGTTTTGGCCTCTTGTGGACCACGCCCAAGCAATTCCCTTTGAAATTTTATAAATGCTGAGCTAATCTCAGCTTCTAGCTTCTTTTTTGATATAGGCATTTTTAAACCCCCGGATGATTAAACGTTTTCTTTAACATTATGAACATAATATTACTTTCGGTATTAAAGTGCTGTCAATAAGAAAAATTGATAATAAAATAATGAGTAATGGTGAGAAAAATAAAGGAATTCTAATATTTTCTTAACAATATCGAAGAAAATGGCTATATTTAGTCTAATATAGAAATTTACATGAATAGTTTCAGAGGCATACAATAACATCGTAATCTACAAATTAATAAACCGGCTTAATCCTGAGGGAACTCAGGAACGGAGGAACCAATATTTTGGGGTTAATTCTGGGGAACCAGAAGGGATGAGAAACTCTTTCGCCATCCTACCCGTCAGCTAACTTCGTCGGCTAAAGCGAGGGAGGTCTAAAGACCGCCTAATTCAGGGGGGCTTTTTTGTTTATTAGCAAAAGGGCAGCTTGAGGAATAAGTAGGTCTTTTTATTATGCCTATTTTAAGAAAAAGGAATATGGAAGACAGAATGCAAAGAGAGCAGTAATGCTAACTGGGCGTTAAGTAGACCAATGTTACTTTTTCTCCAATATGTTGATATCAATTAGTTCAACAAAATTCCTTTATAGATTATCTCTTTGAGGTAGTTCTATTTTGGATATTGTTGCACTTGATTCAACTGGAGAACGAGTATGCATTGGTCTATTTTTTTTAGCCTTTGCCTTTTTTGGGGATTTACTCTAATTAGTAAACTAGCAAAAGGAGGATATTGTGTATGCTCGTACCAGGAATTATTGGAGTAGTTATGATTATTTATCTGTCATACGTCTTAATTAAACCTGAAAAGTTTTAGTGGGATTTTAACAATGAATAACAAATGGGAGGAACATAGAAATGATCATGGGGATAATTCAGGTAGTAGTTACCTTACTTATTGCTGGCATATTAATAAAGCCAGTTGGTGCCTACATAGTGAAAGTTTTCGATTATGGAACTACAGGATTGGATCGTGTATATGGACCAGTAGAACGATTTATCTACCGTTTTATTGGAGTTCTGGAAAAAGAGTCGATGGGTTGGAAGAAGTATCTGTTTGCCGTATTAATTAGTAACTTTGTTATGTTGATTCTAATATATGCCATTTTTAGGTTGCAAAAATATCTGCCATGGAATCCAGATGGAATAGATAATATGCCCCCTGCATTAGCATTCAATACAGCAATTTCATTTATTACCAATACAAACTGGCAGGCTTATAGCGGTGAAAATTCACTTTCATACTTATCTCAGATGATTGGTATTACATTCCCGTTGTTTACATCAGCAGCTACTGGATTTGCGGTAGCGATTGCCTTCATACGCGGTTTAATTGCTCGGCAGAATAATCTTGGAAACTTTTATGTTGATTTGGTTCGATCGATAACACGAATTTTATTACCATTATCATTTATTGTTGCATTATTCTTGGTATTTCAAGGAATACCGCAAACGTTTCATGGTGCAGCGGATGCTACAACACTAGAAGGAGTTAAACAAACGATCACACGAGGACCTGTTGCATCGTTAGAATCAATTAAGCATCTTGGAACAAATGGTGGAGGATATTTTGGAACCAATGCAGCACATCCATTTGAAAATCCAACACCATTAACTAACCTAATTCATATTCTCAGTATGCTGCTTTTGCCAACAGCATTGGTCTATGCCTTTGGGATAATGATTAAAAACAAACGTCAAGGCTGGTCTGTATTTGCTGCAATGGGGATAATGCTTTTGGTGTTTCTGTCAGTAGTGTTTATTGCTGAGTATAACGGTACGCCTGCACTAAATTCACTAGGTATTCACGGTAATATGGAGGGTAAAGAGGTTCGGTTCGGTATCTCTGAATCAGCTTTATTTACCGCAGTAACTACAGCAGCTACTACTGGGTCTGTTAATAACATGCATGATTCTTTAACTCCAATAGGTGGTCTTGTTCCTTTAGCCGAAATGATGCTAAATAACGTATTTGGCGGTAAAGGTGTCGGTTTATTAAACGGATTGTTATATGTGATATTAACAGTATTTATTTGTGGCTTGATGGTAGGTCGAACACCAGAATTTTTAGGAAAAAAAATTGAATCAAAAGAAGTGAAGTTGGCTTCAATTGCCTTACTCATTCATCCGGTTATTATTCTTGTTCCGACAGCTATTGCCATGTTCACACCGGGCGCAGTTTCGTCTATTTTAAATCCTGGTAATCATGGTTTATCAGAGATCTTGTATGCTGTTACATCGGCGGCAGCGAATAATGGTTCAGCCTTCGGTGGTCTTACAGCTAATACCAACTTCTATAACATCGCTCTTGGAATAGTCATGTTGTTGGGACGATATATTTCGATCATAGCCATGTTAGCGATAGCCGGATCTTTTGCAACAAAGAAAGTGGTAGCAGCAACATCTGGAACTTTTCGTACAGATACACCACTATTCACTGGGATCTTAGTTGTAATTATTGCAGTAATTGGTGCATTAACGTTCTTCCCAACTCTTGCTTTAGGTCCAATTGCTGAACATCTGGGGATGTTTCACTAGTACTTAATGGAATAAATAAGGAGGATGTCTTATGGCAATTCAAAATAAAGCACTATCAAAAGATATTATCTTTCAAGCAATAATAGATTCGTTTAAAAAGTTAAATCCGCTGGTTATGATTAAGAATCCTGTTATGTTTGTTGTAGAAGTCGGGACATTGATCACATTGATTTTATCAATTCAACCAGACATTTTCGGGGTTAATACAGTAGGACGTGGTTATAACATTGCTGTTTTCCTTATCCTCCTGTTTACTGTCCTTTTTGCAAACTTTGCTGAAGCGCTTGCCGAGGGTAGAGGTAAGGCACAAGCTGATACATTACGTAAAACAAAATCGGAAACGATGGCAAAGGTTAGACAAAAAGATGGTTCATACAAAGAGCTTCCCTCTACTTCATTAAGAAAAGGAGATATTGTTCGAGTATATACAGGTGAAATTATTCCTTCGGATGGGGAAATTATTGAAGGGCTGGCATCAATTGATGAGTCAGCGATTACAGGGGAATCTGCACCAGTCATTAAAGAAGCGGGCGGAGATTTCTCATCTGTTACAGGAGGAACAAGAGTTGTATCGGATTATATCATCGTTAAAATCTTATCAGATCCAGGTGAATCGTTCCTTGATCGGATGATTTCATTGGTCGAAGGCGCGTCTCGTCAAAAAACACCGAATGAAATTGCCTTAACAACGCTATTAGCTGTATTAACACTCATTTTCTTAATTGTCATTATGACGTTAGTACCTATTGCTGATTATTTAAATATAAACCTTGACGTGGCTACTTTAATTGCACTTCTCGTATGTTTAATCCCAACCACAATTGGAGGATTGCTTTCAGCGATTGGGATTGCTGGGATGAACCGAGTAACCCAATTTAATGTTTTGGCGATGTCAGGAAAAGCTGTAGAAGCAGCTGGTGACATTGATACCATGATCCTTGATAAAACGGGTACCATTACATTTGGGAACAGAATGGCAAGTGAGTTTTTACCGATATCTAATGTGTCAGAACAGGAAGTAACATTATCCGCTTTAAAGGCATCGGTAAAAGATGAAACTCCAGAAGGACGGTCTGTTGTGGAGTTAGCCCATAAGCTGGGAGTTAAGTGGGATCATACAGAATATGATGGTACAGAGATTATTGAATTTACAGCAGAAACGCGTATGTCAGGTCTAACATTAATAGATGGAACAGAAATAAGAAAAGGTGCAGTAGACGCTATAAAAAAATATGTTATTTCAAAAGGAGGTAAGATTCCTGCCGACTTGGATGAGATAGCTACAAAAATAGCAAAGGCAGGAGGGACTCCTCTAGCAGTCGCTATTAATAATAATGTATTTGGAGTCATCTATTTGAAAGATACAGTGAAGCCGGGACTGAAGGAACGATTTGCTGAACTTCGTGAAATGGGGATCAAAACAATTATGTGTACTGGTGATAATCCATTGACAGCAGCTACCATTGCGAAAGAAGCTGGAGTAGACGAATTTATTGCAGAAGCGAAGCCAGAAGACAAGATCGCAGCCATCAAGGGAGAACAAGCAGAGGGTAAACTTGTAGCAATGACTGGTGACGGTACTAATGATGCTCCTGCGCTCGCGCAGGCAGATGTTGGATTAGCGATGAATTCCGGTACAATGGCAGCAAAAGAAGCAGCCAACATGATTGATTTAGATTCTGATCCAACCAAACTTTTATCTGTTATCGCCATTGGAAAGCAATTATTAATAACAAGAGGTGCATTAACGACTTTCTCGATTTCCAATGATATCGCGAAATACTTTGCGATTATTCCGGCACTCTTTATTACAGTAATACCGCAATTACAATCTCTGAATGTGATGGGATTGGCATCACCAAAATCGGCAATTCTTTCTGCCTTAATTTTTAACGCCATCATCATTCCTCTTCTCATCCCGATTGCGATGAAAGGAGCAAAATATAAGGCGATGGATGCGAATAAACTTCTTAGTCGTAACCTCCTCATCTATGGCTTCGGTGGAGTGGTGGTTCCATTCATTGGTATAAAAATAATAGACATGATTGTAGCGGCTTTACATCTAGTTTAATAGCTGCGAAATGGAGGAGATTATTTATGAGGTCACTTATGGTCGCGATTCGAGCTTCTGTGTTATTAATGATTTTATGTGGTTTAGCCTATCCGTTAGCCACAACAGGAGTTGCCCAGGTTTTATTTCATAAACAAGCAGAAGGAAGTCTTGTTATTCAGAATGGTAAAGTTCAAGGTTCAGAGCTTTTAGCTCAAGGGTTTCATGGTTCTCAGTGGTTCCATCCAAGAGCGTCCGCAGCAAAATATGATCCAACAGCTTCTGCTGCGACGAATGCGGCTGTTTCATCGAAAGAATACATTAAAACAGTAAAGGATAATGTTGATCATCTAAAAAGTGAGAATAATAGTGTTAGTAATAAGATTCCTGCCGATTTAGTTACTACTTCAGGTTCCGGTTTTGACCCGGATTTGTCTCCGGAAGCAGCAAATGCCCAAGTGCCAAGAATTGCTCAAGCCAATGGTATTACGCAAGTACGTTTATTAGCTTTAATAAATAAACATACAAAGGGACGCTCATTAGGCATTTTTGGTGAGCCACGGGTCAATGTATTGGAGCTAAACATGGCTTTACAAAACATAAAATAATAGGGGAGGATCCTATCTCCTTATTCTTTATCGGATCAAAGAAAGGAGGGGCGGACATGAGTGAAGAGGAATTCCGAAGAAAAACACCAGAGGAAATCCTCTTATCGATTCAAAAAATACGCAAAGGTCATTTGAAAATTATTCTAGGTGCGGTAACCGGCTCCGGTAAAACTTATCACATGCTACAAGAAGGAAATCATTTAAAAAAACGAGGGATTGACGTTGTCATTGGCATAATCAGTACCTTAAACCGTCCGAAGACCATGGAACAGATTGATGATTTAGAAAGTATTCCTTCGATAGATTGGATGAACAATGGGGAAGTGAAGTACGATCTTGATGTAGATGCCGTTATTATCCGTAATCCTGAAGTGGTTTTAGTCGATGCCTTAGCACATCGTAATCGACCCGATGCTCCACGTCCTACTCGACTCGATGATATTAACTATCTGTTAAATAAGAAAATAAGTGTAATTACTACCCTTAACATATATGAGTTAGAAGGTGTAAGGGGGATTGCTGACAAATTAACGGGTGGTAAGGTTAAAGTCCATTGTAGTGTCCCTGAAGATACCCTAGCACTAGCCGATGAAGTAAAGCTATTGGATGTGACGCCAGAAGCGATCCTTACCAGGATTCAAGAAGGTGATATCGAGCAAATTCATGAAGAAAAACGTGGGAGATATCACCTCTTCCATCGGAGCAACCTTGCTGTTCTCCGTGAACTTGCTCTTCGCTTTTTAGCAGGGGAAGTTAATGACGCACTAGATGAATATAGAGAAATGCATGGGATGATTGGTCCGTCAGGAGCGTCAGAAAAAATTTTAGTAACTGTGCAATACCATTGGAATGGGTCGATTCTCGTACGAAGAGGTCAGCAAATTGCTAAAAGATTAGGCGGAGATTTACTGGTAGTTTGTTTTCAATCACCTAATAAAAAAGTATCTAAAAATGAACTGACCTTCAAACGGTCAATTATAAAATTGGTGGAAAAAGTTGGGGGTGAATTTGAAGAGTTACCGCTAGAGAAAGATACTGCTGCAAAGCAAATTATTCAATATGCAACGGAACATAATGTAACTCGGATTGTACTAGGTCAAACAAAACGAACGCGCTGGGAGGAAATTGCCTATGGTTCAATTATCAATAAAATCTTAAGCAAAACGAAAAATATTGATGTTTTTATTGTTGCCGATCGCGCCGAAAAAGATGGAGAACGTGTCCTCCCAACCAAACAAAGTAAGAAAGATGAAGTAATAAACCCCTATCGGCGTCTCACACTTCAAGAACTTGAAAACGAAATGAATAAAATTCGCAATGGTACGTTAAAAGTCTATATAGGTGCAGCACCTGGAGTCGGAAAAACCTACACGATGTTGCGAGAAGGGAATGAACTTAAGAAAAAGGGAATCGATATCGTCATTGGTTTATTAGAAACTTATGGACGAGAGGAGACATTTGAACAAATCGGCGGATTGGAAATCATTCCTCGAAGAAACATTTCCTATAAAGGAACGACATTAGAAGATATGGATACAGAAGCCATTATTAAGCGTAATCCTGAAGTAGTGTTAGTCGATGAATTAGCACATACAAATGTGCCTGGTTGCAAGAATTACAAACGATATGATGATGTAAAAGAGATTTTAGACTCGGGCATCTCTGTCATTTCTACAATGAATATTCAACATTTAGAAAGCTTAAATGACAGCGTAGAGCAAATAACCGGTGTGAGAGTACGTGAAACAGTGCCTGATCATATTTTACGAAGAGCAGATGAAATTGAATTGATTGATATCTCGCCAAAGGCATTGCGCGATCGGATGAAGGAGGGACGTATATATGCACACGAAAAAGTTGAGCAAGCACTGAATAACTTCTTTAAGACCGGTAATTTAATAGCCCTTCGGGAGTTAGCCCTACGAGAGGTTGCAGATGATGTAGATGAGCGACTTGAATCATGGGAGAGAAAACGAACATTAAGGGGACCTTGGAGACAGCAAGAAGTTATTTTTGTTTGTACGAATTTGAGACCTGACAGTGAAAGGCTAATTCGTCGTGGTTTTCGTATTGCTTATCGTTTAAAAGCCCTCTGGTATGTGGCTCATGTGAAAGATCATCATCCCTTGACGGAAGATGAGGAGCAAACATTAACAAAAATTCAACAACTAACGAATCGGCTTGGCGGAGTATTTGAATTGTATGAGACAACAGAAAGACGTCAAGTCTTTAGGAAGTTGGTGAATCAGATGAACGAAAAGAATACAACACAAGTCATTATTGGTCAATCTGCCCGTTCCCGATGGGAAGAGATAGTAAAAGGATCTGTTACTCAACGATTGTTAAGAGAGGTACGTCATATGGATGTATTGGTGGTAGCTGACCAACAGAAACAATAATATTGAGATTTCTTTTCATACAATGTTAACAGGAGCTGCCATCTTGGCAGCTCTTTTTTTCATTGCTCCCGTCGTCTTCCTATCACCACTAAATTGCAATTCTTCCTTTTAAAATCAAAGCTTAGGGCACAATAATTTTTAACCATAAAATTGAGGTGAAACTATGTCCATTGATTGTGTTTGTACCATTGGACCATCAAGTAATGATAAAAAAGTTCTCACTGAACTAATTAATCATGGAATGACGATTGCCAGATTGAATTTTTCCCATGGGACCCATGAGAGCCACAGTAACGTTATTCGTTTGATAAAATCACTCAGCAACGAAACGGGACATCAAATCAAATTGTTAGGTGACCTTCAGGGTCCAAAAATACGTTTGGGTAAGGTTGAAGGTGAAAAAGTTACTCTCAAAACGGGACAGACCTTTACCCTTCATATTGATCAAGTATTAGGAAACGAGAAACAGGTAAGCGTTGATTATGAAAATTTAGTTAAGGATGTGCAACCGGAAAATCGAATTTTGATTAATGATGGAGCAGTTGAATTGATTATTACGGATGTAGATCAAACTAAAGTGGTCACGAATGTAAAGACAGGTGGAGAAATATCTTCCCGTAAAGGAGTAAATCTTCCAGGTGTTGTAACGAGCCTACCTGCTATTACTGAAAAAGATAAACTGGATATTCAATTCCTATTAAGGGAAGAAGTCGATTTCATTGCTTGCTCATTTGTCCGCAAGGCATCGCATATCAAAGAAATACGGAGTTTTATTGAAAGTGCACAAGGATTTGCTCCTAAGTTGGTAGCTAAAATTGAAACAATCGAGGCAATCCAAAATTTCCAAGAAATCTGTAAGGAGACAGATGCAGTGATGATTGCTCGAGGTGACCTGGGTGTGGAGCTACCTTACCAATGGATTCCACTTTTGCAAAAAGCGATGATTAGAGAATGTAATCGTTTGGATAGCTTTGTGATTACAGCTACACAGATGCTGCAATCAATGGTGGTTAACCCTTTACCAACAAGGGCGGAAGTCATGGATGTATTCCAGAGCGTAATGGATGGAACGAATGCTGTCATGTTATCTGCTGAAAGCGCTGCAGGGCACTATCCAGTAGAGAGTATTGAAACATTAAAGCTAGTATCTCAGTTTGCAGAACGTGTTAGGAAAGAAGCTCCGTTCGACTTTGCCGATATGCTGAATTTGTTGAATAATACGAGTAGTTGTGAATAATGGAAAGAAATTTAAGGAAGTATTTTTAATACGTCTAAAAATCTGAAAAAATTGGATTATCGACTGTCTTTTTTTGTATAGTTAATATCAGCCATAAATCCTATAAACAAAAAAACCGCTAATTAGCGGTTTTTATTGTTCAGAATCCCAATATTGTAGTGTATCTATTTTTCCAGTAGGCTCACTTTTAATGACATTTCCATCTTTGTCTTTATAAACTTCATACTCCTGATACGTTTCTACTAAATAGCCATCGATTTTTTCAATTTTCTCTAGTTTCTCCTCCAAAACTGGAACATCACTTGAAGGCTCCACATCCACAGGCTGTGCCATCACGGGTTGATCGGCTGAATAGGCATAGTCTTTATTTATAAATGAGTAGGGTGAATCGAGATAGGCTGCAAAACCTAAGGTGACCAATAGGGAACAAATACTTATAAAGGTTTTTAATTTCATAAACTGGGCTCCTTTTTGACTTACATGCTCGTAACCCATTTTATGCATGTCCTAAAAACATATGCTAACTAGTTTGGAATATCTGTTGTTTTTACTGCAGCCCTCTGCGGGCGAAAAAGTAAAAAAAGAATAAATGCTGCAATTGAAATGATCGCACCAGAAATATAAGGGAGCCCAATTGCCATCGAAAACAGCCATCCACCAAGGGGCGGACCAATAATTCGGCCAAGAGAGTCAAAGGAAGATAAAAGGCCTGTTGAACTTCCATAGCCAGCACTTGAGGTCTTCGTTATTAGAGAAGAGACACTTGGACGAATTACACCGTTACCTAAACCGAAAATCGTTAAAAAAAGCGCAGCAGTTGCAAAGCTATTCACCAATAAAATCAACCCAAATCCAAGGGCCGAAATAATGATTCCCGCCTGGATTACCATCCTTTCACCATATTTCTTAGTCAATCTACCAACTAAACCGCCCTGGACGATTGCACTTCCAAACCCCATAATCATAAAAATATATCCAAGTTGAATGGCACCTAAATCAGCTTTTTTAGCGGCAAAGTAAGCAAATGTTGCTTCCAAACCAGATAGGGATAAGGAAATTAATAATTGCACTAAATATAGGACGGTAACTGCACCACTAAACGCCTTCCAAAACGAAGGCTTTTCTTTGCTATGTGGTTCTTTTTTCTGTTTTGATTCTTTTAGTAAGAGAAAAACAAGGATTAAGGTAATAAACGAGGATCCAGCTGCAAGATAAAAAGGCATGTTCAAACTGAATTTGGAGAAAATCCCACCGATTGCAGGACCAAAAACAAAGCCTAAGCCTGTAGCTGCACCGACTATTCCCATTCCTTTACCGCGGTTTTCTTCCGTGGTGATATCTGCCACATAGGCCATGGCTGTTGGCATATTTGCAGAGGAAAGAATGCCGCCGATGATTCTAGCCGCAAATAACATCCAAAGTTCCGTTGATAAGGCTTGAATGAGGAAGGATAAACCAAGTCCAGCAATTCCAATCATCATCACTGGTTTACGCCCAATTCGGTCCGAAACTTGCCCCCACATTGGCGCGAAAATGAGTTGCATAAGCGAATATACGGCCATTAATAATCCTAATTCTGTGGGGTTCGCCCCAATTTCTTCGGCATAGAAAGGTAAAACTGGAATGATAATTCCAAATCCCACCATCACCAAAAACATAACTACAAATAAAATCGGTAAAGCGGACTTTGATTGCAAAGAATTTTCACTCCTAGATACTTTGATGTCTTGATGTTACTTGGTTCCTATTATTAGGATAATGGAAAAGTTCGTAGAAATACAAGTCTCTTTCATCAATTATTTCCTTGGATGGGAATAGTATGCAACGTTCTTTGCCTGAACAATGAATGTATTTAACCTATTACTAGATGAAAAAGAAATGGGAGAAGCAAATTGATCCTAATAAGAAATATGGAGGGGCATTTATTTTAGGGGATCGAAATGTAGAGATTCCGCCGCCTGCAGTGGTATCGGTTACAAGGGGGGAACAATTCAATAGTGGAAAGGTACAATCGTATTTTTTGACATGGAAGGCAAATGGCTATATCCCAACTTATGAAGAATCAGCTGAAATTGTAACAACCTATGGACGGCATTTTGATGGAGGTAAGTTAGTCAGGAAAGCGCAACAACCGAATGACTTTAATAAAAATCCAAGCTAACTAGAGTGTTATAAGAAGGTTATTAAGGAGATAGCATTAAGCTAGCAAATGCTATCTGTTTGCTAGTGTGCGACATTCCTAGTGCCGAAACTAATCAAAATGTCCGCAATAAGGTCTATTGCGGACAAATATAATCATAGAGCGATCTAAGTGTCACATCCCTTTATGAAAGACATTTCATCTTTACTCCAACCAGTTTTGTCCTTCATCGGCTCAATGAAAGACATTTCATCTTTACTCCAACCAGTTTTGTCCTTCATCGGCTCAATGAAAGACATTTCATCTTTACTCCAACCAGTTTTGTCCTTCATCGGCTCAATGAAAGACATTTCATCTTTATTCCAACCAGTTTTGTCCTTCATCGGCTCAATGAAAGACATTTCATCTTCATTCCAACCAGTTTTGTCCTTCATCGGTTCAATGAAAGACATTTCATCTTCATTCCAACCAGTCTTGTAATTCATCGGCTCAATGAAAGACATTTCATCTTTACTCCAACCAGTCTTGTCCTTCATCAGCTCAATGAAAGACATTTCATCTTTACTCCAACCAGTCTTTTCCTTCATCGGTTCAATGAAAGACATTTCATCTTCATTCTAACCAGTTTTATCCTTCATCGGCTTCCATGATGACATTCCTTATTTTACGGCTTTTCTCGTACTTTCTGATGCAAAATCAGCGATTATGACTAAGATCATATAACAAAGCAGCAACAAGGTAATCTGTGTATATTGGAAATAGCTCATTGATAGCTTAAACTCCATCCCAAGTCCGCCAGCTCCGACAAAACCAACCACAATGGTGGTTCTCATGATAACTTCCCAGCGATAAAGGATATAAGTGAGAAATCTAGGTAAGACCGTTGGCAGGATCCCGTAGAAGAAGATTTGGATTTTCGATGCACCCGCAGATGCTAAGTTCCGTATTGGACGCGGATCCATATCCTCAATCACTTCTGCCCAGAGCTTACCCAGTATTCCAAAGTTATGGAGTGCAAGGGCGATTGCGCCAGGCAATAAGCCAGGTTTAAAAATAAAAATAATCATCATTGCCCAAAGTAACTCAGGAACAGATCGGGAAAAGATATAGAGGATGCGGACAAGCCCATAAAGGATCCAGCTATACCATTTCTTTGATGAGGTTAATCTCCCATTTGCGATATTTCTAGCCGCTGGAATCACCGTTAAGAAAGCAGCAATGGTTGCAAATCCAATAGCCATGATACTCATTTCCAGCGTTTCAAGTGTGAGTTTCTGTGCAGCACTCCAGTTGCCAGCATTAAAGAAGGCAGGATGCTTATCGTTTAATCCAATTAAACCACCAAAGAACTTTTTCGCATATTCAATATTCTTATTAGACATTAATTCAAATAATTGAGCATTCTCTGCTACCGTGATAAACCCCCAAGAACAAATAATTAACAGCAGGGCGAAAAGGACATAAAGCCAGCCATGACTGAAACCCTTACGTCTTTTTCTCTCCGTATATCCTTTTCTGACGTAATTACTCCATAAATCTACCAATAGGACCAACCCAATTAGAAAATACACATAGGTCCAAACTTGATCATATTTTAAATCTGCGAGTGATAATTGAATTTGGTAACCTAGACCTCCGAGGCCGACAAAACTCATAATGGCCGATGAGCGAATTGCACATTCAAATCGGTACAATGTATAGCTGATCATGTCTGACCAAACCAATGGAAAATAGCCATAAATTAGGATTTGAAGTTTTGATGCTCCTGATGAACTTAAAGCGGTGATTGGCGGTGCAGGTACATCATTTAACATATCTGCAAAAATACGCCCAAGGATTCCCCCGTATGGAATAGCTAGGGCAAATATAGCAGCATAAGGGGAGAGGCCAACAGCCGCAACGAAAAGCCATGCCCATATTAATTCATGAATCGAACGAGTAAATCCTAAAATTCCCCTAAAGCATATTTTTGATGTTAATCGAGCCACCTTGCTTGATGTTAACACTCCAGATGCAAGAACCCCTACAATGAATGCATAAATAAGAGCAAGAGACATTCCGGCAACAGCATATGCCAGTGTTATCCAGGCAGATTCAAGCCCTTTTGTTAATACCTCTACTGACAAATTAGGTTGAATCAGTCCTTCAAATATTTGCAGCATGGTTGGTATTCCACCGGCATGAAAAAGGTCGGCACTCCACTGTATTGAAAACAAACTCCAAACGAAAACGGCTATCAATAGCAACGTAAGAATGACGCGATTATACCGGCCTAATACTGATGTTTGTCGCCACATCTTACTCTTGCTCCTTTATTCGATAAAGGTCAGTTAACAAATCATCTGTTACGTTTTCAGTTGGCAAATCAAAAAGGATTTCCCCATTTTTAAGGGCTATGATTCTAGTAAAATATTTTCGAGCATATTCGACTGAATGTAAACTGGCCATTAACGTTTGTTTTTGCTCAGAAACGATTTTGATCAGCATGGCTAAAACATCTTCGGCCCGTGCCGGGTCAAGTGAGGCTACTGGTTCGTCAGCTAAAATTACTTCCGGATTTTGAACCATTAATCTTGCCATGGCAACCCGCTGCTGTTCGCCTCCAGATAAAGTGGATGTGATGTCGTACATTTTATCTGCCAGACCAACTTTTTCAAGTGCATTCAATGCAACTTCTTTTTCTTGTGGGATTAGCAAAGAGAAGAGGGATTTGAAAACGCCCCAGTCAGCTAATCGACCAGCGAGAACATTGTGGATTACTGCAATGGACCCAATCAAATCAAATTGTTGGCGAATCACTCCTACCTTTTTAGCAAATTTTTTGCCTTTTTTGTAGGTTGCTATCGGGTCGCTGTCAATTAAAAGCTCCCCACTTTGGATAGGCACAAGTCCTGCTATGGAATTTAATAATGTTGTTTTTCCGGCACCGCTTGGTCCAATTAACGCAACCATATCGCCTTGCTTAATAGAAAAAGAAAGGGAAGATAAGGCTATCTTCCGCTCAAATTGTTTCGATATATTTATTGCTTCAATCATAGTTTTTGAAGACATTTTAAGCCACCTACTATTTAATAATCTGTAACTCTTTCGCTACCTTTTCAATCTTTTTGTAATTATCGTTATTTGTTTCAACAAAGCTGTCAGTTTGGAATAAATCTGCAATATCCTTTTGATCGCCAGTAATGGATAGAAGGGCGTCTTTTACTTTTTGCTTTGTTCCTTTGCCAAAGACATCCTCGACATTACTATTGATTGTCCAGTTATAGTCATAGTAAGCAGGAGTTGTGTAGAAAACTTTCACTTTATTCGTATCGACTTTTCCTTCTTTTACTGCAGCTTCCCAAACAGCTTCATTTAATGCACCTGCTTTAAAGGCACCCGATTCAACTAACTTGTAGGTTGTATCATGTGACCCAGAGAAATTAGGTTTGCCATCGAAGTCTTTATTTGCATCAATTCCGGCTTCTGTTAAAAAGTAACGTGGCATTAAATGGCCGGATGTTGAACTTTCACTGCCAAAAGTAAAGGACTTTCCTTTTAGTTCTTCCAGCTTGCTGATATTTTCTGATGATTGAGTAATAAATACAGAATGGAATTCAGCATCACGTGGTCGTTGAACGATCGACTCTGCATCAGGGACAAGGTTTCTAGCTTGTACACTTGTTAATCCGCCAAACCAGGCCATATGGATTTCACCACGTTGGAAAGCAGTCACTAGTGCTGCGTAATCAACTGACGGTACAAATTCCACTTTCATCCCAGTCTTTTCGCTAAGATATTTAGCTACCGCTGTCATTCCTTTTTCTAAATCTGCAGCATTCTGATCAGGAATGGCACCAATTTTAAAGACTTCTTTTGTTGTCGTTTCTTTCTTACCTTCACCAGTATTTTTTTCAGTTTGCCCGCATGCAGCTAAAGAAAACACAAGTATAACAAGCATAAGAGCAGATACCCATTTTTTCATAATTATTCCACCTTAGTTGTATTTTTATATACTGTAATATCTCTGTACTTTTTGAATTATACTGAAATAGTTTTTATTAATAAATTCATTACATCGATTTATTCTATCAATAAATATCGTTTTATTCGATAAGGATAACATACGGAAAAACACTATACTACCAATGACATCAAGAAAAACCCTTGCCAGGAAGCAAGGGTTTCTGTAAAGGCTCTTAAACCGTTAATTGTGACCATTCTTCGACATTCCACGTTTTTGTTACCCAATCCTCATAAAAGTCGGGTTCGTGGCAGACTAGTACAACTGTTCCTTTGTATTCTTTGAGCGCTCGTTTGAGTTCGGCTTTCGCATCAATATCAAGGTGGTTTGTTGGTTCATCGAATAGGATCCAGTTACTTTCCGTCATCATCAGCTTACATAGTCGAACTTTAGCTTGTTCTCCGCCGCTCAATTGATTCATAGGACGAGAGATGTGATCATTTTTCAATCCACAGCGGGCAAGTGCTGCGCGAACTTGATTTTGATCCATTGATGGGAAGGCATTCCAAACATCTTCAATTGGTGTAATTCCACCAGCTTTAACTTCTTGTTCAAAATAAGAAGGGAAGAGGAAATCGCCGCGTTCAACTTTACCATTAATTGGATCAATTTTTCCAAGCATCGTTTTAAGAAGGGTCGACTTACCGACACCGTTACAACC
The DNA here is from genome assembly GCF_019219025.1 of Bacillus sp. sid0103. Next base: position 89,182 of record NZ_JAHUWN010000012.1, on the reverse strand, counting down.
AATGATGGCTACTTTTTCACCACGTTCAATCGTCATATTCATTTTTGGGAGAAGTGGCTCAGAGTAACCAATTTCTAAATCTTTCGCTTCAAAAACATAACGGCTGCTGCTGCGCGACTCTTTAAATCCAAAGGTTGGCTTCAAGGCAGTTTCCGGACGATCAATTCGTTCGATCCGATCCAGCTGTTTTTGACGGCTTTTTGCTCGGCCAGTTGTCGAATAGCGCGCCTTATTTTTCGCAATAAAATCTTCTTGTTTTTTGATAAATTCCATTTGCTTCTCATAGGCATTAATGTGCTGATTTTTATTGATCTCCGCAAGTTCAAGGAACTTTTCATAACTTGCCGTGTAACGTGTTAGCTTCGAAAATTCCAATTGAAAAATAACATTGGATACCTGATTCATAAATTCCGTATCATGGGAGATTAAGATAAACGCATAAGGGTAGTCTTTTAGGTAGTTTTGTAACCAACGGATATGTTCTACATCAAGATAGTTGGTTGGCTCATCTAGCAAAAGGACTTTGGGTTGTTCCAAAAGAAGCTTAGCTAGCAGAACTTTTGTACGCTGTCCACCGCTAAGTGCTGCAACGTCGCGGTCTAATCCAATTGCATCGAGACCTAAGCCTCGCGCTGCCTCTTCAATTTTAATATCCAATGAATAGAAGCCGCCAGCATCTAAAACGTCTTGGACTTCACCCATTTTCTCTAAAAGAACCTCCAGCTCTTCAGGAGAGGCGTCACCCATTTTGGCAATTACTTCATTTAATTCTTTTTCTTTTTCAAAAAGAGGGAGGAACGCGTCGCGCAGGACATCGCGCATGGTTCTTCCTTTAGTCAGCACGGTATGCTGATCCAAATACCCGTAGTGAACTCCAGGTGTCCATTCGACACGACCGCTGTCATGAATCAATTGTCCAGTAATGATATTCATTAAAGTGGATTTCCCAACACCGTTAGCACCAACTAGGCCAACATGATCTTCAGCTAATAATCGAAAGGAAACGTCTTTAAATAAAGTACGGTCCCCGAATGTATGACTTAAATTTTCAACGTTTAGTAAGCTCATTTTTTGTAATCCTCGCTTTGTTCAAGAATTAATACATTAGTACATCATACTAGATTTTTGAGGATTCGACTATATTTTTACGATGAAAATTACTGTAAGTTTTATTGGAAAATGAAATTTGTCTAAAAAAGGAACCATTTATTTTTTATCGAAATATGATTGATGTATTAATTATCTGGGTAGTTGGGCACTTTAATTAAAAAAGGATAAAATATGATTGGATTACTTATCGCCATTATCTTATTTAATTATTTCGCTTTTAAAAAAAATAAACATTTGACAGAAAACCAAATTGTACATATTTGGACCTTTACCATTGCCTTTCAAGTCATTTTCGATTTGTTTGTAGAATTCAAATACCAAGGATACTGGTATTTTGACAAAGAAATTGATTGGGCAGGACTTCTACCACATATTTTCTTAGTTCCTCCTGTAAATATGATTTTTTTGAATTTTTTCCCTCATAAATCAAAAGTATTTAAGAAAATCTTATTTTTTATTCTTTTTGTCATTGTTATTTTGCTCTATGAAGCCATTACTTTACTTCCTGCGCCTTGGGGGTACTTTCACTATGGATGGTGGAAATTGTGGCATGCAGCGATGACTAATCCGGTTCTTTTACTTATCCTGTTAAGGTACTATAAGTGGATCTGCAAACTGGAAAAAAAAGCATGCAAGCTTCAAAAAAGGTAATTTAAAGGAAGGAAAGGGCTGCAGATGCGGCTCTTTTTGATGACTGACAAAGTTATTCCTTTTATTAATGGAAAAGCTTAAACCATTTTCTCAACTTGTCCATATACTAATAATAAACAGGAAGGGGGTGGATAGGTTGACAATCAATCGAGAGGGAATTTCGATCGGTACCATTTCTGGCGGTATTGTAAACTTTGGCGGAGCCATTTGGATAGCTCCGATAACAATAACATCGACAACCTCAGGGTCTGGAAGTGATAATTCAACTCCTAGATTAAGTTCGAACACACAAAGAACGATTACGAATATCTTTGAGTTGATTAAGGGGATGGATAAAAATAATTAAAGACGATACCGTGGATAAGTATCGTCTTTTGCTGTAATCGTTCGTATATTAAGAAGCAATTTGATTATTTACTTGCTTCCTTTGCTTTATTTGCTTTGTTGACTTTGTTAGGTTGAAAACAATGTTAAGAAAAATTGCCGTTAGGCTTCCTGTTACTATACCGCTGCTAGTAAGGATTTTCACACCTTCAGGCAGGTGGGAAAACATTTCTGGTACAGCTGTAACGCCCATTCCCATACCAACAGAGCATGCAATAATTAGAAGATTTTCTTGTGAAGCAAAATCAACTTTGCCGAGCATTTTAATTCCATAGGCAATAACCATTCCAAACATCGCCACCATTGCGCCACCAAGTACAGGTGTTGGAATAACGGTTGTAAATGCAGCGATTTTCGGAATAAACCCTAGAAACACTAACATACCGCCCATCGTATAAATGACGTTATTACTTTTTACTCCTGAGAGTTGGACAAGTCCCACATTTTGTGAATAGGTTGTGTATGGAAACGCATTAAACACAGCTCCGATGATGCTCGCGAGACCTTCCGCACGATAACCTCTGGATAAATCTTTTTCTGTTATTTTTTTCCCTGTAATATCACTGAGGGCGAAATAAACACCAGTTGATTCTACCATGCTTACAATGGCAACTAAAGTCATCGTAATGATCGGAGTCCATTCAAAGGTAGGTGTACCAAAATAAAATGGTTTTACCATGTGGAACCATGATGCATCAGATACCGCAGAGAAATTTACTTTCCCCATAAAAGAAGCAGCTAGGGTTCCACCCATTAAACCTAGTAGAATAGCAATGGAGCGAATAAAACCTTTCGTAAATCGATAGAGTAAGATAATAAAAAGCAAAGTTCCGAATGCTAAGCCGATATTTGAAAGGCTGCCAAAATCGGGGCTGCCTTGACCACCAGCGATGTTATTCATTGCAACAGGAATCAGTGTAATCCCAATAATGGTTACAACTGAACCAGTGACAACTGGTGGGAAGAACTTAATTAACTTGCCAAAGAATTGAGAAATAACAATGACGATAAGTCCAGAAATTAGTATCGATCCATAAATAGCTGAAATACCAAACTGTCCGCCAATCGCAATCATTGGTCCAACTGCGGTAAAGGTACAGCCAAGAACAATTGGTAAACCAATTCCGAAAAAGCGATTCTGCCAAACCTGTAAAATTGTCGCAATTCCACACATTAAAATATCGATGGAAACCAAGTAGGTTAATTGTTCTCCGGAAAATTTAAGAGCTCCGCCGACGATGAGTGGGACGATGACTGCACCTGCATACATGGCTAATACATGTTGAATTCCTAATGAAGTAATTTTCAATGGATGCTGTTTCATTAGATTAATTCCTCCACATTTTCATTGATAAATGTTGCTTTTCCGTTTGAAAGAGATGCAATCCTAGCTAAGGATTCTACCCTCATACCTAGGTCCTTCAATTTTTGTGCACCTTGTTGGAATGTTTTCTCGATGACAATGCCAATTCCGGCTACTTCTGCACCGCTTTGTTGAACGATTTTTACCAAACCAAGTGCTGCTTCCCCATTAGCTAGGAAATCGTCAATGATGAGGACTTTATCACTTTCATTGATGTATTTATTAGAAACGGAAATCTCGTTAGTTTCATTCTTTGTAAATGAATGGACGGAAGCTGTAATTAACTCATCGACTAAAGTCAACGATTTTCTCTTTCTGGCAAAAATAACTGGGACGTTCATATATAAACCAGCCATTACAGCAGGCGCAATGCCTGATGATTCAATCGTCACAATCTTAGTAATGCCTTCATCTGCAAATATTCTTGCAAATTCTTTTCCAATTTCAAGCATTAGTTGCGGGTCGATTTGATGATTTAAAAAGGAATCGACCTTTAAAACATGATCCGATAGAACCTTTCCGTCTGAGCTGATTTTTTCTTCTAGTAATCTCATGTTTGATAACTCCCTTGTGTGTAATAGCGGAAGCGCCTTATTATGCCCCAACAAGCATAAGTCGAGCCCTGCAGATGGCGCTCTTTGCCATTTGCAGGGATTGGTTTGTGACTTTGAGGGGCTAGGCGCTGCAGCCGGATATAAAATAATAAAAGCCCAAAGGACATTGCCTCACAACAAAATAATTGAGTGAGATAATGACCTTTGGGCTTCGTGTCCAAAAGATTAGGAATAGGTGCACATCTAAAAAAGAGGCGCCATTCGCATTACCCACTCATAGTCAGATTGTTAACGGCAATCCGGTAGAAACTTGCGGGCCATATTCCCGCGATTATATGAGTGAAACGATATGAATTTATTCACATTATACGAGCAGATAAAAAGTAAATCAATAAGTTTTTTCAGAAAAACGAACATTTTAAATTTTTTCTCACGCATCGTTCGTGTACTAGAAACGGTTTATTCACCGATAATAAAAGACTAACTCAAAGATTGAATAACCATTCATTTTCAGGTACTATTAGTGTGTACAGTTTATTCAGAAAATTCTAATATAAAAGGGTGAAGAAAATGGAAAAATCAATTCCAGAATCATGGTGGACTCATTTGAAGTTGCCTGTTATTTCGGCTCCGATGTTTTTGGTGTCAGGCACTGAACTCGTAAAAAATTGTTGCTTAAATGGCGTAATTGGTTCCTTTCCTGCTCCAAACGCAAGACCCATTGAAGTACTAGATCAGTGGATGGGACAATTAAATGCAGAGTTGGAAGAGGCACGTGCCCTCGAGCCAGACCGGAAAATTGCACCGTGGGCAATGAATATGGTTGTACATAGCTCTTACAGCCGTCTGCAGGAAGAACTTGAATTAATTAAAAAGCATCAGCCTCAATTGGTGATTACCTCCTTAGGAAGTCCGAAAGTAGTCGTAGATATTGTGCATGAATATGGTGGACTCGTATTCTCAGATGTTAGTGATTTGAAATTTGCTAAAAAAGCCGCAGAAGCTGGTGTTGATGGTTTAATTTTAGTGTCAAGCGGGGCAGGCGGTCATGCAGGACAAATTAACAGCTTTGCCTTCGTGGATATGGTTCGCACCTTCTGGGATGGAATTATTATCCTTGCGGGTTCTATTTCTACGGGCAAAGGGATTTTAGCTGCCCAAGCGGCGGGTGCGGATCTTGCCTATATGGGAACAAGGTTTATCGTAGCGACCGAAAGTATGGCTAATGATGAATACCGCGAAATGCTCGTTGAAGCCACCCAAGAGGATATCATTTTAACTGATGCTTTCTCCGGCGTCATGTGCAATATGCTGGTACCTAGTATTAAAAAGGCGGGATTAGACCCGGAGAAACTCGTTAAAAAAGATCAGGTAAACTTTGATAGTATGCAAAGGGAAACAAATGCGAAAGCATGGCGAGACATTTGGTCGGCTGGTCACGGTGTTGGAGCGATCAATAAAATTGAATCAGTAGCTGAAATAATTAATTCTTTAGAAATAGAATACAAAGAAGCAGTACAAAACATCAATCGAAATGCAGGGAAATTGAGTTCGGTGTCAGTAAACTAATTTAATTACATTGTATGAAAAAGGACTCTCACAGTTGGGTCCTTTCTTTCTATCGAAATAAATACTGACCGGTCAGGACATTTGTTGCCAAAATGATAAAAAGAAAAGAAGAGAAAACAAAAACGCTCTGAGTAATAATAAGACTCCGAGCGTTTTTTAATGAGATTACCGAAATGTGTCAAAGAGTAAGGACCAAGATGCCGCATAATGGGAAACGAGAGTTACTTCTTACGTTTTTCCTTTGATACCATCTTAATAACTTTATAACCAGGCTTCATCTTAATCTTTTGTACTCCATTATTAGTTGTAACTTGGTACATGGTAAATTTACGAGGTTGATGTTCGAGAACGTCGATTTTTTTAATTGTCTCTTTTTGAAAATATTTATGTATTTTCTTTGTTTGCTTTTCTTTTTTTTCTCCGTACAGGAAATCGTAAGCGACAATGATTAGTAAAATAAAGATTGCGCCAACAAAAAGTGAATAAAGTGCAGAATACAATAATGACAAAATGGACATCCTTTCTTTCTTACGATGGAGGGGATTAAAAAACCATTATAACGTAAAGTGTATGATTATAAAATAATGTTGAAATATGCCCTTTGTTTCTTTAGAAATAACCTAAATTAGAATTGGGTATGTTATTAGAATAAAAATATTTTACTTTTTTGTCCGCTAGATATGAACAACTTTAAAAAAATATGATAAAGTATACATTAGGAATCCTTTAGTACCACTATTTAAAGGAAATTTCATTGTCCGTCTGAAACGGACAATCGTTTTTTCATAAACAACAATCCAGGATTAAAGATTAGAGGGGGATGAAATATGTCTAGTCATATTTTAGAGCAATTTTTAAATGAAAATCTTGAGGATTTAAAGGGAAAAGGCCTATATAATTTCATTGATCCACTTGAGAGCCCGAATGGACCTGTTATCACTATTAACGGGAGAGAATTAGTCAATCTTTCTTCTAATAACTATTTAGGTTTAGCAACGGATGAACGCTTGAAAAAAGCTGCCGCCGATGCGATTGAAAAATACGGTGTCGGGGCAGGTGCCGTCCGGACGATTAATGGAACGCTTAAGCTTCATGTTGAGCTCGAAGAGAAATTGGCTGAATTTAAACATACAGAAGCAGCAATTGCCTACCAATCTGGATTTAATTGCAACATGGCCGCTATTTCGGCAGTCATGGATAAAAATGATGCGATTCTTTCAGATGAGTTAAATCATGCGTCAATAATTGACGGCTGTCGACTTTCGAAAGCAAAAATAATCCGTGTTAATCACTCCGATATGGAAGATTTACGAGCAAAAGCTAAAGAAGCTAAAGAATCTGGTCTTTACAATAAGATTATGGTGATTACAGACGGCGTCTTCTCCATGGACGGCGATATCGCCTTACTGCCAGAAATCGTTAAGATAGCGGAAGAATTTGACTTAATCACCTATGTAGACGATGCACATGGTTCAGGTGTTCTTGGTGATGGGGCAGGTACTGTCAAGCATTTTGGTCTTTCTGATAAAATTGATTTTCAAATTGGCACATTATCCAAGGCGATTGGCGTAGTTGGCGGATATGTAGCTGGTAAGAAGAATCTTATTGATTGGTTAAAAGTCCGCAGTCGCCCATTCTTATTTTCAACTTCGCTTACACCAGCCGATGTTGCAGCTAGCAAGAAGTCGATTGAAATTCTGATGGAAAGTACGGAACTTAACAAGAAGCTTTGGGAAAATGGAGATTATCTTAAAAAAGGCTTGAAAGAGTTAGGTTTTAATATTGGTAACAGTGAAACGCCGATTACTCCTTGTATTATTGGAGATGAAGCACTTACCCAACAATTCAGTAAACGTTTGAACGAAGAAGGGGTTTATGCTAAGGCTATTGTTTTCCCAACTGTACCAAAAGGAACTGGACGAGTTCGGAATATGCCAACAGCAGCACATTCAAAAGAAATGCTCGATCAAGCGATTGCAATCTATGAAAAAGTCGGCAAGGAAATGGGCGTTATCTAAACATAAGGGAATAACTATTTTTTAGCCTAAGTGAAGAGGACGGAGAAACGAAGATGAAGCGAATTTTAATCACAGGTGCATTAGGGCAGATTGGATCAGAATTAACGTTAAAGCTACGCGATATTTATGGTGCGGATAATGTCATTGCAACAGATATTAAAAAGAATGACAGTGAAGCAGCCCAAAGTGGTCCATTTGAGACTGTTGACGTAACAGATGCAAACAAAATGGTAGAAGTTGCTAAGAAATACAACGTAGATACGGTTATGCACCTAGCAGCATTACTATCAGCTACTGCAGAAGCAAAGCCCGTATTTGCCTGGAATTTAAATATGGGCGGGTTGATGAATAGTCTTGAAACAGCAAGAGAGTTAAAGGCGCAATTTTTCACCCCAAGTTCGATTGGTGCTTTTGGCCCTTCAACTCCAAAGGATAACACCCCGCAAGATACTATAATGCGTCCAACTACGATGTACGGGGTTAATAAAGTGGCCGGGGAATTATTGTCTGACTACTATTTCCATAAGTTCGGTGTGGATACACGCGGCTTACGCTTTCCAGGGTTAATTTCTTATGTTGCGCTTCCAGGTGGCGGAACCACGGATTACGCCGTTGAAATTTACTATGAAGCGATCAAAAATGGTAAATATACTTCTTACATTGATAAAGGTACCTACATGGACATGATGTATATGCCAGATGCCTTGAATGCGATTGTTGATTTAATGGAGGCAGATTCATCTAAACTTATCCACCGCAATGCTTTTAACATTACGGCAATGAGCTTTGATCCAGAAGGAATTGCAGCGTCTATTGCTAAGTTTGTTCCAGGATTTGAAATTTCGTATGAGGTGGACCCTGAGCGTCAAAAAATTGCGGAAAGCTGGCCGAATTCTATTGATGCTACAGCGGCAAAAGAGGAATGGGGCTTTAAATACGCGTTTGATTTGGATAAAATGACGAAGGATATGGTGGAAAAGCTGCGTCAGAAGTTATAAATGAAAAAATCCTGGGCCAATATGGTTCAGGATTTTTTTAATCGACAAATAATTGGCCGATAATGGCGGATTTTTTAACGGTAATGGCGGATTTTTTGATATTATGGCTTTTTAACCCTATTTTAGGTGAAAAAAACATAAGAGAAACAGCGAACCATAAGGGCTTCGCTGTCATCTTGTCACATAAATATATTTATCTTTCTTCTCGGTCACTCTTCCCACAATCGATGCATAGGCTAACCCTTTAGATTGGAGCTTGTCAACATATTCAATGGCTTCCTGCTCATTGAGGGCAACAAACAGACCGCCGGATGTAATCGCATCGCAAAGGAGCAGTTGTTCCTCTGGAAGGATATCCTCATAGACAACGTCATCCGCTAACCATTTATGATTCGCCTTTGAACCGCCGGGAACTACACCTATTTTCGCTAATTCAAGTGCACCTTCCAAAACAGGGACTTGTACGAGCGATAATTCAAAACTAACCTGGCTGCCGCGTGCCATTTCACTGCCATGACCCAATAAGCCAAATCCAGTAACATCTGTAACAGCATGAGGGTGAAAATCAGCTAAAACTTCAGCCGCCACTTTATTTAAGGTAGCCATTGTTTCAGTTACAATTTGTTCCTGCTCCGCTGTTACCGCGGATCTTTTTATACCAGTTGTGATGATACCGACACCAATAGGCTTAGTCAACACAAGAACATCTCCTGGAATTGCCCCGACATTTTTCCAAACTTTTTCGGGATGGACGATACCCGTAACGGAAAGTCCGAATTTTGGTTCTTGGTCATCAATGGAATGGCCGCCCACCGTAATAGCCCCAGCTTCTTTTACTTTATCTGCAGCACCACGAAGGATATCAGCCAGCATTTGGGCACCAAGCTTTTTAATCGGAAAACCAACGATATTCAAGACGGTTTTAGGCTCTCCACCCATGGCATAAACATCGCTTAATGCATTTGCTGCGGTAATTTGACCGAACATATATGGATCGTCCACAATTGGCGTAAAATAATCAACTGTCTGGATCAACGCGATAGAGTCTGTTATTTGGTACACTCCAGCATCATCTGATGTATCAAGTCCCACTAATAATTCAGGAACAGGTTCTTGTTTCGGTAATTGACGCAAAACTTGCGTCAGGTCTTCAGGACCAATTTTACAGCCTCAACCAGCTTTTGTTGACAAAGAGGTTAGGCGAATTTTTTCTTGTTCACTCATCGTTTCCACCTCCCATATTATAGTATAACTCTTTCCAAGGAATTCCGCACAATATAGACAAAAAATTTGTGGCGGGAACGGGATTAGGTTAAAATATTAACACTATCCTGATGTAGTAAACTTACTTTATTGGAGGGTATTTTTATGAAGAATTACCATATCATTGTAGAATTTTGCATGCAATGAAATTACGCACCAAAAGCCGCGAGTTTCGCGGAAGAATTGTTTAATCATTTTTTTAGAGATATTCAAAAGTTAGAACTGATCCCAAGTTCTGGCGGCGCATTTGAAGTGACTGTGAATGGGGAGAAGATCTATTCTAAGCTCGAAACAGGCATTTTCCCTGATACGGAAGAAATGATTGAAATGATTTCCACAAAATAAAAAGCAGCCCTCTTGTCCAAATAGATAGGAGGGCTGCTTTTTTACATATAATAATATTATGTCAACTGAGACATAAAAAATAAAGCCACAAAATGTAACTTAAGGCAGGGTAATAAATCGATTTTTTCCGACACATCTATCTATTTTCGAAATCACAACTTCCAAAATTCCATTCGTAAAGGTTGCATAGATAGTTTGATTAACGACTAGAAAGGGAAAGTTTATGGAGCGGACACGATTTTGATGTTTCATGGAAGGGGGGTATTTGGATGCAGATATCACTAATTTATTTCCTTCTATATATACCTTTATCTCAGAAGCCTCAAATTCACTTAAGATGGCCTCGACAATCCATTCCTTATCAGTTTCATAAAGATCGATTTGAAATTGGGTTTCATCATAATAGGCTGTAAGCGGATCGAGAAAATATCGTTCCAGCCATTTTTCTACTTCTTCAAAGTCAAAGCTTTGATTTTTAAGTTGTTTCTTTTTTGACATATTTAATCCCCCTTGCTCGTTTCATTTTATTCATTAGGGATAAAAATGTGAAAATGATGTGATATAATTGGGAGTACTGAAAGCGCCCCTTTTGAAAGTACCAACATTGGCCGACCTTAGAGTAGGTAAATATCATAGAAAAAGAAACTTTATTAAAGGAGTTTTTATCTTGAAAGAATGGCTGCGCTCTATCCCAGCGATCCATGAACTTCAAAATCATGAGATGTTTTTGAGTCTAATTGAAGAAAGTCAGTTGGATGAAATGATTTTGACGAAACAACTTAAAGATGTCATTGATACCATTAGGACAGCAATTCTTAATGATAATTGGCCTGGTGCAAAGCCAGGGACCAACGATTTTAATGGTGAGCTGTTTTCAATCTTAGAATCTAAAATAAACAAACAGTATGCCTATACCATTGAAAAAGTCATAAATGCGACAGGGACCATTTTACATACGAATTTAGGAAGAGCTAGATTAAGCGAAAACGCTATCAAACATGTGGTTGAAACCGCAAGGAACTATTCCAATCTTGAGTATAAGTTATCTGAAGGTGAAAGAGGTTTACGCCATAGTCATGTAGAAGCATTGATCAAAGAAATCACTGGGGCAGAAGCGGCTATGGTGGTAAATAATAATGCTTCTGCTGTTTTTCTGATCCTAAGAGCCCTCGCTGCTCAAAAAGAAGTGATTGTTTCGAGGGGACAACTTGTAGAAATTGGCGGCTCGTTTCGTATTTCTTCGATCATGGAAGAGAGTGGTGCGAAGCTTGTTGAAGTTGGAACCACCAATAAAACACACATTTATGATTATGATAAAGCAGTCACAATAGAAACCGCAATCGTTATGAAAGTACATACAAGTAACTTTAAAGTGGTTGGATTTACCAAATCAGTTGAAACAAAGGAACTTATTGATCTCACCAAACAATTGGATGATGTAATATTTTATGAAGATCTCGGAAGTGGAGCGTTATACGACTTCAGAAAGCACGGGATTGGAGAAGAACCGGTCGTAAAAGAGGTCATTGAATTAGGGGCAGATGTTGTTTCTTTTAGTGGTGACAAGCTCCTTGGCGGACCGCAGGCAGGGATTATCGCTGGAAAAAAAGAGATCATTGAGCGCTTGAAAAAGCACCAGTTGGCACGCGTATTGCGGGTTGATAAAATGACGTTGGCTGCATTAGAGGGAACGTTAATCGATTATGCCCGTGGTAAAAATGGACTGGTAAATATTCCAACGGTTCGGGACTTATTAGTAACACTTCAAGAATTAGACGTTCGAACAAAGTCTTTTGTTACAAATTTATTACAAAATACTGGAAAATATGTTACAAAAATTACAGAGGCCACCAGCCAAGTGGGTGGGGGAACGATGCCTGATGTAGAACTCCCTACGATTGTCGTTTCCTTAAAACATGATTCATTGACGGCTGAACAACTGGGACGGAAACTTCGTACAGAAGTGAAACCAGCAATTATCGGAAGAATACAAAAAGATGAATTTATGATTGATTTAAGAACAGTCACTTCAGAGGAAGAAGTGCACCTGCTACATGCATTAATTAATGTTTAAAACTTAAAGAGGGAAGCCCCGGCACTACTTCGTGCTGGGGCTTTTTTATATTCACCTTCAGCTCCCAAAGACGTTTGAACAACGCACTTTCATGGGCGCTTCCGGATTTCTACATATCATGATGGGTATTATGTTTGGCTCTTGAATGGTTGCGATTCTTTACTTTTTTGGAACCACTTAGCGGTTCAGGCTGACCAGATTGTTTTGGTGCATTTTTTCTCATGTCTTTGCCATCGTTTTTGTTCATTTTCCATCCCTCCTATTAGTTAGGATGCAGTCAATATGTCCTTTTATACTGTATATTTTTTGTTGTTCTGTGCAATTTAACGGTAAACAAAATGAAGGAGTGAATGAAACAAATGCAAAAATTTCCGTACAACAAAGATAAACAACAAGCATATCAAGCAGCACAGCAAGGGTATGAGAATGCCCAAGGACTATACGAGACCATTGTGAGTGATAGTGCGAGCTATGGCCATCAGCTGAAGCATCTAAAAGATGAAGTAAATGAAGCGTATCAGCAGATCGCAAATGCGATGGAAGTGGCATCTGAACATCAACGGGAGCAGTTAGAGCGTTTCCAACAAGATTTGCAAAGCATGGTGTCCGAAGTCAATCAGGCAGAATAGGAAAAGCAGGCGGTGGATCGCCTGCTTTTTTCTCTGAATCCAGCTACAGCGCCTAGGGGTCATAAGACAATCCGTCAAGAAGGTTAAAAAACAACCTTTTCGCCGGCTCGACTTATGCCTGTCGCCCCTCTGCAAGGCCCTTCCGCTTTTTATTATTGATTTTTCTTCCGCTTTTTGTTATTCATTCTTTCTTTAGCCGTTAATTCAGGTTCACTGGCCATTTCCTCATTAAAGCCGGCACCTTTTCCTTGTCCTTTAGCGGCATTCATCCCTGGAATTACATGATTAGACTTTCGTTTCACCATTCTAATCACCTCCTACATCATTACTATCTCCCTGATAATAAAAAAAAATGACATTTTAAAGTTTTTTTGAGATAATAATAGTGAAAATTTGGTTTTTTCCCGACCTGAATCCGCATAAGATCAGATAGTGTTTTTGAATTTTCAGAACAAAATACATAAAAAAACATAAGTAAAACTTATCAATCACAATAACTTTCTTGTTATTTACTTATGAATTAGGTTGTATTAAGATAAAAATTGTGAGAAAAGTTAAGATGGATGGGAAAATTCAAACTTTTCGACTTTTCATTAATTTTGGTATATTATGTCGAATGAAAGGGGTTTTTAACACATGGTTAAAAATGATGTATTTAACGCACGTTCTTCTTTTGAAGCTAACGGTAAACGTTACCACTATTACCGTTTAAGTGCACTTGAAGAGGCAGGAATCGGAAACGTTTCGAAATTGCCTTACTCAGTAAAAGTATTACTTGAATCTGTACTTCGCCAATATGATGGCCGCGTAATTGCAAAGGACCACGTTGAAAACTTAGCTAAATGGGGAACAGCTGAACTTAAAGAGGTCGATGTTCCATTCAAACCTTCACGTGTAATCCTTCAAGACTTCACCGGAGTTCCAGCAGTAGTAGACCTTGCTTCTCTAAGAAAAGCAATGGCTGACCTTGGCGGGGACCCAGACAAAATTAATCCAGAGAAAACAGTCGACCTTGTTATCGACCACTCTGTCCAAGTTGATGCTTATGGTTCCAATGATTCATTAAGAGTTAACATGGATTTAGAATTTGAACGTAACGCAGAACGCTACCAGTTCTTAAGCTGGGCACAAAAATCATTCAACAACTATCGCGCAGTTCCGCCTGCAACAGGTATCGTTCACCAAGTAAACCTTGAATACTTGGCTGACGTTGTTCACGTTGCTGAAGTAGATGGTGAATTAGAAGCATACCCAGATACATTAGTTGGGACTGACTCACATACAACTATGATCAATGGTCTTGGTGTTCTTGGCTGGGGCGTTGGCGGTATTGAAGCTGAAGCTGGAATGTTAGGACAGCCTTCTTACTTCCCAGTTCCTGAAGTTGTTGGTGTTAAGTTAACGGGCGAACTTCCAAATGGAGCAACAGCAACCGACTTAGCATTAAAAGTAACTCAAGTACTCCGCAGTAAAGGTGTAGTTGGAAAATTCGTTGAATTCTTTGGCCCTGGTGTATCAGTACTTCCACTTGCAGACCGTGCAACGATTGCCAACATGGCTCCTGAATACGGTGCTACATGCGGATTCTTCCCAATTGATGATGAATCACTAGCATATTTGCGCTTAACTGGACGTGAAGAAGAACAAATTAATGTTGTTGAACAATATTGCAAAGCAAACGGCTTGTTCTTTGATCCAGCTTTAGAGCCAGTTTACACAAATGTAGTAGAAATCGATCTTTCTGAGATTGAAGCAAATCTTTCTGGTCCTAAACGTCCACAGGATTTACTTCCACTTTCAAAAATGAAAGAAGAATTCATCAAAGCTGTTTCAGCACCACAAGGAAACCAAGGCTTTGGCTTACAAGCGGATGAGCTTGATAAGTCCGCTACGGTGAAATTTAACAATGGTGACGAAACAACGATTAAAACTGGAGCAGTTGCGATTGCATCCATCACAAGCTGTACAAACACTTCCAACCCTTACGTTCTAGTAGGTGCTGGATTAGTTGCGAAGAAAGCTGTCGAATTAGGAATGGAAGTTCCAAAATTCGTGAAAACTTCTTTAGCACCAGGATCTAAGGTTGTAACTGGATATCTTCGTGATTCAGGATTACTTCCATATTTAGAGCAAATCGGCTTTAACCTAGTTGGTTACGGCTGTACAACATGTATCGGTAACTCCGGTCCATTAAAAGAAGAAATCGAAAAAACAATCGCTGAAAACGATCTTTTAGTTACCTCTGTACTTTCCGGTAACCGTAACTTTGAAGGACGTATTCATCCGCTTGTAAAAGCAAACTACCTTGCTTCACCACCATTAGTTGTTGCTTACGCGCTTGCTGGTACTGTAAACATCGACTTTGCTTCTGAGGCAATTGGTAAAGATAAAGATGGAAATGATGTTTTCTTCAAGGATATTTGGCCATCAACTGCTGAAGTTAATGATGTAGTTAAACGCACTGTTACTCCTGAACTATTCCGCAGCGAATATGCGAACGTGTTCGGTGACAACGAGCGTTGGAACGAAATCAAGACAAGCAATGAACCATTATATACTTGGGATGAAGATTCTACTTATATTGCAAACCCACCGTTCTTCGAAGGCTTATCACCAGAGCCAGGTACGGTTGAACCATTAACAGGACTTCGTGTTGTTGGTAAGTTCGGTGATTCTGTAACAACTGACCATATTTCACCAGCAGGAGCTATTGGTAAAAATACTCCAGCAGGAAAATATTTGCTTGAAAAAGGCGTTGCCATTCGTGACTTTAACTCTTACGGTTCTCGTCGTGGTAACCACGAAGTAATGATGCGTGGAACATTCGCAAATATTCGTATTCGTAACCAAATCGCACCTGGTACTGAAGGTGGAGTAACTACCTACTGGCCAACTGGCGAAGTAACATCTATTTATGATGCTTGCATGAAGTATAAAGAAAACGGCACTGGATTGATTGTTCTTGCTGGTAAAGATTACGGAATGGGCTCTTCACGTGACTGGGCTGCTAAAGGTACAAACCTTCTAGGTATTAAAACAGTTCTTGCTGAAAGCTTCGAACGTATTCACCGTTCAAACCTTGTGTTAATGGGTGTACTTCCACTTCAATTTAAAGAGGGCGAAAGTGCTGAAACACTTGGATTAACTGGAAAAGAAACAATTGATGTTCAAGTCGACGAAAATGTAAAACCTCGTGACCTTCTAAAAGTAACCGCAACTGATGAATCAGGTAACAAGAAAGAATTCGAAGTTCTTGTTCGTTTTGACTCAGAAGTTGAAATTGATTACTACCGTCACGGCGGAATTCTTCCAATGGTTCTACGTGAAAAATTACAAGCTTAATATTGAAGAACACCATGCCATTTGGCATGGTGTTTTTTTAAGTAAAACTTGGATTTTTCTTTGCTTAATGAGGAAATGATTGACAAAATATATAATCCTTTAATAAAATAAAACTAACAAACGAAAAGGAATGATTAAGGGCCAATGAAATTATAATCTTATTTTTCAGACATGATTCGAATAACGAAAAATGTTGAACCTGAAGAATAGGATTTGTCTGTCCTTTTTTATGTCCTAATCGTATAATTACTAGTACAATAAAACCTTTATACAGGTTTATTTGTTGTGTCTTTAATACGATATATCTACGACATAAATCTCTCTTCAGGTTCAGGTGAAGGGAGTTTTTTTATGCTTACAAATCAAATGACAGTCTTAAAAGTTATCGGTTTAGAAAAAAGTTTTCAATTAAGAAAGGTATTGGATAATATCCATTTCGATATAAAGAATGGAGAACGGATTGGTCTGGTCGGCTATAACGGAACAGGAAAAACTACATTGGCGAATATCCTGTTCGGAAAAATAACACCTGATAATGGCATCATTGAAAAATCGAATGAGTTAAAAATCGGTTATCTTTCTCAGTCCATCGATTACCAAGTGAGTGATTTCCAGCAGTCTTTAATTGGAAGTGCGACGAATGATTTGCTCGAACATGCCAGCACATTAGGCCTCACTAAGGTTTATAACTGGGAAAAAGAACGTTTACGTCATTTAAGTGGCGGAGAAAAGTTAAAATTGGCATTAGCTATGGTTTGGGCTTCAAAACCAGACTTTTTAATTCTCGATGAACCCACGAATCATTTAGATTATATAGGGATCCAGTGGCTGGTATCAGAATTAGAAAAGTTCCAGGGCCCAGTCTTAATCATTTCGCATGATCGTCATTTCTTAGATCAAACAGTTACACGAGTTTTTGAATTAGAAAATAGCAAGATTCACTTTTACAATGGAAACTACAGTGACTATCGCAAAGAGAAACAACAAAAAGTAGAAAATATGAGGCACCAATACAGTGTCCAGCAGCAAAAAATAAAAGAAGTAGAATCACAAATTACTCAATTAAAGACTTGGTCCGAAAAAGCTCATCGCGATTCGACTAAAAAGGGGAAAGGTCCAAGTAAAAGACAAAATGGGATTAAGGAATATCATCGCGTAAAGGCTAAAAAAACAGACAATCAAGTGAAGTCAAAAATGAAACGTCTACAAAATGAGTTAGAAAAAAATAAGTTGGAAAAACCATTAGAAGAGGTTCAAGTAAGGTTTCAGTTTGATGCACAAGGGAAGAGGGGCAAACGAATTGTCGAGGCCAAGAATTTATCCAAAACCTACGAGGATAGAACACTTTTCCAACATTCCAATTTCTACATTAATCATGGAGAACGAATTGGTCTCCTCGGTGAAAATGGCTGCGGCAAAACGACATTAATAAAAATGATGTTAGATCAAGAAAGCTTTTCAAATGGTGATTTGTGGAGAAGTGACTCGATAAAAATTGCCTATTTAAGTCAAGATGTTGATGATTTGCCTTCGGAAAAAAACGCAATGGAGGCACTGGGGTTCACAGATCGAGAAAGTGTCCTAAAAGCAAGAACTTTACTTGCAAATTTAGGCTTAAAGGAGGCATTTCTAACAAAACCGATTGAAACGTTGAGTTTGGGGGAACGAACGAGAGTAAAGCTCGTTGATATGTTAATGAAGGAATATGATGTACTCGTTCTGGACGAACCAACAAACCATCTTGATTTGCCAAGTAGAGAGCAGCTAGAAAATACGTTAGCAGAATTTACTGGTACGATTATTATCGTTTCCCACGACTATTACTTTCTAAATAAACTTTGTGACCGCCTGCTGATATTTGAAAACCAGCAAATTAAAAGGATTGAAATGAAACCTGAAGAGTATTTAAATCAGAATGTAAACAAGAACCAAGCGGATGACTTAAAAGAAGCATTATTAGTTATCGAAAACAAGATTGCATCCATTTTAGGTGAGTTATCGTTCATGGATCAAAAGGACCCTAGATATCAGAAGTTGGATCAAGAATTTAATAGCCTTCTTAAGCAAAAACGATCTCTCATGGGGTAATAAATTAGGAATGAAAAAGGTCCTCAATAGTTTTTATTGAGGGCCTTGATTTTTACAATGAAAAACATCTAGGAGATGACATTTTTTTCTGAATCATAAATCAGCTAATGCTTGCCAATAAATTTAGCAGTTCTTTCTCTTTGTCCGCCCGCATCCCTGCTTTCCATTCTTCCTCCGTTAGCTGGCGAGTCTTCTCCCATTCAAATATATCAGCGATACTTTCTTTAAGCGGTCTAAACGACAGTCCACTCTGGATTGCTTTTTCAACATTGATGGAAAATGCACCTTTCCAAGGTTCACTAGATTCAGGTGATAACGGAGAATTCTCAGGAACCCACAGCGGCATTTCCGTCCACGGAGCAACCTTTTGATCTAGAAGGAACTTTTCCTCGGCCCAAACTACTTCGGCATTTGAATTGGTCACTTTTACACATGTATCAACAAACTCTTTTATCGTTAACGGATAATCAGGTCCCGTTGCATTAAAGGTTCCCGTAGAATCCTTCTCTCCCATATCGAGAATCCAATTTGACAAGTCTTTATTGTCAATTAGCTGAACTCGGCGATTTGGATTTCCAGGTACTAAAACTTTTCCACCTTTTGCAATTCGATTGACCCAATAAGGGACACGGTCCGTATAATCATTGGAACCAATTAATTGACCGGCACGCACATTTAACACACGCCCAGGCATATTTTCCTCTGCAATTTGTTCACAAAGAGCTTTAAAATGTCCGTAATAAGTATAGATAGGCCCGTCTGCATCCATTGAAAGCTTATTTGCTTCCTCAAGTGACATTTCTAAGACGGGGTAATTTTCATCCAAATTCTCCTGAATCCAGTCTTGATACACAGAAATACTTGAAATGAATGTATAATGCTTGACTCGGTCCTTTAATAAGTTCGTTGTGTTCTGGACTGTATAAGGGATGAACCCGCTTGTATCTAACACAGCATCCCAGTAACGGTTTTGAAGCGCTTTCAAATCACCGAATCGATTTCCATATAGAACCTCGATATCCTTTATTCCAGGACTTTGAATTCCACGATTAAAAATCGTCATTTCATGATTTCGTTTTAAAGCCTCTTCGACAAACGTTTTTCCTAAAAAGCGGCTTCCACCTAACACAAGAATCTTCAAACGTATCCCCCCTCCATTCATACTTCTATTTTAACAAAATTTCGCAATATTTGGTGAGTGACAATTTAAAAAAATGAAAGTATTGCATATGTCATGGATATTGTTAAAATTACAATGGATGAAGTTGCAAGAAAGAAACTAAAAACTTAAATGAATTTACATATAGTCGAAGGGATGTTAAAACATGGAAAAAACTAATTTACAATCCGTTTCCTATGAAAACGGAGTTCTAAAAATACTTGATCAAACCAAAATCCCGAACATAACAGAATTTCTTGAAACGAGAAAGATTGAAGATGCTTGGGATGCAATAAAGCAGTTAAAGGTACGCGGAGCACCTGCGATTGGAATTGCGGCAGCTTATGGCTTAGTCCTTGGAATAAAAGATGCCCCAGAAAATTCGTTTGAAGATTTTTATGCCCACTTAAAAAAACACTCGGATTATTTGGCATCATCACGTCCTACCGCAGTCAACTTGTTTTGGGCCTTGAAACGAATGAATGAACGAGCACTTAAAGACAAAGATTTACCAGTGAAACAAATCAAAGAAGCACTTGAAAATGAAGCACATACCATCCGCAATGAAGATGAAGACGTCTGCCGGACCATTGGAGAGCATGCCTTGAACCTATTAGCCGATGGGATGGGGATTCTAACTCATTGCAATGCAGGTGGGATTGCTACGGCAAGATACGGGACTGCGCTGGCTCCCCTATATTTAGCAAAAGAAAAGGGCTGGGATATCAAGGTTTTCGCTGATGAAACTAGACCGCTGCTGCAAGGAGCACGATTAACCGCTTGGGAGCTAATGCAAGCTGGAATAGATGTTACCCTCATTACGGACAATATGGCAGCCATGGTCATGCAAAAAGGCTGGGTACAAGCAGTCATTGTCGGATGCGACCGTGTCGCAGCAAATGGCGATGTTGCCAACAAAATTGGGACATATGGAGTAGCATTATTAGCAAAAGCACATAATATTCCTTTCTACGTTGCTGCACCGATCTCCACGATTGATTTGGATACCAAGACTGGGACTGATATTCCAATTGAAGAAAGAGATGCAACCGAAATTACAGAGGGATTCGGAAAAAGAACCGCTCCTGAAGGGGTAAAAGTGTATAATCCTGCGTTTGATGTCACACCTCATGAGCTTATTACCGCAATCATCACGGAAAAGGGTATAATAAAAGGGAATTATGATGAAGAACTGGTGAAACTCTTTCAAGCCTAAGAATGGCAAAAATGATTAAAACCTGTGTTTTTGCAAATTGTCACAGTTTCGGCATATCCTAGTTTGGTTTCACCTAAGAATATAGTGTAAAATCGATATAGCAGATTATGATGTAAAGGAGGATTCGGGAATGATAAAAAAAGTAATGGCTTCCGTAATACTAATTTCCTTACTTACAGTCGCGATTGTTCAAGCCATGGATAAGAAGTCAGAAACTCCCGAAACGACAAGTCAAACCACAACAAGCAAAGAAGGTCTCGCTGTTGGAGCAAAAGCACCTGATTTCGAGCTAAAAACCCTTACCGGTGAGAAGATAAAACTATCTAATTTAAAAGGAAAAAAAGTGATGCTTAACTTTTGGGCAACCTGGTGTCCACCTTGTAAAGCTGAAATGCCGGCAATGGAGAAATTTTCAAAACAGAAGCAAAAGGATATTGTCATACTAGCAGTAAACATTGATCCACAATTAGATGTCCAAGGGTTTGTGGATGAGAATAAAATTACCTTTCCAATCCTGTTGGATGCCGATGATCAAGTAAATGAAACTTACCAAGTACTATCCATCCCTACTACGTATTTTATTGACAGTAAAGGGATTATCCAGAATAAATATACAGGTTCGATGGATCTGGATGTCATGAAAGATTTTACAAACAAACTAAAATAAACTAACAACGTAGAACACACGGCACATATGAAATGTGTCGAGTGTTTTTTTTATTCATTTTTAATAAAAAATTTATAAACGCTATAATTTTCAAAAAGTTGTAATAATTGCAACCGTTTCCGGGCATAATAACTGTTAGAATAGGATATAAGGACGGTGATACCGATGAGAAAACCTAGAAAACGCTCTTTTGCTGAGCTAGTATCTGAAAATAAAACACAACTCTTAAAAGATCGTGCTGCGATGGAAAAAATTGAACAACGCTTAGAAGAAAAGCGTCTCGGTAAAGCGGAATAACACAAAAGTTTTCCATTTATGTTTTCCTCCTTTATGGACAAAATGTTAATAAGGAGGGATCATGACATGGGTAAAAAATATCAAACAAAACGTTTTCAACCAGACCACGTAGGGACACAGCCACGAGGATTTAGTGGCAATAAGGGAAAAAAAATGAATGATAAATCAGGCGATCATGCCCAAGTAATACAAACAAAAGGTGAATAATAATGAATTTTAAGACTTAACTGGTGAAAACCAGTGAGTCTTTTTTGTTATTCACACGGTTTTTGTTGTTTCCGAAAAATTCTCTGTTTATTTTTTTCAGTCCGTAACAAACTATATCTGTACCAATCACACCATAGGAGGAAATACAATGGCCTATAATAACAAACCGAATCCAGATGATCGTAGTGATAATGTTGAAAAGCTTCAAGCAATGATTCAAAATACGGAAAATAATATTGAAGCCGCTGAGGAATCATTAGCCCTTACTGACAGTGAGACACAACGCCAGCAAATTGAGCAGAAGAATGAACGCCGCCGGGAAAGCATTGATTCGTTCCGGTCAGAAATAAAAGATGAAGCACATAATCAACAAAGCTAAAAACTCATGTAGACCTGTTCATTATGGACAGGTCTTTTGCTTAGGTATGGGGCACCTGTTATGGTAAGATAGAAGGGAAATTTTGAAGAAGAAGTGATAATCTTGAGACAACTTGTAAACCAGCAAACAAAAAATGAAGAGAAATTAAAGCAATGGGAACAAGAATTACAGCAAAATGGATCTATTTCAAATGAAAGTTCATTAATTTCCGCATTGACTGATGAATCCAATCCGCTCATCTTATCAAAACTTTTAACCGTTGCCGCCCTCTCTCGACTGGGTCGAAATAATCAGGATAAAATGGCAGCCATATGGTTGGAAAGAGCTCTTACATTATTCCCAAATAATCAAGAAGCTAAAGAATATATGATGCAATCTGATTGGAAAAAGATGAATGGCTTACTATTACCGCTTACCTTTCCTTCTATGAGAGAGACAGATAATCGAACAGCGAAAAAGAAAACAGCCGAACAATACATAGAAGTTTGTCAAAACTTTTTAAATAATGCAGATGAAATTCAAACAGATCTTGCAGCAAAAAAAGACCTTTCCGCAACATTGAGTAATCCTGATGTTTTTCAAAAATACAATCACCTATATGAGTTGTTTTCGACAGCTATTGACGAAACAGGTAGGCTATTAAAGGCAGTGGAGGAGTATGATCAATCGATTACAGGTGTTTTCCATACCTCCACCTATTATGATGACTTAAAAAAGCATTTATCTATTTTAGAGGAAATCAAAGAAACGTGGCAAAGGCAATTTAATGAAGAAGAAGTCCAATCTGACACCGCTCAAGTCAATGCACTAGATCAACTAAATGATATGGTTGGAATGGAGTTTGTCAAAAAACGGGTAAATGACTTTTACCGATTTCTTAAGTATCAAAAACAGCGGAAGGATCTAGGATTTCAAATTAAGGACGATCTGAGCCTGAATATGATTTTAACCGGAAATCCGGGGACGGGGAAAACAACTCTTGCTCGGTTGTTAGCGAAAATTTATCATGAATTAGGTGTTCTTCCTAGAGTAGAAGTTATTGAAACGGACCGCTCCCAGCTTGTCGGCTCTTTTGTGGGCCAAACAGAAGAAAACGTCCGCAAAATTGTTGAACGTTCGATCGGCGGTGTGCTTTTTATTGATGAAGCATACAGTCTGAAGCGCGAGGGTCAAACGGGAAATGATTATGGTCAAGCGGCAATTGATACGTTAGTTTCGCTAATGACTGGAAATGAGTATGGCGGAAAATTTGCGGTGATCTTGGCAGGCTATCCCGAAGAAATGCGTACTTTTTTAGATGCAAATCCAGGTTTACGCAGTCGCTTTCCGCAGTCCAATCTCATTCATTTGCCTAATTATTCAAATGACGAGTTAATCAGTATAGCTGAACAGGTTGCGTCAGATAATGATTATTTTCTTAGTGATGATGCTAAAATACAAATCAATCATCGTCTCGATCGTGAACGGGTAGATGACACATTTGGTAATGCAAGAACTGTCCGCAATATCGTTATCGATGCCATTTTCAAGAAGGGCTCTAATAAGGAAGTCACGGAAGAAAACATCTTAGAATATATGTTACTGAATAAAGAAGACTTTCTTATCGACAAAGAAGAAAATGATGAGTCCCCATATGAAAAATTAGACCGTCTAATTGGGTTAGATGCATTAAAAGTGGAGATGAGGTCACTTTTCTCATTTGTAAAAATGCAGCAATACCGGATGAAAAAAGGATTGTCACCAGTGCCGATTCAATTACATGCTGTTTTCACGGGTAACCCTGGAACAGGGAAAACAACCGTAGCTAAGATTTATGCAGAGCTTTTGAAAGACTGTGGCATTTTAAAAAGAGGCCATCTGATTGTAGCTAGCAGGGCTGATTTTGTGGCTGGATATGTTGGTCAAACAGCCGGAAAAACAAAGAAAAAGATTAGAGAAGCTCTTGGAGGAGTCTTATTTATTGATGAAGCCTATTCGCTTTTTAGTGCGACTTCAGGTGATTTTGGAAAAGAAGTAATCGATACTCTTGTCGATGAAATGACGAAGCATAATGAGAATATAGTGGTCGTCCTGGCTGGATACCCTCATGAAATGGACTTGCTATTAGAAAGCAATCCAGGACTTCGCTCCAGGTTTAAAAAATTCTTCTTATTTCCTGATTATTCCTCCGCAGAACTACTTGAAATTATGGCAGTCTATGCTGAATGCTATCAATATCAATTATCTAATGAAGCTAAACATCTGTTATTGAGTAAAATAAATGAAGAAGCCTTTAAAGGAAATGGCCGTTTTGCAACAAACATGATTGATGAAATGATTCAAGCACAGGCCTCTAGGTTAATGGAAATAGAAGAAGAGGAAGATCTGTTTGAAATGTCTCTGCTACTAGAAGCAGAGGATGTAGTAAAAGCCATTAGTAAAATGTAAATTATCATGTTGAGAGGGTTGGGGCCTGTGGGAAACTTTTTTATTTCGACTAGAGAAATTCAGCTCTATTATGCTGATACAGATATGATGGGTGTTATTTACCATGCTAATTATCTCAAGTTTTTTGAACTTGGCAGAAGTGGGTTTATTGAGGATCTTGGCTATAGTTATCTTGCCATGGAAGAGTCCGGTTATTTTGCGCCAGTTTATGACGTGCAAGCCACCTATAAAAAACCTTTACGCTATGGTGATAGAGGTTTTGTAAAAACGTGGGTGGAAATAAATGATGGTATTAAAACGGTATATGCTTATGAGGTTTTAAATGGCGATGATGAGGTATGTGTTGAAGGTAAGACAACCCACATTATTGTTAAAAAGGAAAATTTTAGACCGACATCTTTCAAAAAAGCCTTTCCAGAATGGTTTTTAAAATATGAAGAAATCAAGAAAAAGTAGTCGGATATTGTGAGAAAAATCTGTCGGAATGAGGTGACTTAGGTGGCTTTCGGGATCAAACGACAGGAAATCATCGAGTGGAAGAGAAAAATTGATAATGGCGAGTTAGCTTTCTTAACCCATTATTGGCTGGATGACCGCTTTCCAGGTTGCAATACGGTAACAAAGGTTAGTTGTAAAAATCTTGAAAAATTAGCAGCCTGGGGACAAAAGTACGGATTAAAAAAAGAATGGATTCATGTTCGGAAGGATGGCTACTCACATTTTGATTTACTTGGTCAGCGCCAAATTGACATTTTACATAAAGAAGGATTGTTAGAACATATTTGGATAAATAATCGCAGCACACTTGAAGAGTAAACACCTTTAAGTGTGCTTTTTTTACGATTGGCTATGTAAAAGATTATTGTTGATTTTGGCACCCTGTTGATTGGAGCGGAAGGCGTGAAGAATCATGCAGGAGGACGGATCA
The DNA here is from genome assembly GCF_019219025.1 of Bacillus sp. sid0103. The sequence continues at coordinate 63,514 of NZ_JAHUWN010000012.1, read as the reverse complement.
GGGGAGACAGCAGGAGCGCCGGGGACCCCGCCCGCGAACCGCACGCGCCCCTGGAGCGCAAATCAACAGGCACAGTTAAAAGAGCCTTACGATTAAACAGGGAGGGTCATTATTCCATTGATAAATAAGATGTATGTTATCATGCAATGAATAAAAATCGCAGGAAAAATACTTTTGTCCTTATCGTTACAAATCCCAAGATTAATCCTAAAAAGACATACATCATACAGATAACTAGTGAAAAGCCAAACATCGTTGTGTTTATGCCGAATGCAAAGCACGATACGATAAGCCCTATTGGTCGACTTGTGATGCTTATCATTTTTGAAAGCAGGATTCCACGCCACAAAACTTCTTCCAAAAATGCATTGACTGTTGCGAATAACAAAATCAATAGGAATGGACGCCACTGTATGCCTTCTTTTTGTAGTAAAAGTGACCCAGCCATTGCTATCACAGCTAAAAGTACAACAATAAGGGAAAAGCTCTTAAGCGAAAAAACAATCCTAAAAGGAAGTTGAATTTCGCCGGTGAAAAGGGGAAGGTGAAAATAAGGAGATAGTTCTTTTTTAAATTGCTTGATTACATAACTCATCATTAATATAGGAACCAACCATAATAATTGGCTCAACATAATAAGTGAAAAGGGAGATAGATGAAAACTTTCTATAAAATTATCAAGATAACCTACCAAAAGATTTCCAAGAAAAAATGAAACAATCATCCAAGCAAAGAGACGCTCCGCTTCTTTTAATAAAATAATAATTAATAAAAACGTAATAAGAAGTACAAAGAAAGGGGTATAAAATCCTCTCGTAAAAAGAAACATCATTATGATAAAATATCCAGCTAACCAGATGCCTTTTTGATTTGTCCGTTCCATCCCATAATCTCCTCTCTGTCATCATTTTAATATTGAGATAAGACTCTTTTCGTAAACTTTGTTGTTTTGGGAGCTTTATAGGGATCATTTACTAAGTTTCTAGGCAATTTTCGCAAATGTTCTTACGAAAACAAAATATCTAGTTATACGGGTTGATGAACTTATACGAAAAACAACAATCTATCCGAAAATAGCCTTAGATAAAAAGGCCCCGTATTAACGGAGCCATTGCATCATATGATCCTGAATGTCTTTATATTTTCCCTTAGCATTACGTAGACCAAAGGGTCCGGCTTTTTCCAATTGGACGACTCGGAAACGAGTATTGTGTTTACTAGCAACATAGGTTGGATAAAATTTCGGGTTCGAAATCTCAATCGATTTCCCTTTATCTGAAACATGTTTTGTAATGTCAAGGGTAGCAAGACCGCCAATGTCTTTATAATCATTATGTTGTGCCGAAATAAAATTTCCTAATGAATAGATAACGAAGGTTTTTCTACCATCATCTGTCTTTATCCATTCCATGGGCTGGAGAACATGAGGGTGGGAGCCAAAAATGATGTCGACACCTTCATTTGCGAGAAAGTGTGCCAGTTCCTTTTGTTCTTTGGTAGGCATTCTGTGGTACTCATTCCCCCAATGGATACTTATGACGATGACATCGGCTTCCTTTTTGGCACGATGAATTTCATCACGCATCGTTTCACGGTTAATCAGATTGACGAGAAAATCTTTTCCGTCAGGAACAGGAATTCCGTTTGTTCCGTATGTGTAGGAGAGAAAAGCAATCTTTATCCCATTTTTATTTAAAATCCTCAAATTTTGGCGATCCTTTTCGTTTAGAAAGCTTCCGACGTGTGGTAAGCCAATACTCTCTAAATACTTGGCCTCCAGTTTAATCCCTTTTTCACCTTTATCCAACGTATGATTATTGGCTGTGGATACTATATCGACTCCTGTATGGACTAGAGCATCGGCAACCTCGTATGGACTATTGAACCTCGGATAACCAGAAAGACCTAGTGCTTTTCCACCTAATGTACTTTCTTGATTTGCTGTTAAAACATCTGGTTTCTCCAATAATGGTTTCACGTTCTCAAACATCGGGTCAAATTCATATGTAGCCCCATTATAGGCATCTTGATAAATATTGTCGTGGATAAGGATATCCCCGATGGCCCCAATCGTTATTTTTTCTGTCAGCTCTCGATTGATCAATACTGAAGAACGCGGCTGATGATTTTTCGATGTAAAAACCTTCTTGTCGTCATCATCAGAATCTTGCCATTGCTGAATGAATAGAAAAGAAGCTAAAGCAATACAAACAATAATAATAATAACTGATGGTATAATAGCTTGCCTTTTCATAGATACTCCTTCATTTTAGACTGATAATTATACTATATTATATTCTTATGTAATTTAAAAACTATTCTTTGTCAGATAAGGCATTAAAATAGGAGTGTTTATAAAAAGAGGAATCTTCAAAAAGAAAGGCTCTTTTGTAATCTTTATTGTATTGAATCATAATTAGTGGCATTTACCTAATTACTAAGCAATTCTTGTCAATGTTATTACGATAAGATGCCACGAAGTATATAGGATTATGGGTTAAAAACTTACACGAAAAACAGCTTAAAGAATAAAAAACAAGAACCGAGAACTCGGTCCTTGTTACTATAGCCATTTAATTTTCGGCTCAGTTTTATTCATAATTCGTTTGATATTTGCTCGATGCCGGTAGATGACAAACGAAGCTAGTAAAAGAACGACGATGAGTAAAGGGATGTCCCATTCATAAATAACCCCTGAAACAATCGCAAAAATAACGGCTGTAACTCCAGCAATCATAGAAGATAGGGACACATATTTTGATATGTATAAACTAATAAAAAAGAAAATCAAAACAGTAATAAACATATACGGAGCATAGAACAATACGACACCACCTGATGTAGCCACCGCTTTTCCTCCACGAAACCCTGCGAAGATGGGATAGGTATGGCCGACTACGGCAAAAATCCCCGCTAGTAATGGACTGATCTCAACTTGAAAGAGGTGCGGCAAGGCAGCAGCTAAAGTCCCTTTCAGGATATCAGCAAGTGTAACGGCTAACCCTGCTTTTACTCCCAATGTTCGAAATGTATTAGTACCTCCTAAATTTCCGCTCCCATGTTCACGAATGTCTGTTTTATAAAAAACCTTTCCGATTATTAAACCAGATGGGATTGAACCAAGTAAATATGCCAGAATTAATACTAAAATAATTTGAACCATTCATTATTTCTCCTTCTACAAAAAGATCCAGTCCTTCTATTTTACCATGTAATTTAGAAAAAACACTATTATTCCTTTCCCATGACAATGCTTTTTTAATTAATAGTCAAAAGTAAGAACAAATAGAGTCAAATTTATTACAAAAATAAGGAGAATTTTCAAACGATTTGATAACCCATTGAAAGCCATGTATGGAGTAAATATAATTTAAATAAAAACATAGAAAACCAATATAAACCGGCCTAGAAAACGTGAAAATGGTCGGTTTTAGCATATAATCCTAAAATGAAAGAGGTGAATTCATATGGTAACCAATCTTCAGCAATATTTTCATTACCAAGACCAGGATGTGAAAATTTTATATGTGGAAGAGGAAAAGTTTACACGAGATAAGCTACTCTGCGTACTAAAACGCCGGTTTGCCAATGTTTATGCGGCAACCGACGGTGTTGATGGATATGACCTTTACCAACGTTATCATCCTGAGTTAATTATCTGTGCTCTCAAAATGAACCAATTGAGCGAATTAGAAATGATTAAAAAAATCCGGGCATTAAACGATCAAGTGCAAGTGATTGTTACAACAAATTATAAAGATCAAGAATACTTGTTACAGACATTCGCCAATCATGTAAATCAATATATCTTAAAACCCATCGACTTAAATCAGCTCTATCAATCCATTCAAAAATCAGTCTATCATATACACCTAGAACAAGCCTTTTCCAAACAAAAGAAGATGACAAGAGCCCTATTGGACTTTCAGGACAATCTTATCTTTATTATTGAAAACGATGAAATAATTGAATTCAATCAAGCCTTTTCCAAATTTACTGGAATTTGCAAGGATCAGACACTTTTACATAAGAATCTTTCTAGTTTTTTTGTAGATGATGCTAAGTGTTTTTCTCCCATCAACAAAAGCAGATGGTTTGAGGAGTTAAAAGAATCGAGGAAAATCTCTGTAAATATACACTGGAAAGACATCGATGGTAGAAAGATGATTTTTACTTTAAGGTGCGGGTCCATACCTGGTTCGAACCAGTATATTGTTATATGTAAGGATATCACTAATTTAGAGGATGAAACTAGAAAGAATAGACAATTAGTGCTGATGGATTCTTTAACGAACAGTGTTAACTCATTAGAAATTAATGCGATCTTGGAAGTAGAGCTGAGACGTGCAGAACGATTAAACCAGCCTTTTTCGATGATTTTAATGGATATCGATTTCTTAAATGATGTAAATAAACGGTATGGACAACAGGCATGCGATAAAGTCCTCTCTACCATCTCCATCATTGCTCAACAACGGATTCGAGAAACAGATATTTTTGCCCGCTGGGGAGTGGAAGAATTCATTCTACTCACCCCTGGAACAGATGGAAATGGGGCACAGGAATTAGCGGAATCTATCCGAACGATTATCGAGGAGTTTCATTTTCAAAATATCGAAAAGATAACGTGCAGTTTTGGGATTTCCGAGTTTTCTAATGGGAAAGTAAGAGATGAATTAATCTTAGAGGCAAATCAAGCACTCACTCAGTCTAAAGACAAAGGGAGAAACTGTGTAACTATTTACAACTAAGCGAGTTAAGAAGGTGGTTATAGTGCATTTGTGGTATATTTTTTTACTCTTTGGTCTCGGAGCGTTTTGCTTTATCATTTCTAACCATTTTAAGAGGGATCAGGAACATCGAAACCTGCTAGAGAAAAGTGAAAAAAAGTACCAGGATTTAATAAAAAAATACAAAGCACTAGAAAACAAAAATTTACATTTAGAAAAGCAAATTCAAGAAGAAAAAGAAAGAACTTCCATGATCGAACAAGTGTTTTGCCAGCCGTTAAATAGCTTATCATTGTTAATTCAAGACGTAAGAGAAGCACATGAGTTCGGGGAAATTGATGATCACTATATAGGCAGTTTTACTCGTGAAAGCATGCAGCAAATTAAGCTAATGTCACAGTCGATTAATGATATTCACAAAAAAGGTAAACCAAATGAGGAAAAAACCCTTATCTAAGTACGTGAATCAAGAAATCCTAATCAGACTTTATTCCATACTTTTTCACTTTTCAAGATTTTAAATTATGTTTTTTTTGAAAAAATAGGTAAAATAAAGAAAAAAGCTTAGGAGTGAGATGGATGAGCATTGAAAATCCAAGTCGCAATGAAATCGGAACGATTTTAAAAAAAGCAAAAAGAATCGCGGTAGTTGGTTTGAGTAATAATCCTGAACGAACCTCTTATCTAGTGACAGAAGCCATGCAAAAAGCAGGTTATGAAATTATTCCGGTGAATCCAACGATTGATGAGGCACTAGGCGTGAAAGCTGTTGCCTCACTTAAGGATATTGAAGGACATGTGGACATTGTTAATGTTTTCCGCAGGTCAGAACAATTGTTCGATGTTGCGAAGGAATTTGATGAGATTGATGCAGATGTATACTGGGCCCAACTTGGCCTCGAAAATGAAGAAGCATATGAGTTCCTTAAAAGTAAAGGCTATACAGTAATCATGAATCGCTGTATTAAAGTTGAACATGCATTAACCAGGGTTTAAAATCCAGCTTAAAAACTGCTAATTTCTAGCAGTTTTTTTATTTATATTAGCCTTAAAACCCATGATAATTTTATTACAAAAATGTGTTGTTTAAAATTACGTATTTGCTAAATCGAAATAAATCGCTACAATAAAGCATAGACGCCGCGAGAAATATGATAAAATAAAAACGGCAAACATTGGTTCTATTTTACTTTTATAAACAGAAAATATAAAGAATGACTATTCAATTAGTTCATGAAGCAATTAGAAGGATACTTCTTTTTGTAGGGAATGAAAGGGGTATTTTAGTGGCAAGGAATCAGCAAGTTTTTGATTATAATGATGATGCCATACAGGTACTAGAAGGACTGGAAGCGGTCAGGAAACGTCCAGGAATGTACATTGGCAGCACCGATTCACGCGGTCTTCACCATCTCGTTTATGAGATTGTCGACAATTCCGTCGATGAGGCTCTCGGTGGATTTGGTGATCAAATCATTGTAAAAATACACAAAGATAATTCTATTAGTGTTCATGACCGTGGACGCGGAATGCCTACTGGTATGCACAAAATGGGGAAACCGACACCAGAGGTTATTTTAACGGTGCTTCATGCTGGCGGAAAGTTCGGCCAAGGCGGCTATAAAACAAGCGGCGGATTGCACGGTGTTGGTGCATCGGTTGTTAATGCTTTATCAGAATGGTTAACTGTCACCATTAAAAGGGACGGTTTCGTATATGAACAGCGCTTTGAAAATGGGGGGAAACCAGTAACAACCCTCGAAAAAATCGGCAAAACTAATCAAACGGGGACAACGATTCATTTCAAGCCAGATGCGACAATTTTTTCGACAACCACTTATAATTTCGAAATCTTATGCGAGAGGTTAAGAGAGTCAGCCTTCTTGTTAAAAGGATTAAAAATTGAAATTATCGATGATCGTAATGATTTCCACGAAGTCTTTCATTATGAAAATGGAATTGAAGCGTTTGTTGCCTATTTAAACGAAGAGAAGGATGTCCTCCATCCAGTTGTTAGTCTGGAAGGCTCTCAGCATGGCATTGAAGTGGATTTTGCATTTCAATTTAATGATGGCTATTCAGAAAATGTCCTCTCCTTTGTTAATAATGTCCGCACAAGAGATGGCGGTACCCACGAGGCCGGAGCAAAAACAGCAATGACCAGGGTATTCAATGATTATGCTCGCAAGGTCTCCTTCTTAAAAGAAAAAGACAAAAACCTTGATGGTGCAGATATCCGTGAAGGATTATCGGCAATTATCTCCGTAAGAATCCCGGAAGAATTGCTCCAGTTCGAAGGACAAACGAAAGGGAAGTTAGGAACAAGTGAAGCACGGTCAGCTGTCGATTCAGTTGTTTCTGAGCACCTCTCCTATTTTCTAGAAGAGAATCCTGATATTAGCTCCCTTCTTATCAAAAAATCGATCAAAGCCTATCAAGCAAGAGAGGCTGCTAGGAAAGCCCGTGAGGACGCAAGAAGCGGTAAAAAACGTAAACGCTCAGATGCTGTCTTATCTGGTAAATTAACACCTGCACAATCACGGAATCCGCAAAGGAATGAAATCTACCTTGTTGAGGGTGATTCCGCGGGAGGTTCTGCAAAACAAGGGCGTGACCGACGCTTCCAAGCAGTCCTTCCACTTAGAGGTAAAGTAATTAATACTGAAAAAGCTAAGCTCGCTGACATTTTTAAAAATGAAGAAATCAATACGATTATTCATGCAATCGGCGGCGGAGTTGGATCCGATTTTAATGTAGAAGACATCAATTACGATAAAATAGTCATTATGACAGATGCGGATACAGATGGAGCGCATATTCAGGTTTTGCTGCTTACTTTCTTTTATCGTTATATGAAGCCGTTGTTAGAAGCAGGCAAAGTGTTTATTGCACTGCCACCGCTTTATAAGGTGAGTAAGGGGACAGGCAAAAAGGAAATTATTGAATATGCTTGGAATGAGGATGAACTTCAAGGTGCAATGAAAAAAGTGGGCAGAGGCTATATTATCCAGCGTTACAAAGGACTTGGTGAAATGAACGCCGACCAGCTCTGGGAAACAACTATGGACCCTGAAACACGGACGTTAATTCGAGTGAAAATTGATGATGCTGCACGTGCAGAACGCCGAGTGACCACACTGATGGGTGATAAAGTTGAACCACGACGTAAATGGATTGAAAGCAATGTAGCATTTGGTTTAGAAGAAGATGACACGATTTTAGAAAATGAAAATATTACGGTCTCCGAGGAGGGTTCTGAAGGATGAGTGCAACTGAGAAATTCCGAGACTTGCCTCTAGAAGATGTCATTGGTGATCGTTTTGGCAGATATAGTAAGTATATTATCCAGGAGCGTGCCCTTCCGGATGCACGTGATGGTCTGAAGCCTGTACAGCGACGAATTCTTTATGCGATGCATGTAGAAGGAAATACACACGATAAAGGCTTTCGAAAGTCAGCTAAAACTGTTGGTAATGTTATTGGTAACTATCATCCACACGGGGATTCCTCCGTATACGAGGCAATGGTGCGGATGAGTCAGGACTGGAAGGTTCGAAATGTCCTTGTTCAAATGCATGGAAACAATGGGAGTGTCGATGGTGACCCTCCTGCTGCGATGCGTTATACAGAAGCAAGGCTTTCCGCTATTGCTGCTGAATTAATGCGCGATATTGAAAAAAATACGGTTGAATTTATTCCAAACTTTGATGATACATCGAAAGAGCCAACCGTTTTACCAGCGATGTTCCCGAACCTCTTAGTCAATGGATCAACAGGAATTTCTGCGGGTTATGCAACAGATATTCCACCACATCACCTTGGTGAAATCATTGACGGGGTAATCAAGAGAATGGACCATCCTGATTGTTCTGTGGAAGAATTAATGACCATCATTAAAGGTCCAGATTTCCCGACGGGCGGTATTATACAAGGGATAGATGGGATTAAAAAAGCCTATGAAACTGGTAAAGGGAAAATAATCGTCCGCAGTAAAGCCGATATCGAAGAGGTTCGAGGCGGTAAGCAGCAAATCGTCGTTTCAGAAATTCCATATGAGGTGAATAAAGCCAATCTCGTTAAAAAAATGGATGAGTTCCGACTTGATCGAAAAGTGGAAGGCATCTCAGAGATTCGTGATGAAACGGACCGGACAGGTCTAAGAATCGTTATTGAACTAAAGAAAGATGCCGATGCAGCAGGTGTCTTGAACTATTTATATAAAAATAGTGATCTTCAAGTAACGTATAATTTTAATATGGTTGCGATTCATAAGAAACATCCAAAATTAATGGGACTTAGAGAATTATTGGATGCCTATATCGAGCACCAAAAAGAAGTAGTCACAAGAAGAACGCAATATGATCTTAATAAAGCAAGAGAACGGCAGCATATTGTTGAGGGTTTAATGAAGGCTTTATCGATTCTTGATGAAGTGATTGCTACCATCCGTGCATCCAAGGATAAACGCGATGCGAAGGATAATTTGATTGCAAAGTTTGCCTTTACTGAGCTGCAATCTGAAGCAATTGTTTCCTTACAACTCTACCGCTTAACTAACACCGATATTACTGCACTGAGACAGGAAGCGGAAGAATTAGCGAAGAAAATCGAAGAGCTTACTAGCATTTTAGCAAGTGAAAAAGCCCTGTTCACTGTGATTAAAAAAGAATTAAAAGATGTAAAAAAACGTTTTGCAGATGAGCGTCGTTCTAAGATTGAAGCAGAAATCGAAGAATTGAAAATCAATCTTGAAGTTACTGTCCCTAGCGAAGATGTGATTGTAACGGTTACAAAACAAGGCTATGTGAAACGGACGAGCCTGCGTTCTTATGCAGCTTCCAATGGTCAGGATTTAGCAATGAAGGATACTGATCGATTATTAGCACAGCTTGACATGAATACGAAGGATGTCTTACTCCTCTTCACAAATAAAGGAAATTATTTATTCTGTCCTGTTCATGAACTACCAGATATCCGCTGGAAAGACCTAGGACAACATGTGGCTAATATTATTCCAATTGATCGTGATGAAGAAATCATTCAAGCGATTCCTGTCAAAGACTTCGAAACAAATTCATTCCTTGTTTTTGTCACGAAAAATGGCATGGTTAAGAAAACCGAACTGAAACAATACAAAGCACAACGATATTCTAAACCACTTGTTGCCGTTAATCTTAAAGATGATGATCAAGTAATGGATGTTCATTTAACAGATGGAACAAAAGAATTATTTGTCGTTACGCACTTGGGTTATTCATTATGGTTTCATGAAGAAGAAATCAGTATTGTTGGTGCACGTGCCGCAGGTGTTAAAGGAATCAATTTAAAGGATGAGGATTTCGTGATTGGCGGAAAGATCATTGATCCAGCTAGTAATGAAACGATCGTCATTTCTACACAGCGTGGTGCTGTGAAGAGGATGAAAATGAAAGAGTTTGAAAAAGCTACCAGGGCTAAACGTGGTGTGGTCATTTTAAGGGAGCTTAAATCAAATCCACACCGGATCGTGGGATTTGAAATTGCCAATGAACAAGATGTGATTTATATCCAAACGGAAAAAGGTCACATTGAAACCCTTAATACAGTAGACATTCATTTCAGTGACCGTTATTCGAATGGATCGTTTATTCTTGATGAACAAGATAACGGCAAGGTAACAACTGTTTGGAAAGTAACCACTCCAGAAAAATCAAGTGAATAAAATTTTTCCGGGACTCTCTAAAAATAGAGAGTCCCTTTTTCATCTTTTTTCCAAAACTGGACATACTAACTAGTATCAGATTGGGGGGGTTCATGGATGAAAAAAGAGATGCTTTTGGTTCTTGCTTCGTTTTTTCTCATGTCACTTACTGCGATTACTGGGGTTTATGCAATTGAAGAAACGGCAAAAATAATTACGATTTCAAAAGACAAAGCAGATATTACAGGTGATGGTAAAGAGGAAGAGATTCTACTTAAAGGAGTTCCTTATCAGAAAGAAGATTCCTTTTTGGAGAGGATTTACATCGATATTAGCGCCTCAAATGGAAAAAAATTCACGTATCCTTTAGAAAGTGGTGCGAAGGCATCACTTCATATTGTCGATTTAAACAATGATGGAGTAAAGGACATATTTGCAAGTGTGTTAACTAGGGAAAGTGAAAGTATAGTCCAACATTACTCCTATTCTATCAAGAACAATGTCCAGACGAAGTTAGCTCTGCCTGAACCGCTTGAAATAGATAGTCACTTTCTAAATGGATACAAAGCGGAAATTAAAATTAACAAAACGGGCCAGTGTTACTTATTTGATTTAAAGGACCGTCAACAATATTATAAAAAGCTTGGACTTTATTATCATGGAAAGCTAAATGAGCCTACAGAATTAACCGTTAATCCTTTTAGCAGTCTCAGGCCTATCCACGTTGAGGATCATAAAGTGGGGTTACTAGGGGAGCAGCGAATAACGGGAATCGCGAATGCCGATGTCATTGCCTCTATTGAATCAACGTGGTCATATGATCACGGCAAATGGAAGTTAGACCGGACAGTTGTTCATAAAGAAATAAATAAATGATCTACAGGCTATCGACACAGGTTCTCCTGTGTTTTTTTAATTTTTACCGAAATTATCGAAGGGGATATACATAGCTTTACTAAATTTGCCCTTGAGTTTGAGAATAAACATAAAAGAATAGTATTGTTCATATTTAGTTCATAAAAATAGGGTAAAGTTACTCATAAACAATTAATTAAAATGGAGTTGAAAGCTATTGATCAAATTAACCAAATTTCTAAAACCATTTCAATTAGCCATTTATCTGGTTTTAGGACTTGTCCTCTTACAATCATTATCAGAACTTTATTTACCAACGTTAATGTCTGATATCGTTGATAAAGGAGTCGTTACAGGAGACACGGGGTACATATGGAAAATTGGCGGGTTTATGCTGCTTGTGGCGGCAGGGGGGATGATTTGTTCGATTGCAGCTAGTTTCTACTCAGCAAAAGCAGCATCAGGCTTTGGAAAGTTATTGCGGAGCAAAATTTTCTCACATGTTGGAAACTTTTCGTTACATGAGTTTGATAAGCTTGGAACGGCATCTCTTATTACGAGAACCACCAACGATATTACTCAAATCCAGCAGGTACTAGTGATGATGCTAAGAATGATAGCCATGGCACCGATGATGTGTATTGGTGGGATTATTATGGCGTATTCAAAAGATGCCAAACTTACCTTAGTTCTTGCTGTTGCTTTGCCTATTCTCGTGCTGGCAATTGTGGTCATTGCAAGAAGAGGTATTCCGCTTTTTAAAGCGATGCAAGTAAAATTAGATAATCTCAATCGTGTTTTACGCGAGAACTTAACTGGTATTCGTGTTATTCGCTCCTTTAACCGAGTGGAACATGAGAAGAAGCGTTTTGATGAAGCTAACTGGGATTTAACGCAAACGGCTATTACGGTCAATAAAATTATGGCCGCGATGATGCCAATTATGATGGTAGTCCTTAACCTTTCCTCTGTTGCCATTGTCTGGTTTGGCGGACTTCGGATTAGCAATGGTCATATGCAAGTCGGAGATATGATGGCGTTTATCCAATATGCGATGCAAATAATGTTTTCGTTCATCATGCTGTCGATGATGTTTGTAATGATCCCTAGGGCATCGGTATCTGCCGTTCGTATCAATGAAGTTCTAAAAACGGTAGCAGATATTAAGGATCCAACTTCATCAAAAACTGGAGAGGGAAAAGGCTATGTTGAATTCCAAGATGTAACATTCAGTTATCCAGGGGCGGAAATGCCAGCGATTTCAAATATCTCATTTTCGACCAAACCGGGTGAAGTGACGGCCATTATTGGCGGAACGGGTTCAGGAAAATCAACGCTCATTAACTTGATTCCACGCTTTTATGATGTCGATAGCGGTAATGTTCTTGTTGATGGGATCGATGTCAGGAATATGACGCAAGAAAAACTTCGTGAAAAAATCGGGTTTGTTCCCCAGCAATCCGTCCTTTTTACCGGAACGATTGCAGAGAACATCCGGTATGGAAAAGAAGATGCAACAGCAGAAGAGATTGAACATGCCGCTGAAGTCGCCCAAGCGAAAGAATTTATTTCAAACATGCCCGAGGGCTTTGATGCCGTTATCTCCCAAGGGGGAACAAATGTTTCTGGTGGACAAAAACAGCGCTTGGCGATCGCTCGAGCACTTATTCGAAAGCCGGAAATCTATATATTTGATGACAGCTTTTCGGCATTGGATTTTAAAACAGATGCGAAACTTCGCGCTGCACTTAAAAATGAAACTGGAAACTCAACAGTATTAATCGTGGCCCAGCGTGTGAGCACCATAATAGACGCTGACCAGATTATTGTCCTCGATAACGGTGAGATTTGTGGAATCGGTAAACATAAAGATTTGATGGAATCGAGTGCGGTTTATCGCGAGATTGTCATGTCACAGCTGTCAGAGGAGGAAATCGCATGAGTAAGGATTCCAGTCAAAAACAAACGCAAGATACGGGGGCACGCAGACCTGGTCCGGGTGGTGGCTTTGGCCCGATGGGAATGGGTATGCCTGTTCAAAAAGCAAAGAATTTTAAAGGAACTTTAAATCGGTTAATCAGCTATCTAAAACCTTATAAAGTACAGCTTCTGGCGGTTTTAATTACTGCAATAATCAGTACAATTTTTGCGATTGTCAGCCCAAAAATTTTGGGGAAGGCTACGACCCGATTATTTGAAGGTTTGATGCTGAAACTTAGGGGAGTCCCCGGGGCTAAAATAGATTTTGATTATATCGGTCAAATTATTATTTTACTCATTGGCCTCTATATTTTAAGTGCAATATTTGCCTATATTCAACAATATATCATGGCAGGTGTAGCGCAAAAGACAGTTTATCACCTTCGTAAAGAGGTCGAGGAGAAACTAAACCGGCTGCCGTTAAAGTACTTTGATTCACGTACCCATGGTGAAATTCTCAGCCGTGCGGTCAATGATGTTGATAATATCAGCACGACCTTGCAACAAAGTTTAACCCAGTTGATTACCTCTGTTGTCACAATTATTGGCGTTATTATTATGATGCTATCGATTAGTCCATTAATGACGCTGATTGTGATTGTGACATTGCCACTAAGTGGAATAGCAATTGCAAAGATCGCCAAAAAGTCACAACTGTATTTTAAAGGACAGCAGAAATCACTCGGCGAACTAAATGGGCACGTCGAAGAAATGTATACTGGTCATAAAGTAGTCAAGGTGTTTGGCCATGAGCAGAAATCAATTGAGAAATTCGAGGGAATCAATGAAACTCTCTACCAATCGGCCTGGAAGGCACAATTTGTTTCCGGGATGATCATGCCGCTGATGTCATTTATCAATAATATTGGCTATGTTCTGGTATCAGTCGTCGGTGGAATCTTGGTAACGAAAAAGGCGATTGAAATCGGTGATATTCAGGCCTTTATCCAATATGCTCGTCAATTTTCCCAACCAATTGCTCAGACTGCTTCAATTGCTAATGTTATTCAATCCACGGTTGCCAGTGCCGAACGTGTGTTTGAAATATTGGATGAAACCGAAGAAATCCCAGAAGCTGTTAATGCGCAGGTCATTACTGCGCCAAAGGGTGAAGTTACATTTGAACATGTTACTTTTGGTTATGAGGAAAATGAAATCTTAATCAAAGATATGCAATTAGAGGTGAAACCCGGCCAGACGGTAGCAATTGTCGGACCTACAGGGGCCGGAAAAACAACACTTATTAATTTGCTCATGCGTTTCTATGAAATTAATTCTGGAAGAATATTAATTGATGGAATCGATACGAGAGAATTAAAAAGGGAGCACCTAAGGAGCTTGTTTGGTATGGTTCTGCAGGATACTTGGCTATTTAATAGTACCATTTTTGATAATATTGCCTACGGGAAAGAGGGAGCAACGAAAGAAGAAGTGGTGGCTGCAGCTCGTGCTGCCAACGCAGATCACTTTATTCGAACTTTACCTGATGGGTATAATACAATATTAAATGAAGAAGCATCCAATATTTCTCAGGGCCAGAAACAGCTTTTAACGATTGCGAGGGCAATCCTTGCAAATCCGGCCATCCTTATTCTTGATGAAGCGACCAGCAGCGTCGATACGCGTACAGAGGTGCAAATTCAAAAGGCGATGAATCATCTAATGAAAGGGAGGACCAGCTTTGTGATTGCACACAGATTGTCGACGATTCGTGATGCAGGTTTAATCCTCGTAATGAATAATGGAAGTGTGATTGAAAAAGGAACTCATGTGGAATTGCTTGAGCAAGAAGGTTTTTATGCAGATCTATATAATAGTCAATTTACCGGTAATAATTCACTGAAAGATGTAGGATAAAATAATGCGTTTGGGAAGACTAAGGGCTTTCTAAACGCTTTTTTTATTTTTGAAAATGAAAAATTATAAAAAATTTGTTCTGTCTCAGTATCTTAAGTATACTTTGGAATTGAGATATTTTCATTATTTATTTACATAATAATATTATGTAAACTGATAAAAAGTGAAAAAAGACTGCCATAAATGTGACAGTCCGTTTATTATTCCAATTGTTCTTTCGGCATATCCATCTTATCGACTGCTATTTTCAGGTCATCATTCTTAATGTGGGTATATATCATTGTCGTTTGGATCGATGAATGACCTAATTGACGTCTTAATTTTGGAACATCATTGATTTCCGCATGGTATCTGGTTGCAAATGAATGACGCAGCTTATGTACCGATAATGATGGTTTACCAAATGCAGTTGCATATTTTTCAATCAGTTTTTCAACGGATCGAGCGGTTAATCGCCGTGATTTACCTTTAGGACCCATTGGTGCAGAAATAAACAATGCCTTATTGGATTTCTCGACCTGGTACTTTGCCGTTCTAATAGATAAATAATCTTGCAGATCAGCCATCGCCACCTGGCTAAAGTAAACAAATTGTTCTTTATTTCCTTTACGAATGACCCTAACACAGTACTTGCTAAAATCGATATCGTCTAATTCAATCCCAACCAGCTCTGATAGGCGAAGACCAGATCCCAGGATTAACGACACAATGGCCGTATCCCGTTCTTTATTTAATTGATAAAAGTTATAAATTTTTTTGTTGTCTTTGTTTAATTCTCCGTAATCGTTAGCGACAAATAGGCGGAATTTTTCATATTCATCTCCCAGAAGGATTTTACCTTCCATTTTATTTGCCTTTGTTTCCATGCTGTCTTTTACCTCATTAAATTCGATTTTCGCCATGACATTTCGATTAATATACGGCTTAAGATCGGAAGTTTCAGCAATATTCTGCATGTAATTAAATAGTGATTTTAATGCAGATAATTTCCGATTTACAGTAAGTTCTTTATTATTTAATTGGTAGTGGAGATAGTTTAAAAAACCTTCGACCTCTAAAACCGTCATTTTCTCTAGCCGTTCTAAAGGGATATCATTCACGCTGCCATCCCAAAGACGCTCATTAATCATCCAGTTGAAAAAGATCTTATAATCATGGCAGTAATTGAATAAGGAAGCCGTCGAAAGCTTACGTAATTTATGATTGATATATTCATCAACATACCATGGAAGTTCATTGAGTAACGTTTGTAGTTTTTGGAATTGTTGCTGCTTTGATTGGTTTACCATAAAATCACCCCGCTTCTATATTTTACTAAATAGACATTATTACGTCAAATTTATATTTTACGTAATAATGTCTATTTAGTTGATAAGTACTTTTTTGATCCCCTTTGCTGTCCAATGACTCAAACTTGGATACATTATTCCTTTATGTTGCATGGTTTGTTTCGAACCGGATTTAGAGAAACTCCCTACTCTCCATTTGTATCTGAACTAATTGATCCCAAATTTTAAAAAGCTTGAAGAATCAAGCTTTTTATTTTGGGAAGGCTTCTTTTTTAGAAACTCTAATCATTTGACTAGGAAAGTATTTATTAAAATATTTTTCTACCTTTAGATGTAAATCTTTTTGATACCACTGCGATAGTCCATTTTCTTCAAATAATTGTGGCATACCTAATCTCTCTGAACGCTTGCCCATTGCTCCATCCCCAATGCTTAAAGTATCAATCCAGATATGGTCCACGAACCCTTCCAAAACTTTTGGAAACTCAGGAGTAAATGGCAAAACTGGGGAAATCGAAGCTTGGGTGGATATTCCCGCATCGTGAACTTCTTTTAAGGCTTTTAACCGCAATTTAATTCCGGGTGCATATGGAGCAAAAATCTGCCTTCTATCATCTCTATCCGTTTCAATTGTCATAGACACAAGGACTTCACATTTTTCTTTTAATTTCACTAACAAATCAATATCTCTTGTAATAAGTGGTCCTCGTGTTTGGATTTGAAGAAAATCAGGCGGATTTTCAATCATTTCTTCTAATATCCCCCGTGTAATGTTTGCTTTACGTTCAATAGGTTGGTAAGGATCTGTTGCGGAGGACATAAAAATATTCACAGATTGGTTTTTTTTACGAAGTTTATTCATTTCATTTCGGTAATTTTCTGCTGCGTTTGTTTTTATGTCCAACCATTCTCCCCAAGGGATTTGTTTAAATCGTTGAATCGGCATTTCTCTTACGTAACAGTACCTGCAAGAAAACGCACAACCACTATACGGATTCAATGAATGTGTGAATCCAACATCCAAATATCCCTTTGCTTTAGTAAAAATTTTCTTTGCTAAGATTTCTTTTATTTCGATCCCCATATTTGTCGCCCTCTCTTTGAAGTGAATTAAATATTAGAGAAAAGCTCCTACGAAGTTCCTTAATTAGAAAGCTTTATTATTTCTTAAGTAAATTTTCAGCTTTTCCTCCTCCCCATCATCTTCATTAATTCATAATGGGTTATTATACAATAATGCTTGAAGAAGATCTCCCAATGATCAGTAAGATGACCTGTTCCACGAATGCCTTCTTGAACTTATTTCTGATTCACAATATAACCACCCTACCCCATTTAGTTGCTCTCCCCTTGCAACTATTCTGATACCCCTCTCAATTGATGTAAGTAACATCAACTCAGTTTTATTTTATATATTAAAACTAAGTTGAAGCGTTTGTCACGCATAACTTCCTCAGGATACGGGTTTATTTACCCCTAAACTACAACGTTGAATAAGAACTCCATATTTTTATAAAAAATGGGCTCCAAAAAGTCTTTGAAATAGACATTTTGGAGCCCATTAGCTTTCGATTAAACGATGGTAAGAAAAATATATCTCTTATCCATGTTTATGTTTTTCTTCTTTTTTATGCTTTTCTTCCTTTTTTTTATGTTTTTCTTCGTCTTTTTTACGCTTCTCTTCTTCTTTCCTTTGTTTCTTTTCCACTTTATTTCCATTGTTATTAGGATGTGTGTTTACATTGTCGCTTTTAATCTTTGGTGGAACATCAGTAGATCCGACACCTTTTATATACAGCTCGTTATTCACTCTATATACACTATTTGGCTGCTCGAAACCAGACGTGTCAGTTGCAAATGCCACCATCATCCTTTTAAAAATTAGCTGCGAAATTTTCGATGGTTCGCCAACCATGTAATTCCCAATACCATTATTGGTATATCCTGTCCAAACCGCCATCGTATATTGCGGTGTGTATCCAGCAAACCAGCTATCGTTTGTTGCATTGGAAGGATATCCAAATCTAATGCGTGTCTGTTCATCAAAATTGGTTGTTCCTGTTTTTCCAGAAATATTCAATCCAGAGGAGTTTGCTGCTGTTCCTGTCCCCTCGTTTACGACTGTGTGTAACATATCCGTCACCATATAGGCAGTGTAATCATGCATTACACGCTTTGGCTTCGGTGTGAAGCTAACTTTCTTGCCATCAGGGAAGACAACTTTTTGGACAAAATGAGGTTTGTTGTATATTCCTTCATTTCCAAAAGCACTGTAAGCTCCCGCCATTTTCAGTGGGTTTACCGTGTTACTTCCAATCGCATAGGATTCATATACTTGGTTGTTAGGAAAAGTTATACCAAGCTTTTCTGCAAAACTCTTTGCATTTTCCATTCCTACCTCTCGCAACGTGAGAAGTGCAGGGATGTTGTATGAATATTGCAGTGCTTTCCGTATTGACATCGTACCGTGATATTGATGATCCCAGTTAGAAATAGGCTGTCCGGTTGAATAATTTGTCGGCTGATCATTAATTTGATGACCAGTGGACCATTTTAAATTTTCAATCGCCGGACCATAATCAAAAATTGGCTTGAATGAAGAACCAGGTTGACGTTTCAGAGTAATCGCAAAGTTGTTGCCTCGGAATGCAGCTTTATAGTCATTTCTCCCGCTTCCAATCGCTCTGACTTCACCCGTTTTTGTATCTAAAAATACGAAGGCTCCCTGAAATCTATCATTTGGATAGGCGATAATATCATTTGTGTTTATCAACTTATCCGCGTAATCCTGTGCTTTAGGATCCAAAGTGGTATAAATAGATAATCCATCATTGCCGATGTCAATACCCTTTAACTTACTTTCCACCTCTTTTACAGTCGCATCTAAAAAGGCTTCATAAAGCATGCTTTGTTGACCTTTCCTAGGAACAATTCCCTTTGTTACTGGGACTTTCATTGCTTCCTTCATTTGTTCTTCTGTTATATATCCTTGATTATGCATTGAAATCAAGACAAGGTTACGTCTTTTTGTTGCTGCTTTTTTGTTTTCTGGTTTAGACGGATCATAATTATTGGGACTTTGTGGCAAACCTGCTATCATGGCCGCCTGTGGAAGTGTCAATTTCTTCAAATCATTTGCTTCTATCCCATAATAATTATTCGCTGCTGCCGCAACCCCATAAGAACGATTACCGAGATAGATCTTGTTTAAATACATCATTAATATCTCTTGTTTTGAATATTTTTGTTCCAATTGATACGCCAAGTCCCATTCTTGCACTTTACGTTTTATTGTTTTCTGAGGAGTCAAAAATGAGTTTTTGATTACCTGCTGTGTAATGGTACTACCGCCCTGAGATCCGAAGTTCCCAGTTAAGTTCACAAAAATCACTTTAGCGGTACGTTTTATGTCGATTCCATGGTGTTCATAAAAATGTGCATCTTCGGTTGCAATAAATGCATGTTCCAACACTTTTGGAACTTGATCATAAGTAATTTTTGTCCGTTTTTCTTTTCCGTATTCATAGATAAACTTTCCGTTTTTATCATAGAATTTCGTCGAAAGCGGATCTATTAATTTTGAAGAATCTAATTTGGGAGCTTCCTTAATCATAGAAGCGAACGTAATCGCTCCTGCTCCTGTTAAAGCAACTCCAAGCACCAAACAGGCAATGATTCCTCTCTTTAGCCAGGATCCTTTTTTTGTTGATTTATTACGTCTCTGTTGATTTTGTCTTGTTTTTTCAGCTTGTTTCCGTTCCTGTCGATATTGATACGTTTCTTCTGACATTCATCTTCTCTCCCGCGTATAGTTTAATCAGAGTTGGTTTTCATAGACATTGCTCTTGAAAAAGTATCCATTTTGAGATAAAAGGGGAAGTATTCCACCCTTTTTGAGATACTTATATACATTCGTAGCAAATCTAATTTTTTTGAGGGGATCTGACATACATTTTCCTCTTCAATTATCGATACTCTCTTCCCCCTTCAAATATGGTATGATGGATTAAGTTAATTTTTTAAGGAGTGAAATCATGAGTGTACATAAAGATTTAATTAAACATGCGGCAAATCAACATGAAACCTATCAAAAATTCTTAGCGCTCGATCAACAACGCGAACAATATATCGAAGAAGCGATTGAGTTATGTAAACAAGGCAAACCCTTTTCAACTGATAAAATAAATGCAGTTACCAATAGTATTAATAAAATCAACCTGCGTTTCATCCCAACGAGAAAAAACGTTACGGGTGAAATGGTTCAAGAATTCGTAAAAAAACGCTCATAAAACAAAAACGGACAGGATCTTAGATCCTGTCCGTCTTTGTTTTAACTATATTTATTTTTTAAAAATGGTCGCAATGATTTGATCATAAGTCATTTCGGTATCAACTACGAAAGTACCAGGACGCAAATTTTTCTCGACGCCTTTTTTCTCTACATCTTGGGAGAATTTAAAGTCATCTGGGACTATTTTAGCTTTTTCTAGCATTTTTCCGACATCGATGCTCGTCATCCCTTGTGTCACAGAAATAACCGCACGATAGGCAATCTTTTTAGAATTATTATTAGCCGTGGAAGCGGTTGAAGACGTTGAAGCTGCTTTTTTTGCTGCTTCTAATGTCTTATCATATTCTGCTTTCGGTTGGACTACATAACCTGCAGCTAATAGTTTATCTTTCATATCTGTTTCTGTTGGTTGAGCGACTGTTTTCTGCTCGCTCTTGGTTGGTTTGTCAGCTGCTTTTGTGACCGCAGGATCGTCAGTGAAGTAAACAGCACCACAAATGGTCGTAGCTAAAAGAATTCCGGCCGCAAAGCTGCTCACTACATTAAATTTCATGGGCTAATTTGCTCCTTTCATCCTTTGCTGCCAGATATGGAGCTAATAATCGGTTAATTTCATTCTCTGAAACTTGTTTTTTCTGAGCAATTGTCTCAATCGAATATTTCCGTTTATATAAATCTAGTACTTCACGCTTAAAAATAATTTCTTCTGGAGTCAGTTGAACGCCTGCTTCCTTAGTAACTACTTCTATATCAAGTTCCAGATTTCGAATTTGCTCTTGGACGTTATTGATATCTTTCATAACAGAAACATGAACCATATCAATTTCCGTTTGTTTTTGTTTTTCTACTTTGCGATTCGACATAATTGAAACGATTAGCAACACAGCCGATATCGCAATCAACAGAATTAATGTCCATTCCATCATATTAGTTTCCTCCTTCATTTACATAGCAATCCACAATTCCCTATTATACATCCTAACTATAAATTTTTCGATTAAAACCGACTAAATGGGACACAAGTCGGATGGATTTGACAAATAGAACCTCTAATTCTATAAAATTACTAAACGAAATTGCACCCATTTATTAGTCAAGACGTCTATATGAATGAAAAAAACAATGCGGCTTGGCATTGCTTTTTTCCGATTCATATTTTTTTAACTCTGAAAAAAACTAACTAACGTCCCACTAGCAATCATGTGTGACTCCAAAATTGGCGCTATGTCCTCAAAGAATACCACTTGATGGGGAATTTCAATTGTTTCAATATCTAACGCATAAACCGCGATTTGGTAGGCATGATCTCCAGTCAATTCAGCTGGCTGCATCCCATAATAAGGTTTTATCTGCCGATAATCTGTTAAATTAACCGCCGCATTTTCTGCTAATTCTGATGTAGCATCGTCAATATTAATCACTGCCCAATGTACCCAGTATTCAGACAGAACATGAGCATCATAAATGACCACAGCAAACGATTTAGCGTTAGCAGGAGCGCCCGTCCACTTTATTGGCATGCTAATATTTTCACCGCCAACACTATGCTGAACAAATTTGTGGGGAATATTTCCCCAAGCTTCAAATGCAAGTGAAGTTACTTTTAACCCATTATCCGGCAGCGTCTCGATCGTCACAATTCCAGCCTCTGCCTCCCTGCCCAATTTAGCTTTTAAAACAGTTAAAGCAAAACGAACACTGACAAAGATTTCATTATTTTCATAAATTACCTCGTGATCTAAAGGAATGGTTCTAGAATCTTGGTCGTTAATAATAACCTGCGTTTCACCAACCATCACTTCGAATGAAAAATCGTTAGTCCTAACGGTTGCAAGTGTGTTCGTTTCGTTTATGTTTACAAATGCCCCGCTGCTTTCAAACACTTCTTTTAATGGTACCAATAACTTTGTATTTATATTGATTGCTTTCGTTCCAATGGTTTTCCCATTCACTATTAAAGAAACCGGGGTGTTCCTCTTTAGGTCATCACCAGCAGCATTTCCTATTACCTCTTTACTCATGTTCATACACCCCTATCGTATTTGTTCAATCCTATTACTCATACCACAGCAGTCATCTATTCATTATTCCTTACAGTTCAAACTCCCATTCCTCACAAAGGATTAAATAAAGGACAAGAAGGGTGTTTTCTAATTCGGTTGTCGTTTTCCCTGCTGGGTCTAGTCCAATTTTCGGGAATAGTAACTCGGAGATTTGTTCTGTAAGTTGATTTCTTTCGGCTAACGGGATTTGCAGAAAACGACTAACATATGTACTGACGAGTTTCCATTCCTTTTTTCCTAAGGATTTCAGGGTCCATTGATCAATCGTAAGATCATCAATGTGAAGACCTCTATTATTCACTTCTGCTTCGATTGGAGATTTCTTTTTCCGTTTTGCTTTGCGCTCATGGACGACAATCGTTCCTGCAACAAGATCGCCAAGCCGTTTGTGTTTCGAATGGAAAAAGATCATGATAATCCCGAGAAAGTATGCCGTCGGCAAGGAATCAATGATTCGCATTAGATTTCGAATAAGGCTAGAAAGCAATGTGATGCTATGACCATTCTCCTGAATGACCCGGATTCCCATTAACTTCTTCCCTAACGTTCTTCCCCCCGAGAAAAATTCTAACACAAAAAAGTAGCCCCCATTAACGACAAACAATCCAATAATCGTTATGGCGATAGGGAGTGAATTCCCAATCATAATAAATTCCATTTTCGACATTCCGTCCAGGACGAAAAAAAGGATAATCACAGTCAAAATGTTAAAGGCCATTAAGAGCAACTGATCAATGATAAAAGCGGCTGATCGGCTGCCTAAACCAGCGATTTGAAACTGAATCGAAACGAATTCAGGTGTTTTTATATCTAAATGATCTTCATGCATAAGTTTCCCCCGTCACATGTTGATGATTTCTATTTCTATTTTTCTACAATATTACTATAATAAGGAGAATAAAGACTTATTATCCAAAGCCCACTAAAGTAGGTGTCAGAATGAATGTTAAACAATTTGTCAAAATGCATCGAGAAGAATGGAAACAGCTGGAACAGTTAATCACAACCATGAAGCGTAGAAGTTCGATTACAGGTGATCGTATCACGCAATACCATCGACTCTATCAAAAAGCAGCCCAGAATCTCTCATACAGTCAAACCTATTTCCCCCAAGATGAAGTCACTCACTATTTGAACGGACTTGTCGCAAAATCACATAATCTTTTGTACAAAGACCAAGTATCAAGTTTCAAACAAATCCGTCATTTTTTAAGTCATACATTTATTGGGCTATTGTTAGAGCAATGGAAGTTTGTCTTGGCAGCAATGGTATTATTTCTAATAGGCGCCTTAGGGAGCTTTCTATCGGTCATGAATGATCCATTGCATATCTACTCTATTCTCCCGGCGGAAATTGCCAAAGGGGTTGACCCAGACCAACTCGGAAAGGGTCATGAAGCGGTGGACTCTTCCCTTATGTCGGCTAGCATCATGACAAATAATATCAAAGTCGCCATCTTCGCATTTGCTGGAGGGATCACCTTTGGACTAGTTACAGTCTATTTAATGGTCTACAATGGCATCATCATTGGAGCGCTCGCTGCCCTGTTTTGGCATCACGGAAAATCGTATGATTTTTGGGCGTATATCGTTCCACATGGAATGATTGAACTGACAGCCATTTTTATTGCTGGCGGTGCTGGTCTTCTGATGGGCTATAAACTGTTTGTGCCGGGACCATATTCTCGAAGTTTCCAATTAAAGCAGCATGCAAAAAGATCCGTTCAACTTTTACTTGGAACCATCCCGTTGTTTGTCATTGCCGGGATCATTGAAGGCTTTATCACCCCGGCAGCAATTTCATTAGAAGCAAAGTACATCGTTGCTTTCTTAACCGTGATCGGGCTTATCCTTTATGTAATGATTGGCAAGTTAAAGCTCAGGCATAGCTATAAAAGATTTTGATTCATAATGTCAATATAATGAGAAACAGCGGTAATTGCCAATTTCTCCTCGCGGGCCTCAATCATGACGAGGCCTTGTTTTTCCCATTTGTTCTTTTCCCTTTTCTTAAATAGAAGTTGCTGCTCAGCCAAGCTTTTCCTCATCGCTGCTTGGATCGTATGCGGCTCCTCATTTACCCTTTTTATAAGCGTCTGATCTTCAATCCCTATCATTAAAAATAAATGTCGTTGTCTAAGCCGTTTTAATAGGATAAGCGCACTCTCCTCATGAAGAAAGGTGCGCACATCACTAAATAATAACAACAGACTTCGTTTCTTTTGGACCATTTCAAGGTACTGCAACACAGCAGCGTAATTAGACTCAGCTGCATCCACTTTTAATGAATAAATAGCTTGTAGAATGGTCTGCAGGTGCGCCCTTCCTTTGGCAGGCGGTACAAAGACTTTAATATCTTTTGAGAAGGCGAGAACAGAAACATAATCTCCCTTTTGGAGGGCGGCGGCAGTCAAGGTCAAAGCTGCTTCTAACGCTTTTTCTAAGCGATTCCCCTCCGCCAATTCTGCCCCCATCATTCTTCCACAATCAATTAAAATGGTAATATACTTTCCGTGCTCCGGTTCATATTCATTCGTCATCACTTCGTGGAGCTTGGCTGTTTGACGCCAGTTTATTTTCCGAGGATCATCGCCCATTACATAGTTCCTAATCTTAGAAAATTCACCGACCCCGCTCTGTTGCCGGCGAATCTTTAACCCTTCGTACACTAAATATTTCTGTGCGTTTTCTAAATACTGTTTGGTTTCGGTTAAATCCGGAATGACTTTCACATCATCCCGTAATTCGAAGGACACTTGCTTTTCCCACAATCCCAGCAAACTCGTATAGCGAAAATAAACCTTATTCATTGCGTACTTTCCTCGTACCATCGCAGTGGTTTGATAGGAAATTTCGACGACAGCCTCCTTTGGTATCGACCCACTGATTGGAAACGGTCTTTTAAAGGACTGTGGCAAGTCATCCACCATTTGATATAAAAAAGGATAGGAAGAAGTGTTTTGAACCTCGATCGTTACCTGGTAAGGAATGCCTCTTTCCAATTCCGCTGAAATCGTGCGTTGAAAGGAGAAATGTTTTTTAGAGGGTGAAAAAAACAAGTCCAGAAGACTTACCAATAATAAAATAAGATTCGTGCTAAATACCAAAACCCATGAGATTTTCCATAACGTACTAATCCATAAAACAACGGAGAGCAAAAGATAAACCAGTAATAATCGTTTGGTTGGTAAAACCCCTTTATCTTGGAACAGGAACCGAGCCCACCAACTCTTCAATAATTTGGTCAACAGTCGCTCCCTCCAATTCTACATGCGGCGATAACTGTATACGATGTCGTAAGGCTGGTTTGGCGACCATTTTAATATCGTCAGGTGTTACATAATCCCTGCCTGAAAGATAGGCCCACGCTTGCGCTGCCTTGCCAATCGAAATTCCAGCTCTCGTACTAGCCCCGTACCGGATCGCTTCTGCTTCACGAGTTTTCCTGACAATTTTCATCATGTAATCTAATACATTCTCGCTTATCGTGACTTTTTCAATTTTTCTTCTAATGGTTAAAAACTCGTCCATATCTAAGATGGCTGAAAGAAGCTTTTCGTCAAAGTTATTTTCAAGGACTTGTTTTAAGACATTTTTCTCTTCCTCAAAACTTGGAAATTCAATTCTAAGCTTAAAGAGGAAACGGTCCTGCTGTGCTTCTGGCAGTGGGTATGTCCCTTCGAATTCAATCGGATTTTGAGTAGCAACCACAAAAAACACCTCAGGCAATGGATACGTTTCACCCTGGATGGTCACCTGTTTTTCTTCCATTGCTTCTAACAGGGCAGCCTGTGTCTTTGCAGGGGTCCGGTTAATTTCATCTGCTAACAGGATATTTGTAAAAATCGGCCCTTTTAGCGTTTGAAAGGTACTCTCCTTCATATTGTAAATTGTGCTTCCAGTGATATCACTTGGCAATAAGTCGGGTGTAAATTGAATCCGGTTGAAGGTTCCTCCTAAGAGATTTGCAAGTGTACGTACCATCTGTGTTTTACCAGTGCCAGGCACACCTTCTAAGAGGACATGCCCCCCAGCTAAAATAGCAGATATTAATAGTTTAAGATTTAGGCTCTGACCTAAAATACGCTCTTCATATTTGTTCAAAAAGGATGTTAATTCTGATTTCATTCTTCAACCTCTCTCCTTAATTGCTCGAGCTTTTTCGACCATAATAGGTATTCCTGTTTTGTGATGGTATCTTTTTCAAGGATGTTGACCAATCCAGATGAAAAAGTGCTAATTTCACTAGCGTTCAATCGAGTCCACTTTCTCTCAAAATTGCTAGACAGATCCTGCCATTCTCTGTGATATGGCATCTGCCATCGTTCTTGAAGAAGCAGCTTGACATAATCTGCTTGGATGATGATGGAATCATGATATCGTCTACCACGTAGGTACCAGGCAGCTAGTGCCTTCACTCCTTCATCGCTGAATCGAACCGACTCTTCTCGTGGGACAAAAATAGGTCCAAAACGCTTTCCCTTCATCCAAAGCCAGAGAATCATCAATAGGATCGCTTGAAACACAAGAAGTAAAAACCACATTGGGTACACTTCCCAAACCGAAGCTGCATTCTCCCCGTCATGAATGTATTCATCAAACAGGATGGTGTCTGTTTTTTCTTGATTTAGTAAATATAGAAGAAGCGGTAAATGATCCTTCTCCAAAAGGCTGCCATTGGTCATCCACTCAGGAGCGATGGCAACCATTAAATGCCCTTTCCAAAATGATTGTTCAACTGCAATCGGACCGGCCTGGTCAGATAGTAATATCCTATCTCCGTTTTTAGGGCGCAAACGGATGTTTGATTGAATGTGTGCACGATAGGATGTCCGGTTTTCGGTATAAACCTTGAACGATTCTTTTCCGTCCGAGCCACTCGTTTTGATATCAAACATACCTTGTGGATTGCTTTGCAACAATAAGATGGTGTTCCCCGCTTTCATATAATTGATATAAGCCTGCATCTCTTCTTTTTCAAGGGTAAAAGAAGGTTCAACCATAATTAGCAATTGGTGGTTTGATGTATCTGACAGTAAATCTGGTGAGTGCCTCCAAAGCTTCCCTTCCTTTTCCTTTTTTACATAGGAATAAAATGCCTTTACACCCGTTGGTGCAGGTGACTCAGTAACATAGTCAGGATAATACTTCGGCTTGGGTGAAGAACTTAAATAACTGAAGACCAAAAATAAACTAAGTAGTATGGTCAACCCTCCCCATGCCCGAAGTTTGGAAAGAGGTTTCATCATATATTCTCCTCCCTCCTATCACCAAGTACCTTCCATGCCTGAAGATGAAACTGCAAATATTCTTCTTTCATCACGGTGCGTTCTCCATAGGTCACTTCTTCAAAAAATTGAGCAAACTGAAAAAATTGTTCTGCTTGGTGCTGATCTACTTTCCTTAGTTCATCATAATAATCCCAATTTGTTTTCCAAATCCTCGCCTCAAGCAATCCTTTTTCATGGAAGGAAAGGAGCATCGCTAAAAACAAATGGCGGGTAGATAATCTATACGCTTCTAAACTCTCCTGTTTAATTGCCTCTTCAAGATGTCTTTGTGAAGTCCAATTCATTTCTTTCTTCGATTGGAGCGGTTTTTGGTTGCGCAGGGTCCTATTTCGTCTCGTATTTCGAATCAGAAAAAAAGCCGATATTCCTAAAAGGATAATAACAATTACAATGACAGTAATAAGGATGGGACCTGACGCGCTGCTTGCTGAATCAATGGCAGGAAACAATTTTTCCAACTGCGCGGCAATCCATTCTTTTGCTTGGTCCCACCAGGTAGCAAGGAACCCCTTAGATTCGTAATAAACTCTATATTCTTTTGTTTTTAAAATTTCTTCAAGGTCACCCTGTGCCTTGTCTGTATCGAACATAATCATCACCTAACATAATAGGTTATTTATCACGGTTCTTTTCAAAAACATATATTAAACCGTTTTAAATTCTTCTATCATTTCTTTCAAATCATCCGCATCATGTCTTGTTTTTGCATCCAGATACATCACCCCATAGCCGACAGAGAAAATCATGGTCGTAACTAAGGTGACAAGGTTGGAAATCAATGTTAACAACACACTACTGCCTAAAACCATTCCGAATGTCATTTGAACCCCAAAGCTGATACTTGAAATAATAAAATAAAATACGATATAAAGTCCCATTAATACCCATGTACGTTTCCTTGTTAATCGCCAGCTTCTTCCTAATCCAGGAGAAACTCTATCAAGGACAACCGAACCAAAATAAAAACTCCAGCGCGTTAAAAGCAGCCCTACAAGTACGGCAAAGCCTAAGAACAGGACAACACCTAATAGAATTCCTACGATTGGATTCACGGTAGTCGCAACGACACCGCCTGTAACACCTACGATTGCAAGTGGCACAATGATGATCCCCAGGCTAATAAGCCCAAATAAAATACTGCTCCCCATGATTGGCCAAAATCGTGAAAAGGCTTGTTTAATGACCGAACCCACGGTATATTCTTCATTTCGCCGAACATGATTGAGTGTAAAGAGGATGGCTGCCTCTGCAATTGGTGCCAAAATAGCACTTACTATACCAATGATGATTAAACCAATGTCAGCTCCCAAACTGCTTGAATCGAAAGTTCCTGTCTCTTCGAAACTCGTCAGAATTTGCTCAAACCACGCTCCACCGCTGCCAACTTCTCTAAAAAAGCTTGTTCCAGAACTAAGTTGCAGGATTGCTTGAACCAAGTAAACTGGACCCATGAAAATCAATAAAATCATGAATAAGTCCTTAAAGCGATTTTTAGTTAATTGAAAGGTGTGATCGAGTATTTCTCCA
Source organism: Bacillus sp. sid0103 (assembly GCF_019219025.1). The sequence continues at coordinate 33,951 of NZ_JAHUWN010000012.1, read as the reverse complement.
AATCCTTTAGGGGTAGAAAACTTTTTATCCAACGTTGAAATCCTCCTAAAATAATTATCAATATGACCTATTTTAACATTATTCAAATATATTTAGTGTAAAATGTTGTCAAAGGACGTAAAATCTGGACTAGGTTTCACGGGAAGTGTGGGTTTTTTCGAATAAGATTTATTAATTTGTCCAAAAATAATAATGGTTTGGCGTTTTTTACATATCAATAAAGTAAGTGGATGGGGAGAATGTTGAGGTGAATAAAGATGGGTTGGATTTGGAATCAGGAACAGAAGCATAATGCGAAAGGCTATCATATTGTTGATCAAAAATTAACGGATGAGCGGAAACCGACAGTCGTTTCTGTCATTACCCCCGTTTATAACGCCGAGAAATATTTGAGAAAAACAATTGATTCTGTTTTAAATCAATCACTCGGGATGGATCAAATCGAGTACATATTAATTGATGATTGTTCTACAGACTCCTCAAGAGAAATCCTGTTAGAATACTCAGCAAAGGTTGCTAACATCAAGGTTGTTTTTCTGAAAAGAAATACAGGTACTCCCGGTCAGCCACGTAACATTGGTATTGAATTATCTCAATCAAAATATATTACTTTTTTAGATGCCGATGATTGGCTTGAACCTAATGGCCTTAAATCATTAGTAACGATTCTAGCGGAAACCGGTGATGACTATGCAGTGGGGAAAACGATTCAGGTCCAATCAAAGGGGATTTCAATTGTCGGTGAACATGAATCGTGCAAGGAAAGAAGAAGTGTATCGCCCTTTTCGATTCCGCATATCTTTCATCATTTAGGTCCAAGAGCGCGTATGATCAAAACGAGCATCATAAAGGACAATCAGATTCTTTTTCCTGAAATGAAATTTGCGGAGGACAAGCAATTTTTCATGGATGTGCTTACCCATTGTCATACGATTTCTACTACCGAACATCCTATATATTATTTGAATCGGATTGATAACCAGGATACTCGATTATCAAATCGGACTAATATTATTCAAAAGACCAATTGTAATCTCAACGTAATTAACCATATTCTCAATAAAAATTTAGATGTAGAAAAACAGAAGATGGTGTTAAACCGACTATATGAATTTGATTCCATTACGCGGTTTTTTAATACACCCCATTTTCAAAAAACGAAACTGAAACGGGTCTATTACTATAAATTTAACCAAGTGCTAAAAACTACGAAGAATTTAAATTATGAGGTTTCCGAGGAATTCTTCCACCCGATTAATAAAGTGGTTTATAACTTATTTTCCAAAAAGAAATATAAAGACCTTGAGCACCTTTTTGCCTGGGATAAGCAGGAGAAAATCAAAGATATTTTGATCAAAGATAATCTTCCCTATATGATAGTACCCTTCTTAGAAGATAACGATAAATATATTCGTATTCCAATGCATTCCGTGTTAGAAGAAGAATATGGTGATGAGGATCAATATACCCTTACATTTAAGGTGTTTGGCGATCATCAGGATACGCTCACCCATGGATTGATTCGGGATACAAAAAATGCCTTGCATGAATCTACTTATCCTGTAAGTCTAGATAAAAGTGGGAATGGAACGCTGACACTGGATTTTGAGTTATTAAACCAGCTTCCGTCATCAAACTACTCTATTTTTTTGCGATTTAATGATTATTTAAAAATTAACATCAGAAAACCGACACAGAGCAAAACGAAATACCATTATAAAAACCGCGAGTTTACTTTTTATGATACCGTCTACGGAAACGTTGGCTTAAAAATTTCTTCTATTAAATAAAAGGACAGTGCTGACTGTCCCTTTATTTTGTTTGTATTTAGTTTTCCTTTTTTACGACCGGATCATTATTTTCATAAACAAGCCAATCAGAGCCTTTGATTTTATTTGATGCGTCGATGATTTTTTGCTTAACTCTTTTCTTTTCGGAGCCGGTTAATAACGTCGGCTGATAATCATTCCTTGAGGAAACAGAAGAAATTGAAAATGGAACTACGTTGATTTCCTTCGTATCGGAAAGAACCCCATTTTTCAAATGAAAGGTTTGTTGAAAAACAAACGTATCCTTGTCACTTGGATTTTTATTCCCGCCAAACATGAAGTTGCCAAGACTATACACAATAAATTTACCATTATATTCTTCAATTCCTTGGACAACATGAGGATGGTGACCAAGAATTAGGTCTGCACCACTATCGATGGTAAATCGAGCCAACGACTTTTGGGAGCTGTCAGGGACATAATGCCTTTCACTTCCCCAATGATAATGAACGAGAATGATTTGTGCACCTTGTGCTCGCAGCTCTTTAATATCATTCGCCACTTGACTGCGTATTTCTTGTGTATCCGACCAACCCTCATAACCTAAAGCGCCAATTTTCGTATCTTTTACGGTTGTAATATATTTATGATCATAACCAAAATAACCGATGTTCTGCTTTTGCAATGATGTCATTGTATCTCGGTAACCTTTATCTAGGTAATCATGGATATGATTGTTTGCTAGATTTACCGCTTCAATTCCGCCCAAATCGAGAATTTCCGCATAGGATGGATCACCCTTAAAGCGAAATGTTTTTACCGCTTTTTTGGTCGCATTTGTTAGTGTCGTTTCTAAATTGACCGTTGTGAAATCATCAGTTAAAAAAATATTATCCAAGCCTTTAACAAAATACGGCAGTCCATTGTCCTCAGCTGCTTTAATGAAGGATGTACTATAGTTAAACGATTCATCCGAACCAAGCGTAAAATCACCGGCAGCACTTATTTTAATGGTTGTTTCCTTGACTGGTTCTGGTTTAATTTCAGGTTTCGTTTCTTGTATGGGTTCTTCTTTTTTTACCTTCTCAGCCGTTTTTTCTTTATTGTTGGAGATTTTCGAAGCAGTATTCTCTTCCTTCAAACTGCTGTTCAAGTAAAAACCACCAACAATAAGCGAAATAACTACAAGAATGAGGAAAGGTAGAAATGCTTTCTTCCGTGCTTGTTTTTTGTCTTTTCTACTATTCATAATCCAAATGACTCCTTTAATATTCTTAACTTTCTTTATTTTACAATAAGTTCATTTAATACTCTATAAAAAATAAAACCCATGGCCGCCTCTAAAAAGAAGAAAACCATGGGTTATGAACGTTGATTATTTTAAATTTGTGAGAACTCTTCTACTAATTCACCAAACCGTTTCAGTGAATTTTCAATTGGGTATGGTGTCGTTAAATCGACGCCGGTCTTCTTTAACAATTCAAGCGGATAATCCGAACTGCCGCTCTTTAAGAATTCTAAATAGGAAGTAAGTGTCTCTTGATCACCTTCAAGAATCTTTGTCGCCAAATGGATCGCTGACGCAAATCCAGTTGCATACTTGTAAACATAGAAGGGGCGGTAAAAATGTGGGATTCTTGACCATCCAAATTTAACTTCATCATCGAAGACAACCTCATCTCCATTGTATTCCCGGAATAAAGTTTCATAAGTTTGGTTAAATACCTCCACATTAAGCGGCATCCCTTTTTCCGCCATTTCATGTGTCTTCATCTCAAACTCTGCAAACATGACTTGTGTAAAAAATGTCCCCTTAAATTGATCGATGAAATGATTCACTAAATGTTTCCGAACATCAGGGTCTTTCTCATTGTTTAATAAATAATTAATTAATAGCACTTCATTAACGGTTGATGCCACTTCTGCCACAAATATGCTGTATCGAGCAGTTATTTGCGGTTGATACTGTGAACTCAACTGGCTGTGGACACCATGCCCGCATTCATGGACCAATGTGAATAAACTGTCCAAATCATCCTGATGATTTAAAAGGATATAAGGATGGACGCCGTATACGCCAAGATTGTAGGCACCTGACCGCTTCCCAGGTGTTTCTCTCACATCTAGATAACGCGCCTCTTTAAACTCCTTCAGGATATTGACATAGTCTTCCCCTAGTGGGGCTAATGCCTTGCACATCGTTTCATAGGCTTCCTCAAATGAAATGACTTGCTTTACACCCTCTACCAGCGGGACACTCATATCATATTGACGAAGCTCATCAAGCTTCAATTTTTCCTTTCGAATCCTTGAATATTGATGGAGTGGACTGATATTTTGTTTCGTTGTTAGGATGAGATTCTCATATACCTCTTTAGGTACGTTATCTCCAAACAGAGCTTTTTCTAACGCTGATGAATATTGACGTATTTTAGCCGTTGTCACATTATTTTTGATGGCCGCTGAAAGTGTAGAAGCAATGGAATTTTTTAATTGCAGGTAGGGTTGATAATATGCCTTATAGGCCTCTCTCCGTTTTTCACGGTCCGTATCTTCGATTAATTTGGAATACAGTCCCCTGGTTAGTTCGATACGGTCACCGCTCTCACTGGTCACTTCCCCGAATTTAATATCTGCATTATTCATCATGCCAAAAATGTTTCCCGGTGCCGAGAGGGCTTCCCCTAATTGGGATAGGACTGCTTCCTGTTCCTTAGTTAATACATGTTGCTTGTAACGGAACGACTCCCATAGATCCTCTTCAAAATAGTCCAGCTTCTTTTCTGCTTTTATGTAACCTGATAATGTTTCTTCATCCAGACTTAATAAATAAGGCATAAAGAAGGAAGTGGAAGCACTCACTTTTACACTCAATTGTTTCGCTCGGTCTAAATAAGACTGTGAGGCGGTATCCCTTGTATTTTCATCTACTCTCAACATCGCATAGGCATAAACTTTGTTGAACAGAAAAGATAATTCTTCTCGCTGATTGAGATATTGATACAATGAGTTCCCATCTTGAATGGTTCCATCATATTGCTTCAGGTTAGCAGCTATTTCTTGGATCTTCAGATAATCCTCTTCCCATTTGTTGAGATCTGAATAAATATCATCTAAATTCCACTTTTCCTGAACGGGTACTTCATTTCGATTGGTATAGCTCACCATTAATTATTCCGCTCCTCTCTATGTAAAACGTATCTATTCTCTATCATAATCAATATATTCCCAAAATCCTATTGGCAAACCTTAAAAAAGGAGAACATAAAAAAGCAGGCCACCGAAATGACCTGCTTGCTTTAATAGTTATCTTGCTAATTCTTTCTCAATAACGGCTAATCTTTCTTTGACCTCATCTTCACTTAAACCGTGCTGGGCAACATAACGGTTGCGTGGGTGAACGCGGCACTCATGTGAACAGCTGCGTAAGTGCTTATGTTCGTTCTCTTCTGAGCAAAGAATTTTTCGGTTACATTCTGGGTTGGCACAATTCACGTAGCGTTCACAAGGCTCACCAGTGTAAAAATCCTTCCCAACAACTACATGCTCTTTACGGTTAACTGGAACGCTTATTCGCTCGTCAAACACATAGAGTTGACCATCCCATAGGTCTCCCTGTACTTCAGGATCCTTACCATAAGTGACAATCCCGCCTTCAAGCTGTGATACATCTTCAAAGCCTTCTTGAAGCAGCCAGCCGGAGAATTTTTCGCAGCGAATCCCACCTGTACAGTAGGTTAGAATCTTTTTGCCTTCAAACTCCTGCTTATTTTCTCTTATCCATTGTGGCAGGTCACGGAAGTTAAGAATATCCGGTCTAACAGCCCCTCTAAAATGACCTAGATCAAACTCATAATCATTTCGCGCATCGATGACAACTGTATCTTCTTTTTGCATTTCCGCAAAGAATTCCTTTGGTTTTAAATGTTTCCCTGTTTGCAAATTCGGATCGACGTCATCTTCCAAACGCAACGTGACAAGTTCCGGTCTGAAACGTACCTTCATTTTTTTGAAAGCATGCTCAGTCGCTTCATCAATTTTAAAGATAGTTCCTGCGAACAGTGGATGTTCATGCATATATTTCATATACGCGTCAGTTTGTTCAATGGTGCCTGACACCGTGCCGTTAATTCCCTCAGCTGCAAGGATAATCCGGCCTTTGAGTCCAAGTTCATTACAGACATTAAGATGTTCCTGGGTTACCTCTTCAGGATTCTCAATGGATATATATTTATAATATAATAATACTCTATAGTCTTGATTCATGGTTACCACCTTACAATTTTATATATAAAAAACCCTAGGTTTTCAACATTAACCAAATAATTATAGCAAAAACAGACAGGGAAGTTCAAATTTTTTCACTTTCCAAAGGATGCAATTCCTGCATAGGTGGATATTACCATCCGTCCTTCCTCCCTTTTTCTGTTACAATTTTCTATGTGAGAATTTGTAAGGAGGAACACAAACTATGAACAAACGTCATCTCCTCCTTGGCCTGGTAATTGCCGTTACCTTTATAGGAGGAATATTCACAGGAGTCTTTTTCTCTTCAAATAATCAAAAGCATGAGCGTCCAAGTACGCTAATCATAGAAGATGCACCTAAATCGGCCATTATGCCAAACGCAAAAGAACTACCAAATGTAAAAAAAGCACCATCAAAGGTACTCATTGGTTATGTTCAGGATTATCGTGATCCTAACATTGTGGATTATTCAAAATTATCGCATGTCATTTTCTCTTTTGTTCATCCGACTAAAGATGGAACAGTCTTATTTAATGGTGATCTCGCTTTAAAAAACTTAAGAACGGTTGTTGCCAAAGCAGAAAAGCATGACACGAAAGTAATCCTTGCAATTGGTGGATGGTTCCACATTAAGGGTGGAGAATCCTATAACTATTTTAAACCAGCGATTTCTAATCCTAAATCTAGAGCAAAGCTAGTTAAAGAGCTTACTAATATCGCAGTCCGCGAAAACCTAGATGGGATAGATATCGATTTTGAACACCCTCGCACAACAGCAGATGCAAAAAATCTGACTGCCTTCGCGAAAGAGTTAAGTGCACAGCTTCACCCGAAAAAGAAGGAGCTGTCTGTTGCCGTATATTCAAAAATTCATGCTGTTACGTTAACGGAAGTTGGCTTTATTCAATATGAACCATCGATGTTCCAGTATGTCGACCATGTCAATATCATGGCCTATGATGGTCAGTGGGATGGCGGCTACAATGCTGCTAATTTATCACCTTATCCATTTACTGAGAAAATCGTAAACTATTGGACTAATCTATTTGATTCTAAAAAACTTTCAAAGGAAAAATTGGTTTTAGGCGTTCCATTTTATGCCCAACCAGAAAATCCTAAAATCAAACAGGTTTCATATGCTGCGATCATTAACAAGAACCCTGCGAATGCAGGAAAGGACACCGTGAAGATGAATGGAACAACCTACCATTATAACGGCGGACCAACGATGAAAAAGAAAACACGATTAGCTCTGGATCACGGCTTTGGCGGGATGATGTTGTGGGAAGCAGGATTAGACTCCCAAGGGTCACATAGTCTGACAGGGACCATTTTTTCTGAGATAAAGGCATCGAGTAAAGAACCCGTAAAATATTATACCGCAAAAGGATATTAACAAGAAAAGGCTGTTCCCAGTGGGGACAGCTTTTTAGCGTGAAAGGTGGGCTTCGTTGGCAATCAGCTGATACGAGCGGATTCGATCTGCAGGAGAATGGGTAATGGTGACGATCATGATTTCATCCGCGTGGTACATTGCTTGCTGCTCTTTTAGTTTCTGGTACACCTTTTGTGGGTTCCCCATAATCATCTTCTCTTTCATTATTTCTAATGATTGCCTTTCAATATCTGTAAGTGTATATTGCTTGGCTTCCGCGATGGAAGGAACTCTGCCTCCCTCTCCTTTTCTCTTCTGAAATGCCCAAATCAGCGTACTTAACGCGACCTCTTCTGCCATTTCGTCCGTCTCGGCACAAATAGCAGAAATAGCGACAATAACCTCTGGCTGTTGACCCTGGTTTCGCGGCAAGACCCTAACCTTACGAAAGCTGAACTGAAAATGAACAAAAATTTTTACAAAAAGGACATACTGTCAGTGGCATATTACTGTCAATGACAGTATACTGTTATTAACAGTAAGGTGTTGCTGGAAAAAATTCCACATTTATATTAGGAGGTTATATATTTCATGAAACATACAGGGAGACATACAGGTGCATTTCTTTTGCTGTTTTTAACAGAGGGAGATAGCTATGGAGGGAAACTTCTGCAGAAATGTGAAGAAGAGCTTCCCATCAATCCAATTGACAGTGCCATCATATATCGCACATTAAAAACATTAGAGAAAGAAGGTGCTGTTGAGTCTTATTTGGACACATCTGATCAAGATAAACCGATAAAAATGTACAAAATTACTACTGTTGGAAAAAGTAAATTAGAAGATTTTCAAATGGATATCGAAGAAAAAATGAAGAATTTATCATTTTTCTTAAATAAATACAAAAAATGGAGGGAGTCAAATCATGATTAATGGTGTTATCCTTTACGCTATAGCTATTTTCCTTATCAGTATTTCTTTTATAAAAGATCGAAATAAAACAAAAGAAGCTTTATTAAAGTCATGGAAAAGCTTTCGTAATATAATACCTGACATGTTATCAATTATGCTTTTTGTTGGACTTTCACTATCTATGTTAACGCCATCCTTAATTTCTTCAATCATTGGAGAAAAATCTGGATTAATAGGTATTGTTTTTTCGACATTAATTGGATCTATTGCACTAGTTCCAAGCTTTGTTGTATTTCCGCTTGGACATACGTTAGTCCAAAATGGTGCAGGTCTCCCCCAAGTAGCTGTATTAATGTCTACATTAATGTCAGTAGGAATCACCACTTTACCTATGGAACAAAAGATATTTGGGCGAAGTTTTGCCTATTCTCGGAATGCATCTGCAGTGTTAATGTCTCTAATATTTTCATATATTATTTGGGTGGTGATGGGATGAAAGAATTAAAAAGATATCGTCTCTTTTTGATTTTATTATTTGGGCTCATGATCCTTACTTTCATAAACCAATCGGTGGGATGGAACGCATTTCAATTAACAGGAAGAAGTATTTTAGATATGTTGTTTCTACTCCCTCCTGTCTTAATATTCGTAGGTTTGCTTGACAAATGGGTGGAGAAAGAAACACTAATTAGATATATGGGAGAAAAATCCGGCATTTATGGCATTTTGTTCTCCCTATTTTTAGGAGTAATTGCAGCTGGTCCCCTTTACGTCGCTTTTCCAATTGCGGCACTTTTATTAAGAAAAGGGGCAAGCATACGGTACATTGTATTTTTTTTAGGAGTTTGGACGACTGCAAAATTACCAGTTATTGTATATGAATTTACTTCATTTGGAGTTACATTTACACTCATTCACATTTGTTTTGGCTTAATATTTTTCTATTTTATGGGTATTATTTTTGAGAAATATTATGACCATCGACAATTGCTAAAGAATGATATAGCTAAAGAAGTTTAGAAAGATTTGATCAATCCAATTTATTATTTGAAAATAGGTGATCTATCATCTCTAAATAGTTTTATGGAAGAAGCTCTTTCCTTTATAATTACTAGACAAACCGCAGCAAGAAACTTGAACTGAGTTCCGGTCTGTTTTTACTTGCTCCTACTCTCCAGATGACTCAAGATCATCTATCTGCTCTTTAATTACGCGGTTGTGATTTTGGCGTAGATACTAAAAAAAAGCGCCAGTTCACCCATAATCATAATATTTGGAACAACTGTTATGAGATTGATGATAAAAAAAGCAGTCAAAATTCCAAGAAATCCTCCTAAGTGATACAGCTTCAAGCGGTGTAGTTTGTGCCTATATTGATGAAAAACAAGTGAGGTTGCCGCGAAATAAAGCAGTACCGATCCGAATAAAAAATATAACATAAACGAGTAATCTGTCTTTTGTAAATACATTAGCTTGATGGACGCTGCAATCATGCTTAAGGACATAAGGATTAATAAGTGTCCGTAGACAATGGTTTGCCCTGTCCCCTGCACCAATTTATTCACTTTCTTTTCTACATTGTCAAAATACTGCCACCACATAGCGAGGATAACAATGAATGAACTGATGGAAAATGATATGGAATTCCAATCCCCTTTTTGCGGCTCCAGCACAGAAAGGATGCTGACGACCGATTCGCCAAAGAGAATCAAGGTCAACAGAGCAAAACGTTCTAATAAATGGGCAGTATGAGTCGGAACTTTTACTAAATACTTGCGTCCAATTATTGGAACAATCATGTCAACAAGAATTCCTGCATACAACACCGCATATCGAACCCATGAACTAAAAAAGATAGAAAGGGATGAAATGATAATTCCAATCCAAAAGTATGTACCCAAGAATCTTGATACTTTCTTTGCATCTCCTTGCTCCAGTCGGTGGACAACGAGATACTGTATAGCTGTTAGTGATCTTAATCCGATATACCCGATTAGAAAAGACATGTAATAATGATCAAAATCCACTGATAAGCTCGAAGTCATAATCAAAACAAAAAACATTTGAGTAATCATGAACATTCGCTGATGCAAAAGATCTTTGCCAAACCTGTTTGTGAACATAGTTTGCCCGGTCCATGCCCACCAGATGGGAATAAATATCAGCATGAATTTCAATAGATATTCGAAAGGAATATATCCATTTTCAACATGAAACAAAACGTGAGTGGCGGTAGCAACTGCCGCTACAAACAGTAAATCTTCAAAAAGCTCTAACCATGTCACTTTCTTTTCTTCCATTTTTTTGCCACCTCTTTAGTAGGATTCGTAAGAATAAATAATTTTAACATTAATATGATGTTGACAAATTATCGGTTTAACCCATTTTCACTTGTAAAAGATCCCTTCAGCTAAACAGTCCCCCTACTTTTGGAAACATGTTGGCTGGTTGGGACTTTGATCTAATATTATAAGCGAAGCTATGATACTACAAGAAGGAACTAGGGCTACCGGTGATTTTTTTATGTTGGTGGAGGAGATTTACAAATGAATCTGGCCGTTGGTCAGAAATTACAATCTAAAAACTCTAAAATGAACAAAAAAGAATTAGGAGTTTCCCAAAATGTGTGCTACACTGTGTTTACCATTTAATTTACTGTTTTGAAATTCCCTACTCCTCTGTGTGTGGGGTTTTTTTGTTTTTAAGAAAAAAGCCACCATTATGGCAGCTGGATCTTTCACTCTTTACTTCAATAGATTTAACTGGTCAAACTGTTCACCTATAATTCAATAAAATAAAATTGTTATGCAGCTCCCTTTCATTAATTGATATCCTGATTGCTAAGTCTTTAGTTCGTAAAACAAAATCTTTGACACCTATAAATTCAGATTCAGCAATCAAATAGAATTGTGTTCCCTTTTTTATACCTTTAAAATTATTCTTTAGCTTATATACCTTCATTTTCTTACCTAGCTACTCCCCATATTCTTTAATAAATCTGACATATACACGGCTATTTGCTTTTATAAGTCTGCCAGCATTGACAAAAATTCCAGTTATGAATCTTCAATTAGAATAATATCTTATTCCAGCCGTAAAAATACATATGTATGTTTTAAGCTATATCAAAACTAAAACGTAATAACAACTGGTTCTGAAAATTCGCTCCCATTAGTTTCTGTAATGGTTTAACAGCTGGGTCTTCAACTCTTATACCCGTTACTTTAAGTACTTTGCAATCTGACTATTGTTCCATTAATGCAATTAAAAAAGAAGATGCTGTATCCACTAAGAAAAAGTCAACAATGAAGGCAGTTGTTACATATTTAAATTTAGATATTCACTTTTAAATCCGAAAATCTCATTAACAGCTTGTTGATACCCACCCGATTTTTGAAAGGATTCCCTAATATTTGCAACAGCTTTATGGAAAGATGGGTGGTTTAACACATGATCTACGGCCTCACGTAGTTGATTTGCAGTCAAGTTTTGCATTTGTAATTTAATACCGGCTCCAATATTGGTAACTTGCCCGGCAATTATCGGCTGATCCGCGCTTTGTGGGATTACAATTAGCGGTACCCCGTAATAGAGACCTTCATTGGTACTGTTCATTCCACCATGTGTGATAAATAATTTAGTGTGTTTCAGCACCTCAGTTTGTGGAACGTAATTCTTAACAATGAAGTTTTTTGGAATCTCCCCCAAATCAGATATTTGAACTTTTTCCCCAATAGACATGACAACGGCATGATCAGTATTCCAAAATGCCTTAAAACAAAGCTTATAGAAATCAATTGCTTGGTTAAAGACAGTACCCAGTGAAATGTAAATCAGTCCTTTCCCCTTGATTGCAGTTAGGTCGAAGTTTTCTTGCGTTGGTCGTAAAGAGATGGATGGACCTACAAATTTGTAAGTTTGGTCAAACGTTTCTCCAAAGGGTTGAAACTCCCTAGTTGTATAAATGATTGTAAGTGGTGCAGGGTTACAAAAAACTTCATAAGGAGAACGGATTTCCACATCATATTTTTCTTTAATCTTTGTAGTCAGGTTTTGAAAATCATCATTTATCGTTTTAACAATTTCTGTTGGGACATTTTGTGAAAGATGTTCCAACATTTTATCAAATGAAGCTTTTGTCTGCGCAAATGAAGTACAAGAATTAATTGCCGGAAGTTTAAGTATTTGTGCAAGTAAACGTCCACAACCAAACATGGAATCGTGGATGATATAATCAAAATGTTCTCCTTCGATTTGCTTCAGAACACTAGGTATCATGATATCTGCCGTATGCAAAAGACCGTTGATTCTTTCGAGTAAATGATTTCTTCCACCTGAGATAAAAGCTTTTATAAATTTTTCACCGTCAAATGTTCGTACAGTAGCTCCCGTCTTCTCAATACGCTCTCGAAAAGCTTCTATCGTAAAGTACACTACCTCTTCCCCACGCGATATAAGCTCCTGCACAACACCAATAGTTGGATTGATATGTCCTTCTGATCCACCATTAATAAACAAAACACATGCCATAATAAACACTCCTTAGGTAAATGTTATCTAGATTGTGTAAGAGTAAAGGTCACTACACCATACGATTGCTCAACTCAAACAATGGTATTAAATTTATCATAGTACAATATTTGAAAAGCTCAAACTTTTAATTATCCTTATATTTTAGACTCTGTTAAAATTGCCTGTTGATTTCCGCTCCAGGCGCGGTGGTTCGCGGGCAGTCCGGGGAGGCTCTTCGTCGCCGCGCTTCTGCGGGGTCTCCCCTGCCCCGTCCTCCCACAGGATGCCACTCTAGCTGAATAACAAAAAAGGATCGCCGCAGCAATCCCCTTCTTTTAACATCCCCGTTAAATTTATTGTAATTTAGTTACGCATAATTGTATTAATCATGAGTGATGTTACCTCTGGATCTCCAACATTCTGCATTTAAACTAATTTTTTATATGCGTCCTCAAAAAATATTATCCAGGTTGTGAGCTACCTCCTGTAAGATGTGCGTCAAACATATCAATGATTTCTAGGAATCTATCAGCTTCACGGAAAACATGGTCAGCTAACAGAGGATGAATAATGCTCTTTATTTTACATTGCTCAATTAAATCACGGGCTGTTTTCTTGAAGTCCCTAAGAGATGATACCGACACCCGATTTTGATCAAGGAATTGATCTAAAAGAGGAACTGTCTGAGATTGTGGCTTCATAGATTCTAAGTCCTTTGCTTGATACAGCAATTGATCAAAATCATTGCTGAAATTCCGTGCTACATCAACTAGCTTCCTTTCGGACGGATCCAGTAGATGTCCAATAAATTTGGCATGGTCTGCCATAATCCTTAAGAAGAAGACATTTTCTTTAATAATGGCATCTGGAAGCGATTGTAATTTTCCTTCATTTAATTCAATTAATCGTTTTCTAAAATAATTAGCTTCCCTACTTGTATGGTCAACTAATAGTGGGAAATTATTTGCCCCCGGCAATTTGCATGTGAGAATTAGTCCTAATACTTTCCGTTTAAATACGAAAATATTAGTTGCAGCTTGTTGTACCTCTGAATTAAATCTTCTTATTTGTTCGGGGTCAGTCTGATTATTAAAGGAATGTGCAGTTTGTTCGATGTGTTCAAATAATCGATAAAATTGGTTAGCCTCTTGAATTAGTTGAGTATCCTCTGCTCTAAATCCTAATCGAAGAAATAAAGAATGCTCTTTCATGATCCTAGCCCAAAAACGTATTTCATTTAATGAACGCTCAACAAACATAACTGATGTAACACCTGTATCAGCATGCAAAACGGTATCATCACCATTCATTAGATTACCCCCCGGAATAAACTCCATTTGGTCTATTCTTATTTACAAGGTGATTAAAATATACCTAATTTCCCTACATTATGCCTATGAGACTAAACTGCTTCGTTCCTTCAATAAGAAAAGCCGACAGTTCTTGGCAGCATTGTTCTTTCACTTTAGGCTATTCTTTGAACCTCAATGATGCCAGGTTTACTAATATATTTCTCTTCTTTAACTGCACCTTACTTTAATAAGGAGAAAAGGCGATTACTCTTTAGTTTAGTAATCGCCCCCTGTCATTTCTATTCAATAAAGTTTATTTTATTTTCCTTACACCATTCAATCGCAATTTGTATAAAACGCTCGTCACGGTATGAATACCATTGATCTTCCATATCAAAGTCTATTATTTTGTCCTTAAATCTTCTAAATGCACCCTTTCCTTTAATTGCTCTTAATAAGGATTCCTGCTTACGTTGATCACTTACTGTTAGGCAATAGTTTTCCATTATTTCATATTCATTCACTTCATATTTAGTAGGTAACTCTATGTAATTTTCAAAGTTTTCAACGACATCAATTGCAATAATTCTATTTTCTCGTTCCCATTCAGGTAAATGATCAAATGGTTTTTCTTCTTCAACAGCTCTCAAGTCCTCCGAATTAACTAACACTATTTCACCTGTTTTAATATTAAGTAAGGAACGTGACTCTTCGAACTGTATTTCCATTTCCTCAATTATATCCTTCAGTTTGACTTGTATATTCATTATTAAATCACCCTTTATTATTTTTTTACTAATGCCCCTTAGCCATCCATGCAGCACAAAATTTAAGCACTCCACTTTATTTATGGCATTGATGTAGGGTGTTTTGCAAAATAACAGGTCCTAACTTGTTTGTTTTTGAATTTGAAAGACGTAATTCCACTCGTGTATTAACAGGAAGCGAAGCAGATATCTCTTCGATTTTACCTACCCAAGGAGTTCCACCAAACCAGCTCGGAGCGTCCTCCTTAACTGAATACATCTTAAATCGCCAGCTGATTTCCCCTATGATCCGTGCAAACCCCTCATATTGGTCATAGTCTCCAAAGGATGAAGGTAAAGGTAACCAATCCGCATAAATACCTACACTCTTCCTTTCTCTAATCGGACTTGTTGGACCAGGCGTATATGGCTTTTTAACTTTTGTAATTAAACCAGTCCCTTGTGCATTGGGAATATCCCTAACCGGCTTAAGAACCACGCTACACGGATAGGATATTTCTTTTAAAGTTTGTGCATGAATTATTCCTATATGAGTAAAGAATAAGACTAGCAATGCCGATGAGATTTTTAACATGTTTATTAATCCACCCCCAAATTTGAAGATATTATTACCAATCCCTTCACTCAAAATTCGCCCATTTATCCATGGTTTATATCCTGCTCTATAGTAAACAAAGAAAAAGTCTCCCGCACAGCACCAATCAATATTATTGGCTCTCCCGTCTACATTGGATACGGCCTTCTTTTCCGGAAATACTTTTTTTCAAATTAACTTTATTTATTTTAACTCCATGGATTTTGTTTCTTATTGATATCCTTCTCTAAGAATATTAAAAAAAGGTTAACATTTCCTTTGACCTAGTTGTTTACGCACATATAAAAAGCCATTCCGCTGCAAGTGTTTGGAATGGCTTTTTCATTTTAATGTTCATTCTTTGTCGTAAAATCGGGTACGAGCCAATGGATGAGCAATCCAGCAATGGTAGCGTAGGCGATACCATTATGAGCATATCCAATTCCGATGATGAAGATGATCGCGACGATGACCAAATTTTTCATATTAGCCAGACTCACTTTTTCCTCAATGAGGTGACGGATCCCCATGGCAGCGATCATACCAAATAACAGGATACATATGCCTCCCATCACTGCAACTGGAATGGATTGGATAACAGCTCCAACTTTACCGAACAAGCCAAGAAGAATCGCAAGAACAGCAGCGCCTTGAACGATCCTACTGGAAAACTGGCGTGTGATGGCTAGAACCCCGAGGTTTTCCGCGTAAGTTGTTTGTGCAGGTCCTCCGATGAAGCCGGAGATTAATGTTGCAATGCCATTCCCCCATAGGATGCTTGAAAATCCAGGATTCTTTGTCACATCTTTTCCTGTAATCTCATTTAGTACAAACATATGTCCAAGGTCTTCGATGATGGTAACCAGGGCAATTGGCGCCATTCCGAGGATCACGACCCACGTGAATTCCGGCATGACGACATGCGGAAGAGCAAAAGTCGGTGCAGTGGCGATCGTATGAAAATCAACAAATCCACGCACCGAAGCATAAGCATACCCTACCGCAAGACCGATTATAAGCGGCAAGAGGCGGATCACCTTTGTGCCTGCAAGCGTTGCGATGACCGCTGCAAGAAGGCTGACGATAGCGACATCCCAATGGGTCGAAGCCATGTTGGTCACCGCCGTGGTTGCCAGCGAAAGACCGATAATACTTACAACAGGACCAACGACAACTGCAGGAATTACCTTGCGGACTTTTTCAAAGCCGACAAATGAAATGATTATAGATACAATGGCATAAACAATGGAAACGCTGATAAGACCTGCAACGGCTTGACCCGGTGAATGTAACTTCCCCACATACAACGCAAGCGGAGCAATAAAGGCAAAGGATGAACCTAGATACGTAGGAACCTTTCCGCGTGTAATAAGATGGAAAATCAAGGTTCCTAAACCACTGGCAATAAGTGCACTTCCTGGATCAAGACCAGTTAGTGCCGGCACCAAAACTGTGGCACCAAACATTGCAAACAAATGCTGTAATGATAATGGAATTGCGCTTAAAAATTTTTTCAATCGTGTTTCCCCCCTTTAATAGTTCCTTCATTTATCATATATTTCTTCTATTTATTTTTAGAATAAATACTCGGTTGAAAAATGTATTTTTTGTATATTTCGATTTTACAATAATGGAAATATACAACTCCTGACCTACACGATCCATATCAATGTTTTGAATGATTATATGTCAAATTTCGTGCTTAATATTATAAGGAAATATAAATAATAGTTAGTTTTTCTCTGATAGTGATCCTTTTTTTGATACGGGAGCATTTTTGCCTAATATAACAGAATAGACAACAAACACTGCTATTACAAGAGTGAAAAATGTGATGGATTCATCGAGAAAAACTGTTGAAAATAGAATCATCAAAAATGGTTGTAAGTATTGAATCTGACTAACTCTTGCTATTCCGCCCATAGCCATTCCGCTATACCAAGCAACATATGCTAGAAATTGACTAACCACTGCGAGATAAATAAAACTAACCCATGCTTGTAATGGAGCATGGAGCATTTCAGTTGTAAGGTTTAGCCCAACTGGAATAATGAAAAATGGAGCACCGATCATAATCGCCCAAGCAATCACTTGCCAGCTACCTAATTCTTTCGCTAATCTCCCACCTTCTGCGTAACTAAGTCCAAGTATAATCACTGCTGCTAGTAAAGCTAAATCGGCAAATTGTAATTGACCGAATCCAAGATGAAGTGCATACACAATAACAGCTAAAGAACCGATTATACTGGAAAGCCAGAATTTGAGAGAAGGGATTTCACCAGCTCTAAACATAGCAAATCCGGCTGTTGCTAATGGTAATAAGGCTAATTCCACAGCTCCATGAGAAACAGGCAAGGATTCCATTGCCCAAGAAGTGAGGAGTGGAAATCCTAAAACTGCACCAACAGCAACAATAAATAGATGTTTGAATTGGCGAGGAGAAGGAAGTTTTTCTTTTCGAACAATAAATATCACAGCTACTAAAATAGCAGCAAGAACTGTTCTTCCTAAACCGACGACCGTGGTCCCAAAATACTCTACTGCAATTCTTGTAGAAGGGAGCGTTAAGCTAAAACAAATAACACCTACTAATCCCAACAATAATCCAAATTTCTCTCTGGTTTCTCTCTGCATCTTATCCTACCTACCTTCGTATTATATCTGTACCATTTTCTTTTTTCTTAAAAAACAGTTCTGATATAATTAACATAATAATAGGTACACACAATAAAAATAAACCACTTTTTCGCCCTTCTGTACCAGTACAGTTGAAGGAGGATAAATGAATGAGCTCAAAATATATCGAGATAATGGAAGAAATGAAGCTTCGGCTAGCAGACGGGGCGCTTATTGCAGGGAGTAAACTCCCTTCTGTTCGTCAGCTATCTGAGCATTTTTCATGTAGCAAAAATACAGTCATTAAAGCATACGAAGAACTAGAAAAAGAGCATTTAATTTATTCAGTTCCTAAAAGTGGCTACTTTGTTGTGAATGAATTTCAAATGACGACGAATGAAAATGACGTGATTGATTTCTTATCTGCTGGTCCAGATAAAAAAGTTATGCCTTATCTTGAATTTCAACATTGTATGAATCAAGCAATTGAACAATATAAAGAAGAGCTTTTTACATACTCTGATCAACAAGGCCTTTACTCATTACGCGTACAGTTAGTGAAATATTTGCAGAATTTACAAGTGTTCACTCAACCTGAAAGAGTAGTGGTTGTATCTGGCTCGCAGCAAGCCCTTAATTTATTAGTTTCTATGCCATTTCCAAATGGAAAAAACAATATTCTAATTGAACAACCTACTTATTTCGGATTTATTGAGGCCATCAATCTGCACCAAGCTACTACTTTCGGAATTGAGTTATCGATGGAAGGGATTGATCTTGATCGGCTAGAATACATTTTTCGAAATAATGATATAAAATTTTTCTATATTATCCCGAGATTTCACAATCCTCTAGGACATTGTTACTCGAATAGCGAAAAGAAAAAAATCGTTGAGTTAGCTGAAAAATACGATGTATATATAGTGGAAGATGATTTTTTAGGTGACCTTGACCCAAATGCAAAATCAGATCCTTTATTTTCTTATGATCCTTCGGGGAGAGTGATTTATATTAAAAGCTTTTCGAAAATTTTCCTCCCAGGGTTAAGGATTGCTACTGTCGTTCTTCCTACATTAATGATTAACAATTTTTTACGATATAAATTTTGTTCGGATTTTAATAGTTCAGCACTTTCTCAAGGGGCACTAGAAATCTATTTAAAAAGTGGAATGTTAAATAGCCATCTCAAAAAAATTAAAAAGGTATACCATACTAAAATGCAAATCCTTCAAGAAGCCTGTGAATTATTGCTACCGGCTAATACTCATTTTTCTAAACCGACTTCAGGATTCTATCTATCCATCACTTTGCCCGAGAATGTGAAAGCCAAACAGGTAGTTCATATGCTAAACGAGCAGCATATATTTGTTGATGATGCCTCTAGAATGTTTTTGCCAGAATATAAAAAGGAAAATCTCCTTCGATTAAGCATCTCTCAAGTGAACGAGAGTCAAATTAAACTAGGGGTAGAGCGATTAGCTCATGGTATTGCTTTAATTAACAGTAGAAAAAATCATATGACTCCAAATAACTTTTTACTCTTTTAGTATGGGTGAGTTTATATAGAGGGTAGCATCAGGATTATGAGGATTTCCAACGCTATGAATATGCTCAAAACGGTTGTTTATGTCACTTAGAATTTGAGCAATCATTTCTTGAACTATTGCACCCGTTTGTAAGTACATTTCCTCACAATCTTGCTGGCAATTATGTTGTCTCATAACAAAAGCCGCCAGTTTGCCGGCAGCCTTGTTTTTAGCAACTCCTGTATTTTCTATTCCACACAGTATGCTGAACCCAATAGAATCAAAGAACAGCTAAACCTTGCGAGCCGAAGTAAGGAAAGTTAGTCCAGGCAGCAACCTGCAATCTTACTAAACTACCATCATCCTGGATATTAAATACTGACACTGTACCCTGATTTCCGTTAAGGTTGTAAAAATGCCGTCCATCCTTACTTACTCCGACATCCATTGGAAGACCTGGTGCTGTACCTGGCGGTGTACTGGTTATATGCCTTACCACCGACAGTGCTCCATTGGGATCGATATGGTAGGTGGAGATGATGCCACTTAAGGTATTGGTAATGTAGGCAAAACGTTCATCTCTCGTTGTTACAACCCAACAAGCAGTCTTATATCCGTTTGGTACAGAGCCGCTAATCACATGAAGAATACCGTCGTTGGTCAATGAATAAGATGACAGCGCATTTGAAACTGCTTCTGTAACTAAGAGGATTCCAGACGAAAGAAAATAAGCGCCCAATGGTCCTTGACCGAAAGAATCATTAACGATTGGTCCTGTAACCGTACCATTATTATTTACTTGGAATACACTGAGATGGTTTGATGTAAGCTCGGAGACAACGATTTTACTTCCATCCGGAGTGAAGAGAACCTGCGCCGGCTGAGCATTGAAAGTGCTGAGAGAATGGGTGGATCCGGGAATAGGAATAAGGCTTCCGTTATCATCTATGTGAAAACCAGTGATATTTGATGCAAAATTGTTTGCGGCATGACCTACATTGGAGACATAGAGAAGATTACCAAAAACATCTACGCTATTGGGCTGAGCACCTCCTGATGGCTTTACATCCACGATAACAGGTGCTCCGTTTTCGGTTATGATGAAACTACTGATACTATGGCTGCCTGCGTTGACTGCAAGTAGGAAACGTCCATCACGGGACAAAGTTAGGGCGCCTTGTGACGCTAAGGGGTCGACTCCATCGTTTGCTGTTGCAGTGGAAACTTCCTTGGTACCAGTACCTCTTCCATAAGTTGGGTAGGCACCTACAAAGGTAAGCATTCCATTCATGTCCACGTAGAAGGAAATGATTTGATTCATTACTTCATTATTGGTCATCATGTACACCATACTCGTACGCGCACGAAAATAATTGTTCTTTATCTGCATTTTATGACTCTCCTCCTTTTATAATTTTATATGGTTTCTTCTCTCTTAAATAAGTAATGACTTCCATATAAGAAAAATGACTTCAGAAACATATAAAGAAAAAATTGAATTTTATTAAACCGAGCTGGTGTAACTATTCTTTAAAATCTAGCCTATTTTTCTCTTAAGTTATAAGTAAACAGGCTGTTTTATTAGGACAACTTCATCCCGTGATACATATACATGCAGTGTAAATATAATTATATAATTTAAGGAGGATAATTTTTTATGAATGAATACCTCAAGAAATATTTTCAAGAAAAAGTAATCAAGGTTAATCGAGGTGGACCAGAATCCAGAATTGGGAAGTTACTGGATGCAAGTGACGATTTTATCACCGTTCTCACGGAAGATGATGGGGTCGTTTATTACAACACTCACAATATTAAAAGTTTTACAGAAAATCTGAAAAAGCAGTTTAAATTCGACGTTGATGTTCCGAAGGATTTCGAATTTAAAAAAGCTAAAAATTTCAAACACCTGCTTAAATCATTGGAATATTGTTGGGTGAAAATAAATCGTGGCGGTCCTGAGACGGTCGAGGGGGTCCTCTGTGAGGTAAAAAATGATTTTGTTTCTTTGGTCAAAAATGCGGAAATCGTTCGCATTGCCATGGTCCACATTAAAAATGTTAGTTATGGAGTAAATAATGAAAAGGCTGAATCGAAAGAACATGAGTCACGTCAAAAATCAAACGATAAGAGTAAAAATAACAAAAACAACAAAAATAACACCACTAGTAGCCCTAAGAGAACTTCACAAAAATCACGTCAAAAATCAAACAATAAGAGTGAAAATAACAACAATATCACCTATAGTAGCCCTATTGCTATTTCGCAAACATTACCTCCAAAATTAAACGATGAGAGTGAAAATAACAACAATATATCCTATAGTAGCCCTATTGCTTCTTCGCAAACATTACCTCAAAAATTAAACGAGGAGAGTGAAAATAACACCAATAACACCAATAGTAGCCCTATTGCTTCTTCGCAAACATTACCTCCAAAATTAAACAAGGAGAGTGAAAATAACACCAATAACAACAATAATAGCCCTATCGCTACTTCGCAAGAATTACCTCCAAAATTAAACGAGGAGAGTGAAAATAACAGCAATAACACCACTAGCAGCCCTATTGGAACTTCGCAAACATTACCTCCAAAATTAAACGATGAAAGTGAAAATAACAACAATAACACCACTAGTAGCCCTATTGGAACTTCGCAAACATTACCTCCAAAATTAAACGAGGAGAATGAAATTAACAACAATATCACCATTAGTAGCCCTATTGGAACTTCGCAAACATTAAATCCAAAATTAAACGAGGAGAATGAAAATAACAACAATAATAGCCCTATCGCTACTTCGCAAGAATTACCTCAAAAATTAATCGAGGAGAGTGAAAATAACAACAATAACACCACTAGTAGCCCTATTGCTACTTCGGAAACATTACCTCCAAAATTAAATGATGAGAGTGAAAATAACAACAATAATAGCCCTATCACTACTTCGCAAGAATTATCGCCAAAATTAAACGATGAGAGTGAAAATAACAACAATAACACCACTAGTAGCCCTATCGCTACTTCGCAAGAATTACCGTCAAAATTAAACGATGAGAGTGAAAATAACAGCAATACCACCACTAGTAGCCCTATCGCTACTTCGCAAGAATTACCGTCAAAATTAAACGATGAGAGTGAAAATAACAACAATACCACCACTAGTAGCCCTATTGCTACTTCGCAAACATTACCTCCAAAATTAATCGATGAGAGTGAAAATAACAACAATAACACCATTATTAGCCCTAAGGGAGCTTCGCTCAAAACATCTATTGAAGATGAATATGATGAGTCAGTTCAATTATCCTCATTAACCTCATTGGAAAAGATTTTACGAAGATTAAGTTTTTAAAGTTTCTCACGCATAGTGGTTCGCAGAGTAGTTGAAAATGAAAGGGCACTGTCAACAAAAACGCTTGATAGTGTCCACTCATTAAATAAGTTAATTCTTCATGAAATTTTGTTTTTGTCCAAGCCATTTGAGTTTTAATAATATTTAGTGCGAGTATTAATGTTCACACTTTCTTCTGATTGAAGCGTCTAACACTTCTTTATTAACAAATCACTGAATTTAATCCAAAAAAATTTTTTCTCGATTGTCTTTCAGATTCCATAATCATTCTCAACTTTATGCTTTTCCAAAACAAGCCGTAGCATTTCAAACAACAAGAAGTTAAAAAATATCCATACAGAGCCATATACATAACCACCCATAATATCACTTGGAAGTAAATCGGTCGATGCAACATTTGCTATGGTTAACCCTATTAAAAAGACTAAAGTAAATAAAATGCCCAATAATGGCGTAATAGTGGTTTTTTGATGACGGACAAGTAAAAATAAGCATGTCCCATAAATTATGATTGTTAAAGTAGAGCTTATATCAGGAAAATTATCTGAATGAAATTTTCCTACAAACCCTATTGATTGAAGATAGGAAAAAATCTGGATGATAGATTCATGAAACAGCCTCGCTCCTAAAATCGAAACGATGAGTAAAAGGTACTCAAGCAGTCTGTTCTTTCCTTTTCTCCAAATACGGATGATGGTTATCCCAATAATTGCACACAGGGTATACGGAGATTGGAATACAAGAAATACTTTCATCCAACTCATATAAATTGCAATCTTAACCATATATTCAACTATTTCATTAAATTGACTAAACTCATCATATAAATAGTCTTGAGCCATTCCTAGCATCAAGGTCACCATACCGATTAACACTAAAGTAAGAAAAACAAGAAAGATCTCTATTTTTCTAATGGTTTTTAGATGATTCAACAATCGTTGTATGAAACGAATAAAAAAGTCCTTGATTTGATTCTTAAAAAACCGATAGGCCAAAAAACCTGCCAACAATATGACAAAAACAATAATAAATATAATGAAATATTTACTAGCAGCTTGATGTAAGGCCTCCCAACGAGGTCCCAATACTTTTCCTAGAGTAATAAAACAAAATCCCCATAAAAATGAACCTGTATAAGCAGGGACAATGAATTTTCGAAAAGGCATTCTTGAAATACCCGAAATATAACCAGTGAAATGCCTAATCCCTGGAATGAAATAAGCAAAGACCAACAGTTTGCTGCCAGATTGTTCAAACCAATCGGCGGTTTTTTTATATCTTTCTGGTCCCAAGTGAATATACTTTCCGTATTTTTCAATCAATTTATATCCTCCTGCCTTACCTATCCAATAAGTGGCAGTAATTCCCGCACCGCCCGAAATAAAGACTGTCAGGAGAGCCAAAGTGTAATTCATTTTACCCTGAAATACAAAATAGCCAGCGTAGCTCATTAAAAATTCGCCTGAAATAGGTAGGGCCAAAAGCTCTAGAAAGATTCCTGTAAATAGAATCAGATAACTGTGCTGTTCAAATAAAGTGATTAAATGTGACATAAAATATGCCTCCAATATTTATAAAAAGAAACACTAAAGTCAATTCAAATTTAGTTCTAAATACAATGTAGCACGATAAATGAATTCATTTTCCATATTAATGAATTCTTAATCTGGTTTTAAGAGAACAAAAAGGTTATGGATAAAATAAAAAAGCTAATCCCTTTTTGAAAAGGTTACCAGCTTTTTTACAATGGATATTAAAATTAAAGTTTTTTAACCTTAATTGGACTTACCATTAATAGAGCGAGGATTAAGGTAATCCATGCATTGCTATATAAAAAGAATCCCATACCAGCCAATGGCAATCCAGCAGCTGGAATAGGTAATCCTTTAAAATACCCAATGGTTGGTTTAACACTAAACTTAGCTAATCTTATTGCCCCCATTGTTGGGAAAAGGATAAACGCCAAAGAAGTTAAAATGGATGGTGCTGCTAACGAATGAAATAAAAGTGCTGGAGCAACTCCGAAACTAACAATATCAGCTAAGGAATCCAATTCTACGCCAAATTCACTGTTCACTTTTAATTTTCTCGCAACCCTTCCGTCAAGAAGATCTAAAACAGCCGAAAAGAAAATAAAAATGGAGGCTACTTCTAAAAAGCCACTCATATTAAAAGTAATTGAAAGAACACCGCACAATAAATTTCCAATCGTAAATAAATTGGGTACAGCTTTTACTATCTGATTGAACAAGGTAGACCCCCTGACGATGACAAATCATCTGCTCTTAAGTAGCATTTTCTGTTTATTCTTCCTCTATTCTTAAAAAGACATGATATTCAATGAAAAAAATTTTGTTCTCCCTGCACAAATATGTTTACTCATAAAAAAGATCGTCAATAGACGATCTCTTCCTCTATTAAAGTAAGCAGGATAGTTGTCAGACTCTCCGGCCCTAATATGGTACTAATAGAACAGTCCTAATCATATTCTTATAAAAGAAAACAATAAGAAGGAGTGTAAAGTTAGTTTGAAAAAAATTAAGGTTAGTTTACGGCCCATTGTAAGTAAGATAAATTTACCCACAGTTTTGAAAACAGCTATACTTCCGGGTGACTCAATTGAAAGACTATTTATTGCAACCCAGGTAGGAGAGATCTTTTACATAGGAAACTCAAGTTTAAGGACTTTTTTAGATATTCGCCCGCGAATCATAAAGTTAGGTACTTCTGAACCAGGTGTTTCTGGTCGAGGATATGATGAACGGGGATTGCTTGGGCTAGCGTTTCATCCCAAATTTTATTATAACGGTCTTTTTTATCTTCATTATTCAGTAGCTGGAACACAAGGTCCAGGTGCTCTTTCTGAACATTTTATACCTAACCCGTGTGATCCTAGAACTTTAAACCTAAAGTGGATAAATAGAGAAACTCAATATGATCATATTGATACAGTTGAAGAATGGATTTTACAATCGAATGGTCAACCTCAAAAACGACGGACATTACTTAACTTAAGAAGACCATTTTTCAATCATAATGGTTTCAATAGCTTAAACTTTTCACCTGAAACCGGAAAACTTGTTTTAACAACCGGAGACGGTGGATCAGGCTATGATCCATTTAATTTAAGCCAGGATAATATGGAAATTGCCGGTAAAATAATTGAAATGGACGTAGTTAAGAATACATTTATTGATAATCCACCCGTAGTCACACGGTTTAATGAACTTCCCTCACCTATTCAAGAAACGCTTACGGTAATTGCCAAAGGGGTTCGCAATATACCAGGCATTTCATTTCAAAAGTTTTATAATCAGTATGTCAAATATGTGGGAAATGTCGGACAGGATTTGGTTGAGTCGATTTTTTCATTCGTTCATTATAAACCAATACCGGTTACTCAGCTTATTCAAGCTTCTTTATTGAAATCTGAACCTGACCAAGAAGAATTTATTAACTTTGGCTGGCGAGGGTGGGAAGGTGCTTTTCCTACTTCGACTATAAGGGGCTGCTCTCAAAATCCGACTTTGGATGAGAAAACAATTGCTTATTACAATGAAGCAATAAAAACTTCAGTGAGGCGTCTTCAGCCTTTAACAAGTTATTTTCATAAAGATCCCCGACCCGATAAGTTTGGAGGAACTGCACTTACAGGAGTCCAGCCATATATGGGAAATGGAATCCCCGATTTAACGGGAAGTGTTGTGTTTACCGACCTTGCCCGTGTTGAAGAATCTCGGCCTCCGGTTAGAGGGGGTTTAGCTTATACCAGGGTAAGAACAGATGGTAAACTAAATGATTTTAGTGTGATTGAAACCGATTATAATTTTGGGTCTCAATCATCTTATTATGTTAATTTGGGCACGAATCTGGATCAAACCAGAATATATTTAGGGGTTTATGGCTCTATGAAAGTGACTGATTTTAATCAAGGCACTGTTTTTGAAATTGTTCCATAATTCACATCTATAAAATTCGACTTAATAACAGATAAATATCTTTTTGTTTCGTTCTCCCCATTTTTTATCATCAAAAGCTTTTTCCATAGCTCCCATACTTACATTAAATAAGTTTCAATTAGAAATGTAATTGTACAAACCTACCGCTTTACTTTAACAAAAAGTGAGCATTTCACTTCTTAAAGGAACAATCCTTTGTGGAGGAATGTTAGCTGTTACAATGATGTCGGGGTTTTAATATTAAGCAAGCTACCGTCGCCTATTTAAAAAGCAAGGCCCGATTGGCCCTGCTTGTTATTTGACTATTACTTTTCCAACCATTCCTTTACTGAAATGGTACCGACATAGCAGTTCATATGTATCGGGCTTTTTCGGTTCCACGGTAATGGTTGTTTCTTTTCCTGGCTGGACTTCGGCGTCAATTCCGAGCTTTTCCACGGTGAAGGTGTGTTCCTTCTTACCTTTGTTTTTCAATATCAACGGTGTCGTTTTTCCATTGAGAATAGTGATGACTTTCGGATTAAAGTAATCATCGTTCAACTCGACCTCAATCGCTTTCACCGTCTCCATAGGCTGAGTTCCGACACTGGATTCGGCAAATGCGCCTAGTGAGCCTAGAGTTGTCACAACCACAATCATGGCAAGCATAACGACCAATCCTGTTAACCACTTTTTCAAAGACATTCGCAATCCCTCCTTTCCTAACCACTATTTTTCTCTAATTCATAAAATATTATCACTTCATTCATTAATTTAGAGTGGTACCGACTTCCATTTGGTCAAATGTTCACCGTATATTGGCAATTCTTTTATGTTTTATGTTCCGAAATAGGTTGTTATAATGGTGATTATGAAATACTTAGGAGGATGTCACAATGAACATATTTGAAAAGTTAAAGCCTATTATTGCAGACCAACTGGGTGTCAAAATGGAGAATATCAAACCGGAAGCATCATTTAAAGATGACTTCGAAGCTGATTCACTTGATATGGTGAACCTGACGATGGAAATTGAAGATGAATTCGCGATCGAAATTAGTGAGAAAGTTGCAGCGAGGCTTCAAACTGTCGGTGATGTCGTAAACTATATTGAAAACCTTCGTTAACAAATAAGGAAAGCGGATAGCCCAACTCAGGCGGACACTTGAACGCGGGTGAACGTATCTCAGAAGGTATCCGCTAACTGCATATTACAAAAATGCGCAGAATCCCCTCCTTCATTAAATCCGTTAATAAGATTTATTTGTTCATTTTTCTCCATAAAAATATCCCCTATTTTTATTACACATAAAAGAGCTCTTCTTATGGAAGAGCACGTAAAAATGATAGTTTCTATTGGTTCTTCGTTAAGTTCTCATCATTCAAATCAATAATTCTTTTCTTTATTTTATAGATATGCTCGTTAGCTCAAAAAAAAGACTGCCAATGCAGCCATCCCTTCTTGAATTCAAGCACCCGTTAATAGAATAATATTTTTATTTTTCATAGAAACGTCCCTTGCTTCCTCATAAACTTTATTTAAACTGTACACTAAGTTTACAAGTCTTTAATATTCAGATGATATGATTGGTTTATCAACGAATGAGGAGGCAGTATAAATGAATGTGCGTGCAATATTTATTGATATGGATGGAACACTACTAAAAGCCTCAAACAACATTTCCCGTCGAAATATGGAAGCCATTTATAGGCTCATTAATCAGGGAGTCAAGGTTTTTCTAGCTACTGGACGACACTATGAAGTAAGTGTTCGAACAGGTACACCAAGTCATGAATTATCCGCTTTGTTTAAAAAGGAAGCAGATATCATCAATTGGAATGACGGATTTGAACTGGTTGCTCCTAATGTTTCCAAATGGTCTGCTATCAAAAGCTTACTTCGCGAATTTCGAATTAGTCCAAATGAAGTCGTTGCTATTGGAGACGGACCCAATGATATAGAGATGCTTCGTCATGTCGGTACGGGTGTGGCAATGGGGAACGCTAGCGAAGAGGTTAAATTAGCAGCTGATTTTGTTACAGAACACCACGAAAATGATGGATTAGCTGAGTTTATAGAACGTTATCTTCATAAATCATATGAATCAAATGTGATTTAGGGTAATTTTAATATAACTTTTTGTAATGAAAATGACAGGTGTGATCTATTTCGTTAGATTCATACCTGTCATTTTTTATCATCAATATTTTATAATAAGATAGTTTAAGTGTATTTCCTCACCTTCACAATGTCTTTAAAAGGGTTGGTTCTCCGCTAAAACAAAAATCCATGTTTTTCACCTGTTACCATTTCTTAGTTTAGTTTTCATCGAATAAGTCTAAGTACCATCGTTCTTCTACTAATTTCGAACCAGTCCACTCATAATTTTCTTTTTCTTCTGTTAATCTAAAATGATATTTTTGATATAGATAACGAGCAGTGCTTAAAACACTTACCGTCCATAGGAAAACATGTTTGTATCTTTGTTTTTTACAGAAGTCGATGGCCGTCTCCATAAGTTTCTTACCAATACCCATTCCATGATAATTTTCATCCAAAATAAACCATCTTAATTGGGCAACATTATCATTGGATTTAGTAATCGCAATCGAACCTGCCATTTTACCATCTACTTCAGCAATCCACAGTTCTCCTCCATCCGTATTGATCATAAATTCAGTTAAGCCCTTCATAACGTAATATTCAAACATTGGTCCAAACTTATAAGTATTTTCGTACAACGTTCCATGCAGGTGTGCTACGAAACCAACATCTCCAGGTTGAAATGTTCGAATGGATACCTCTGATTGAGAAGGATATTCTTTAGTGAATATGGATTCTATGGTTTCCATGGCACTGATCAGCTTGGTCAAATCACGATTAGATATTTCTTGAATCATTTTTCCAACTTCACGATTCGCATTTTCAACTAGCTCATTAAAAATTTCTTTACCATAGTCAGTGAGGTAAAGTAAGTATTGGCGTTTATCGTCTGATGCTTGCTTTTTAAAAATAATTTTTTCTTCCTCAAATTTTTGAACGATTCTGCTCATTTGTCCACGGTCTATTCCAAGATTTTCTCTCACTTCCGTTGCAGTACAACCATTTCTAAAATTGATTTCAGTTATAACACGTGCTTCTGTTAAAGGAAAAGGTTTATTATAGATTTCTTGGTCAATTTTACCTAGAACATTTGCATAATGCCGATTGAATTTCCGAATTTTTTCTACATATTGAATTTCTTCCATCTTTATTCTCCTTAATATTCAGAATATTAAACATTACAAATAGCATAAAACATTTAGTTGATTTAGTCAACTAAATGTTGGTTTAAATTAACTAACTGCTTCTCTAGTAGAACAGAAAAAAGGGACTGCGATAGCAGCCCCATTGATGCTAAATTTACGCTCAAACAATCCAATTCCTTTCTTTTTAATTTTCTATTATCGTCATCATCCCAAAATTAAAATGATTATCAAATTCCCCTTGGTATTGCTGGGTTTTATGACCATCAATTTGTTAATTATCGATTATTAAAATAAACGGATAAAGCATCGCTAAAATTTTCGGAGTCTTCATTTGTTATTATTATATAGTGGTCACCTTCTAATGAAGAGGAAAAATTATGAATTCCTTGAATTCGTAAAAAGTCGTCAACATCTGAAAGTTTTTCACCAGCATTCTTTAATGTTTTATGCCCTACAAACTTATCATTTACATACACTTCATATGTATCCTCATTTAACTTCACACCGTTCTGTAAATCCAGCTTTCCTCCTGATAGTGGAAATAGATAATTGTCAATTGGATTATCGGTATTCACCTAATTACCTCCATTCTTTTTGTATTGATACGTTTTCCCTAGAAGAGTAAAAATATGCTCGAGCCGCCGTTTATACCTTTACATCGTACCCGTATGCTAAAGAAGACAGTTTATATATTACTTCCCATCCCCTCTTTTTATTTTATGCTTTTCTATGTTATCCCTGTCAATTCATCCAACACATCAGCAGGCTATCCGATATGGTACTTATTGCATTTGTATCAAGTGAAAAAATCTCAACTGGCAATCGTTTGCTCCTTTACAGATCAACACGGTAAGTAGAACCATTTTTAGGAATAAAATAATCCCATATATCAATAATAAAAAGAGCACTTTTTAATTTGGAAGGAGAAGGATTTATGAAAAAATTATTGTTAATGGGATTTATTTTGTTATTTCCATTAAACATGGTGGCTGTAACAAGCACCTACGCTAAACCGCAGGTACATTGCATTAGTCAATCTGAGGTAAAGTTCGAAAATAAATTCAGGAGACTTTGGATTGATCATGTATTGTGGACAAGTAATTATATTACAAGTGCTACAACAGCAGGAGCGGAGGATCAAAAACAGGTACTGACTAGGCTTCTGAAAAATCAGGAGGAAATTGGCAATGCTGTAAAGCCAGTATACGGAGTGAAAGCTGGGAACAAACTTACGAAGTTGCTTAAGCAGCATATTGTTATTGCGGGAAAGATTGTGGCTGCGGCTAAAAGCGGAAATAAAGCCTTGGTGAATCAGCTAAACAAAGAATGGTATAGAAATGCTGATGAAATAGTAGCTTTCCTTAGCGGTGCCAACCCCTA
Source organism: Bacillus sp. sid0103 (assembly GCF_019219025.1). Next base: position 2,438 of record NZ_JAHUWN010000012.1, on the reverse strand, counting down.
TTTGAAAAATGAAGATCTAAAAAATTTGCTGTATATGCATCTGAAATTAGTGACAAATGATGTCTCTGCAAGTTTAGCAAAAGATTGGAATGCCAGAATCGTTTCAATTGACGAAGGGGTCACACATATAATCCTAATGGCAGATACTATCTCGTCGGGAGTTGTAAAGCAGTTTCCGAATAAATTTAAAAAATAATTTTAAGAATCTCCAGCATTCTGTTGGAGGGTCTTTACTGAAGGCTCTTCCGAAGTTCCTTATCTGGCTCTCAAACTTGAATTTACACCAAGTGAAATATTAAAGGTGTTACGTGAATTCCAAATGGGAGTTGACAAGAAGGAAAATGCTAAACGAGATATGTATGTCAGCAAAATAGAGCCATCTTTGCTAGACGCGGTAACAAGATTAGCTCGTTTGCTAGATACTCCGAAAGACATACTCCTTATATTAGTAAATCTCATCATATGGTTTTGCCTTTTCTCTTTTGTTTTATCGTTCCAAACAAGATGTTTCCTTTTGGAACAATATCGTATCCCTATACTCAAACTTGTTAATCAAGCTCAATAAAATAATGATCCTTACGATATGACACTGCCTCCATGGTTGCAATTAGATTTTGCTCGTGAAAAATGTCAATTCGATAGAATCCTGTACGAAAGTTTCGTCTTAATTCCGTCGCACGCGCAACAATTCTGTCTCCTGGTTTTGCTGCTTCAATAAACTGGATAGTGGTCGAGAGTCCTACTGAGGTTTTTCCATATGCATTACAGGCTACAGAAAATGCGTGGTCTGCTAAAGCATAAATAACTGCTCCATGAACTGTTCCATACGCATTTACCATATGGTCCTGCACTTCTAGAATTGCTTCTGCAAAACCTGCCTCAAATTTTGTTAATTGGATGCTAAGACTTTCGCATACGGGTCGTTTTTTACTTGTTCATAAATTTGCTCGTAATGCTTTTCATAAATTTGATACTCATCCATTTTCTTCTTCACGGTGACCTACCCCTTTAATATATTGAATGTTTCGAATGTGATTAAAAGACCAATTGCACCAACATCATGTAGACAATTGTTCCCACTGCTATTGAGAGGAGCATGTTTTTCTTCCAAAAGTGCAGAAGAACCACCACCGCCACTGCAATAAATTCAGGAATACCATGACTTCCAGATAATAAATTCACATCCTTAAAACAGTAAACGACCAAAAGACCAATGACCGCCGATGGCAGGACTTTACCGAGATACTGTATATATTTCGGTGTGGGTTTACCGGATGGGAAAACAATAAATGGAAGAAACCTTGTTAGCATTGTGCCTAAAACAACCATAGCAATCGTAATAATCTGCTGCGTTACATTCATTGTCATATGGCGCTAACCTCAACTTTCTCAATTGGCTTTCTTAGTAGGGTGATTATCCCCAAAATGGCAAACATAGCTGGGATAATGAAATGGTTTCCACCAAAAATAATAAGACAGACAGTCGAAATTCCAAGACCCACGATAGCACTGTGGTGCTTCTTCTCTTTCATCCATTGTTCAATGAAAATGACTACAAAGAGAGCGGTCATAACAAAATCGAGTCCTTCTGTGTTGAACTTAACAAGAGATCCAAAAATGCCGCCAATTGCTGCTCCCAAGACCCAATAGGAATGATTGAGCAATGTTACAAAGAACATAAACCAGCCCTTGTCTATATTCTTCGGAATTTCGACGGTACAATTGATAGAAAAAGACTCATCGCAAAGCCCATAAATCATGTAGAGCTTTTTCTTCCCGATTCCCCTGTACTTATCCAGCATGGAAATGCCATAAAACAAGTGCCGTGCATTCACCATTAAAGTTAGAAAAAGAGCGTTTATCGGATTAAAAGAGACAAGCAATAAATTAGCTGCAACAAACTCCATTGATCCTGCAAATATGGTTAAACTCATTAGAATTGGGTATATGGCACTGAAACCTAAAGAATTCATAAAGATTCCATAAGCGATTCCCAAGAAAACAAATCCTGCAAAAATGGGGACTGTATATGGGAAAGCGGCACGAAATGCAATCCATATTTGATTTCTTCTTTTTTTCATTTGATTCACATCCTGATTGCAAAATTTATTTAAATTTAACACAGAAAATCCATACAAAAAACAAGATAATTGTATGGATTACAATTATCTTTATATAAAATAAAATACCCCCGTTTTATTACAAATGGGAGTATTAGTAGACATTTTTATTCTTAAATAGAACGAACACTTCTACGTTCACCTTTTTAATTCATACAATTTATTAAGAATTCCATACAAAAAATGATATGATTGTATGGATTACAATTATCTTTATATAAAATAAAATACCCCCGTTTTATTACAAATGGGAGTATTAGTAGACATTTTTATTCTTAAATAGAACGAACACTTCTACGTTCACCTTTTTAATTCATA
>NZ_JAHUWN010000129.1 GCF_019219025.1 Bacillus sp. sid0103 | reverse complement strand
GCGCCCTTTCTAACTTAACCTAAAAGGTTTATAACTCTTAATTGAATAAGAGAGAAAAACTAAAATGGCGATTACTCGATGTTTACTTTGCTTCTTCATTACGATTATCTAGTTTTCAAAGAACGATATTGGACGTTGGTAAACGTCATTGGTGGAGCTTAGCGGGATCGAACCGCTGACCTCCTGCGTGCAAAGCAGGCGCTCTCCCAGCTGAGCTAAAGCCCCATTATGAGATGGTGGGCCTAAATGGACTCGAACCATCGACCTCACGCTTATCAGGCGTGCGCTCTAACCAGCTGAGCTATAGGCCCTCATAACG
>NZ_JAHUWN010000128.1 GCF_019219025.1 Bacillus sp. sid0103 | reverse complement strand
TCCAGGGGATGAGGTAATGATTTTAGAACCAAGTTATGTAGCTTATATTGCGTTGGTTTCATTGGCTGGAGGGATTCCAGTGCCAATCGTTACTTCTTTTCAGAATCAGTTTAAACTTACACCAGAACAAATAAAGCAATCTATTACTCCGAGAACAAAAGCAATTATTCTTTGTTTTCCGAACAATCCTACAGGAAGTTTGCTAAATAAACAGGAATTGGAAGCAATAGCCGATATTATCATTGAGCACGATTTATTAGTTATTACAGATGGAATTTATGCAGAATTGACGTATGAAGAAGGCACCTTCTGCTCAATAGCTTCTTTAAAGGGAATAAGAGA
>NZ_JAHUWN010000127.1 GCF_019219025.1 Bacillus sp. sid0103 | reverse complement strand
GGATAAAAAAATAGAAAATGTTGTATTTAATCAAATAATTAATGACCATCTTAAACCAAATATCAGACAAATTGATGAGAAGGCTTATTATCCGAAAGAATTTTTAAATGCAGTGGGTAAAGCGGGTTTTTTTAGTTCGAATTTTTTACAGATGGAAGATGCCCGCTGTGGAGAGCTATATATAATAGAAGAAACGGCAAAGTTTTGCATGACGTCAGCATTTACATTATGGTGTCATTTAGCTGCTTTGGCGTCTTTCAGGTTGAGTAACAACCCATATATCAACAACCACTTACTACCATTTTTTGAATCAGGTGACGTCCTAACTGGAACTGGATTATCA
>NZ_JAHUWN010000126.1 GCF_019219025.1 Bacillus sp. sid0103 | reverse complement strand
ATTACAGCCTGGCAATGTCCTACTCTCACAGGGACGCGTGTCCCAACTACCATCGGCGCTGAGAAGCTTAACTTCCGTGTTCGGTATGGGAACGGGTGTGACCTTCTCGCCATAATTGCCAGACCATTTATAAGACACTATTTTATTATAATATCTTTTTAATATTTTTCAAGAGGAAATTTTAATTTTTTTCATTCCCTCAAAACTAGATAATGTAGAAGAAGTTTGTAAACTCGAGAAAGCCTTAAAAATGGTTAAGTCCTCGAACGATTAGTATCAGTCAGCTCCACATGTTACCACGCTTCCACCTCTGACCTATCAACCTGATCATCTTTCAGGGTTC
>NZ_JAHUWN010000125.1 GCF_019219025.1 Bacillus sp. sid0103 | reverse complement strand
CGCTGGAGTCTCACGTTCTGGCTACTATAATTATTTCTCTGCAAAATCTCAAGAACGAAGAAAACAAAAAGATGAACAGGACGAAATCGTAAAAGAAATAATATTGAAAGCCTTTCATTTTAAGGGCTGTAAAAAAGAGGCACGTCAAATCAAAATGACTTTGGCGGGTCAATTTAATGTTAAGTACAATTTGAAGCGGATTCGAAGAATTATGAATAAGTACGCCATTATCTGCCCCATTCGGAAGGCAAATCCATATAGACGTATGATGAAAGCCACACAGGAACATCGAGTTGTGCCGAATCTATTGAACCAACAATTTAAGCAGGAAGTCCCAGGCAAAG
>NZ_JAHUWN010000124.1 GCF_019219025.1 Bacillus sp. sid0103 | reverse complement strand
AATAGTCTGGCAATTATGGCGAGAAGGTCACACCCGTTCCCATACCGAACACGGAAGTTAAGCTTCTCAGCGCCAATGGTAGTTGGGACACGCGTCCCTGTGAGAGTAGGACGTTGCCAGGCTGTATTATTTTAAATACCATGCATAATTTTATGTCTAGGTAATATAATAGTATGGTGCAGTAATTTAAATGTTTTTTTATCGTCGCGGGGTGGAGCAGTCTGGTAGCTCGTCGGGCTCATAACCCGAAGGTCGCAGGTTCAAATCCTGTCCCCGCAATTTGGTCCGGTAGTTCAGTTGGTTAGAATGCCTGCCTGTCACGCAGGAGGTCGCGGGTTCGAGTCCCGTCC
>NZ_JAHUWN010000123.1 GCF_019219025.1 Bacillus sp. sid0103 | reverse complement strand
AAAAGAAAAAAATAGTTAGGGAAAATAGAAATAGGCAACTTCTTGCAAAAATCATACAAGAAGTTGCCTATTTTTTTTAGATAACACATAAATCATAAAAAAAGGAATGTTTTTCAGTGCCCTCGTATTGAACAGGGGTCATCTTTTTTAAGTTCCATTGGTATCTGTAGTTATTGTAATAGATCATATATTGCTTTATTTCACGCTTTAGTTCTTCTAAATTCGCACATGGCTTAATGGAGGCTTCATCCTTAAAATGACCAAAGAATGATTCCTGTGGAGCGTTATCCCAACAGTTTCCTCGTCTTGACATAGATTGACGTAGTCCAAGCTTTTTCACTAATTTTTGAAAGTCAGGGTGTGTAT
>NZ_JAHUWN010000122.1 GCF_019219025.1 Bacillus sp. sid0103 | reverse complement strand
TTCATGTAGCCAAAATGCTAATTACTCATTCATTCCACGGCTTATTGATCATTCAAGTGATTTGAATTCCTGCGAATAAGTGAGTATTCGAGAGATAATCGTATCTAACTGAGGGAGTTCAACAAGAAAAAGGGATCGCCGCAGCGGTCCCTTATTTAACTCTTGCACCCGTTAGTTGCACAACAAAATCTAATGTTACCGCCTCTTTTTAGCAATAAGATTTACAACTAATACTGTAATACCTATTGATAATCCACTTAAAATAGAACGAAGATTACCTTCTGGTACAGTTGAATCAATAATTATAAACATCACTGATACTAATATAACAGAAAGAAACACCGCACCTTTAATCCCCATTTCAAACCACATC
>NZ_JAHUWN010000121.1 GCF_019219025.1 Bacillus sp. sid0103 | reverse complement strand
TCGGCTCCTAGTGCCAAGGCATTCACCGTGCGCCCTTTCTAACTTAACCTAAAAGGTTTATAACTCTTAATTGAATAAGAGAGAAAAACTAAAATGGCGATTACTCGATGTTTACTTTGCTTCTTCAATACGATTATCTAGTTTTCAAAGAACGATTAAAAAAAGCTTTGAGAGAATTGTTTCGAATCATCACCTATCGGTCATGATCCTCACAGAAAAAAATTGCTCCCTCAAAACTAAACAAACAAAAATCGTGGCACAAACCGTTTTGTCTGGCTCATATGTCCAGCTTTATCCTTAGAAAGGAGGTGATCCAGCCGCACCTTCCGATACGGCTACCTTGTTACGACTTCACCCCAATCATCTGTCCCACCTTA
>NZ_JAHUWN010000120.1 GCF_019219025.1 Bacillus sp. sid0103 | reverse complement strand
AAAGGCTAATTATATTCCCTTATATGCAATAATTAACCTAATTAATACAAATGTACGTTTCAAAGAATACGAAGCAAATTGTATTTATTTATTGGGTATTGGGTGTGGGTCGGCGGAGCGTCGATCCCACAACTGGATAATCGAAAGGGCTTGGGTATAACACAGGACCTTATTTATGTGCCTCACCCCACCGTAAGAAAAAACATATTCCAAATCCAGAGACCTGCATGACCTTTGCACACACACATGTCACCTAATTGGGTCTTCAGCCATTAGTTACGATTAAAGAACTGCAAATGCCGTGGTAGACCCAAGCATTATGGGCGTTGGCCCAGTACCAGCAGTGAAAAAGGCATTGGAAAAAGCAGCAATTTCAATCGAAGATATTGATTTAATCG
>NZ_JAHUWN010000011.1 GCF_019219025.1 Bacillus sp. sid0103 | reverse complement strand
CCGAAACCGACTTTCAGCTTTTCCTCATGAGAGAAAAAGGATTATCCGGTATTAGCACCGGTTTCCCGGTGTTATCCCAGTCTTACAGGCAGGTTGCCCACGTGTTACTCACCCGTCCGCCGCTAACTAACAGGAGCAAGCTCCTATTGGTTCGCTCGACTTGCATGTATTAGGCACGCCGCCAGCGTTCGTCCTGAGCCAGGATCAAACTCTCCAAGAAAGTTGATTAGCTCATTTGTTACGTTGGCTTAGCTTCAATTAAGAAACTAAAATTTATTGTTTGTTTCACGTCTTGTTTGTTTAGTTTTCAAAGAACAATTTTGCTGTCGCTCGTAAGCGACTTTAATAATATAACATGAGACATTTATTAATGTCAACAACTTTTTAACCGTCACTTACGAAAACATTTTGTGTTTGTCTCGCAGCGACGGTTATTAATATACCAAGTATTCTCGAAAAGGTCAATACGTTTTATTGTTTTTTTACGATAATTTTTTATTAAGCCGATAACCCCTGTGATAAACGCCTTGACCTTTCGTTTCTATATTCACTACATCTATAAAATGCTTTTCAATTAAATACTCGAGTAATACACCCAAGTCAACTGAGTAAGGGAGCAATTCTTGTTCACTCATAATTTCATTGAATAACCAAACATCTTTACTGCTAAGTATTTCCAAAAAATGAACTGTCCCCATTTTAGTTCTCGAATGGATCATAAACTCACTTGCTAGGAACAGTAGTTCTAGTCTTTTTTCAAGTGTTTCTTCACTATACACAAGTTCTTCGTATAATTTATAAATTTCAGGCTCTATTTGTTTTACTTGATGCCAAACCGTTAGTTCTGGATGAAGTCCATTTTCTAATACCGCTAACCTTGCAAGATGATGAAGAGAATGAACCACATGATTGTATGCATCTAAAAACTGATGACCTTCAAACAATGCTTTGCCATCCACATAGCGCCGAATTAATTTCGCAAATTCTAAACCCATTTTTATTTTGCGCCCGTTAAAAGGAAAATCACGCAATTCCGTTTTTAAATTGGCCACATATTCGTTCCGATCAAAAATAATCTTGGCCTCATGAAGCCATTCAAATATTTTTCGATTCGTACCTAATAACAACCACTCATGCAGCCTCTCTTCAGTAATGATGTGCATCGCTGCCTTTTTATCGTTATAGGTATAGTGCTTAATAAAATGAGGCTGGTCCGCTTCTTTAACAAGGACCAGCAGGATTTCATCAAATGAATCTGTTATATGGCTTAACATCTGTTTTTTTTGCACCATCAATACTCCAAGGGTATTTAATTGACTCGCCCTTTCTTGATATATAGGCCGAAGGATGTCTTCCATCTATCATTCCTCCAATTTTTTCAGGTAGCAATATAACTTCGACAATGAAAACAAATCTCCTTCTTATTTTACAGACAAATTTCGACATTCTTCAACCTTGCTTTTTCCTTCTTACCATAATTATGGTATAGTTTCTCTAGGAGGGAGTAACATGGCAAGATATTCAAGTAAAATAAATAAAATTCGTACCTTTGCATTATCTTTAATTTTCATTGGTTTCATTGTTATGTATGTTGGTATCTTTTTTCGAACTTCACCACTTATTATGACCATTTTTATGATTTTGGGCCTTCTTTTTATTATCGCTAGTACAATTGTTTATTTTTGGATTGGAATGCTATCAACAAAAACAATCCAAGTAAAATGTCCTACCTGTGGAAGGCATACTAAAATGCTCGGTCGAGTGGATATGTGTATGTATTGTCGAGAACCATTAACCCTTGATCCTAATCTAGTAGGCAAGGAATTCAATGAGTCCTATAATAAGAATTCAGAAAAATAAAAAGAGGGAGACTTAAACCAATTTGCTTAAAAGCTGCTGTGGTTTAAGTCTTCCTCCTTTATTTACAGCAAAAAGCTGATTCATTTTGGAATCAGCTAACTTCTAGTTAATGAACTTCTTTACTAGCACATTCTGGACAAGAACCATAGATTTCCATCCGGTGAAACTCGACCTTGAACCCTGTTACATGGGAGGCTAAGTGCTCCACTTCATCTAAACCAGGATAAAGAAAGTCAACTATTTTCCCACAATTTTCACAAATAACATGATAATGATGAGTTGTTACAAAGTCAAAACGGCTTGAGGAATCACCAAAGGTCAATTCCTTAACAAGGCCTACTTCACGAAATACTCTTAAATTATTGTAAACTGTTGCCACACTCATATTTGGAAATTTCCCCTCAAGGGCTTTATAAATATCATCCGCAGTAGGATGTGACATCGAGTTTATTAAATATTCAAGTATCGCATGACGTTGCGGAGTAATTCGTACTCCTGTTTCTTTTAAGGTATCCAACGCTTCTTTTAACTGATTCATCGCCATGCACCTTCTTTCTAAAAAATATTATTACTTTATAATTGTTATAATTAATTTTACTAGGACATTTGTACTTTTGTCAATATTGTTATCTCATCAATAGGATTGTTCATTACCCTTTTCCATGTAATGTTTGTTCATTTGCACCTAATTGATCATTCACAAAGCGCGCCGTTACAAATAATAAGTCGGATAGTCGATTTAAATAAGCTAATACCAGCGGATTTACATCTTCACCTATAGAAACCGCACATCTTTCTGCCCTCCTTGCTATTGTTCGAGCGACATGGAAAGCAGCCCCAGCAGGGTGTCCGCTGGGCAAAATAAAATTGGTTAACTCTGGAAGTGAGTCATTCCAGTCATCAATCTGCTTTTCCAGTTCATTTACATCAGAAACAGACAGTGCCCACTTTACTTCCTTCCCTTTTGGTGTAGCCAACTCTGCTCCAACATGAAAGAGATTTGTTTGTATTTTATGATAAATGTTATCAATTATTTCTTTCCCTTGAAAATTTTCCTTATATAAATAGCTAAGGGCAAGGCCAATCATTGAGTTTGTTTCATCACAAGTCCCGTATGCCTCGACCCGCAAGTCATTCTTGGGTACTCTTTTTCCGTAAATAAGTGAAGTTGTTCCTTTATCGCCTGTCTTTGTATAAATTTTCATTTTGATCCCCCTGTAAGAATGCTAGAAAGAACCACATCATATCTAAATCTATCCTTTTTTTCATCATATCACCTGTATATATATTTAGAAAACGCGAATTATAGAAATCATTCCATAAAAAAAAGGGCCACTATGGACCCAAAAGTTATCTGAGGAGGTATGCCCTAATAAAATGATATTCATTCTGATGTTTCTTGCATTGGACAAATGCCTTTGCTTGATAAAATAGGCTTCAGTAAGAAATCAGCTCAACTGCTCCTTTATGTACGCTAAAGCTTCATCAACATGGCCTTTGACTTTGACATTTCTCCATTCTTTAACAAGTTTCCCTTCCTTATCAATAATAAAGGTAGATCTTTCAATCCCCATATATTCTTTACCAAAGTTTTTCTTTAACTTCCAAACTCCAAAAGCTTCCGATAACTGATGTTCTGTATCTGCTAATAAGAGAAAAGGCAATCCATATTTCTCTACGAATTTCTGATGACGGTCAACCGGGTCAGGACTTACTCCCAAAATTACAGCATCCACTTCTGTAAATTGTTGAATTTGATCCCGAAAATCACAAGCTTCTGTGGTGCAGCCTGGTGTCATATCTTTTGGGTAAAAATATAAAACCACATTGGTGCCCTTAAAATTTGAAAGATTTACTTTCTCGCCATTATTTGCTTTCAACTCAAAATTTGGTACTTGCATCCCAATATCAATAGTCATCTTATACCACTCCCACTTTAATTATTCTAAGATGTAAGCGTAACAAAATTTATGTTTATAAAACAACTATCCAGCACCACTAGCCTATTTTTCCCGGTCAAACATCACACGAGCTACAAATGCTGCTGGTAAAGTATAACCAATTAACGCCTCTGTGACGGTAATGACCCTTCCTAAGCCATGTGGAATCACATCACCATTTCCAACTGAAAATAAGGTCATCGCACTAAAGTAAAAACTAGTTTCAAAAATATTCTTGGTGTCTTGATTATTTACCTCCACAAGTAAAGACATGCCGACTAACTCAAAAAGTAAATAAATTAGACCAAAACCAATGATGACGGTCAAATACACAGAGCCTAAATACAAAAAATTATCAATCGATACTAATTTACCCCTAAGGGTATTTGGAATAAAAAGCGTTCGCAAGCTCATGAAAATGCAAAAAATCACGATTGGAAGCAAGAAAAAAATCACATCAAACCACCTCTAAGTTAAGCTTCTGGTAGTTTATTTCTATGCTTGCTTGGACAATAAAATATCAAATTCTAGTTAATTGCCTGCCCCTCTATATTTTTTAACACCTTGATTCCAAACCATCACAGAAATCACGAAGAAACTAACGCCAATCACTGGCGTTAAAAATGAGTACAAGTACCATTCTTTTTTACCAAGGAAAAAGGAAGCAGGGTAGACACCAACAAACGCAAATGGTAACAACCAGGTTAAGACGAAGCGGATAAGTTTATTGTAGATATTTACTGGGTAACGACCATAGTTACTAATATTGTACATCATAGGCATTAGAGACGTACGAGCGTCTGCCCAAAAACTGATGCAGGCAATCATGATGAATACTCCACCATACACTAGGGCCCCACCGATGACAAACAGGATAAATAAAAACGGGTCGAACCAATGTATGCTAAGGTTCAGGCGATTTCCAGCATAAAACATGATAGCAAGTCCAGTAACTGCCCCTAACAAGGACTCTAGTTCAATCCTCTCCAGAATAATTTGAAAGAGACTGTGGATGGGTCTAGTTAAGATACGATCTAACTCCCCCTTTACGATATAGCGCTCATTAAAATCCCATATGTTAAAAAAGGCAGAAAAGACAGCAGATGGGACGAGAAAAAATCCATAAATAAAAATGATTTCATCTCTAGTCCAGCCATTGAGTAAATTGGTATGTCCAAAGACAACTAAGATAAAAATAAAATTAATGGCCTGTGATAATAGATCAGAGAAAAACTCAACAAAAATATCGGCTCGGTATTGTAGTCTTGTTTTTAAATATTGAGATAGGTATTGAAAAAACATTGAAAAATAAAACAACTCTTACCCTCCTTGAATAATCAGTTGTTTCTTTGCCAAGCTCCAAAGTAATTGGATTGGAAAAAATAAAAGAATGACCCAAACAAATTGTTGAGTAATGGCATCGATAGCTTGTGAATGAGTAAAACCTTTGGTAACGATCATACTCGGAAAATAACTGATTCCTTGAAAGGGAAGATACTTCATTACATCTTGAGCCCAGCCGGGAAAAAAGCTAATCGGCAACAGCAATCCAGAAAATAAATCAATGACGACACGTTTCGCTCGAATAAGCCCAGCATTATTATATAAGAAGAAAGTAGTAATCCCTGTTAATAAATTCAACTCTGTATTAATAAAAAAACTCAACAAAATGGAAATGGCAAACAAGCTCCAGACACTCAGATCCCATGTAAATTCTACCGGGAAGACGAAATAAACAATGATTAGCCCAGGAGCCGAAAAAAAGAATAGCCGGAAAATTCCTTCCCCAAGACCTTGCATAATTTTCATCCCCAGGTAATTGTAGGGCCTAATTAATTCAACCGCCACTTTACCCTCCATAATTTCCAGAGCCATTTCTCGGTCGAGATTGTTAAAGTAAAATGCCCGAGCCATCCAAGAAACAGCAACATATGTAGTCATTTGCGTGACTGAAAGTCCAACAATTTGTTCTTTATTCCCATAAATTGCAGACCATAGAAAATAATAGGCACCGATGTTAATACTATAGATTAGAATTCCAGTGTAATAATTGGTTCGGTATGCCAGCATCATTAGAAAGCGGATTCTAATCATCTCAAGGTATTTATCCACTTATACTGCACCCTTTTCATAAATATTTCGAATAATTTCTTCCGTTGACGTTTCATTTATTTTGATATCTTTGATTTTAAATGCCGCTACCACTTTAGCTATGGTCTGCGAAATAAGTTCATCATTATCCTCCAGTGCAGCTGTAAAGACTTGCTCCTTTTCGTCTAGTTCCCACTTTACCGGCATTCCACTGGTAAGATTTTTCACCGCAGCAATTTCAACATGTTCAAGAAACTGAAACTGGAGCTCTTTCCCTTCTCCCCACTTCTCCTGAAGATTCTTTAGCGCACCATCATAAATGACCTTGCCTTCATCTAACATGATTACGCGCTCGCATAATGCCTCAATATCTGTTAAATCATGTGTCGTTAAAAGGATTGTGGTCTGATATTTCTCGTTAATTTCTTTTAAAAAATCACGAATTTTCAGCTTCACGAGCACATCTAATCCAATTGTCGGTTCATCCAAAAACAATAAAGGCGGATTGTGAATCAGTGCTGCAGCAAGCTCACATCTCATTCTCTGACCCAGCGATAATTTTCGTACTGGCTTATCTAAAAGTGGTTCAATATCTAATGTGTGAATCACATGATTCATGTGGCTGTTATAATCTGCATCTGATACCTTGTACACCTTCTTCAACAGACGGAAAGATTCTTGAACGGCGATATCCCACCATAATTGGGAACGCTGTCCGAAAACAACGCCAATGGTTTGGACAAATTTCTCCCGCTCTTTATGCGGATTCATTCCGTTTACCAAGATATCTCCGGCTGAAGGAGTTAAAATTCCCGTCAGCATTTTAATGGTTGTAGATTTCCCAGCGCCATTTTCACCGATATACCCTACCATTTCACCTTTTTTTACGGTGAAATTAATATCATTAACAGCAGGAACAATTTTATAATTCCTTGTTAATAAATCCCTAAATGCTCCTTTTAATCCTGTTCGGCTGGAATATGCCTTAAATTCTTTTCGTAAATTATTGACCTCAATTACATTTTTCATTTTCTCCCCCCGAAACACTGACCTAAAGAAATAGTTTAGCCAAATAAGGTTGATAAAACAACCAGCATGCATTTCAGCAAAAAATCGGAATTGTGAAAACAGACAAAAGTCTTCTAAAAAAGTGCTAAAATGGGATAGAACTAATTGAGGGAGGAAAAAATATGAAATTTATTAATTCAGAGAGATTACATAATGAAGCACTCGAACATATTGTGGGCGGAGTTAACAGCCCATCACGTTCCTATAAGGCCGTCGGGGGTGGTGCACCGGTTGTCATGGAACGTGCACAAGGTGCATACTTCTGGGATGTCGACGGAAATCAGTACATTGATTATTTAGCCGCCTATGGGCCGATTATCACTGGTCATGCCCATCCACATATTACTGAAGCAATAAAACGCGCAGCAGAAAGTGGTGTCCTATTTGGAACTCCAACACCACATGAAGTAAAATTTGCAAAAATGTTAAAAGAAGCAATTCCATCTATGGATAAAGTCCGTTTTGTAAACTCTGGGACAGAGGCAGTTATGACAACAATCCGCGTTGCTCGAGCCTTTACGGGCAGAGATAAAATTATTAAATTTGCTGGCTGCTATCATGGTCACTCTGACCTCGTCCTTGTGGCAGCCGGCTCAGGCCCATCTACTCTAGGTACCCCGGATTCTGCTGGTGTTCCAAAAAGCATCGCACAAGAAGTAATTACTGTACCCTTTAATGATATAGAACCTTTTAAAGAAGCTTTAGCGAAATGGGGCGACCAAATCGCCGCTGTATTAGTGGAACCCATCGTAGGAAACTTTGGGATTGTGGAACCAAACCCAGGTTTTCTGCAACAGGTCAATGACTTAACCCATGAAGCTGGTGCGCTAGTGATTTACGATGAGGTGATTACAGCATTTCGTTTTATGTACGGTGGTGCTCAGAATTTAGTAGGAGTTGAACCAGATTTAACGGTCCTCGGTAAAATAATTGGAGGCGGCCTGCCAATCGGGGCCTACGGCGGACGGAAAGAAATTATGGAAACAGTTGCCCCGCTTGGACCTGCCTATCAAGCAGGAACGATGGCAGGAAACCCAGCTTCCATCCTTTCTGGAATTGCTTGTCTTGAAGTGCTTAAACAAGACGGAATTTATGAATACTTAGACCGATTAGGTGCCATTCTCGAAGAGGGGATCTTAGAGGCTGCTAAAGAAAATAATATTGATATAACAATTAATCGTTTGAAAGGTGCATTAACTGTTTATTTTACAAACGAAAAAGTAGAAAACTACGCACAGGCAGAAAATACGGACGGAGAGAATTTCGCAAAGTTCTTTAAGCACATGCTCCACCAAGGAATAAATCTGGCTCCATCCAAATATGAAGCATGGTTTTTGACTATCGCTCATACAGAAGAGGATGTTGAAGCTACTTTACATGCTGTAAGAAATGCATTTTCCTTACTATCAAACGAATAAATATACAGTTTTTATGCACAAAAGGAAGTGGAAATCACTTCCTTTTATCTTTGAAAATTAATTGAAAACGTTTACAATAGTATATTCCCTCATTTATCCAACGCCTTTTAACCACTATTTTCTTATCCAAATTAATGTATATTTATTTGATTTCTGAAAATTCTTATGATACTATTAACTTATTATTTTTATATTTATCCTTTAACAATATACCCCGTTAAAGTGACAAACGAAAACAACTACAACGATGATATACTCAAACTTTAGTTTCATAGGAGGTGAAATGGCCTTAGCAGAAAGCTGCTAAAGCCTAATATGATGACACAAAAATGGACCCCTTCCCTATTTAAGGATTTCCACAAACAAGAACATGATGCTTGTGGAATCGTCACATGTCTTGAAAAATCTAAGCGCCCAACTAGAAAAAATATTTTTGATTGTATAGACGCACTTGTGACAATGAATCATCGCGCTGGTTTTATTAATGGAGAAGGCGATGGAGTCGGCATTCATACCGATATCCCCGTAGCTCTTTGGAAAGAAAAATTACTCCAGGCAGGTCAGGAACCGACACTAGTTGAGAAAGAAGAATTTGCTGTTGGTCACGTTTTTATTAGTCAAAAGGTAAACTGGCAAACTACGAAACAAGAATTACTTAATAAGCTAGAAAAATACGACTTTGATGTAGTTTTTGAAACAGATCAAGTAACGGATGCTTCAGCTCTTGGCCCAATTGCAATTCAAGAAAATCCTGTTTTCTGGCAGTTCGCCTGTCTTTCTTCAAAAAAAGGCCAAGAATTAACAAAGAGCCTGTTCGAAGTATTAATTGATTTTGAAACAAACGATCAAGTTCATGTGGCTTCATTAAGTCAGAACCATGTGGTTTACAAGGTAATGGGAGCAGGAGATATTCTCCCGCGTTACTATCATGATCTAGCAAATCCACTTGTTGCTTCTACCATGACACTTGGTCATAATCGTTATTCTACAAATACATTATCAAGCTTTTTCAGGGTACAGCCTTTTAGTGTTCTTGGACACAATGGAGAAATTAATACCATCGCAAAACTTCGTGATGAAGCAAGAATGATTGGTGTCCCGCTTGTCAAAGATGGCAGTGACTCTCAAGATTTAAGCCGTACGATGGAAACATTAATTTGTCGCGAAGGGTTTTCATTATTTGAAGCAATCGATGTTTTATTCCCGCCAATCATCAATGAAATTAAGGCATATCCTGAAAATCTTCAAGATTTATATACCTACCTTAGAGAAGCTTGGGGGCATTTTGCTCAAGGTCCTGCAGGTATTATCTCAAGATATGGTGATGAAGCAGTATTTAGTGTTGATGCACTAGGACTCCGTCCGCTATGGATGCTCGAGACAGAAAGCTCTTATTTATTTTCCTCAGAACCAGGAATCATCTCTTCGAGCGAATATGTTAATGAACCAAAGCCTTTAGCACCAGGTGAAAAGGTTGGCTTTAAATGGAATGGTGACACGCTAGAAGTTTATGAGCAAGATCAGTTTCAATCTGAAGTCTTTTCCCGTTTTTCTGAAAAGTTAAATATCAATGAGGCTAGAGCGCGTTTGCTTCCTCCTTCATTAGGAAAAACAGTTACAATGACTTATCCTGACAAAATCCATAATGGACAATATAAAGCATTTGGTTGGGAAAGAGATCACATCCAATTAATCGAACAAATGGCGGAAAAAGGTGTAGAACCAATTCGTTCGCTTGGTCATGATGCACCTCTAGCTGCACTTAACCCTGAACGAAAAAATATTGCCGATTATTTTAAAGAAAGTGTTGCTGTTGTAACGAACCCAGCGATTGATAGGGATCGTGAAACGGAGCATTTTTCAACACGTGTGATTATTGGAAAGCGTCCGACTCTATTCAATAAGGATAATAACGAAACGATCATTGAGTTAACCACGCCATTATTATTGGAAGGGAAAGCAGGCTTTGATTTATCTGAGAGTTTAGGACAGCCAAGTTTTGATCAAGTTGTCTCCCATTTTCAGGAACAGAAGCTTGTAACCTTTATCTCTACTACATTCCAAAAAGAAGAAAAGTTTGAGCAAGCACTAGATAGGCTTGCAAATGAAGCCGTTCAGGCAGTTCAAGCAGGAAAAACTTTGCTTGTTCTTGATGATGCAAAAGCTCACCAGGAAGATTCCTATTGGATTGATCCGCACTTAGTAACTTCAGTCATCGATCAAGCACTTGTTAAGGCAGAAATAAGAAGAGACTGTTCTTTAGTATTACGTTCTGCTGCAATTCGTTCACTACATGACA
This sequence comes from Bacillus sp. sid0103, assembly GCF_019219025.1. Next base: position 187,227 of record NZ_JAHUWN010000011.1, on the reverse strand, counting down.
TTATTACTGCTTTTGGTTTAGGAGCAGATTTGATTAGCCCTTACTATATGTTCTTAACCGTTCTTGACGAGACGTCAAAACCTTTAACGAACCTATATAGTGCTCTTACAAAAGGGTTGGAAAAAGTAATCTCAACAATCGGTATTCATGAACTACGAGGCTACGGCCGCCTTTTCTCAAGTATTGGCTTACATGAGGATATTGCCAATCTATTAAACATTGTTAACTTCTTTGGTTCAAAGGAACTTGAGACTGATTTTGAAGCAATGAAACTTGATGCTTTATCCAGGGCAGAAGATTACCATAATGAAAAGGAAAGAGTCGGAAAGACTTTCCACCTCTTCCCACGGATTTGGAAAGCTATTGGTGAGGTAGCCGCTACCGGAGACTACAATGTTTATCGTGATAAAATCACTGAACAAGAAACGGAAAATCCAACAACGATTCGCCATTTAGTTCAACTTAAACAAAGCAAAAAACAAATATCACCAGCTGATGTGGATCTTCGCGTCGGTGAACATGATTTACCGTTCCTTATTTCTTCCATGTCCTTTGGTTCTCAAAATGAAACAGCATTTAGGGCATATGCCGAAGGAGCAGACCGTTTAAACATGGTCAGCTTAAATGGTGAAGGCGGAGAAATTAAAGATATGCTCGGTAAATATCCAAAAACAAGAGGACAGCAGATTGCCTCCGGAAGATTTGGTGTCAATGCTGAACTCCTAAACTCTTCGAACCTTTTAGAAATTAAAATTGGTCAGGGGGCAAAGCCTGGTGAAGGCGGTCATCTACCTGGTTCAAAGGTTACTGCAAAGGTTGCGGAAGCACGTAATGCAACCCTTGGTTCTGATTTGATATCACCATCTAACAATCACGATATCTATTCAATTGAGGATTTAGCTCAGATGATTTTGGAATTAAAAACAGCAAATGATCAAGCAAAAATAGCTGTTAAAGTACCTGTTGTACCGAATATTGGAACAATAGCTGTTGGTATCGCTAAAGCAGGAGCAGATATTATCACTTTAAGCGGATTCGATGGCGGTACAGGTGCTGCTAGAATTCACGCGCTTCAGCATGTTGGATTACCGGTTGAAATTGGCGTAAAAGCCGCCCATAATGCTCTGCTCGAGAGCGGTCTCCGCCACAAAGTAGAACTCTGGGCTGACGGTGGAATGAAAAGTGCAATGGACGTTATGAAAATTATGCTTCTTGGTGCTAATCGTGTTGGCTTTGGGACTTTATCAATGCTGGCGATTGGATGTACTACCTGCCGTGGCTGCCATTTAGATACTTGTCATGTTGGTATTGCCACACAAATTGAATCAGAAGCACAGGCTAAAGAACACGGTCTACGACGTTTTGTTCCTCGCCAATTAGATTTAGCTGTTCAAGGAATCATGAATCTCTTCACTGCATTTGCAACAGAGTTAAAAGACCTATCTGCTTCAATTGGAGTTCGTAATTTGCAAGATGTAGTCGGTCGTTCTGATTTATTAGAGCAAATGAAAGGCCAAGGTCAACTAAGCCTCTCTTATTTGCTAAAACCATTAGAAATTAGCCAGTTTGCAAAAAACGAAGCATCAAAATCAATTGAAGAAGTTCAAATGCAAGTAGCTGTGGGGGCAGAGTACCTTGATGGCAGTGTAGATCAATTACACTCTTCACGCGAATTCACTAGTGTTACATCTGAACAGCGTGTGCTGGGAAGCCGGGTATCCTGTCACCGCGTCCGCGGCAGACTAGATGGTTCTTACAAGCAGTTACCATCCGTCCAGTTAAAATATAAAGAAGGTTCAATTCCTGGAAATGGCTTAGGTGCCTACAATAGTGAAGGGATCGAGATTACCGTTAATGGCGGCGGTCAAGACGGTGTCGGAAAAACATCCTTTGGTGGAAATATCCAGATTTTAAAATCTAAAGGAAAAAATGGTCAATATTATAATGGGTCTGTAGGAAAAGGGTTTGGTTATGGAGCTCAAAAAGGACTTCTAATCGCCCAAGGAAATGCAGATGCAAGAGCAGGAATACGACTTTCTGGGGCTGATTTAATCATTGGCGGCACTGTAAAAAAAGCACTACCGGAAAATGAAGCTGGTAACATCGGCTCAAATGCGAATATCAAAGGGTTTGCCTTTGAATATATGACAAATGGCCGCGGCCTTGTGCTCGGAGACCCAGGTCCTTGGATCTGTGCTGGTATGACAGGCGGGGTTGTCTATATTCGTCAGCAGCCTGAGATGAGATTAACCAAAGAAGCGATTCAGAGAAGAATTGCTAAAGGTGCAAAGGTTTCAGTTACTGACTTAAATGAAAAAGGCAAACAGGATATTAACGAGCTATTAACCAAATATACTGACTTGCTTGAACAGAATGGTCAGGCGGAAGAAGCACAACAACTTCGTGAACTTCTAACTAATGTTGAAAATCACTTTGTGCAAGTTATTCCTGTCAAAGAGCAAGCTGATCCATCTGTATCGACTGAGTGATTTATAAAAATACATTTAACGTCCGCTGCATTAGCGGACGTTTTTTTTCATTCCAAATATTTCTTAACAAATAGCAAATAAATTCATATTATATCTCTTGATTCTCTGAGTTAATCCATGTATAGTAAAAATTTGCTTAATAGAAAAACCTCTGCATATAGAGGCTGAACGACTTATTTTCTTCAGAGAACAAATTATATATTATTGAAAGGAATCCATTCAGAATGAAGTTAGGTGCCCGCATTTTAAAAACGGGAATTGCTATTGTACTCTCACTTTACTTGGGTCAGATATTACACTCGCCCTCTCCGGTATTCGCTGGCATTGCTGCCATATTTGCGATTCAACCAACCATTTATCGTTCCTATTTAACAATCATTGAACAAATTCAAGGAAATCTCATTGGTGCTTTGCTTGCAGTTGTTTTTGTCCTTCTCTTAGGAAATCATATTATTGTTATTGGATTAGCAGCCATCATTGTCATCGCCATCAATTTAAAGCTTAAACTCGAAAATACAATTGGATTATCGCTTGTCACACTCATTTCGATTATGGAAACCCCTGGCGGGAATTTCATTCCTTTTGCAGGAATCCGCTTTTCTACCATCATGATTGGAGTATTTTCCGCTTTTTTAGTCAACCTTGTGTTTATGCCGCCTAGATATGAAAACAAACTATACTTCAAAATGACAAGTACGACTGAAGAAATCATTAGATGGATTCGCTTAAGCACGCGTCATGACTTTGATCATAATCTTCTCAAAACAGATATTGTTAAATTAAAAGAAAATATCATCCAAATGGGTCTGTTTTACACGATGTATAAAGAAGAACGCAGCTATTTTAAGAAAAATAGTTTAGAAAAATCACGTAAACTAGTTATTTATAGGCAAATGCATTCAGCAGCCAAAAAAGCACTTGATACGTTAAAACGACTTCATCGGTTTGAGAATGAGCTATTACATCTTCCACAAACATTTCAGCAAGCCATTCAAGAACAATTGGATTGTCTCATTTACCATCATGAACAACTTATGCTCAGGTTCATTGGTAAAATTCCAAACCCTCTTACTGATTCTGAAAATACCGTTTGCTTAAATAAAAAGCAATTATTTGATTTATTTTTACTCCACCAGAAAGAAAATAATGAGCCTGACCATCCACATCAATATCATACAATGCAAATCATAGCATCGATTATTGATTATGGTGAACAGGTAGAACACTTAGATACCTTGATAACAAGCTTTCATTCGTACCATCATAATGAAGTATCAATTGAGGAAGACATATTATAATAAGGCTATGGAGCCCCGCAGGCGCGCAGCGACGAGGAGGCTCCCCGGACCGCCCGCTCTTGGAGCGGAAATAAACAGGGAAGTTTTACAGAGCCTATATAAAAAACCGAAGCAAGTTATTCTGCTTCGGTTTCTTTTTTTTCTAATTGCTGGACTTGGAATAGTTTATAATAATTCCCTTGTTTCGCCATTAACTCCTCATGTGTTCCCACTTCTACGATTTGACCATGTTCAATCAAGACAATACGATTCGCATGAGTAATGGTTGACAATCGGTGAGCAACGATAAAGGTGGTTCTGTCCTTAGCTAGCTCTTCAAGTGATTCTTGGATAGCATGCTCACTCTCTAAATCTAACGCGGAAGTTGCCTCATCAAGAATTAATATCGGCGGATTTTTTAAAAAGACACGGGCAATGGCAACACGTTGTTTCTGTCCCCCTGACAATTTAACTCCTCGTTCGCCAACTTTGGTTTCGAATCCTTCCGATAGGTTTAAAATAAACTCATCAGCATTGGCGACTTTTGCAGCAGCATATACCTCTTCAGGAGAAGCACCTGGTTTCCCTAATAATATATTATCCATTACCGATTCGCTAAATAAGATATTATCCTGAAAAACGACACCAATTTTGTCTCGTAAAGATTGAACCTTAAATTGTCTGATATCTACCCCATCTAATGTAATTCTTCCATTTGTCACATCGTAAAAACGGGGAATCAAACTAACAAGCGTGGACTTCCCTCCTCCGCTCATCCCTACTAGGGCAATCGTTTCTCCTTTTTTTACATCTAAGGTTATACTTTTTAAGACCAACTCTTCGTTTGTTTCATAACTAAAAGAAACATTTTCAAATGAAATGTCCCCGTGTATTTGATTACAAACTTTTGCATCTGGACCATCAACGATATCATATTTCTCATCTAAAAATTCAAACACCCGATCCATGGATGCAAAAGATTGAGTGATGGTTGTAGAAGAATTAACCAATCTTCGCAATGGATTATAGAGCTTATCAATATAGGCAAAAAACGCTACCATCGTCCCGAGAGATAGTTGCCCCTGAATAACTAGATAGGCTGAATAACCTATAACAATTAATGGAGCAATATCCGTAATGGTATTTACCGCGGAAAAAGCCTTGGCGTTCCAGCTCGTATGCTGTAAGGCTTTTTCTAAAAAATTTCTATTCTGCTTATCAAATTGACCTTGTTCAAAATCCTCTATGGCAAAGCTTTTAATAACTGGCATGCCTTGAACACGCTCATGTAAATAGCTTTGGACCTCTGCTAGTGCTTGTGACCTATTCCGTGTCAGCATGCGTAAATTGCCAAAGAAATATCTAATTGAAAAGGCATACAGTGGAAACAACAGGATCGAGACAATTGTTAGTTTAATACTCATTAAAAACATAAGAATAATTGCAATAACGATGGTAGCAATATCCAGCCAAAGATTCATTAATCCGGAAATGACAAACGTTTTCGTTTGTTCAACATCATTAATCACTCGTGAAATAATTTCCCCTGCACGATTATTTGAAAAATATTTAAAGCTCAACTTTTGAATGTGAGTATACATCGTATCTCGAATATCATAAAGAATTTTACTAGAAGTCCACTGGGCAAAATATTGCCGATAATATTCGATTGGCGGCCGCAGGATGACAAATACAACCAGCATTATAACCATAATGAACAATAGTTTATGAATCTTCTCATCATGGGATAGGGTATGACTGCCAACAATTTCATCTACCACATATTTAATTAATAGCGGAATACTTAGCGGAATAGCAAACTTTATGACCCCGATAATGATTGTCCCTATCACCTGGAGTCGATACGGTTTTACAAATTGCAGATACCTGAAAATGCTGCTCAAGATAGTCCTCCTTCCGGCGTCATAATAAAAAGCCATTAAACAAAAAACATTTTATTACAATAATAAAATTTACACACCTTGTCCCATTTAAAAAAAGCAAATAAAAACCTGTTGATTACATCAACAGGCCCGTAACTCCTCTTTGCCATCTAACGTCTGTATGTTAAATAACGCTCATACCAAATATCAATAAAATCTGGTGCAAATGGGCCATTCCGTTGTCTAATCCATTGAATCAGCTTGTCGACATTCCTTTTTAGGATTTGATCAATCGGATCTGGATAATTCATTTCACGGCGATGACGTTCATACTCATCTTCGTCTAGTAAATTAAATGTCATATCTGGAAACACCTTAATATCTAAATCATAATCGATGTACTTTAGTGCCTCGCCATCAAAAATAAATGGGGAACTGATATTACAGTAATAATAGATACCATCCTCACGAATCATTCCAATTACATTAAACCAGTATTGTGAATGGAAATAACAAATAGCTGGTTCTCTTGTTATCCATGTTCTGCCATCTGACTCTGTTACTAGTGTTCGGTCATTGCCTCCGATTACCAAATTCTGTGTCCCTTTTAAAACAGTTGTTTCTTCCCAGACGCGATGGATGTGCCCATTGTGCTTATAGCTATGTATTTGCATTGGTTCACCTTCGATGGGTACGCCCATGTTTCTCCCCTACCTTCATTCCTGAACGCTTTGTAACCCTATTCTAAACCGATAGATAAATAAATAATGACAAAAGGTAACAAAGTACAATTCCTATTTACTATTATTATAACGGTTGAGAACAGATTTTAAAACAAAAGAGCCATATTTCGATGGCTCTTTGTAAAAATTTGCGAATTTTTTTAGAGATTCTTCGTTTTTTAACCTAAATGGAAGGTGTTAAGTCCATTTCACGATAGGAATTGATGACCTCTTCTGTCTGCTTTTCAAAAATGGACTGGATCTCTTTCAACTCTTGTTTCATGATTCGGATCTCGGTTTGAATACTGGCAAGATCCGTTTCTTTCTGTAAGGCCTGCAGTTCTACTTCGATTTGTTGACAACGCTCAAGTTCTCCCTGAAGGTATAATAATTTTTCCATCGTCACTAATTGTTCGGAAACTAATCTGTTAAAATGATCTATTTCCCTCACCGCCTTTTTATTCGTTCCTACTATGTATTCTCGAATAAGCCGTATTCTCCTTTGAAAACAAATGTAGACTCAACAGAACTTTTGTCGAAAACTAGAAAAACTTATGCCCCCGAGCCCCTAGGAGCTAGAGCTAGACAACAAAAAAAGAAGACACTCTATCCGAAAATAGAGTGCCTTCTGCATACCTTTATTAGCTTTGACCAAATTGGCCGCTGCCTTGGTTTTTACGTGCTTGAGATTGTTGGTTTTGTTGTCTTACTTCTGCAGCGCTTGTTTCGCTCGCAAATTCAGTTCCGAATGAACCTTGAGAACCTTGAGAACTTTGAGCTGAAGCAGATTGAGCATTTTGTTTTTTAACTTCAGCAGCATTTGTCATGCTCGCAAATTCAGTCCCAAATTGACCTGCAGAACCAGAAGCAGATTGAGATTGAGCATTTTTTTGTCTAACTTCCTGGATGTTAGTTCCAGCTGAAGTTTTGTTTGGCTGTTGATTGAAGTTTGCCATAGTTATCACCTCCACGAATATTAATGTAACCATGCTTCGTGAAGATTATCCGCAAAAAATATTATTTAAAAATAATTAAACAAGTAATGAAATTCCACCATCAATAATAATGGTTTGCCCTCTTATCATGCTTGATTCTTCGGATAAAAGGAACATGACACAATTCACCATGTCATCGATCTCAACCATTCTGCCAGCAGGAGTTTTTTCCTTTGCCTCTTGAAGTAGTTCTTCACGATTTGGAAAATGCTTTAGTGCTTCCGTATCGACTGCACCACCTGAGACCGCATTGACTACAATATTTTTAGGGGCTAACTCAACCGCCAAATATCTTGTCAGAGCTTCTAATGCTGCCTTAGATACGCCTACGACCGTGTAGTTTTCTAAATAGCGGATCGAACCAAGGGAACTAATGCTGACAATTTTTCCTCCGCCATTTCGTTCCATTAATTTTGCTGCTTCCTGTGCACAAAACAGCAAGGCTTTGCTATTAATATTTAAGGTCCAATCCCAATGATTTTCCTCAAGCTCCATCACTGGCCTTTGTACACCTGAGGCAGCATTATTTACAAACACATCCAGACGGCCGAATTCAGCCTCTATTTGAGTAAACATATCTTTTATTTTGGCTACGTCTCCAACATTTGCTTTCACAACGAGCACCTTTCTGCCAAAGGCCTCGATTTGCTCAGCTGTCTCCAAGGCTGACTTTTTACTTCTTGCATAATTAATGACAATATCATATCCTGCTTCAGCTAATCGTAGTGCAGTGGCCTTACCGATTCCCCTGCTGCTTCCTGTAATAAGTGCTACTTTTTGAGTCATCCAACTATTCCCTTCCTTTGTTAAAAATATTAGAATTAATCTTATAAATTTTATTAATGTCTAGCTTCATCGCCCAACGAGCGTCTGCGCTTTTCAATTCATTTTAGCTTTTCCAGGAATAGAAGACAATTAATATTAAACAATAAGAGTAAATAACATTTGGAAAGGAAGTAGCATAAATGTATGTTGGACGTGATATGACAGAGCTTTCGATGATGGCTAAATCTGATTGGAAAAGCAGTGAACTTGCTTTTTTCCACCACTCTTTCCAGCAAATTACCCCCTATTTAAATAGTGAGGGACAAACGATCCATCGCGAAATTATTGAGGAAATTGAAACTCGCGGCGGTCTCAAAAGGCAAGAGGCAGATTATACACATGGAACAAAAACAGTATCCGATTGAAAAAAAACGCCGCAGATCTGCGGCGTTTATTCCCTTTTGTGGTCTAGATAAAGCTTAAGCATTTTTTGGGAAGAGACAGGAAAGGCAAATTGTTTCATTTCTTCAAGTGAAACAAACTTCCACTCATCACTTTCCTGAAAATCAGATAGGAATGTACCAGTATATACATTGATATTCCATACCAAATGTGAAAAAACATGCTGAAGCTGGCCTATAATTTTTTCAAACTTTACTTTTATTTTATGGGAATGCTCAAATAGTTCAACAACCTGTTCCCGATCATTTTGCAAGGGATGGTGAAGTTCAACATTGGGTAATTCCCATAAGTTTGCAAGTAAACCAGTTGCTGGCCGCTTGTGAATTAATACCTTTCCTTCTTTATCCAAAAGGATAGCAGCCGCAAGTTGAACTTCACGTGTTTTGGCTTTTTTGGTTTTTATCGGAAGTTCCTGTTGTACCCCTTCCTCGAACGCTTGACAATGGTCCCGAACAGGACACAATAAGCATGAAGGAGAGGTGGGTGTACAGATTAACGCTCCCAATTCCATTAATGCTTGGTTAAATGAGGATGGGTCTTCATGAGAAATTAACTCTCGAACTGCTTTTTCAAATATTTTTCTAGTGGAAGGTTTCGCAATATCTTCCCAAATCGAAAGCACTCTTGATAAAACCCTCATCACATTACCATCGACAGCTGGTTCAGGAATCCCGTAAGCAATACTTAATATTGCCCCTGCAGTATAAGGCCCGACCCCTTTTAATTCAGAAATCTCATCTGGATTATTTGGAACTTTTCCATTATATTTCTCCTTTACTTCCTTAACCGCTGATTGTAAATTTCGTACCCTGGAATAGTATCCGAGCCCTTCCCAGGCCTTCAATACTTTTTCTTCCTCGGCCACAGCTAAATCATCAATGGTGGGAAACCATTCAATAAAACGGTTAAAATATGGAATGACCGTATCCACCCTTGTTTGCTGGAGCATGATTTCTGACACCCATATCTTATATGGGTCTTGGTCCTTCCGCCATGGCAAGTTTCGTTGTTCCTGTTTAAACCAGGTAATTAAATCGGTTTGAAAAGCAGATATGTTGATTTTTTCTATATTCTTTAGTTCAATAATCATAACTTTTGTTCCTCCAGGTGTAGTTAAACTGTTTGAAAAAAGGCAATATAATAAGTAATGTATCGTACTACGATAAGTCAATTGATCCTGTTTGACAAGAAATTAATTTAAAGGAGGATTTCCTTTTGGATACAGGAACACATGTTGTCATGGGCATTGCTTTAGGTGGATTAGCAACACTTGATCCTATTGTTGCCAGTAGCCATGCCACCACGACCAGTGTCTTAATTGCAACGATTGCCGGGTCGCAAATACCTGATATTGACACGGTTTTAAAGCTAAAGAATAATGCGATCTATATACGCAATCATCGAGGGGTTACCCATTCCATTCCAGCTGTCATATTGTGGCCGCTTTTGTTAATAGCTGTTATCTATCCGTTTTTCCAAGAAGCCAATCTGTTTCACTTATGGGCCTGGACATTTGCGGCGGTTTTTATCCACGTTTTTGTTGATATCTTTAATGCATATGGAACCCAGGCATTAAGACCATTCTCTACAAAATGGGTGGCTCTGGGTGTAATTAATACCTTTGATCCGATTATCTTTGGCATCCATATTCTCGGAATTGCTATTTGGGTATTAGGTGCCGAACCAGGATATACTTTCTTGATCATGTATGCTGTAATTGGTGGCTACTATATTTTACGCTTTAGGGCAAAGCATCGTGTAATGGCTGAGGTGAGAACGAAAATACCTGATGCAACAGAAATAATTATTGCACCAACGATGAGGTTTCATCAATGGAGAATTGCTGCCATGAACAAGAAACAATTTTTTGTCGGTAAGGCAGAAAATAACGAAGTTGAGATCTTAGATTATTTCAATCGTGTCCCTGTCCCTAAGACTCCAGTAATCGAGGCAGCTAAGCAGGATAAAAATCTTTCCGCATTTTTATCATTTTCGCCAGTCTATCGCTGGGAAGTGGATGAATACTCTGATTTCTACGAGGTTCGCTTTATTGATTTACGCTATCGAAGCAATGGCCACTACCCGTTTGTTGCCGTTGTACAATTAGATTGTGACCTGAAACCGATTAGTTCCTATACTGGATGGGTATTCAGTGAGAAGAAATTGCGAAAAAAATTAAGTATTATCCCAAGTTAAAAATTCCACAACTAGCAGCACAGAAAATGTTCTGTATACGTAATAAGTAGTTTGGTGAAAAAATATATTTAGCCCATAATTAGAGTCCAATTCGCTACTGAATTGGACTCATTATTTTTATATTGAATATCAGCTTTTTATTAAAAAATCCCGATTTCCATCCTGGTCTGTCCAATTAAGCCGCCGTGTATCAGGACTACTATCCCCTTTTTCATACTTGACTGTTCCGAATAAGTCTTGTATTTCGGACAGCTTTAGGTGATCTCCTACTTGTCTTGTCCGAATAAGCCTAGCATTCGGACAGCTTTAGGTGTTTTCCTACTTGACTTGTCCTAAGAGGCCTAGCATTCGGACACCTTTAGGTGTTTTCCTTTATGTCCTGTCCGAATAGGCCTTGCATTCGGACAGCTTTAGGTGTTTTCCTTTATGCCCTGTCCGAATAAGCTCAGCATTCGGACAGCTTTAGGTGATTTCCTACTTGTCCTGTCTGAATAAGCTTAGCATTCAGACAGCTTTAGGTGATTTCCTACTTATCCTGTCCGAAGAGGCCTAGCATTCGGGACATCTTTAGGTGATTTCCTACTTATCCTGTCTGAATAATCCTAGCATTCGGACAGCTTTAGGTGATTTCCTACTTGTCCAGTCCGAATAAGCCTAGTATTCGGACAGCTTTAGGTGATCTCCTACTTGTCTTGTCCGAATAGATAACCTTAGTTTAAACTATTTTTATCTTGCTTTAACAAGTCTTTGTATTTTGGATTGGTTGCGGCAAATTCGTGTAGTTTTTCTCCATAGTTTTCAATCCATTGTTTGACTATTCTCTCAGTCATTTCACTGCCCTTATATTCCCAGCCTGCTTTTGCATAGGTGGTTTCAAAATCTTCCCATAGCAGTTCCACCCATGTTCGAGCTTGGTTATAGCTAAGCTTGTCATTTTTACTTAGCAGCAGTTTTGCTAATTCTTCATGGTAACTATTCATATAAACACCTCATTGCCAATTTCTTTTAACATAACCTAAATTAATAACGCAGATACTAACGTTACGTGGTAAGCAATGAGATTGCATTGCTTTTCACGTGCTCTCATTCCCTTTTGGAGGTATATCATGAGAAATAAAGCAACGAATTTCCCAAATCAGAATAACAATAAGTTTGAGGGAGAGCCTCGGGCTAAGGCAGAATATGCATCAAAAAGAGCAGACGGCACGATTAATACCCATCCACAAGAGCGAATGCGCGCATCCGGGGAGCGCGACGATGAGTCGCCCCAAGTTTATAAATAGCCTTTTCTTTAAAAATAAGACAAACCAGAGGGGCACTCTCTGGTTTGTCCCATTATTTTAGCTTTTTTAAAAGAGAGATAGGCAAGGCCTCTTCATGACCATCCCCGTTAAGTCGATAACCCCAGGCAAACACACCATTTAGATAGTCAATTTTAAAATATTGTCCTGGGTTCCCTTCTATTTCATACAGTTCACCAGTTTTGAAGGCATCCGGGTCAATCAGGTATGCTTTTGCCAATTGAACCTTTCTTTCAAGCACGGCAAACTCATTCACCATCCCCATTTGTTCTGCTTTTCTAGCCTGTTCTTGAAGAATGCCAATTTCCTTTCGTAATTCATGCTCGGTCATTACACTATAGCGTTTATCCTGTTGCATTGATCATCCACTCCCCTTATCCCTTTATTTTAGTATAGTAATTTTTATATAATTAATAAAGAATGAATTGAATGAAGGAGATTATATATGAAAACAATGATCATTACTGGGGCTGGTTCGGGTTTAGGAAAAGAATTAGCACACCTTTTTTCCCAGCAAGGTTTTCACCTTTTGCTTACTGGGAGAACGATTACAAAGTTAACAACAGCTAGAGATGAAATTATCGCACATGGGGGAAAAGCAGATATCCTTCCCTTTGATATTCAAAACGCGGATGATGTATCGAAAAAAATAGAAGAAATCAGCCACACCTATTCTATCTGCGGGTTAGTCAATAATGCAGGTGTTGGACATTTCGGTCCCTTTGTTGACATAGATGAACAACACATGGCGGAAATGATTAATACAAATGTACTTGGCACTCTATTGTTGACAAAAGCAGTATTACCACATGTACTTAAAAATCCTGATGGGAGAATTATAAATATTATTTCGACAGCAGGTTTACGCGGAAAAGTGAATGAAGCTGTCTATGTTGCTAGTAAATTCGCGGTAAGAGGTTTTACCGAAAGCCTGCAAAAGGAATATGAGGATCAAAACATTAAAATAACTGCTGTTTATATGGGAGGAATGGACACCCCATTTTGGGATCATAGCGACCACGTCCAAGACCCTTCACGTTTCCGGACGCCAAGAGAAGTTGCTGAAATGATTATGGAACAGATCGATGAAGACTCTATTATTATTGAAAGTAAAAAATCATGACATCTGGGTCATGATTTTTCCAATTCTGCTAAGTATGATTCAATCAGTTCCATTGGGAAGCCTTTTCGATATAAGGCCTGCTTCATCTTTTGTTGAAATTCAAAGCCACTGAATTTACTATATTTTCGGGCAGCCTTTTCTCCTTGAAATCGAATTGCCTCCATATCCTCATCAGACTCATTATTTACTGAAATTTCATTAACAGCAATATGAATGACATCATAAGGGTAACCCTTTCTAAGCAGCAAATTCTCGAGCTTCTGTTTTTGAATTTTTAGTGAATCCTTTGCGTTCTTTTCGTAAAACTTTTCACTTATTTTGGTTGCTTTTTCAATCTGATGTTCTAAGGAATATTCGTCTAATGCAAGCATGATTGTGCCTTCATTAATTCCTTTTTCCTTTAGTTCCATTTTAATTATAGTTGGACCTTTATCAGTGGTATTGGCTTGTGTCCGGGCATAAGCGAAAGCATATTCCTCGTCATTTATGTATTTCTGAGCGGATAGTTTATGGATAATTTCATTGATGACAGGTTCATCTATTTCCTTTGTAGTAAGGTATTCCTTTATTTCTTTTTCCGACCTCATCCTTCTGGATAAATAATGGATGGCTTTGTTGTAAGCTTTACGAATGTCGTCTTGATACTGAATTTCCATAAAGGAAAAATCGTCAAGTTCCATTCCTTTTTTTAAGTTAAATTTGATCAGAACATCACTGTCGACACTGAAGGCAAATTCCTCACCCTTCCCCTTGCCGTAATCCATAAAAATATTAAAGCGATCTTGATTTTTCTGTTGAGTGGTGATCTTTGTAATTATGGCCATGTTATTCACCTCAACAATACTTTACCATATTCCCTATAAAATATTGTAAGATAAAACGTAATAAGGGGGCGGAAAAATTGAAAATAACCATTGCAGGTGGAACAGGCTTTGTGGGAAAAGCCCTAATGTCTCAATTGGTGAAAAACAATCATGAGGTAATCATATTAACTAGAGGATTAAAAGACAAAAATACGACCGATCGGATTCAATATGTCCAATGGTTAACTGAACATACAAGCACTTGGCATGAACTTGAGGGTACCGATATTTTTATTAACCTTGCTGGCGAATCAATTAATGGCGGTCGTTGGACTGAACAAAGAAAAGAAAAAATCGTTACTAGTCGGTTAGAATCGGTTAACGCACTAATAAACATCATCTCAAAATTAAAAACCAAACCAAAAGCACTGATTAATGCGAGTGCTATCGGCATTTATGGAACATCCTTGGAAAAAGTCTTTACAGAAAAAGAAAACCATGGATTTGGGAATGATTTTTTATCCAAAACAGTGCAGCAATGGGAAGACGAGGCGAGTAAAGCCCCCCATTTAGGAATACGCACCGTTTTTTGCAGGTTTGGAATCATCCTGGATCCACACGAAGGGGCCCTGCCTAAAATAGCCTTTCCTTATAAATCATTTATTGGCGGCCCAATTGGGGATGGTCGACAATGGATGTCATGGATTCACATTGAGGATGTCGTAAAAGGGATATCCTTTATTATCGAAAAGGACCAAATCAATGGCCCGATTAATTTTACGGCTCCAAACCCAGTAACAATGTCTGAATTTGGAGAAACACTTTCAATCGTATTGCACCGTCCCCATTGGCTGCCTGTTCCACGTTTTGCCCTTCGACTCCTTTTGGGTGAAATGAGTACCTTGGTTGTTGATGGTCAAATGGTATTACCGAAAAAGCTTTTGGAAAATGGCTATCAATTTCAGTATGCCGATCTAAATTTGGCATTAAAAAATATATTTTCATAAAAACCGTATCATTCCTTTCTTAAAAGGTAAAAATGGAAATAAGTACATATAGTGCTTCTATTTTTTACCACATAGCTTGATGACGATTAACTAAAGAATGTTGAAAGGAATGAGCAAAATGGCGGAAAAAAAGAAAAAGGATAAGGATCGAGGCAAATACTCATTAACGAGTATGCAGGAGGTTTCTTATCAAAGAGAATTTAAAATGGCGGACCGTGCAGGCGGATATCACGACAAGAAAACCAGACTATAGGCTTCCCATTGCTGCAAGCTAGAGCGTGCTGCTGAAGGATTTTCCATTCATGGTTCCCTTTCAAATTGTAAATGATAGTAAAGGGAGCAATTAGGCTCCTTGTTATTGACAATGAAAGGGGTTTTTTAGTAATGGGCCGTATGCATAACGGAACTGGTAATAGCAATAAAAGTTCACTTCCACAAACACCTAAGAACCTAAAAACGGATGGAAATGATGTAGAATATTCTGCAGAATTTGCAGACCATGCAGACCTTGAGGCACAGGCACGTGCTAACGCAGCGAATCAGCGTGTACAAACAAAAAGAAATAAATAAATCTTTACGAAAATGAATCAAAAAAAGAAGCAGGACATCCTGCTTCTTTTTTTTAAATGGCTCTGTTAAACTTGCCTGTTGATTTCCGCTCCAGGCGCTTCGCTTTCCGCGGGCGGTCAGGGGAGCCTCCTGGTCGCTGCGCTCCTGCGGGGTCTCCCCTGCCCCGTCCTCCCGCAGGAGTCTTCGCGCCGGAACGTAGATCAACAGGGTGCCAAAATCAACAATAAGCTTTAACATAGCCTTTTAAATTGACCCTACAAGATCCTCAAATCTCGACATTTTTTGACACTAATATTTGGAAATCATCTGTAAAGGCGATTATTTCCCCCCATTCCATTAGATCCTTATCGGAAATCTTCCACGTATGTTTATCGGCATCATTTCTGATAACTGCGAAATGAAAACGGTCAGTTGAATAGACCTTGAACCCCTTCTCCTTACATTGTTCAATGAAAAAGTAATCCTCAGCTCGATTTACTTTTTCAAATTGAACTTTTTGACAGACATCTTTTCTAAACATCAATGTCGCTCCAGCAACAGTTTCTGTGATTGAATTCTCATTACCTGGCACATGGATCAGCGCTTTTTTATTTTTAAAATAGATATATAAAGAGTTTTTTCCAATAATAGAAATATCTTTATTTTTAAAAGCATCCATCGAACTTTTAATGTAGTCAGGCCCATAATAGTCATCGTCATCAAATTTTGCAATAATATCATAATTTGATTTCATAATCCCAAAATTTAAGCAGTCACCTAATGTTGCTTTTTCGTGTAATTGATAAATCTGGACATTACGATATTTCCTTGCCTTAGTAATCCATTTATCCATATTCATAGAGTCCTTATTTAGGATAATGATAAGCTCTTTATTCTTCCAGGATTGCTGTTTATAATTTTTAAAAACATTATTGATATTCTCTTCTCTTATTGTACAAGTAATAATGGAAACCACATTCTCACTCCTTTAGCTTGGAGAATTATTTTATGAGTTCATGACCTTTTCTAAAAGGGAGGTTAAATTAGTAAACTTTTTAAGAGTTTTGATAGAATTAATTTCTTCTTGAAGCTCTTTTATGTCGTAAGAGCCAAAGCCTGCAGCTCCTAAGATATTTATGTGACGGATGTCGATTTGAAGTAAAAGGACAATTGTTTCAAGAATGTGTATGAATTTTTCTTGGAATTTTTGAAATTGCTCTGGATAAGATTGAATGAGTAATTTATATTCGCTTAATAGCTTACTCATCGTTAATAAATCTACAAGACCTGAAATCTCTAATCCAAGAATAAGAACATCGATGTCATGATGCTTTAAAATAAACAGTCCAAGGTTGTTAATTGCCTCTTTCCATTTGCTTTCGCCTATAGGGTGTTCTTGATGATACGTTATCAAATCATTTCTAGCAATATATTTGGCACCCATTTTAAATAAACGATATCCTATTTCCCAATCTTCGTAACCGTACTGGACAAAGTCTTCATCGAACAATCCTGCCTGAGTAATAAACTCTTTTCGAATGGAAACATTTCCTGTAAGAAATGCCATCCATGGAAAGGAAAATCCTTCTAAGTCAGCAGCAAAATTGTCGGTTATCGATTGGAACCATGGGTATGTTACAACTCCTATATCCTTGAAAGCCTTTCTTGCAATATCGCTTTTTTCCAACAACGGGTATGGTTGTTTAGATGGATATTTAAAGTTTTTGAACCTGGAATAAAGCAACTTATTATTTTTTGTTAAAGTTGCGATTGTGTTTATTTTCTCTGGAGTAAATTCAGGAAAGATACATGAATATATGACTTTTGAATGCATTGCCCCTGACAAAATATGCTTATTTTTTGATTGGTGGAACTTATGATGTTTTTCAACAAAATCAGGTTCTGTTATCATTTCTGCATCAAGAAAAATAAGAACGCTCCCTCTTGCTGAACGAATGCCTAAATTTCGAACCTTCGCTCTTCCTAGGTTCTTTTTATTACGTATATATTTAAAATGATACGGAGGCTTATAGCCCTTTATCTTTTCTTCCGTTTGGTCTGTTGAAGCATCATCTATAAAGATAACTTCCATTTTTGAAGGATTGAAGGTTTGGTATTCCAGTGAGAAGAGAGTCAGGAGATTTAGTGGATATTTATTTAGGGAAGGAATAATAATACTGACTTCAATTTCTTGGATCTGATTTACTTGGATTTCTTTAATATGTTTCTCTTTAGAGCTTATGTCCTTGTTATTTTGGGACTTTTTGATTTTTGGATCTTCCCTCTGTGGTTCTAGTTCATTTACAGTCGGAGTTGGCCAAACACCATATAGCCCTTTCTCGTTTCCAGTAAGCTTTTTATTCAAAAAATCATTAAGATTTTCTTCTGTCCGGCAGTGATCCCAAAGTCTAATTTCGTTAATATCACCATTAAAGAAAAGACCTGGCTGCCAGCAAATCATCCCAGATGGGTAGACATACTTTTTAGGGCTTCCATCACCCTTTTTTACAAACTTCCCATTAATGAATAGCAGCGGCTCTCTTTCATCATAGACAACAGCAATGTGAATGAGATCATTAATGATGGCTTCATAGACTAACACCGCATAGATGTTCTCCTTAGTATGTTCATAAACCGTTATACCATTTAGTCCAACTGAAACACTAACCCCAGCATCATTATCGGACACCCCCTGTGCAGGTCCAATGATATAATTTTTTCCATTTCCATCAGTTGGCTTATCCCGAGATTGTTTATCGATGCGATGAACATTTTCAGGCAATACCCAAAACTCATAGGTAAATGTATTTTTCAGATTCGTTAATAAACGTCCATTTAAGCTATTCCTTAACATGACGCACCTCTTCAATTTACTTTGATAAATAACTAGTCCATTTGGTTGAGCTTTTACACAATATGATTATCATTTGATTTTGACTAGACTTATCCCCAGTTATTAGTTGCTTTGTTGACTTTTTTTAGCTATTTGTTGATTCCCTCCATTTAAGAGAATAGAAATTCAAGACAAAAAAAAAGAGCCCCTGCTCTTTTTTTACGAAATAATTGCTTATTACATCTTTTAACCTATATGGCAGCTAATGTTACTTCTTTATTATTGCTTTCTATTTCATACTCCCCCAAAATTTCAAAGCAACACCTAACGTTTTGTTCACTAATTAACTGTTTAATTACTTCCATAGTTGTCCGGATAATTGCTGTCTCATCACTAGATTGAGCAATCCATGTTATCAGAGGGTTTTTATAATCCTTTGTGAGACCTTGAATTAACCATAATTCGTCTACATGCTCTTTTTTATCTCCTAAATGAATTGCTGGCATTTTTGTGAAATTCTTATTTGTCGGCTTTTTTTGACAGACATAGACTAAATCTTCGATGGCTGCACTTGCAGTTGGAAACATTCCAGCACCTGGTCCTTGTAAAGTAATACTACCCACAATATCCGTTTGAACATTTACTGCATTTTCTACGCCTTCAATAGAAAAAAAAGGATGAGATTTTCCAACAAGGGCTGGTCTAACCGCTGCGTTAATTTGACCACCTAACCTGCTAATACTCGCAACATGTTTAAACCTTAATCCAAGTTTTTCAGTTGCCTCAATTAATTCACTTGTAATCGATGTAATCCCTTCCCGTTCGACATCTTCCCATGTTGGTTCCTCTCCAAAAGCAATTCTGCTAAGTATTAATGTTTTATAAAAAGCATCAAATCCCTCTACATCGTTGGTTGGATCTGCTTCAGCAAATCCCTTCGCTTGCGCTAAACTTAAGGCGTCAGCAAAGGACTGCTTTTTCTCACGCATTTCCGTTAAGATGAAATTTGATGTCCCGTTTAGAATTCCTTGGACGTGACGAACACGGTTAACATTTAATAACTGCCTTAAGGTTTGAATTACAGGTACACCACCCGCAACTGTCGCTTCGTAACCTATCGAAACATTATGATGCTCTGCTAACGCGATCAGCTCTTTCCCGTGGTGTGCAAACATCTCTTTATTAGCTGTAATTATGTGGCATCCTCTTTGAATGGCTTGTTTTAAAAATGTAAAGGTGGGTTCTTTATTGACGATTGCTTCGACGATAACATCCAGTTGTGGAAGTCTTAAAATTTCATTGAAATCTGAAGTGACTAAAACATCTTCATCAATATTTCTCTTTTTCTGCTTATTTCTGATTAGTACGCCTGCAACCTCGACCTTTTTTCCTAATACTCCCTCAAGTTCTTGCGCATGGGATTGCATCGTTCTATAAACACCTTCCCCGACTGTTCCGAAACCTAGAATTGCCACTTTAATTACAGACATGTTTATCCACCCTTCACTTATATTAGACATGACCAAATAGTAAAAACCCTCTTCATAAGAAGAGGGTTAGTTTCCTCCTCTTATCTGTCAGGTTAAATAACCTGCAGGAATTAGCACCTTTTCAAGAATTAACTTGATGGTTGCCGGGCTTCATCGGGCCTAGTCCCTCCGCCGCTCTGGATAAGAGTTTTATTTAAATTTTTCATTAAATTTCTAAGTTATAAAAAGAATTCTAGTTGAATCCTTTGTAGTTGTCAATATTATTTGAAATTTCTTTTTATTACAAAGGCAATAGGGATATTTCTCCCTAACCCTAAAAGCCTGCCAAATGGCAGGCTTCTAGAATTTCATCTTTATCGCTCTAGTTTTCCCTCAGCTAGCTTGATTTGCTTCTCGACTTGCTCAGGAGCCGTTCCCCCGAAACTGTTTCGGACACTAACCACATGCTCTGGAGCCAATATTTCATAAATATCTTCATCAAATAATGGGCTAAAGCCTTGATATTCTTCAAAGCTCAAATCCAGTAAAAATTTGTTAGATTGAATGGCATATAAAACAATTTTTCCGATCACTTCATGAGCATCACGGAAGGGAAGACCTTTTCGCACCAAGTAATCGGCAATATCTGTGGCATTTGAAAAATCATTATTAATCGCCTTACGCATGACATCTTTATTAACAGTCATGGTTTCAATCATTGGCGCTAATAACATTAACGAACCTTCAAGCGTTTCAACGGTATCAAACATACCTTCTTTGTCTTCTTGTAGATCCTTGTTATAAGCGAGAGGTAAGCCTTTAAGAACGGTTAACAAGCCGATTAAATTACCATATGTCCGACCTGTTTTTCCACGGAGTAGCTCAGGTACATCTGGATTTTTCTTTTGCGGCATAATACTTGAACCTGTGCAAAACGAATCGTCTAGCTCAACGAATTGAAACTCCTGGCTTGACCAAATCACAAGTTCTTCCGATAATCTGGAAATATGGGTCATGATAATGGACCCTATTGATAAAAATTCAAGAATAAAGTCGCGATCACTGACAGCATCCATACTGTTTGGATAAACAGTTTCAAACCCCAACAATTCAGCGACGCGTTCACGGTTAATTGGAAAAGTAGTACCTGCCAATGCCCCTGAACCAAGTGGGAGCCAATTGATGCGCTTCAAACTATCAATCAATCTCTCCTTATCACGTTCAAACATCCAAAAATAGGCCATTAAATGATGGGCGAAGGATACAGGTTGGGCCCTCTGCAAATGTGTATATCCAGGAATTAAGGTTTGGACATTCTCCTTCGCCTGCTCGATTAATGCCTGTTGAACATCTTCTATTAATTTTATAAGCTCCGTCGTTTTTGTTCTTAAATACAGATGCATGTCGGTGGCTACCTGATCATTACGGCTTCGCCCGGTATGAAGTTTACCACCCACAGGACCGATTTTTTCAATTAATAGCTTTTCAATATTCATATGAATATCTTCATCTTCTACTAAAAATTCAACCTGATTATTTTCAACCAACTTTTTTATGGAGAGAAGGCCATCCTTAATTTTTTGGGCATCCTCCATTGGAATGATGCCGCACTCACCTAGCATTTGCACATGGGCGAGACTTCCAGCGATATCCTCCTTAGCTAGCTTTTGATCAAAAGAAATTGAGGCTGTAAATTCCTCAACTAGCTTATTGGTTTCTTTTGTAAAACGGCCGCCCCATAACTTCGACATTTAGTGCTCCTCCTTTACCCTAATAAGAGAGCCCTCGAAAAGGACTCGAGGGCAATCCGAATTATTTTAAAATAGTTTCCTTTTTATTTACTTCTGAATAAACCTTTGTTGGCAAACCCCAAATCTTGATAAATCCTACAGCGGCATTATGATCAAACGCATCGCCTTTAGAATAGGTTGCTAGTTCTTCATTGTATAGGCTGTATGGAGACTTTCTGCCAACAACAGTGTGGTTCCCTTTATGAAGCTTAACACGAATTGTTCCGGAAACATTCTTTTGAGTTTCATTAATAAATGCATCTAGTGCCGGTTTGATAGGAGAATACCAAAGGCCTTCGTAAATGATCTTAGCCATTTGCTGTTCAACCTGTGTCTTAAATTGAGTAACCTCGCGAGTTAAGGTTAAAAACTCTAATTCTTTATGGGCATTGATTAAAATGAGTGCAGCAGGATTTTCGTAGACTTCACGAGATTTAATCCCTACTAATCTATTTTCGATATGATCAATACGGCCAACACCGTGTTTGCCGCCAAGCGCATTTAGAGTTTCAATTAATTGAACTAGCGGAAGTTTTTCACCGTTAAGAGCAACCGGTACCCCTTGCTCAAACTCGATTTCAACATACTCAGCTGTATCAGGAGTTAACTCAATTGGATTCGTCCAATCGAAGGCTGCTTCTGGTGCCTCCGCCCATGGATCTTCCAGCACTCCCGCCTCACAAGCACGGCCCCAGATGTTCGCATCAATTGAAAATGGATTATCTAAATCTACTGGAATTGGAATTCCGTTTTCCTCAGCATATTTGATTTCTTCATCACGTGTCATTCCCCATTCACGAACAGGGGCAACGACCTTTAAGCTTGGGTTTAATGCTTGAATGGAAACTTCAAAACGGACCTGGTCATTTCCTTTACCTGTGCAGCCATGTGCTACAGCAGTAGCACCCTCTTTTTCAGCTACCTCCACTAATAATTTTGAAATTAACGGGCGAGAAAGAGCTGAAGATAATGGGTATTTTCCTTCATATAAGCAATTAGCTTTTAAGGCAGGTAGAATATATTCTTTCGCTAATAATTCTTTTGCATCGATCATATAGGCCTTAATAGCTCCTACATTCAGTGCTTTATTTTTAATTGCTTCTAAGTCTTTTCCTTCACCGACATCTAGACCCAAAGCAATCACATCATAGCCATATTTTTCCTGAATCCATTTTACTGATACTGATGTATCTAAACCGCCTGAGTAGGCTAAAACGATTTTTTCTTTTGTCATGATAATTATTCTCCTCTTACTATCTGTGTATTTTTATCCAACCGATAGAATTATTATACAACAAATCTCATAGAAAATGAAACTATTATTCTAGTAAAAGTTTTAAAATTGCTTTTTGAGCATGCAGACGGTTCTCAGCTTCATCAAAAACGACTGAATGTGGACCATCAATGACCTCTGCTGTTACTTCTTCGCCTCGATGGGCTGGCAAACAATGCAAAAAGATAAAATCCTCCTTCGCTAATTTGCACAGTTCTTCATTTACTTGGAAACCTTGGAATGCCTTCAATCTCTTTTCGCTTTCTTCTTCCTGCCCCATACTGGTCCAGACATCTGTTACAATGATATCTGCGCCATTAACCGCTTCTTGCGGATCATTCGTAATCATCAGTGAACATCCAGTTTGTTTTCCAACTTTGATGGCATTTTCGGTTATTTTACCATTTGGCAAATATCCTGGTGGACTAGCAATGCTAATATCCATTCCCACTTTCATAGCGCCCTCCATTAATGAATGCGCCATATTATTATTCCCATCACCGATATAGCATAGCTTTAATCCAGCCAATTTTCCTTTATGTTCTAATATTGTTAATAAATCTGCCAACACTTGAGTTGGGTGCTGAAGGTCGGTTAAGCCATTAATTACCGGTACTGTTGCTTGTTCAGCTAATTCCTCTACTGAATCATGTGAAAAAGTTCGAATCATTAATCCATCCACATAGCGGGACAATACTTTTGCGGTATCTGAAATACTTTCTCCTCTTCCTAATTGGATATCCTTTGAACTTAGGAATATCGCATGTCCTCCGAGCTGCAGCATCCCTACTTCAAATGATACCCTTGTACGGGTTGAGGATTTTTCAAAAATCATTCCTAAAACCTTTCCGGCTAAATACGGATGAGATTTGCCTTGTTTTTGGAGTTTCTTCATCTCTATTGCTTCGTTTAGAAGATAGAGGATTTGGTCTGTACTGAAATCAGAAAGCTGCAGGAAGTCTTTTCCTTTTAGTTTCTGCACGGATTTATTACTAATTTCAAATAATTTGATGGCCTCACCCATGAACGGCACCTCTTTCTTCCAACTTGTAATATTCATTCACAGATCGTACCCCAAAATCGGAACGCGCCTCTTTTTCAAGGCCAAGGATCGCTTCAATGGTATCTAAGTGTGTAAATACAGGTACTTTGTAGCGAACAGCATGCTCACGAATCTGGAACCCAAATTTAATTTTATTCCGACCTTGATTCGGTATATTAATAACAGCCTTCATAGACTGGTTTCGGAAAAGTTCAATGACCTCATCATCGTCCTTAATTACTTTTTCAACCTGAATGCCGTAATGTTGAAAATAGGCTGCTGTCCCTTCTGTTGCAGCAATCTTGTATTGTTTTTTTACAAATTCTCGCATGATTGGAAGAGATGCTTGCTTATCTCGATCGGCGATGGAACAAAAAAGATAATTTTCCTCTGATTGACCACCTAGAGATGGAATTGACTTTTCAAGAGCTTCTTGATAGGTGATTCCCATACCAAGTGCTTCACCTGTAGATTTCATCTCAGGTCCGAGCACATGGTCGACACCTTTAAGTTTACTTGAAGAAAATACCGGTGACTTCACTGAAAAATAATCGGGTTCATCCATTAGTCCCTTTGTTGAACATAGGTCAGTGAGCGTTTCTCCTAACTGCACTCGAGTCGCCCATTCAATCATCGGTATGCCCGTAACCTTACTCATGATAGGCACAGTTCTTGATGAACGAGGATTGACTTCAAGTACATTCACCTGGTCTTGATAGATCACAAATTGAATGTTCATGATTCCAATCACTGGTGCCGAGTTAGCGATCTTCTCGGCGTAATCAATTAATGTTTCTTTCACTTTTTCTGACAGTGAAACCGGTGGGAACACTGAGATACTATCCCCAGAATGAACTCCTGCTTTTTCAATATGTTCAAAAATTCCCGGTACGACAATATTTTCCCCGTCACAAATGGCATCAATCTCGCATTCAAGTCCAGGTAAATATTTGTCTACTAATAAAGGCCACATCGTAGCTTGTGAATTTTTCTCGAGCTGCGTAATATATTGATTCAATTCCGTTTCAGAAAAAATCGTAAACATGGATTGACCGCCAATAACATAGGATGGTCTCACTAAAACTGGATAGCCTAACCCAGCTGCTGCTTTTTTCAGTTCCTCGGGGTGTGTCGCGGTTTGCCCTTCAATATGTGGAATATTTAAATCTTCTAGAAGTTGATAGAATTCTTTTCGATCTTCTAGTCGATCGACATTCTCCACGGTCGTGCCCAAGATTTTTACACCCTCTTCTTCTAATGCATGAGCTATATTAATTGCCGTTTGTCCGCCAAACTGGATCAATACGCCTTCGACCTTTTCTTTTTCTATGACATGAAGTACATCTTCTGCAGCGAGTGGTTCAAAATAGAGACGATCCGCAACAGAATAATCGGTACTAACGGTCTCAGGGTTATTATTAATAACGACAGCCTCGTAGCCCTTTTTCTTAATCGCTTTTGCAGCGTGGACAGAGCAGTAATCAAATTCAATTCCTTGGCCAATCCGAATCGGACCTGAGCCAATGACAAGAATCTTTTTCTTACTGCTAACCTCAACCTCGTCAAACCCGTGCCAGGTAGAGTAATAGTAAGGTGTGACCGCGTCAAATTCTGCTGAACATGTATCAACCATCTTATAGCCTGGTTTCCAATTGAGTTCTTTCCACTTAGCTCTTACTTCTTTTTCAGGAATTTCATATATTTGCGCTAGAAATTTATCAGCGATATTATTTCTTTTTGCATCTTTAAGCAAGGAAACCGGTACATCGCTCCATTTATAGGACGCTAATTCCATTTCTAATGTAACGATTGAACTAATTTTGTGCAAAAACCATGGATCAATCTCGGTTAATTGTTGAACTTTATCAAGGCCGATTCCTCTTCTAAATGATTCCGCAATGATGAACAACCGTTGGTCATTGGCCTGTTTAAGAAGTTCAAGCAAGGTCTTTTCTTCTACAAATTTATTTCCCTGGAGGCAGAGCCCATAAACATTCATTTCCATGGAACGAATGGCTTTGTTTAGTGCTCCTTCGAAGGTCCGATCAATCGCCATTACTTCTCCAGTAGCCTTCATTTGCGTTCCTAAGGTACGATCTGCTTCAGGAAATTTGTCAAAGGGAAAGCGAGGCAGTTTCACCACAATATAATCAATCGCCGGCTCAAATGATGCAAACGTATTACCTGTTATTGGATTCACAATCTCATCCAAATGATACCCAATCGCACATTTCGCTGCCATCCGAGCAATTGGATAGCCAGTTGCTTTAGAAGCGAGCGCCGAAGAACGGCTTACCCTTGGATTTACTTCGATAATGTAATACTGATTAGATGTTGGATGAAGTGCAAACTGGATGTTACAGCCTCCGATAATCTTTAATTCTTTAATTACTTTAATGGAAGAATCACGAAGCATTTGATACTGAACATCTGTTAAGGTTTGCGATGGAGCGACGACAATTGAATCACCCGTATGAACACCAACTGGGTCCATATTTTCCATATTACAAACAATGATGCACGTATCATTTGCATCTCTCATAACCTCATATTCAATTTCTTTCCAGCCTTTAATACTTCTTTCTACTAATACTTGATGAATAGGACTTGCCGCTAAGCCTTTTTTTAACACCGTTTCAAATTCTTCTACATTATAAGCAAAACCGCCGCCATCCCCTCCAAGCGTATAGGCAGGGCGAATAATGACTGGAAATCCAATTTCTTTAACGAAGGATACCCCTTCCTCAAAGCTGTGAATAATAGCAGACTCAGGAATGGGTTCTCCAATTTTAAGCATCAAACTGCGGAACTTTTCTCTATCCTCACCATTTTTAATCGATTCGACAGATGTTCCTAATAATTCCACGTTGTATTTCTCTAAAATATTTTGTTCAAAAAGTTCCACCGTTAAATTCAAACCGGTTTGGCCGCCAAGCGTGCCAATAATCCCATCCGGTTTTTCTTTCTGGATGATTTTTTCTATGGTTTCAACATTAAGTGGTTCAATATATACCTTGTCGGCAACGGCTTCATCCGTCATGATGGTGGCCGGATTATTATTAATTAAAACAACTTCAATTCCTTCTTCTTTCAAGGCTATACATGCCTGTGTGCCAGCATAGTCAAATTCTGCTGCCTGCCCAATGACAATGGGACCTGATCCAATCACTAGTACTTTTTTTAAGGTTTTATTTAATGGCATACACTGTCTCTCCCATTGATGCTATCTGACTTACGAAATTTTTTAAGATATATTCTGTATCGCTTGGCCCTGGATGAGCTTCCGGATGGAATTGTACGGTTTGAATTGGAAAGTTTTTATGCTTTAACCCTTCAATCGAACGATCATTTACATTTCGGTAAGTGACATCAAACACGTTGTTGTCGATGCTCTCATCTACAACAACATAGCCATGGTTTTGTGCGGTGATTTTGACTTTTCCAGTTAATAATTCCTTTACCGGATGGTTGCCGCCGCGATGTCCATACGCTAATTTTGTTGTTTTCGCTCCATATGCTAATGCGATTAATTGATGCCCCAGACAAATTCCCAGCGAAGGATAGTTTTGGCTGATCTTTTTTATTTCTGGGAACCATTTTTTCAATTCCATCGGGTCCCCAGGGCCGTTACTGAACAGGACACCATCTGGATTCAAGGCTTTGATTTTTTCAAAAGGTGTATTATATGGAACAATGGTAACGGCGCAATCCTCATCTAGCAGGGCGTTGAGAATCGATTTTTTATATCCAAAATCCATTAGCACCACATGTGGTCCGTTGTTTCTAAAAGATTGGATTTTTTTTGTTGATACTTTCTCTACCCAAAATGATCCGATTTCCGTTTCTAAAGGTTCGTTATGTTTTGTCTTGCTTAAATAGCCCTTTACTGTCCCGCGGCTTCGAATGGTCTTTACTAAAAGTCGAGTATCTATTCCCGCAATCCCAGGAACTCCTGCCTGCTTTAGTTTTTCAGAAAATTTATTGATGGATTGATAATGGCTGGGTGTTTCACATAAATCACCAATGATGACCCCTGATAAAGCTGGTGTGATACTTTCATTATCGATTGAATTAATCCCATAATTTCCGATAATTGGATAGCAAAACGTAATGATTTGGCCAGCGTACGATGGATCAGTGATAATCTCTTGATACCCGGTCATGCTAGTATTAAAAACTACTTCCCCGAGAGAATCTTTTTCTGCTCCAATTAGGACGCCTTCAAAGACTTCGCCCGTTTCCAAAGTAAGGTATCCATTCTGCAAAATACTCACTCGCCTTTCTCAATACTTTGGAAAGTTTTTTCCAATGCTTTAATAAATTCATTTATTTCGTCAGCTGTTACAGTTAACGGAGGTAAAATCCTCACAACATTTGGACCTGCCGTTAAGATAAGAAGATTATTGGCGATAGCTTTTTGAACAATTTCTAATGCATTCGTTTCAACAACGATTCCTTTTAAGAGTCCGAGTCCGCGGATATCTTTTATAAATGAATACTTTTCCTTCAGGACTTGCAGTTTTTTATCTAAGTACAATGCCATTTCATTGGCATGTGGTAATATGTTCGTGTCATTTATATGTGTAACGGTTGCGACTCCAGCCGCTGTAGCTAATGGGTTTCCTCCAAAAGTACTGCCGTGGCTGCCTGGGTCAAAACCTTTGGCTGCTTCTTCTTTTGCGATAATCGCACCAATCGGAAAACCTGAACCAAGACCTTTGGCAATGCTAATGACATCGGGCTCAATCGCGAACTGTTCATATGCAAAAAGGGTTCCTGTCCTGCCAATCCCTGTTTGGATTTCGTCAACCATCAGGAGAATGTCTCTTTCATTACAAATTTTTGCTACCTTTTTTACCCAGTCTTGATTTGCCGGAATGACGCCACCTTCGCCTTGAACGAGTTCAAGGAGGACTGCGGCAGGCTCAATAGTATAGAGCAGTTCAAGAGCTTCTTCATCATTAAAGGGCAGATAACTAAACCCGGAAACTAATGGAAAAAATCCTTGCTGGATTTTTTCTTGTCCTGTAGCTGATAGGGTTGCTAATGTTCTTCCATGAAAGGATTGTTGAAAGGTGACAATTTCAGGTGCTTCTTTGCCCTTTACTTTGTTAGCATATCTTCTGGCTAACTTAATCGCTGCCTCATTGGCTTCCGCTCCGCTATTACAAAAGAATACTTGATCTCCACAGCTATTAGCTGTAAGAAGTGCCGCTAACTGCTGTTGATTTGGTATATTATAAAGGTTTGAACAGTGCCACAGATTCTGTAATTGCTCTTCTAGTTTTTCTTTTACGACATCCGGAACATGCCCTAGGTTACAGGTCGCTATACCGGAAGTGAAATCTAGATATTGTGTTCCCTGTTCATCCCACACGTAGCTACCCTTCCCTTTAACAACTGTGACAGGAAAGCGGCTGTATGTTGCCATCACTGGCGAGGTTAGTGAGATGGAATTATTGATTGACATTACGCGATCCCCTCTTCTAAGACAATTTTAGTTCCGGTCAATTTACCATTCGTATAATCTATTAAGCTGCTTTTTTCAGACCCATTAATGATACTTACTTCGGGTATTTTATGGACAAGACCGTCAATAGCGGCTTTTACTTTAGGAATCATTCCCCCATAAATAGTCTTATTTTTTATCAGTTCCTCGATTGTCGCCTTTGAGACTTTATCAAGTTTTGTCTTGGCACCATTTTTTTCAACTAAGATTCCAGGTATATCACTAATGAAGCAAAGATTCGCACCCAATGCTTTGGCAATCGCTGATGCGGCTATATCACCATTAATGTTATATCGCTGCCC
The DNA here is from genome assembly GCF_019219025.1 of Bacillus sp. sid0103. The sequence continues at coordinate 157,437 of NZ_JAHUWN010000011.1, read as the reverse complement.
GCCTGCATCGATCCCGACTGGAGAAATTACTGGAACATTTCCTTGGGAAATGATTCCCTCGATAACTTCGTGGTTGACACCAATTACTTCACCAACGAAGCCTAATGTATCCGCATTTTGGGTTGGTTCAGCTTGTAATAGGCACCCATCTACCCCACTTACCCCAATAGCCTTTCCCCCAACTTCGATAATGTTACGGACAACTTGTTTGTTGACGGAACCGCTTAATACCATTTCTACTATATCTAATACTTCGTGATTGGTTACTCTAAGACCATTCACAAAGGTGGTTTCAACGTTTAGATTTTTTAATAATGATGTGATCAGCGGGCCTCCTCCATGAACGATGATTGGAGTCCATTCGCCTGATTCATGAAGTGAAACAATATCTTCATAAAAGGATCTTGGGAGATTATCTAACACACTTCCGCCGCACTTAATGACTATATATTTCAATTTCTCGTCCTCCCTTACGTGCGGTAGGATGCGTTGATTTTCACATAATCATAAGTTAAGTCGCATCCATAGGCTGTAGCGCTATATTCACCTTGGTTTAATTCAACACTCAATTGAACATTTTCCGATTCTAAGTATTCCTTTACTTCTTCTTCTATAAAGTTACTTGGCAGACCATTCTCAAATACTGTGAAAGGTCCAATAGCTACCTTAATTGCATTAGGTTCAACAGGTACACCGCTATAACCGATAGCAGTAACAATTCGCCCCCAGTTCGGATCCGTTCCATAAATTGCTGTTTTAACTAGGTTGGAAGAAATTATTGCTTTGCCGACTGCACTTGCTGCATTTTGACTGTAGGCGCCATTAACTTGAACTTCTACTAGTTTTGTAGCTCCTTCACCGTCTCTTGCAATTTTTTTAGCAAGTGATTCACAAACGATTTTTAACCCTTGTTTGAACATTTGCCATTCTGGGTGGTCTTTTGTTAGTTGATTATTCTCCGCTAAACCATTTGCCATAACGAGAACCATGTCATTTGTACTTGTATCGCCATCCACTGTTATCATATTAAACGTTTGATTCGTTACCTCTCGAAGTGCTCCAAGCAGATCACTATGTGCAATATTTGCATCTGTTGTTACAAATCCTAGCATTGTCGCCATGTTCGGGTGAATCATTCCTGATCCTTTTGATGCTCCGCCAATGGAAACAGTCTTTCCATCGATCGTCATTTGCACTGCTGTATGTTTGACACAGGTATCAGTTGTAAGGATCGCCTTTTTAAAATTATTTTCATCTTGATTTTCTTTATTTAGGATTTGTTTTATCCCTGTTAGCACTTTATCCATCGGTAAAAGTTCTCCGATGACGCCGGTTGAAGTAACCGCAACAAGATGTTCTTCAAATCCCAGTTCGTTTGCAAAACTCTTTTGCATGGCGAATGCATCGAGTAATCCCTGTTCCCCTGTGCATGCATTGGCATTGCCAGAATTCACGATAATTGCTTGAATCTTGTTTTCTTTTGCAATACTTTCTTGTGTAACTAATAATGGTGCTGCTTGGAAGATGTTAGTTGTATAGACTCCTGCAGCTGTAGCAGGAACTTCTGAAACGATATATCCCAGATCAAGTCGTTTTCTTTTAATACCACAATGCAATCCGCCCGCTTTGTAACCCTTCGGCAAGGTAACACTACCTTCTTCTATAATAACGATCTCATTCGTAGATGTAGCCTGTGTCATTTTCATTTCCCCCTTTGGTTCCTCTTCGTTCATTTATAAAACAAGGTAGTTTTTAATTATCTATGGAAACATTGGAATGTCAGTGAGCCCTGTTCGCTCATCCCAGCCATTCATCAAATTCACATTTTGGATGGCCTGCCCGGCAGCACCTTTAACTAAATTATCAATTACGGAAATAATCGTCAGACGGTTTGTACGTTCGTCAACATGCAGCCCAATATCACAATAATTACTTCCAGTGACCTCTTTTGTTGAAGGTATATTCCCTTCCGGCCGTATTCTTATAAATTGAGATACTTGATAAAATTGTTTATAAAAATCTATTACTTTTTTTGTGGAAATTACTTCTTTAAGATTCACATACATCGTGCACATGATTCCTCTTGTCATTGGGACAAGATGGGTAGTAAATGTAATCGTGACTGGACTTCCACTCTCATCTGAAAGTACTTGCTCAATTTCAGGAATATGTTGATGTTTTCCTAGTTTATAAGCTTTAAAATTTTCATTGATTTCAGAGTAATGGGCTGTTAAGGAAAGACCTCTGCCAGCACCAGAAACTCCAGATTTTGCATCAATGACAATCGATTTTTCATCGGCTAATTTGGATGTAAGGATTGGTAAAATTCCCAGACTGGATGCGGTTGGATAACATCCAGGATTGGCTATCAAATTGGCCGTCTTTATTTGGTCAGGATATATTTCACTTAAACCATAGATTGCTTGATTTAGATATTTCTCTTCAGCAGGTGAGTGTTTATACCAAGTTTCGTATTCTACCGCAGACCTTAGCCGGAAATCTCCTGATAAATCAATACACTTAATTCCCCTATCAACTAGTTGTGGCACAAGTTTGCTACTCACACCTGACGGGGTTGCAAAAAATACAATTTCATTCTTTTCAGACAATCTATCAACATCAAATGTTTCCAGCGGTTGCTCCACCATTTCAGTGAGATGTGGATAAATTCCGCTAAAGTTAGACCCTGATTGTGAGTTTGAAACAACTGAACCAATCTCCAAATAAGGGTGCTTATTGATTAACCTCACTAACTCAATTGATCCATAACCAGTACCACCGATAATTGCAGCCTTCAATTTACCCAACTCCTAAGTTGCTTTCATAATGAATTATTATACATTCCTTTATATAATTATTCAATTAAAAAATAGCTTAATTTTCTGTTTTTTATTGAAAATAATCACTCCTTGTTTTGAAAACGCTTACATTGAACTTTGTAAGATTATACATTTTTTATGCATAGATATGTATATAAAAAAGACAGTAAATTATGTAATGCTCACTGTCCTTCTATTGCTATAATTACATCATTTATTTAAAAGGCTCTGTTAAACTTGCCTGTTGATTGGAGCGAAAGAAGCTTCGCTTTCCGCGGGCGGTCCGGGGAGCCTCCTCGTCACTGCGCTCCTGCGGGGTCTCCCCTGCCCCGTACTCCCGCAGGAGTCTCGCGCCTGGAACGTAGATCAACAGGGTGCCAAAATCAACAATAAGTTTTAACATAGCCATCAAAAAAAGAAAAAGCACTCGGTTGAGTGCCTTTCAAATGTTTATAAACCCGCATGTAACAGATTTAATACGTTTCTTAATTCCTTAACTGCCACCTGTCCGGGTGCAGAGGCCTTTTTTGCTGCTCCAAAAGTAAGAGCTGACCCAAATACCTCACCTGCCAAACGACTAATGACTCCTTTACCTGCCATAGACATGGTAATGAAAGGTCGGTCAGCATACAGTTCATTCATTGTATTTGTTGCATCTAAGAGGGTGAGCACATCGGCAGTGCTAGTTGGCATCACAGCAATTTTCGGTACATCGCCCCCTAATTCTTGCGCTTTCCTTAACCGGGAGATTATTACTTCTTTAGCCGGCGTCTTATGAAAGTCATGGTTAGAAATAATAACAAAGACTTTTTTGGCATGAGCATCCTCAATTAATTCTTTTATTTCTTTTTCATCATTGAATAGTTCAATATCAACGATATCTATTAAGCCGGTTTCTGAGATCGTCTTGTTTAATTCAAAATAGAAAGCAGTAGAAATTTCCTTATTACCGCCTTCTTTATGACTACGAAAGGTAAAAATAAGTGGTGTGTTCGGCAGGATCGAGCGAATCTCAACAAGAGCAATTTTTACTTGCTCAATATCTTCTACTTGGTCAAAAAAGTCGACACGCCACTCGACGACATCTAAGTCGATATTTTTAAGAAATTCAGCTTCCTCCTTTAATTGTGCTATCGATTCTCCAACCAAAGGGACACAGATTTTTGGGATTCCTTCCCCAATGGTAAGGCCTCTAACAGTAACAGTTTTAGGCATTTTCCCCACTCCTTTTTAATACTTGGATCTGTTAAACTTGCCTGTTGATTAGAGCGAAAGAAGCTTCGCTCCAATCAACAAACTAAAGTATTGGTTTATTCCCCATAAGTCATTAATTCTTTTACAATTAGGTCCGCAATTTCCTCCGCATTTTTGTGATCCGTGGAAATCTTTAAATGATGGTTTCTATATATAGCTTGTCTTTTATAAAACAGTTCTTCCATTTCTTCCATTGATTTGCCTTGTAATACGGGGCGGCTGTCAATAATCAACCCTAATCGATCCTTCCAAGCTTCCAATGAGAGTTCAAGGAAAATAACAATACAAGATGCTAAACAGCTCTCTCTAATCTCATTTTGAAGGAATGCTCCGCCACCAAGAGAAATAATCTTTTGCTTCTGTACTGCTAGACTTGCAATTAAACTTTTTTCTCTATCTCTAAATTCTTTCTCACCAAATTCAGTAAAAATTTGCGACACGGGCATGTTATACTCTTTTTCGATTCTATCATCAATATCAATAAATTCACGATTGAGTTTTTCAGCAACCTTCTTACCAACAGTAGTCTTTCCTGCACCCATAAACCCAATAAAAACAATACTCTTATCTCTATTTGTCAAAATACCCCAGACCTCCAATTGGATTATTCAAATGATTAAGCATAATTATAATGCTATTTTTAGATTTTAGAAAATTTTTAGGGAAATTTATTGGTGCCTGACACCAAAAGAAAGAGACCCACACAGGAGTCTCTACGTTTATTGTTTCATTTTCGGGTCAAGGATATCCCTTAGTCCATCGCCCATTAAGTTAAATCCAAGGACGGTCAGCATAATTGCTACTCCAGGGAAGAATAATGTCCATGGTGCCTGTGTTATATAGTTTTTAGAGTCAGCCAGCATTTTCCCCCACTCAGGTGTTGGTGCTTGTGCCCCCATTCCAAGAAAACCAAGGGCTGCAGCCTCAATAATTGCCGTAGCAATCGCTAATGTGGCTTGGACGATTACTGGTGAAATGCTATTCGGTAGGATGTGGCGAAGGAGTATTCTCGTATCTTTCATCCCGACCGCACGGGCCGCCATAATATATTCTTCTTGTTTTACACTTAATACCTTGGAGCGAACAAGTCGTCCAAAATTCGGGATGTTAATCACCGCAATCGCAATTAGCGCATTTTGCAATGATGGTCCCAAAATTGAAACAACTGCAATCGCCAAGAGAATACTAGGGAAGGCTAGCATAATATCAAAAATACGAGAGATAACAGCATCTACCCAGCGTCCATAGTATCCAGCTACAATGCCAAGGAATGTCCCTGCCACAACTGAACCTAAGACTGAGAAAAAGCCTACCCACAATGATATTCTTGCCCCGTAAACAATCCGAGAAAAAATATCGCGTCCAAAGTCATCTGTCCCAAACCAATGTTCACTTGAAGGCGGGAGCATTCGATCGGTTAAGACTTGATCTTTATAGCTATATGGTGCAATAACTGGGGCAATCACAGCAATAATAATAAAAAAGACTACGATTCCTAAGCCTGCCAGTGCTAATCGATTTTTATAGAAAGATTGCCAGGCTTCCTTCCATGGAGGTGTCAGCTTTTCTTCAGCAATTACCGCTTTTATATTTGCCGGATTTTTTGCAAGTTCTGCCACGTTAAGTTCCCTCCTCTATTTCGTATATTTAATCCGCGGATCAACAAAAACATATAATAAGTCTACGATTAAATTAATAAGAACAAAAATTGCCGCAATAATTAATATCCCTGACTGAATAACTGGATAATCACGGTAACCGATGGCATCATATAGATATCTCCCGATTCCTGGCCAGCCAAAAATGGTTTCAGTTAAAATGGCTCCTCCCAGTAAAAGACCCGTCTGCAAGCCGATAATAGTTAGAACTGGGATAACAGCATTTTTTAAGGAATGTTTATACACTACCCAGAACATGCTCAGTCCTTTTGCTCTAGCTGTACGGACATAATCCGATTTCATCACCTCGAGCATCGTTGCCCGAGTCATTCTAGCAATAATCGCCATTGGAATGGTAGCAAGCGCAATGCTCGGTAACACCAAATGTTTTAGGACTGTAATAAACTGATCAGGTCTTCCTTGTAATAGGGTATCGATTAAATAAAAATGAGTAATCGCTGCAACGGGGTCTCGTACATTCTCTCTTCCGGTTGTCGGAAGCCAGCCTAATTCAATGGAGAATACCCATTGCTCCATTAAACCAAGCCAAAAAATTGGCAGTGATACACCAATAAGGGCAAGGACCATCGCAACATAATCAAACCACGATTTCGAGAACCAGGCACTAACTATACCTGCATTAACCCCAACAATGATGGCAATAAGCATTGCTACGATAGTTAGTTCCGCTGTTGCTGCTAAGTAAGGCCATATTTCTTCATTAATTGGGCCCCTTGTCCGGAGTGAAACACCTAAATCCCCATGAATCAGGGCATTAATATAATCTACGTATTGTATGTACCAAGGCCTGTCCAATCCTAATTCCTTCGTTAACGTGGCAATGGATTCTGCCGTTGCTCTCTGCCCAAGAATCACCTGCGCGGGATTTCCAGGAATCGCATGGATAATAGCAAAAACAACGAGCGTCATCCCAATTAATACAGGTATTAATGAAAATACACGGCGGACTGTATAAGTTAACAATTTATATTCACCTCACTGTTAAGCATAAACGCCTGGCTAGGCGCTACAACTTGACAATTTTTTTACCAAAAAGAGACTGCGTTTCGTTAACAAAAGGGGAGGCAAAGCTTCCTCCCCTTTCTGCCATTATTATTTAAATTCAACTTTTGTCAGCGCTTCTGATCCAGTTGGGTGTGGTAAGTAATTTGCCACATCTTTCCCTGCTGCTAACAGCGGTGTAGAGTGAACAAGTGGAACCCATGGAGCATCATCATGGATGATTACTTGTGCTTCTTCGTATAGTGCATTACGCTTCGCTTGATCAATTTCTGTTTGTGCTTTAATTAAGACGTCATGTAATTTGTCATTGCTATATTGGGAATAGTTATTACTTCCAATGCTGTCTTTATCAAGCAATGTGTATAAGAAGTTATCAGGGTCACCATTGTCACCTGTCCAGCCAAGCATGAACATATCAAATTCACCTTTTGCAGCTTTATCTAAGTAAGTAGCCCAGTCCACAGATTGGATTTTGGCTTTGACATTGATTTTGCTTAAGCTCTCTTGGATAACTTCTGCAACTTTTTGTGCTTCTGGCATGTATGGGCGTGCAACAGGCATTGCCCATAAATCGATTTCAAATCCTTTTTCGTATCCAGCCTCTTTCAACAAAGCCTTTGCTTTCTCTAAATCATAAGGGTACGGCTCAATTGACTTATTATAGCCTTCAATGGAAGGTGGCATTGGATTGACAGCAGCAAGGGCTTTCCCACCATAAAACGCATCAATGATTGATTTTTTATCAACTGCGTAGTTAATTGCTTGACGAACAAGTTTATTATCAAATGGTTTACGTGTAGTTGTTAAACCAATATAACCAACGTTCATTGATGGACGTTCAATCACTTGGAGGTTAGCATTTGCTTTAACAGTAGCCTCATCTGAATTATTTAGTCCATCCATCACGTCAATCTCACCATTGGCAAGAGCGTTAAGACGTGCAGTATTTTCAGGTATTACACGGAAAATAACTTTGTTTAACTTAGGCAAACCCTTTTGCCAATAGTCAGGGTTCTTTTCAAGCGTAATAGTATCATTTTCTTTCCACTCAACGAATTTAAATGGACCTGTTCCAACCGGATTTTGTCTAAACTTGTCACCATATTTTTTAACAGCCGTAGGGCTGGCAATTCCAAACGGAGACATTGCTAGGTTCTTTAAGAATGGAGCTTGTGGACGTTTTAAGACAAATTGAACGGTATTTGCATCAACGGCTTTTACTTCTTTGATAACGTGACCTTCATCCTTTTTATATCCACCAAACATGGTGTAATATGGGAAGCTATCGGAATTACCATTCATCCAGCGATCAAAGTTAAAAACAACCGCTTCTGCATTAAAATCTGTACCATCATGGAACTTAACTCCTTGACGAAGTTTGAATGTGTAAGTTAAGCCATCTGGTGAAACTTCCCATGATTCAGCTAGACCCGGGTTGATAGTGGTATCTTGATCACCATATTGGATCAATGTTTCATAGATGTTTTCTGTTACTTTGAATGCTTCACCTTCAGTTGTAGTGATAGGATCTAGTGATGTAGAATCTCCTCCACGTCCATAAACTAGTGTATCCTTTTTCGATCCACCACTGGCAGGATCCTTTTTGCCTCCTGCTTCATTCGTTTTGCTGTTACAGCCAACTAATAACATACTGATGGCTAATAGAGAGATCAACAGCAGTTTAAAAGACCTCTTCTTCATAAGATTTTAACCCCCTTATTTTTTTGTTTTTATCATAAATGCGGCAAATCACTTGTTATATAAGTGACAAGCGACAAAATGACCGTTAAGATTGTGTTCCGCTGGTCTAGTATTTTTACAAATATCCATCACCTGTGAGCAGCGTGTATGGAAGGCACATCCTGAAGGAGGATTAGCTGGACTTGGAAGTTCTCCTTCAATTAAAATCGTCTCCCTCTTTATATCGGGATCTGGAATTGGTACAGCCGATAGCAGCGCTTTAGTATATGGATGCTTCGGATTTTCATATAGATCTTCACTTTCAGCTAACTCTATTAATCTTCCTAAATACATCACGCCAACACGATCACTAATATGTCGTACTACTCCTAAATCATGAGCAATAAATATGTAAGTAAGCTGGAATTCCTTTTGAATGTCCTTCATCAGGTTAAGAACCTGGGCCTGAATGGATACGTCGAGCGCTGAGACAGGCTCATCCGCAATAATTAATTTGGGCTTCGTCATTAACGCCTTTGCAATCCCAATCCGCTGACGCTGACCGCCGCTAAATTGGTGTGGATATCTTTTAGCATGGTAGCTGCTTAAGCCGACCACTTCAAGCATTTCTCTCACTTGCTTTTTGCGTTCCTCTTTCGTGCCAATTCCATGAACAATTAGCGGCTCTTCAAGAATCTGTTCGATCGAATGTCTCGGATTAAGCGATGCATAAGGATCCTGGAATACCATCTGAATATCTCGGCGCGTTTTTCTTAATTCCGATTTTGACATGCTGGTAATCTCTTTATCTTCAAAGACAATCTTTCCGTCGCTAGCTTCAATCAAACGCATAAGCAGCCGTCCAGTGGTCGATTTACCGCAACCGCTTTCACCAACAATCCCTAATGTCTCTCCTTTTCTAACGTAAAAAGAAACATCATCAACCGCTTTGACTTCGCCTTGTTTCCTTCCGAATAGGCCGCCAGTTATCGGAAAGTACTTTTTTAACCCATTTACTTCAAGAAGTAATTCTGACATGGTTGTCACACTCCTTCTTCAATGTATGTAGGAAACAGCGCACTTCATGTCCGTCTTTTTCCGTTTTAAATAAATCTGGTGTGTCTACCTGACATTGAGCGAATGCCTCTGCACATCTTGCAGCGAACCGACATCCCTTATTGATCGTGCCTGGAGTAGGGACTGAGCCTGGAATACTATACAGCCGTTCCTTTTTCCCTCTTAAATCAGGGACGGATTTTAACAAGCCCTTTGTATACGGATGCTGAGGATTTTTGAGAATTGTTCTAACATCACCTTGCTCAACAATTTGTCCCGCATACATGACAATGACACGTTCACAAATTTCTGCTACAACACCTAAATCATGGGTAATAAGAATAACTGTTGTATTTGTCTTCTTATTTAAATCCTTCATCAAAGCGAGGATCTGTGCTTGAATCGTTACGTCTAGCGCAGTCGTGGGCTCGTCCGCAATCAGCACCCGAGGATTGCAAGCCATTGCCATTGCAATCATAACCCGCTGCCTCATCCCCCCTGAAAGTTGGTGGGGATGCTCTTTTAAGATTCCTTCTGCCCTAGGAATTCCAACCAGTTTTAATAATTCAATACTGCGTTCCATTGCTTCTTTCTTTGAAAGGTCGGTATGTAATCGAATTGCCTCTATTAATTGATTGCCAATCGTAAACAGCGGATTTAATGATGTCATTGGCTCTTGAAAAATCATTGATATCTGATTTCCGCGGATTTTTCGCCACTCTTTTTCAGGTAGATTTTTCAGGTCTTTTCCTTCAAAAATGATTTCACCCTTTTCAATTTTTCCAGGCGGAGACGGTATCAGCCCCATGGCTGCTAATGAAGTGACACTTTTACCACTCCCCGATTCACCGACAATCCCTAAAATTTCACCATCCTTTAAATCAAAACTGATACCATCAACAGCTGGAACGAATTTTTTCCCTGATTGAAAAGACACCTTTAAGTCTTTTATTCGAAGAATAGGATCCTTTTCCACATTTACACCTACCTGCACTTTTGTTTTTTATGTATTTTGGTTTATCAGAAATATAACAATATAGTAAATTTTTAAATTATTATGACATATATAACTTTAGTGTTGCGAGACAAATTTGTCAACAACGTGAAAAAAGTTCAAAAAATGATAATTTAGGATAATAAAAAAACCTGTAAGACTATTGCAGTCTTACAGGGAATTCTTCGGAATTTTATTAATAATCGGTAAGTTTTGGCAGGTCATTTTTCTTATATTTTTTATATACTTTTTTTGCCCCTATATATCTTCTATTACTTTTATAAAAAATTATTTTTTCATACCAGTATAAATATGAATAGCATCCCTTAAAAATTCTGCCGTCCCTGGCTGTTCTTTATCATAATAGGAAGTAAATCGTTCATCATCTACATACATTTGTGCAAGACCTGCATGGGCTTCCTTATTGTATTCATTCCAATAGTAACATAACCATTGTTTATGGAGATCAGCGGCTTTTTGTGCCAGTTCTCCAGCTGGATCACCTGTTCGGAATGCTTCAGCTAACGTTTTGGTAACTTTTTCAGCTAATGCTGTAACCTCATCATATTGCTCTTGAGTCATATTTTGTAATTTAGCATTTGACTTATTTACAGTATCATCACCGTATTTTTCACGAATTTCTTTCCCATACTTTTTCTCGTTTTCATCTATCATTTTTTTCTTAAATCCCTCGAACTTTTCTTTATTCGACATTTTCATTCTCCCTTCAGTTACTGCAATTGTCTTTTCCACATTTGCAATTAACAATTCTAATTGTTCCTTTTTCTCAAGGAGTTTTTTACGATGTTCTTTTAGTGCAGCTGCACCATCAAAAGAAGGAGCCGTTACGATTTCTTTTATGTTCTCTAAACTGATTCCTAATTCCCTATAGAATAAGATTTGCTGTAAGCGATCCACTTCTTCTTGACCGTAGATTCGGTATCCTGATGAATTTATTCTTGCCGGCTTAAGAATTCCAATCTCATCATAATACCTAAGTGTTCTGGTGCTAACACCTGCTAAACTCCCAAGCTTATGCACGGTATATTCCATTCGTTCACCCCCTTGTAAACCTAACGATACACCTTTACGCAACGTCAATGTCAATAACCATATAGCCTATTTATTTAGAAAACGGTGCCTGACACCACAAATGGACAAATGTCCATTTGTGGTGTCAGGCACCGAACTAGTTGGCAAGTGAATCATTAATTCCTTTAAATTTATCGATATCTAGATAGATGGAAGGAAACATATTTCTCGTTGATTTTGTAGTTAATTACCCTAAAACCCTTCCAAAAATTATATTTCTATCATTATATTAGAGCGAAAAGTCTATTTACTCTGAAATTATTTATTATTTTAAAAAAACTTTCTTTTTTAATTTAATCTAACTAAAATTCAGTATTATCAATGTTTTTTACTATTTGCAACGTATTTCTCCAAAAAATGTTTTTGACAATTCAAAACATGAGAAAGTATTATAGAATAGTAAAAGGGAGGTAATAATATGTCAAATATGAATAGACAGAAAATTGTGGATAGTGTACCTCAAACGGGCTTTTTCGGACATCCTAAAGGTCTTTCCACTCTTTTCTTCACGGAATTCTGGGAGCGTTTCTCTTACTATGGCATGAGAGCCATCCTCGTTTTCTATATGTATTATGAAGTTTCTAAAGGTGGATTGGGCATTGATCAAAATCTCGCACTTTCAATCATGTCCATTTACGGATCACTTGTTTATATGTCTGGAATCATTGGCGGTTGGCTAGCTGACCGGATCTTCGGTTCTTCAAAAGCCGTGTTTTACGGTGGAATCTTAATTATGTTTGGACATATATCGTTGGCTGTTCCTGGCAGCGTTTCCATGTTCTTTGTTTCCATGGTATTGATTGTCCTAGGTACTGGATTGCTTAAACCAAATGTTTCTTCCGCAGTAGGTGAATTGTATAGCGAAAAGGACGAACGTCGTGATGCAGGTTTCACTATTTACTACATGAGTATTAACCTTGGGGCATTCTTATCCCCTCTAATCGTTGGCTCAGTAGGCAACTTCCACATAGGTTTTGGAATTGCTGCTGTAGGTATGTTTTTAGGATTAGTCGTGTTCAGTGTGACAAAGAAAAAAAATCTTGGTCTTGCTGGAACAATGGTTGCCAATCCAATGGCTCCTGCAGAAAAGAAAAAGGTCTTTACCATGATTGGACTAGCAGTAATTATTCTTGCTGTTATCTGTGCAGTATTAATTCCAAAAGGTCTGTTAACTTTTGCTAGCTTTATTAATATTGTCACTTTCCTTGGTATTTTAATCCCAACGATCTACTTCGTTGTCATGTATCGCAGTCCTAAAACAACTGCAGTAGAACGTTCAAGAATTATTGCTTATATTCCATTATTTATTGCAGCGGTTATGTTCTGGGCCATTCAAGAACAAGGCTCAACCATCCTTGCAAATTACGCAGATAAGCGCACTCAATTAAATTGGTTAGGAATTAAGATTTCTCCAGCTTGGTTCCAATCTTTAAACCCATTATTCATTATCATCTTTGCACCAGTATTTGCTTGGATTTGGGTTAAATTAGGAAAGCGTCAGCCATCGGTACCACAAAAGTTCTCATTATCATTATTATTTGCTGGTTTGTCATTCCTAGTTATTCTTATCCCGGCTTATCTTGGCGGTACAGATTCACTAGTAAGTCCAATGTGGCTTGTTCTTAGTTATTTAATTGTTGTATTTGGTGAATTATGCTTATCACCTGTTGGATTGTCTGCAACAACTAAATTAGCGCCTGCAGCCTTCTCCGCTCAAACAATGAGCTTATGGTTCCTAGCAAGTGCTGCTGCACAAGCATTAAATGCACAAGTAGTTAAATTCTACACCCCTGAAACTGAAATGACCTACTTTGGTGTCATCGGTGGAGCTTCCATCGTACTAGGTATTATCCTATTAATGTTATCACCGAAGATTCAAGGTTACATGAAAGGGATTAAATAAATTAGAAAAGCGTAAGCGTCCGTTTAGCGGCGTATGGACTAGAGCACTTTAACTTATCGCAGGGAAAAGGGCGAAGTACACTAGCCGCTGGGCCGCTTTCGCTAGACAGTTATCTAAGTTCAGAATCTTTCATTGCTTTTAAAATAAGGTGCCTTGTCTTCCCATCCGTTGATTGCGGATGATGAAGGCTGGGCACCTTTTTTATTTGTGATAAAATAAATAGTGATTGGAGGTATTCATATGGATGTAAAAGAAAAAGTGAAACAGCTTCCCTCTTCCCCCGGAGTGTATTTAATGAAGGACTTCAACGGACATATTATTTATGTAGGAAAGGCGAAAAATCTTAAGAATCGTGTGCGGTCCTACTTCCAAAATTCCAAAACGCATTCCCATAAGATCATGAAACTTAAATCCAGCCTCAAGGATTTTGACTATATTCTTACTGACACTGAATTTGAAGCCTTTATGCTCGAATGTAAATTAATCAAGGAAATAAAGCCTAATTTTAATCGAATGATGAAGAGCCCTCAATCCTATATCTACATCAGGATTCACATGGATGGAGGCTATCGAAGACTTGAAATTTGTCAGCACCCCGAGAATCCAGACAGTCTTTATTTTGGCCCATACAGAAGTAGACATACTATCGAAAAGGCGCTTCAAGGGATAAAAGACTTTTATAAGATAAATTGCAGTTCCCCTTCAAACAAGAATACTCCTTGTTTAAACTTTTCCTTAGGTTTGTGTCTTGGGATGTGTATGGGAGGGGTAGCACTCGCTCTGTATAATGAGAGGATGAACAAAATCATTGCATTGCTGAAAGGTGTGGATACGAGTCTGCTTCACGAATTGCAGCAAAAAATGTTAGAGACCTCTGAAAAATTCGATTTCGAAACAGCAGGAAAATATAAAGATACATTGGATGCCATCCACTCACTTCTTAATAAAGAAAAAGTAATTGAATTTACGGAAAGTAATAACAATATTGCTGTCATTGAACGCTTAACGGACTGTACCTTTAAACTATTTCTGATTAAAAAGAACAAAATACTATTCAGTGAAAAATACAGCTGGTCGGAGCATGAATCTATTCAAAATACAATCAAGACCAAAATAGTCACTACTTTTAAAACAAGTAAGGATCCAGTATTAACAAAAATCAGCCGAGATGAAATTGATAGCGCTCAGATTATCTATAGCTACTTAAAAGGAAGCAACTGCAGCTATATCCTCATTTCGGAACAAATGCTTGAAAGTAAACAGGCTGCACGTTTGGACGATGAAATTTCCCAGTTAATGCAAACCTATCCGATTAATTGATAGATTAAAAATCGCTCATTTATGTCATGTTCATAAACATATGGGAGAATAATTTCTTTTTTTAATTCAAAAGCGGTGTCATTTTCTAAATAATAGATATAATCGTCGGATGGATAATATAGGATGATTTCAACATCCCGCCTGTTCTTCTCTACCGAAATCAAGATATTATTAATGATTTTGATAAAAATTTGAATTGAAAAGGGGTTAAAAAAGTAAAATCGATTATCTAATGGCTTGACCTGATATGCTTCGGCAAGCGAACAATGAAAGTATATATGAGAACTGCTCTGTTGGGTTGTCTTTAGATAATTTTTACGATTAGTAAGGGCTTCATGATAAAAATCCTCATTCATTTCAATTCCTATAACCGTTGCCTGAAAATGATAATGGATAAAAAAGTTTAATCGCCCTTTACCACACCCATAGTCAACGATTTGATCATTATTGCTCAATTGATAGTGAATAAATAATTCTTCGAGGGCACTATAAGGGGTTGGTTCATAACGATGATAATGGAAGGACTTATGAAATCCCTTTTGGTCTCCTCCCGTTTTTATTCCCATCAATTTATCATAATAATATTCTTTCATTGATTACTCCATTTCGACGAATTCATCCCCCACTTTTAGGTGAGGGATTTCTTTTTATGCAACCTTAATGGCTTTACCAAAAGGAACCCGCGGCAAAATAGCACCAGGTACCAGCCAGATCATTTCATAACTTACTGAATCTATATCTTCAGAAATAAAACCGGTCACATCTGTAATATAAAACAATGTGTCAATATTCTCTTCTTTTGCCCACTCAAGAACCAAAGTATATGAAGATTTCCCATGTGTATGATATTTTATTGTATCACTTTTAACAGGAGACGTACTTCGAATTTTAAAATCAGCTTGTACTAATATGGTATCTGGTTTCACCTGTTCAAACAGTTTTACTATGTTATTAATTAAAATGCTGGGGGCTTCATTTGTGGAAGTGTCAACAGCTAAGGCAACTTTTTTATCTTGGCGCTGCTGAATCATTGAAAGTATCATTTTTTGCCATTTCAACACAACCAACTCCTTTGGAATTGAATAAGTGAACCATCTTATTTTGGTTTATTAAGAAGGAGGTTATGATTGGTTAATAGCGGAAATCGATACACTTTAGAAAAGCTGCTTCGTTAACCTAAAGCATTATTTGCCACTATCGATTAAAATGCGTTTCAACCAATAAAGGCTCATCATAGTTTGTTCTAGATGAGCCTATTTTTACTAATCCCTGTTTTCATTGAGTTCATCAATCAGCTGCTTAGTTCGTTTCGCATTACCTTCTGCAAAGTTTTCAAGACGTTCCTTAAGTTCACTGTCATCGTGAATTCGCTCTGCTGTAATAAGATATGTCCTCATTAAATTCTCTTCTGTTTCAATTGCATCCTCAAGAACGTCTTTAAGTAATTCCTTTTCTTCATTTTTACCATTAAACAAATTGAAACTCATCTTGAAAACCTCCTTTTCCCCTTTATCGTTCTCTTTTCCTTTTCTATATATCCAACTGGGAAATCAGTTCATCCAACTTGCCATAACTAATTAAATCGCGTAGGATTAAATCGTAGGCGATTTAATTTTTAATCATATACATCCATAAACTAAGGGGGAAGTTAAATTGACAACAATTTATGACTTTAACGTAAAAATGACGAATGGACAGGAGAAAACATTATTGGATTACGAGGGTAAGCCATTACTTATTGTGAATACTGCCAGTAAATGCGGTTTGACACCCCAATTTAAAGGACTTCAGGAATTATACGAAAAATACAATAAGCAAGGACTGGAGATTTTAGGCTTCCCTTGTGATCAATTCAACAATCAAGAATTCGCCAATATTGAAGAAACCACTCAGTTTTGCCAAATAAACTATGGGGTGAGCTTTCCAATATTTGCAAAAATCGATGTAAATGGCACTAATGCCGATCCTTTATTTACTTATTTAAAAAACCAAAAACCAGGAGCACTTACCAAAAATATCAAATGGAATTTCACAAAATTCCTAGTCGACCAAAAGGGTCAGGTGATCGAACGCTATGCACCTACAACTGAACCAAGCAGAATTGAGAAAGATATAAAAAGATTATTGTCATAATTATTTAAAGTAAGGTGATCATCTTGGAAGACTTTACGTTATTAAAAAATCAACTTTGCTTTGCCGTGTACGAAACAGCAAGTGAATTCAATAAGTTATATACTAGTGCGCTTCAACCATACGGCTTAACCTATCCCCAGTACTTGGTTCTACTAGCATTATGGGAAAAAGATGGTGTTACAGTTAAAGACTTAGGGGAAAAATTGAGCTTAGGTACTGGAACATTGACTCCAATGCTGACAAGAATGGAAGCAAACGAATGGCTAAGAAAAGAACGTTCAAAGGCTGATGAACGAAGAGTCTATATCCATTTAGAAACGAAAGCATTGGAAGAAAAACAGGCGATTACAAAAACGATTAGTAAAAAAATTCAATCCTGTCATATCGAACTCGAGGAATATGAACAGTTAATGGAGCGATTGAATCATTTGCATCGAAAGTTGAAAGAACGGGAAGAATATTCATAACTAATCCCACTAACAAATAACACAATACTGGAATCGCTGGCGGGATATTAGCACAAATCACAAACTAAATAACGATGAAACCGCAGTATAATCCATTAAAAGAATGGCCAATAGTTTTCTCCCAGCCATTCTTTTATGCTGTTTTATGGTATTCGGACAATATTAGGTGATTTTCTGATGACCCTGACCGAATAGGCTTCGGATTCGGACAGATCTATGCGATTTCTTACTGATCCAGTCCGAATAGACAACGCATTCGGACAGCTATTGACAATCTCCTGTTGACCCTGTCCGAATAGCCCTCGCATTCGGACAGCTCTTGGCAATTTTCTTGTTGACCCTGTCCGAATGGACCTCGCATTCGGACAGCTCTTGGCAATTTCTTGTTGACCCTGTCCGAACAGACCTCGCATTCGGACAGCTCTTGACAATTTCTTGTTGACCCTGTCCGAATAGACAACGCAATCGGACAGCTCTTGGCAATTTCCTGTTTACCCTGTCCGAATAGGCCTCGTATTCGGACAGCACAAAGTGATTACCAGCTGCCCCTGTCCGAATAGGCCGCGCATTCGGACAGCACAAAGAAATTTCCGGCTGATCCTGTCCGAATCCATCAATTATCTCAGTGTTGCTTTTTGTAATTAATTAATCGAAGATATTTTCCTAATGGTCGGTTGGTCTTTAATAGCATGGGCTGGATATTGATAGACTGATGGATTTCGGATACAGAGCTGCTCCCATGCGTGGACACATTCAGGATCAAAATGGGTTCCTTTGTTGTCTGTGATGAACTTCATGGCTTCAGCATGTCCCCATGCCTTACGGTAAGGACGTTCTGAAGTCAGAGCATCATATACGTCCACAACCGCCATTATTCTAGCGAAGTATGGGATGTTTTTCCCTTTTAATTTGTCCGGATACCCGCTTCCATCCCATTTTTCATGGTGTGAACGGATAATGCCTAACTCTTCCTTCATAAACCCAAGTCCTCTGCACATTTCATACCCATCGATAGGATGCCTTTCGATCAGCCTCCTTTCATCAGGCGAGAGTTTTCCTGGTTTATTAAGGACCGGATCTGGGACACTGATTTTCCCAACATCATGAACGAGTCCCCCTTGAACAATGGCACGTTGTTGTTCAGGGTTCAGATGGAGTTCTTCAGCAAGTTTTAGCGCATACATCGTTACCCTGAAGGTATGTCCAGCTGTATAAGCGTCTTTCTTGTTAGTTGCGGTTACCAGAGCTTTGACACTTGGGCCGATACTATTTGTTATTCGCTCAATAGGATCGTTCGTAAACAAGGACCGGATTGATTCTGATAATGTACCTTTAACCGCATACTGCTTAACTAATCCAATCATCATGACAATCATGGCGGCTAGTAATAAAAAATGATATATCCACCAACTAAAACTCCATAACACCCCTCTGACCATAATCAGCTGCGAGACCAATAACCAGCCTGAACTGTATACAATCGCAATCTGTAATGGAAATCGTGTAAACCTGTAGGATTGATAATAGCGATAAATTGTTACACCATTTAACAATAGGGTTAAACAGGTCAAAATGATATTTAAAGGCTTAGAATTTAGCGGAAGAAAATGAACAATATGATCGTTCATCATTAGCATTAGACAAACACCACTTAAGGCAACCGTCCATACGGGAACTAGGTACCACTGCACTCTTGTAAAAAATTCAACAATCGGGTTGTCAGAAGGAATGGATGATAAATATATCCAAAACGTCGCCAATATCATACTTAATTGGGCCGTAATCCCAGGCAAATCGCTGATGCCAAGGATGAAATGTGGAGTAGAAAGTCCATGGATTGAAAACATTATACCGATCGATAAAAATGATAAGGAGAGAAAACTAATTTTAATATTCCGGATTCTTCTACCAGCAACCCCTACCGCAATCGCGAAAATACTTGCCAGAATCGACACAAGGCTAACAATATAAAAGTGCCCTTTTGGCAATGTGATCATCCAATTCTTAAATAAACCTGAATGAAATGCTTCGAAAACAAAATAAGGGAATGCCACAGCCAGCAAAGGCCCTAGAAAGCTGTATTTTTTCATATTACTCCCCCAAAAGTACCAGTAAAATGGTTAATACATATATAACAATCTATATAGTATATTCTGAACTTGCTGGAATATTTGGCAATCTTAGAGTATAGGTAAATATTAACTTAAGTAAAAGAAATTCCTCGTAGCTATCCCTCTATTAATATCATTATTAATAAATGCCAGTAACAAAAACCTGATTGCCCCATTGCAATCAGGTTTTCCGGTCAAATATTTTAAATGGTTCGTCCAACTAGGAGATTACCATTTATATTCAATCATCATTGTAATCTTAAACAAGACCTGTTACCAAGTATACGCCAATGATAAAGAAAGCCGCGATGGTTTTAATAATGGTAACAGCGAAAATATCGCGATAGGATTGCTTATGCGTTAATCCTGTAATTGCTAGTAAGGTAATTACGGCTCCATTATGTGGCAGTGTATCCATACCACCTGATGCCATGGAAATAACCCGGTGCATAACTTCGAGTGGAATACCGAATTGAGTTGCTAGTTCAATATATTTATCTGCCATAATTCCAAGGGAAATGGCGATACCCGCTGAAGCAGATCCAGAGATAGCCGAAAGAACATTTGTTGTAACCGCTCCATTTAATAATGGATTCGTAAATAATTTAGCAATCCCATCTCTCGCAATTGTGAAACCAGGAAGGTTTGAAATAACTGCTCCAAAACCATATTCTGTTGCAGAGTTCATGATGGCTAATAATGCACCCGCAATACCAACACTCATGCCATCTTTAAAGTTCATCACAATCGGTTTCCGATTGTACAAGATTGTTGTAAGAATACCAAAAATAAGGGCAATTTCAACAGACCAAATACCGACAACTTGAGAAGTTTCAATGTTTGGAAAATTTAAGCCAATCTTAGAAAAGTCAAATCCGTTAGGATACCATTTTGGAATCAACGTGGTTAACACTTTATTTAATACACCAACAAGGACAACGGGAACAAATGCCAAGATTTTTCGACCAATACTTTCTGTTTGGTCCAAGTCCATTTCGATTTGTTTTTCTTTAATTGTACCGAAGCAGTCGTAACCCTCTCCTGCTTTTTCTGCTTTTTTGCGGCGTGAATTTAAATACAGCATTCCGAATATGAAGATAAAAATAGCTCCGATAATCCCAAGAGTTGGGGCTGCATAAAGGTTTGTTTTGAAAAAAGTTGTTGGGATAACATTTTGCACCTGAGGTGATCCAGGTAATGCATCCATTGTAAAGGTAAAGGATCCAAGAGCGATCGTACCAGGAATTAAACGTTTAGGAATATTAGACTGTCTGAATAAGTTAGCTGCAAATGGATAAACCGCAAAAGCAACAACCACTAAACTTATGCCGCTATACGTTAGAATGGCACATAATAAAACAATAACTAACATCGCACGTTTACGTCCAACTAACTGTATAAGGGTAGAAGCAATCGAACGAGCTAATCCTGACATTTCAACAACTTTACCAAAAATAGCTCCTAACAAGAAAATAGGAAAGTAAAGTTTAATATATTCAACCATTTTTCCCATAAACACATTAGAGAAAAACGGGAGAACCCAATCTGGGTTTGTTAATAATACGGCAAATAATGCACATAATGGTGCAAACATAATAACGGAAAATCCCCGGTATGCAATAAACATTAACATACCGAGTGCTAATAATATAATAACTAATTCCATAAAATTTCTCCTCTAATCCCTAGGATGTAAATTCCTGCTAAGATGAAAATAAGACGGCCTCACTCTTCTTAATAGGTTAAAACGCTTACACCAGCAGTAAAAATATAAGTCAAGCTTCAATATAAGACAGTTAAAGGAAGAGGGCACAAAATAGTCCCATCTTTCTTTAACTCTATCAATCTACTAGCGGTTGAATATTTTAGGCTAAAACTATTTTTGATTTGTTTTTAGCAATTTCTGCCGCAACTTCAACAATCATATCCTCTTGACCACCGACCACTTTACGCTTACCTAATTCTATTAAGATATCTCGTGAATCTACACCAAACTTTGTAGCAGCACGTTTTGCATGAAGCGCAAAGCTTGAGTAAACACCGGCATATCCCAATGTTAAGCTGTCTTTTGTGATTTCTTGTGGAACTTGTAAAAGAGGTGCCACAATATCTTCGGCTAAGTCCATCATTTTATATAACTCTATCCCAGTTTTAATTCCCATTCGCTCACAAACTGCGACAAGTACTTCTGTTTGTGTATTACCTGCACCAGCACCTAGGCAACGAACACTCCCATCGATTCGTGTTGCTCCTTCTTCAATGGCAGCAAGTGTATTGGCCATGGCAAGTGATAGATTGTTATGACCATGAAAACCAACATTAACACTGATAGATTGTTTAAGTGCTCGAATCCGTTCGCGAACTTGGTCAGGGAGTAAGTAACCTGCAGAGTCAACCACATATACCGTGTCGGCTCCATAGCTTTCCATTAGTTTTGCCTGTTCTACTAATTTATTAACAGGTGCCATATGGTTCATCATTAAGAATCCTACAGTTTCCATCCCTAATTCTTTAGCATAGGCAATGTGTTGTGGAGCGACATCGGCTTCCGTCACATGTGTTGCAATACGTGCCATTTTAGCACCTAAATTCGCTGCTTCCTTCAATTCATGTAAAGTACCGATACCAGGCAAGAGCAGCACAGCAATCTTTGATTTATCTGCAACTGAAACTGCTGCTTCAATTAATTCCATTTCATTTGTACGTGAAAGTCCATATTGTAAGGAGGATCCTGCTAAACCATCTCCATGAGAAACTTCAATAAAAGGAACATTTGCATCATTTAATGCTTTTGCGATTTTTAGTACTTGATCTACTGTATATTGATGATTGATGGCATGGCTTCCATCACGTAAGGCTACCTCCGTGATAAGAATATCTCGTTCATTTGTCATTTTTATATACCCCTTTCTACAGTTCAAACTGTTTCTTTCGTTAATAGTTTTTTAGCAAATGCTTCAGCAATTTTAACACCGGCGGATGTCATGATATCTAGGTTTCCAGCATATTTAGGAAGGTAATCACCAGCACCTTCCACTTCTAGGAAGATAGTTACTTTATTTCCTTCAAAAATAGGTTCCGTGCGGAGTCGATATCCTGGAACATAAGTTTGAACCACATTTATCATTTCCTCAATCGATTTCCTAATGGCTGGTTCGTCCATTTTTCCTTCTTCAACAAGTGTATAAACGGTATCACGCATCATAATTGGCGGTTCAGCAGGGTTTAAGATCATGATCGCTTTTCCTTTTTTTGCACCACCGACCTCAGCTATGGCCCTTGAAGTTGTTTCCGTAAATTCATCGATATTTGCACGTGTTCCAGGTCCTGCACTCAAACTCGCAATCGTAGCGACGATTTCTGCATATTCTACTGGAGCAACTCGGTTTACTGCATGGACCATTGGAATTGTCGCCTGACCACCACAGGTAATCAAATTGATATTATCATTATCTAAATGCTCATCAATATTAACGGCAGCGCATACATATGGGCCTACTGCAGCAGGAGTCATATCAATTACTTTTATTCCTGCTTCTTTTAACACCTTTGCATTATAAAGATGTGCTTTGGCTGAAGTTGCATCAAAAACGATGTCAGCTTTTAACGATGGGTCTGCAAGGAAACCATCGATTCCTGTATCAACCCCTGCATACCCTAATTCTCTTGCCCGGCGTAATCCATCTGATTGCGGGTCAATCCCAATTACAGCAGTTAATTCTAAAATTTCCGACCTACCAAGTTTGATCATTAAATCTGTACCAATGTTCCCTGAGCCAAGAACGGCAACTTTTACTTTTGACAAGATAATTCTCCTCCTAAAATTTATGGTTTTATTTATTTTCTCTCTAGTTTTCTATAAGGTGCTTTTACCTTTATAGCCTAAACCACTTGAAATCTCTGCTGCTGCTCTTTTAATTCCTGCTATTACCTGAGGAAGCCGATTTTCATCAAGCCTCATTTTAGGTGCAGCACAGCTTATTGAAGCGATTACATTTCCTTGATGATTAAAAATGGGGGCAGCTATACATTTCAGCCCTAGCTCAATTTCCTCATCGTCGACCGCATAGCCTAACTCTCGGATGGATTGTAGTTGTTCTTTGATCTCCTCAATATTTGTCATCGTGAATTTTGTGAACGATTCTAAATTGATTGAGGATAAGATTCTATTTGCCTCATTTTCATTTATGTGTGCAAGGATTGCCTTCCCTACTCCTGTACTATGAAAAGGCGCTCTTTTTCCAATATGAGAATAAATGGTAAGGGCACTATGTCCTTCTACCTTCTCAATGTAAACAAGTTCATCACGTTGTAACGAAACTAAGTGAACAGTTTCATTTAGTTCATCAACTAACTCTCTAATAATAGGTCTTGCAATTTTCCCAATATCGAGATGTTTTCCGAAAAAATTGCCAAGTTCAAAAAGCTTGATCCCAGGCATATATTTCAAATCCTCTTGATTTTGTTGAAGATACCCTCGATGTTCAAGGGTTTTGATAATACCGTGGGCTGTACTTTTTGATAAATTTAGATGCTCACTAATCTCCTTAATACTTAGTTCTGGTTTAGTAACCAAAAATAATTCAAGGATATCTGCAGCTCTTTCAACAGACTGAATTAAACGATCTGACACAACCATCCTCCTTACGTTCGACATTATCGAATGTCGTTCGTAAATATCATTGACAATCTAATAGTAACTCTGGTTCATTATTCTGTCAATAATTTAGGCGGTTTATCTATTTGTTTTTATTTAGCTTAGGAAATATTCAAAAAAAAGCCTGATTTCCTATAGAAATCAGACTCTTCTTAAATAATCTCAAATTGTTTAAACCCCGTTGTATCGGGGATAAAATCTAATGTTTTATCATTAAAATAATGGCACTCACCATTGTCAATGATGAAATGCAGATTGTTCATTTTAATTTGATAATCATTAGGATGAATAGAATCTTCGAATCTCAATCTCACTTTCATAAAGCAACTTTTACGCATTTGCAGCCGAATAAACTGTTTTGAGTTTTCAGATTTCACCCTATTTTGTAGTTCTGTTTTTGCATTTTCAGATAACGTAAACACGAACTCATCCCCATTTGTTTATTAAGTCATGCCTACTCCCTATTATTTAGGAAAAAAATTCCTCTAACCCTCATACGCTTGCTTTAATGTTTGAATATCTATTTTTTTCATTTGAAGGATCGCTTTCATCACTCGATTTGATTTCTCTGCATCAGGTGAATTAATCATCTCGGTTAATTCAGCAGGAATGACTTGCCACGATACACCAAATCTATCTTTCATCCAGCCGCAAACTTGAGCCTTTTCGTCTCCACCTTCGGATAGTTTCTCCCAAAAATAGTCCAATTCTTCCTGAGATTCGCAATTGACGATAAAAGAGATTGCCTCTGTAAATTTGAATTGTGGACCACCATTTAAGGCAACGAATTTCTGTCCTTCTAGTTGAAATTCCACGGTCATCACGGTTCCTTCTGATATCCCTTCAATTACATGCCGTTCTTTTCCATAGCGAGTGATTCTTCCAATCTTGGAGTTTTTAAAAATAGAAGTGTAAAACTTTGCAGCTTCCTCCGCTTGTGTATCGAACCACAAGTTCGTTGTGATTTTTTGGAGTTTATTATCCATGTTATTCATCTTACTTTCCTAAAAGGATGCTTATTGATAGTAATAGTTTGGCAAATAAAGATGAACAAAGATAATGCTACCCTTATGATTAGGTTAGCACGATCTTGTCCATCTTGTAATCAATACTCAATACGTTCTTATGTACCGCAATAGGTACGGTAAGGCAAGGTTGATTGCTCAGGAAGTGTACAGTATTCAGTCTGTTCAGGAGAATGGGCATATGGGTTTGAAAGTACATCAAGCAGCCGCTCCATTACGCTGTAGTCTTCATGATTCACGGCAGCATCTAAGGCCGCCTCCACCCGGTGATTACGAGGAATGACCGCTGGATTGCTGCTCTGCATCAACTGCTGTGAACTGGCTTTTGATTCCGTTTGTCTGCCTAACCGAGTTTGCCACTGCTCATACCACGCCTTAAATTCCGTGGCGGCCATTAAGACTGTATCATCTGTTTTTTCAAATGTTAAGGCACGGAAGGTATTGGTATAGTCCGCCTGATACTTCTGCATCATATTAAGAAGATCTTCTACAAGCAATTCATCTTGCTTCTCTTCGTTAAATAACCCCAGTTTGGCTCTCATTCCCGCGAGCCAATTGCTTTGATACAACCCCATATATTGTGAAATCTCATCCTGTGCCAGTTTGACAGCCTGTTCCTGATTATCATCCAATAGCGGCAAAAGGGTTTCAGCAAAACGCGCCAGATTCCATCCAGCAATATAAGGCTGATTGCAATAAGCATAGCGTCCTTCCCTATCGATAGAACTGAATACTGTTGCTGGGTCATAGGTATCCATAAAGGCACACGGACCATAATCGATCGTTTCCCCACTAATCGTCATGTTATCGGTATTCATAACACCATGGATAAAGCCTACTAGTTGCCATTTGGCAACTAGTGCTGCCTGACGTTTAATCACTTCCTGAAGCAGCGCAAGATAGCGATTCTCATCCTTATCAACGTCTGGATAATGACGCTTGAGTGTATAATCAGCCAGAGCCCTAAGTTCTTCAATCGTGCCCCATTTAGCAACATATTGAAAGGTACCAACGCGCAGATGACTGGCAGCCACACGGGTCAAAATCGCTCCAGGAAGAGCAGTTTCGCGGAGAACAACCTCTCCAGTTGTCACAACTGCTAAACTACGGGTGGTAGGGATCCCCAGTGCATGCATGGCTTCGCTGATGATGTATTCGCGCAGCATCGGTCCAAGCGCCGCGCGGCCATCACCTCCGCGGGAGTACGGCGTTCTACCTGGACCCTTGAGTTGAATATCAAATCGTTCCCCTTTTGGAGTGATTTGTTCTCCAAACAAAATGGCCCGGCCATCTCCTAATTTCGTGAAATGTCCAAATTGATGCCCAGCATAAGCTTGGGCTAGAGGAATTGCCCCATCAGGGATCTGATTGCCAGCAAACACACTCGCTCCATATTCACCGTCGAGCTCCTGGTCATTCAAACCTAACGAGGCTGCCAGCGGATTATTAAGAATAATCAACTTAGGTGAGCGGACGGGGGTTGGGTCAGTTCTGGTAAAAAATGAGTCAGACAGACGGGCATAACTGTTATCAAATTTCCATCCTATTTCTTTTCTTTCTGTTGCCATCGTATCCTCCTTTTCTTTTTTCTCAGTTTTTCATTTATTGTCATTAAGATACCCTATATTTTAATGCTAATCCTTTTAAGAAATTCCTCGCAAATTTATCCCCGCACTCTTTATAATTTTTATGTCCTTCTTTCCTTAATAAAGCACCAAGTTCTCCTTTTGTAACCTTTATTCCTGCTATTTCGAATATCTCCAGCATATCCTCAGTCGTTAATGACAGCGCTATTTTTACTTTCTTCAACAAGAGATTATTAACATTGACACTTTTCTTTAATGCCAGTTCCGGTGTATCCGACTGTCCTGGTTTGGGCTCTTGTTTCCCTCTTTTAAAAATAATTAGGCCATTTAAAAATGAATCGAACATACTGTTATTACATTTTAGTTGATCGTCTGCATCATCATCATCATCATCTGATTTTGTTAGAATCTTTATCACCTCAGGGACCGTTACTTCGACGCCTCCTAGGTTAAATATTTCTGCCATTTCTTTATTCTTTATTTCTAGTGCATATCTCAATCGAATTAATATATCATTATTATCCATCCATAAATCTCCTTTAAATTGATGCTCCATTTTATACTGTCATTTTCCAACTAGATAAAGCTAACCAGTTCTCTCTCTCCTCATAATCGGGTAGGATTTTACCAACAAGGCGCCAAAAGGAACGATCGTGATTCAGATGGACCATGTGGCACATTTCGTGAACGACTACATAGTCGATCACCCTCTGTGGTGCCATCGCCAGCTTCCAATTGAAGGTTAACTGCTGCCTTGAATCACAAGTTCCCCAGTTGCTGTTATTATCTGAAATACGAATAGACCGTGGTTTAATTTTAAACTGTTTTTGATAGGAACGAATACTCCTCTCTACTAACGCTTTACATTGCTGATAATAAAACCGTTTTAATGCTTGCATTATTTTTTCATTCTCAAGTTGTTTCACATATATATTTAACTTATCCGCTTCAAAGACTACATAGTCTTGCTTGATAGTTATATCTTGTAAAACCTGAATGGGATATTCGGTTCCTAAATAAAGAAAGATCTCACCATGATCATAGACCTTCACCTTTTTCCCAAGAAATCTATCCTTCATTTCATTGGATTTTTGCTGGACCCAATCCCATTTTTCCTCCATTAATAGAAGAACATGTTCATCGGATGTCCCTTTTGGTGCTTGGACTTCCACATTACCATAGACATCTATAGTAATGCCCATCGATGTACGCTTTTTATAAACGATCTCAAAACTAATAGTTTGACCTAAATAATTATGTATCATCTAATCACCTTTATATACATTGGATAAATTATAACGCAATAAAATTTGATTTGGTCCGCCAAAAGAAATTCCTTGTATTATGAAGGAAGTTTTAATTGTACATCAGAACAATCTGATTTGCTAAGTAACTTGGACTATAAAGTGTCCCTTCTTGTAACCACCATGATACGATGCCAAGTGTCGATGAAGCAATGATCTCATTGGGCACCTGAAATGACCGACCCCTCGCGTTTCTATCATCAGCCCAAAAAGTAACGATATCTAATAATATACTAAATACTCTTATGCGAAAATCCTTGTTCTCGAGCATCACATTGTAGAGCCCAGCATTTTGATAAAAATGCTCTAGAAATGAGACAAGACGACTCTTAGGTGCTATGTTTCCTTTAATAATGGACTGATTATCCATCTCGGAGGTAGATTTCATCGTCCTTGTCAACTCTTCAAGAATTTCCTTGGTCATTTGCTCCATTAGATCATCAATATCCTGATAATGTAAGTAGAAAGTCGCACGGTTTAATTCAGCTCGATCAGCAATTGTTTGAACTGTCAATTTGCTTTTATCGTCGGTTTCCTGAATCAATGATATGAGTGCATCTTTAAACATTCTCTTTGTACGTTTAATTCGAGGATCCACCTTTATCTTCTTGGTGTTAGACATCATATCCACCCTTCGTCTATCATTTAATATTTTTTCGACACATATTCAATAAATCGTCTAGTAGTCAACATTTATCGTAAAAATGCAAATGAATATTTTCACTATTATCATGGTAGGCTTTACTTTATTGACACACTATCAATTAAACAACTTATTGTCAATTATATATACCATTATAAAAGGAACGTGTAATAGACTATGGAATAATCTAATCAACAAGTAAAAAAAGAACTACAAAAAAAAATAACCCTTCGTACCAATTGGAACGAAGATTACTAACATGCTAGCCTGTAATTTAATAAAAGAACAGATATGTCAAGAAAGAAGAAAAGTGATGTTTCTCTGTTCCTAAGTGTAAACAAGAGCCCCCACTGCTACTTAACCATGCACGTCTCCCCTTTTTCATCAAACGCGTGCTTAAAGTCAAACGCATAAGGTGTGGGTCCATGCTGAATATAATAGTTGTATCTCTTGAAAGCCTCATCCCATGATACATCCTTCACCTTCACTCACGAGAGGCAGGGTGGTCATAGTGGTGATATAGCCTGCCAACAGTATAGATCGAAACTAAAGCCATAAAAAGCCCTCCATTTTCAGTCTTTCACCTAGATATATTCAAGTAAGATGTGATCTTATAACTTCTAATTAACACCGTAAAATCGATAAAGCGAAAAAACGATTATGAAACTAACCCTCTCCGTTAGCTGAAAAAGACCTTTTTAAATTCATGATAAAAAATGGTAGTTGTAGAAAAGAAATTTTTCCATGAATGAAAAACACACTGAAACTTAACTTCCAGTGTGTTTACTTTTGCTATTCTTCACTTTGTGAATACCACAGCACGAGCGTCCCTTATTTCTGGTTCTTAGATAACTTGGATGATACTGATCCTGCCTTTTTCTCAGGTTTTTTAGCTTTTAGGTTGGATGCCCAGGATACTCGAGACTCATACCTCTGACTAACTTCCTTGGTGACTAGGTTTTGTAAACGATCTTTGTCCTTTTCAAGGGATTCCTCTAGTGATAGTAGGCGTCGGGCAGGAAAGGATAAGCCCGCTAGAATTGTTGTTATAGTAGGGTCGGTTTCTGAGAAATATGTCCCTTCGAATAATTGTAAAGGTTCTCCAATCACTTCAAAGATAGATGGTACATTAATTAGCTTAGACATATTCTCTGGTCCTTCATAGATTATACCCGCTCGAATTACGCCTGTTGATTCAACAGGACAGAATATTGAGTGAACCCAAGATTGGTGGATTTCATTAGATGCGTCAGACATTGTCTTAGCGTCTGTGATAGTAGCCGAAGATATTAGCGTTACTCCTCTTGTGTTAAGAATATTCAATAGGTCCATCTCATCAAAGTTACCATAAAAAGAACTCTTTTGAGTTATTTTAAGTATGCTGTTAATTGCCTCCATGACTTGAAGATTAGAAGAAAGGTAGATCTG
This sequence comes from Bacillus sp. sid0103, assembly GCF_019219025.1. The sequence continues at coordinate 127,284 of NZ_JAHUWN010000011.1, read as the reverse complement.
ATGTTTGCTGGATTGTGGGTTAATCTTACGCATCTGATCATTGTCTACAAGGAATACAGAAGAGATGGCTTCGATTTTGGAAATCTCTTCAATACATTCAGAAGCATTGATTCGGTTTCCTGCTAACACGTTTCGTTCAGGTAAAATAGCAATAGCACCAATGTTGATGCCAGGCAGTTGCTCTAATAACAGCTCAATTAATAGAGGGCTCATACCTGATCCAGTACCACCGTCAGTAGAGAAGGCCACAAATAACAGCTTTATGTTCTTAAAGGCCCCCTTTACAAAGTCAATCATCTCTCGATAATGTTCATTAACAGCTCTTAATCCTATGGATCTATCTTGACCAGCACCATTATACCCAGGGACAAAATACTTCTTTTCCACCCTCGTGTTTACTGCCCCATCACGTTGATTAGTGTTGATCAAGGCGGTTTGAAAGCCCAAGGTTGTTGCTATCTCAGCTATATTACCACCTGCTTGACCTACACCCAAGATTCCTATTGTTTTCACCAGATCGCCTCCTTATCTTATTATGATAATACTCAAGTTTTATGAATTTAGACTTTTTCATTTAAAAAATGAATGAAAAGCTGGAGAAAAACATTGGTATTGCGTATCCCTATTCCCCAAAAATGGAATCCCAAAGGTAATTTGTAAAATGGTTAGGATTGGAAATTAGGTGTCCAAAACTGCTTTGTTTTCGTTTTTATCAGCTATAAATTCAATATCCAATTGTTCATTCTATAAAAAATTCTCTCTGTTATGCAGGGAGATTTCTTGTACACACACGGCCATATTTGTTATTTATTTCTTTAAGAAAAGTACTGAACAGCACTCTACATATCCAGTGTGTATGTGTCAACCCATGAGGTGCTGGTGAGTTGAATTTAAGGTAGGTTATCCTGCAGTCATGTGATTCTAACAGTCAAGGTAAATTTTATCCAAGATTTCTTAATTGAAATATTTTACGAAGGGGCGTATTCTATGAAAGTTATGGTTTTATAAGATATGGGAGATGGGCTCTATACGTCTACAGTCTATTCGCCAGTCATGTAGTTGAATTAAACTGAGGGAGAAAAGATTATGAATTTAAAATGGTTTTTAATGATGGCAGGTTTAATCATCATTTGGAGTGTTTCCTGGCCAATTTATAAACTTGCATTGGTATTTACACCTCCTTTGCTTTTTGCAGGGATGAGGTGTTTGTTGGGCGGCGTGCTCCTAGGTGCTGTCATTTGGAAAACACGTTCCCGCATTCAATGGCGAAAGAATTGGAAAATATATGTCGTTACCGGCACTTTAAATATTGCTTTGTTCTATGGGTTGCAAACCGAGGGGCTTAAATTAGTACCATCTGGTTTATTCTCTGTAATTGTCTATTTTCAACCTATTTTAGTTGGTCTTCTTGCTTGGCTATGGTTAGGCGAATCGATGACCATAACTAAAGTACTGGGACTTATTCTAGGTTTTCTTGGAGTCATTTCTGTCAGCGCAGAAGGATTTTCCGGCCATGTTTCAATTTTAGGGATTATTTTCGGATTATTATCAGCACTTTCCTGGGCATTAGGTACAGTTTACACCAAAAAAAATGCTCACTCGGTTGATTCGCTTTGGATGGTAGCTTTCCAGTGTTTAATTGGGGGATTAGTTCTAATGATTGCCGGACTTTCGTCTGAAAAGTGGACTAGTATTGTTTGGAATGATACGTTTTTATGGGGCCTTTCATTTGGTACGATTCTGGGAATTGCGCTATCATGGATTCTCTACGTCATACTTGTGAAAACAGGGGATGCGAGTGTTGTGGCAACATTTACATTCTTAGTTCCAATGCTCGCAGTTGTCATAGGGACCGTATTTTTGAATGAACCCTTTACAAAACTCTTATTTTTAGGAATTGTACTGATTGTGGCCAGTATCTATCTCGTAAATAAGAAGCAAAAGCAGACGGAGAAACAGGTTGTTGTTCAAGGGGAAATTGGAGTTTAAAACTTTAAAGGATTGCCCCTCATTTTTTCTTTTTAATATTCACACATTTTAAAGCCAGAAATAAAAAGGATAGATGAGTAGAATAATATGCTCTATCTATCCTTTTTGCATTACATATTACTACATTTAGACAACAACAAAATCAGCTTACTGGTGCACGAAAGTCATCCGTTAGTGAAAGAATAACAGAAAGCTTCTCCCACATTTCCTCTCGTCCCGATAAAATCTTTATATTAAAATTATTAGTTTAGCTCTTGCAACGATACACACTCGACGTGTCCAGATTGTATGTGGCAACACATGGGTGTTTGTGAGTTACTTTGATAAATAATTCTATATATAAAAAACATACCAGCTAATATTACACTGGCATGTCCATATTACTTGCTTTTCCTATTGTTCCAAATGGAAAATACCATTTGGGGCTACAGCAATATTTTGTTCTTTTTGAATCCAATCACTACCATAATTCACCTGTGAAATACTAATCAAAAAGAGATGTACCAAGGTGAACAATCCAGGATGGATTTTCTTCTAATTTGTCTTCTTCCTTTAACCCCTTAAGTATAGCAACCCATTTGCCTCCTTTTTGACCAGTTTCTACCTTTTGTTTCTGAATCTTTCCTTTTTTTTGTACATATACATAGGTCGATTTTCCAAAGCCCATGATGCTCGTTTCAGGAACTGCTAACAACTGCTTTGACTGAACTACTACGTCTAGCATGGTATAGTAGCCAGGATATAGGCCCTTCTGTGAATCTAGACTTGCTTTAAAGGAATAGTATGGAATAGGTTCTTGTTGTGTATCTTTATCCTTATTTGCAGTTGTTTTATATGTAGGATAATCACTAACCTCCGAAATTTTTCCTTTCCATTTCTTATTGGCTACTACTTTAGAAGTTACTGTAATAGATTGGCCTGATGTAATTTTTGCTTTTTCTGCTTCTGTTAGCTTTCCTTCAATTTGAAACGGATCATTTGAAGCTATTTGCATGATTGCTAGTTGCTGATTTTCTTTTGCTCGAAAACCTTGACCTACATTTTGGTTCAGGTTTGATATTACACCTGCAGTGTTGCTGATGACAGTTAATGTTTCGAGCTCAGATTTTAGCTTTTCAGCCTGCAACGTATATTTTTCTACTTTTAGTTCTGCTGCACGGAGCTCAGCTTTTGCTTTATTTAGTTCAGCTTGAATTGACTGGATCGTGATAGCTTTAGTAGCTATGTTAGCTGTATCAACTGCATCAGTTGTATTGGTTGTATCAGTTGTATCAGTTGTATCAGTTGTATCAGTTGTATCAGTTGTAGAGGTTGTAGAGGTTGACTCAGCTTCTCGTATATCCTGCTCTAATGACGTGATTTGCTCTTTCATCTGAGTAACACTTGTTTCTGCTAGCTTTTTATTTACTTCTGCTTGTCCTTGCTCAGCCGCGACTGTTGAACCTTCATAAGAAAAGAGCTTTTGTCCTTTTGTAACAATTTCCCCTTCTTTTACAAAAATTTCCTGTATAGCTCCTTTTGTTACATTTAAATAAATCGTTTCAGCATGACTTTGTACAACACGACCTGACACTGTTTTTGTTTTAGTATATTTTTTTTCTGTTGGATTTATTAACACTAACGGCTTAGATTTACTTTTTTTAACTTCTATTACAGCTATGCTTAACATCACAGAAATGAATAAAAGAACAAGGATCCCAAGTAAAATCCATTTCTTCTGACGCGAGGTACGTACTTGTTCATTTTCTACACCAATTCTTTTTGCTGTTTCCATAACCCTACCCCTTACTTAATAGATATATAGCGAAAATTGCAATAAAGTGTTGAATCCAACTACTAGTATCTATTGTCCATTTTTTAATAGAAAGTTTCAAGGAGTAATTTTTAGATGATAAATCGTACTAAAAAGAGGCCTCCTAAAAAGAAGGCCCTTCACACCTATTAATATAATAAATACTTCTCACGAACCTCGTTAAATTCATCTAAATCGGCCTGCCATGCAGCTTTTATTTCTTCAATAGATTTGCCAGCTTCAATATCAGCACGGATCGAACCATTACCGACAAGGTTATCAAAGAAGGAGATTCCTGCTGCATTTGGCGCTCTGAATTGGAAATTGTTTGGATACATATCATGGATCGTTTTTACAATATATAATCCAGTTTCAAACGGCTTATAGGCATTTCGGTCTGTAACATGAATTTGAATTCCATGGCTTAAAACATTCGCATGCTTCGAGAAGGTCGGTATAAACGAAGCCGCTCGGAATGTGACACCAGGTAATTTGTAGGAGTTTAACTTGGCAGCCAAGTTGTCGCTATTAATGAACGGTGCTCCAATCAATTCAAATGGCTTAGTTGTTCCTCGTCCCTCCGAAACATTGGTTCCTTCAATGAGGGCAGCCCCTGGGTAGACTACAGCAGTTTCCAAGGTTGGCATGTTTGGTGATGGAAGTACGAATTCTAATGGCGAATCATCGTAATACATGTTTCGTTTCCATCCTTCCATTTCCACTACCGTTAAATCGGCTCCAATACCAAATTCGCTATTGAAAAGCTTAGCTAATTCCCCGACGGTCATCCCGTGGCGAACAGGGATCGGATATTCACCGATGAACGAAGAGTACTTATCCTCGAGCACAGGTCCTTCGACTTTTGTCCCGCTGATTGGATTGGGGCGGTCAAGAACGATAATTGGAATATTGTTCTCTTTTGCTGCTTCCATCGCTAGTGCCATGGTGTAAATATAGGTGTAATAACGTGTCCCCACATCTTGGATATCAAATAACAATACATCGACATTGCTTAGCATTTCAGGTGTTGGCTTTTTGGTCTTTCCATAAAGGCTGTAAACAGGAAGTCCTGTTTTTTCATCCGTATATTGTTCAACATATTGACCAGCTTGTGCACTTCCACGGACACCATGCTCAGGGCCGTAAAGAGCAGTCAGGTTCACATTAGGGTTATTGAAGAGTAAATCTACGATACTAGTAACGTTTTGATTGACCCCCGTCGGATTAGTGATTAAGCCGACGCGCTTATCCTTTATCAAATCAATCTTATCCTGCAACAAAACCTCTACGCCCAAACGGAATTTTTCATTCTTCTTCTCTTTATCGTTCTTTGCAACAGCTGCTGAAACGGTCGTAAGTAGTAGAACGAGAGCCAATAAACATGTAAGCCACTTTTTCAAAAGTACCCCTCCTCTTTTGATCTATCAAAGTTTAGGGAATATAGCCATACCTCTATTAGAATCAGTCACAACTAAATTCCCCTTTATCTATCCCCTACTTAGTATCCTAACCCGTGATCAAATCCATATAAAACACTGCCATCATGGTTGTAAATCGTAACTGGCAGTTTTCCTGTCGGATTATTTTTACCAAAAATTGTGTTTGCTGTTGCTTCAAAGCTCGTTGGTCTAAAACCAAATTGAACAAGATAGGCATCTACATCCGTATAGGACATAACGTCATATGGATTTCTAGCCCCAACAGCAATGACAGGTACACCAGTCTCGATGAGTTGTCTTGTCATCACCATTTGACTAGCGTCGTTGGCTCTGCCTCCAACACTTGAGGTGTAGGTTCCAGCAATGATGTATTTCGCATCCTTCACTTGTGCTAATTGTGTAGCATTAAGTGATCCTGAAGCATTGATATAAATTGCGCCAGGATGGTGTTTTTGGACCTCAGCTGCAAGGAGATTCATGGAGAAAGTTGAATTACCAACCACAACAATCTTATCATCAGGAGAAACATTAAGTGGAAGCACATCATTATTTTTTACAAGCGTAATTGATTTTTCTGCTGCTTCTTTTTCAACTGCTTTATGTTCAGGTGAACCTACTACTTGAATAGCATTCGCAACCTTTTCATCAAGACTCTTTTCTACTTCTGACTTAACAATACTTCTATTTAATTTCAGGGTTAATATCCGCTCTACTGACTGCTCAAGTCTTTCTTCTGAAATATCACCAGCGTTGACTGAATCATAAAGTCCATTTGCCACCGCTTGGATTCCAACAGGCATTAATAGGACATCTGCACCTGCTTTTACAGCACGGATAGCGGCATCAACGGATCCAAAGTGATCAGCAATCGCACCCATATTCATCGCATCAGTAACGATTACTCCCTTAAAGCCCATTTCTTCGCGCATTAAACCCGTTAATATTTTGTGGGAAAGCGTACCTGGTACAGAGACTTCTGTTCCGTCCTTTTTAGAAATTGCTTTTGTATCATCAATTTTCGGGAACGTCACGTGTGCTGACATAATCGCATCAATACCAGCATCCATTGCCTGCTGGAAAGGATATAATTCTACTTTCTTCAATCGATCAAGATCATGAGGTACCGATGGAAGTCCTACATGTGAATCAACCGCAGTATCTCCATGACCTGGAAAATGCTTAGCAGTGGCCGCAGTGCCCGTTTCATGAAGTCCTTTAATATAAGCATTACCTAATTTTCCAACTAACTCAGGATTCTCACTGAAAGAACGAACTCCGATTACCGGATTATCTGGATTGTTGTTTACATCCAGCACAGGTCCAAAATTCATATTAATCCCAAGGGCGTTTAGCTCTTCGCCAATAGCTTTACCAACCTTTTCAGCGGTTTCTTCAGAGCGTGTTGCACCAAGTGCCATATTTCCTGGCATGTCGGTACCAGTTTGCAGACGTGTAACGATTCCACCTTCTTGGTCAATGGAAATTAACAGTCCGTACTTTTCCGCAGATTCTTGATAGGCACTAACGAGCTTAGTTGTTTGATCAGCTGTCACCGTATTTTCACGGAATAAAATCACACCACCAAGATGATAGTCCTTTACAAGCTTGGCAATTTCGTCGTTCATTACCGTGACATTTTTGCCATTCCAATTTCTAAAGTCAGGCATTAGCATTTGTCCGACCTTTTCTTCCATTGACATGTGATCGATTGCATTGCCGATAAGGTCATAACGGGCGCCTTTTTCTTTTTCAACAAGGATTTTGTCTTGATTTCCCTTGAATTGAATTGAAATTCTGTCGCTATTGCTGCCATCGCTGACAGAGATAAACGTTGTACCATTGTGACCGGATAAAGTTACTTCTCCATCTTTAGATACAGAGGCAACATTCTTATTAGAAGTCTTCCATTTTAAGTTCTCAGACGCCAGCATAAAGTGGCCATCCTCATAAACATGAAGTGCTTTTAAATCAAGTTTGTTATCCTTTACTTCTCTTGTAACCTGTGGAACATTGAGATCAATCACTAAATCCGCGATTCCTGAAGCTGCTGTTGCTCCTGAAAACGGAATCCCTGTCAACACGAGTGCAAATGCTAGAAACGAGGTCATAAATGTCTTTAAAAATTTTCGCATGTTTCTCCTCCTCAAGTTATTCTTTTTTTAATAGTCCCTTAGTTCCCATTCATTTTTTGCAAAAGAAAGAGCATCTCCAGAATCAAGTTTTGGATTCTGAATATACCAGCCGCGGGAATTTGTAGAACTATCGGTTCGATAGACAAACCGTAATTTCGTCGAATCACTAGGTATATCCAATTCTTTCTTTTCCCAGCCATTGCTTGTGCCTGTAAATTGAGCAAGCTGGTGCCAGCTGCCATCTCTAAAAATCTCTACGGATCCGATATCCCATACATTCTCAATCATGTGCCATGTGGAGAACGTGAGTGTGGTATCTTTGGATAATTGAAGATCAGTTTCCATTACTCGGTTTAGCTTGTCGCCGTACCCTGCAAACCAAGCATCACTCTTACCTGGAATCGAGACAGGAATCGAATCAGCTACATTTCTTGCAAATAAGCGACGGGTTTGATTCATTGACCCCATATTTCTTGACGGATGGACACGGTTGGTCAGTAAGATCGCTACTGTTTTATTGTTCGGGCTTATTACAATCGAAGTTCCTGTATACCCCGTATGGCCAAAAGAGTATGTACCTTCTGATAAAGCATCCATATACCAGCCCTGGCCTAGCTCCCAGCCAAGGCCATGGTCATTCCCAGGGAATGCGGCGTTCTGATTTTGCAGCAGCAACTGTACCGTTTCCGGCTTCAGGATTCTTTTACCACCATACTTGCCTTCATTAATAAAAATATGGGCAAGCTTAGCAAGGTCATTTGCAGTTGAGAACACACCGGCATGTCCGGCAACCCCATCCAATGACCAAGCATTCTCATCATGAACTTCTCCCCAGACGAGACCGCGATTTGGTGTCGACTGATATTCAGTTGCAGCAATGCGATTTTTCAAAGAAGCCGGCGGATTGTACATCGTATCCTTCATCCCTAAAGGTTCTGTGATGTGCTCCCGGACAAATTCATCCTGACGCTGGCCGGAAATGTGCTCAACTAACATTCCTAGCGTAATCATGTTTAAATCACTGTATTCGTAAGTCGTACCGGGGGCATTTTTCAAAGGTTGGTTTAATACCAGCTTCAGCCTATCTTCTCTTGAATTCCCTTTTGAATATAAGGGAATCCAGGAGACAAATCCGGATGTGTGGGTTAACAACTGGCGAATCGTTACGTTTTCTTTCCCGTTTGCAGCAAATTCTGGAATATGTTTTGCCACCGGATCATCAAGATTGAATAATCCTTTTTCAAAAAGAATCATCACGGCCGTAGCAGTGAAAATCTTGCTGATAGACGCCAAGTCAAAAATCGTGTCGTTTTCCATAGGAATTGGATTTTCCATTTCGGTAAACTTACCATCGGTGTATTGAGCCGAATAGCCATAAGCGTCATGTTTCACAATTTTCCCAGCTCTCGCTACAAATGTGACAGCGCCTGGCATTAATTTTTGTGAAATTGCATGGTTCATAATTTGATCGATTTGCTGGAGTGGAGCTTCCACCATTCCGGCTCCTCGTGCAGAGCTTGGGTGAAGTACGCTCGAAACAGGGATGACAGTCGAATTCCATGTAAAGACAGGGTGTGGCTTCTTTGATGGGAATGTGAGTTTTCCTTGCTTTTCAATCGTTGGATCATTAGGAAGGTCATTGTTGGCAAATACTGTTGATGTGCCTAGTAGCATGGTACAAACTGCTGTAATCATAAACGTTTTTCTTTTCATACGTCCTCCTTTAAACAATTGAATGAATTGTAGGCGGGCTCTCCCCTATGTATACCAAGATACTGGCAACGCTTACAATTTATAGTAAAAGCATATAGGTAATGGTGTACAGTAGTCTATACCACATAAGTCCCGTAACAGCCGTTTCTACAGGTCAAAAGGATTACGCCATTGGCATTATTTTTTAAAATTTCTAATAAAAACGTGAAATTTTATTTCAGAATTCAGCGGATTCGAGATAATTCTCTAAAGATTATCAAATATTGAGGACATGGTAAGGTTAATTCCCCCCGCCTATTTTAATAGCAGTATTTTATGAAATTTAAAATGGTCACAAGTATAAGGACTAGCACTGCACAATTAGAAAACACAAATTATTTCAATTGTTTAATAAATTGGGATATACACAAAAAGAACCCCCGGTAATCTATTCGGGGGTCTAGGTAGTTATTTTTTACACACGGCCACATAATACTTTTTATTCTTTCAATACTAGTAGTGAACAGCACTCCACATGTGCCGTATGCGGGAACATGTCCACAGGTTGGATATATTTTATTTCGTATTTCGCACTTAAAGTCTGAATGTCCTTCGCCAATGTTGACGGGTTACATGAGATGTAAATGAGTTTTTTGGGCTCTGCCTGTAGGATGGTCTGGATTAACTGCGCATCGAGGCCTGTTCTTGGTGGATCGACTACAGTGACATCGGGCTTCCAACCCTTTTTGACCCATTTAGGAAGGACTTCCTCTGCTTTTCCAGGCACATATTTTGTATTGTTAAATCCGTGGCGTTTTGCGTTTTTCTTCGCATCCTCGATCGATTCGGTGATGACGTCCATCCCACGGACTTCACCAGCCTGGTCAGCGAGCCATAGTCCAATTGTTCCTACTCCACAATAGGCGTCAACTACTTTTTCTTGGCCAGTCAGAGCTGCTGCTTTTTTCACTTCATTATAAAGCTTTACCGTCTGAACAGGATTCAACTGGAAGAAGGTCCTGGCTGAAAGCTCGAACTGTAAATCTCCTAATGTTTCTTGGATGTAATCTTCCCCTGCTAACGGAAGTGTTTCTTCTCCAAAAATAAGAGATGTTTTTTGCCCATTGATGTTCTGAACAATTGATTTCACATTAGGCAGCCGTTTTTGGATTTCCTGAATGATGATCTCTGCTTTTGGTAATTCCTTCTGAGTTGTAATCAGGACGATTTGCAGTTCGCCTGTTTGGATGCCGACACGAGTGACAATCGTACGAATAATACCTTTTCTGGACTTTTCATTATAAATCGGAATTTTTAATTCCTCTAGTATCCGTTTAACTACTGAGGTTGCTTCATTTGTTTGCGCATGCTGGACGACACATTCATTAATGTTAATCAATTGATGGGAATTGAGGCCATAAAGTCCAGCAAGTACCTTGCCATCGATTGCCTTCACTTGAAAACTGCTCTTGTTTCTATATCCCCATGGGTCTTCCATTCCAATCGTTTCGCGGATATCGAGTTTGTTGATGTTAACTTTTGTATGGCGCTCAAGTGATTGAATGATAATATCACGTTTTTCCTTTAGTTGTTGTTCGTAATTCAGGTGCTGCAATTGACATCCTCCGCATTGATCATATACTGGGCAAAGCGGCTGTACACGATGCGGGGATTTAATTCGAATTTTTTTGATTTTAGCCTCAGCAAATTTCGGGTTAATCTTCGTCGCCTCAACGACAACCTCTTCACCCGGAAGGGCACCTGGTACAAAGACGACCTGCTTTTTAAAATAACCGACGCCTTCCCCATTAATCCCTAGCCGTTTGATCGTGAGCGGAAAGGTTTGATTCAGTTCAATTTTTATATTTTGATCAGTTTTCATCTATTTCACTCCAAAGTATTCCATACATTCATATAGATAGTTTCATTTTAATTTTCCCCGTATTATAGCATGATTCAAACAGAAAAACCGAATTTCATTAGAAATTCAGTTTTTGTGGGTGTTACTGTTCATTTGAATTTATTTTTTTCTTCGGAAATTGATCAAGACTTTTGAACTTGTAACCCTTTTTCTTTAAGTCCTGAATGACCTTTTCCAGAGCATCGGCGTTGTCCTTTGAGACAGTGTGTAATAGTAAGATACAGCCCGGATGGACCTGCCTCATGATATTATCGTAGGAATATTGCCAGCCTTTTTGCGAATTCACATGCCAATCGACGAAAGCGAGTGACCAGAATACATGCGTAAAGCCCTCTTCATTAGCAATCTGCATCGTTCTTTCACTAAATACCCCCCGTGGTGGACGAAGGTATTTCATTTCTTTTTGACCAGTTAATTCTTTGGTTTTGATGCGGACCTTTTCGAGCTCTTCACGAATCCTTTGATCACTTACGGTTGTCAGGTCCGGGTGATGCCAAGAATGGTTACCGACAATATGCCCTTCTTTGACCATCCTTTTCACTATGTCCTCTGCCGAAAGCAGGTAATGTCCGGTGACAAAAAAGGTTGCAGGTACCTTCTCCTTTTTTAAAATATCAAGAATCTGAGGGGTATAACCTTGCTCATACCCGTTATCGAAGGTAAGGTAAAGTGTCTTTTTATTAGGGTCACTTTTATAAAAAGCACCGTATTTTTCGATCAATTGATCCAGCTCGGCCCCAGCTTCTGCTGGCTGCTCATTTACCCCTTTATTAAAGCCCCAATGGATCGGCTGATTGGAAACAGCCGCATATGTACTCTGCGGTATAAATAAAAGCAGCATACTAAGGATGCACAAAAATCTTTTCATCCATGTTCCCCCTATTTTTTGTTTAGGGTTAGTGTTTGTTTTTTTGAGGGGAAACATGATTGGATATAAAAGGAAATGGTGGTTGGTGATATATTCGGCCTCTTTTTGTGCCCGTATGGGGAAAGTTTAGTTTTGGTAGGAAAGAGGTGGTTGTTCTCGAAGATGGCAAGTGAAGAAATCTCCGTATTTCTGGGTTGCTAAATGATGGTTTTTTCAGCAAAAAGTAATCGTTAATGCCATTTAAATAAGCATCCTTTGAAAATAAAAGGCATTCGGGACAAATCCATTTCGATCTTTTATAGTCCATTGGGATGTATAAACATCTTGGACATTGCACTCCTGTGATTACTTCGGCATCTGCAATTTGAAAAAAATTAAGGATATCAATTTCTTGAGGAGTGTGTAGTTTTATCAAAAGATTAATCACTTCATTTAACGCCTTCTGATTTAACCTTTTTTCATTGTTCGTCTCCTCTAATTCATCTATCATCTTTAATAAATCATATGCTCTTATGACTTTTTTTTCGGCTTCTATATAGCCTTGATTGATGATGATTTCAGTAGAGGGTTTGCAAACTGCAACAAAATTTTCAATCGGGATGAAGGGTATTTTATTATTGTCAAATAAATGTCTTAATAAAATTTTGTGTCGGTTTACTTGGGCTATTGGATTCTCATAAATTTCTCTAATGTCTCCATATTCATGAATCATTTGGTTTTTTTCGAATCGTAACCTCCCTGAATGATTTTTAGCATCGAGAGTTACTATTAATTTTGGAGAAAGTAGAAGAGCGTCAATTTGGGAGAAAGTATTTCCCATGGGGAGGCGGAGACCGTAAAAAATGTGATACTTGTGTTCCGGAATTTGTTCGAGATAATATTTTATTGTTTTTTCTCCATTGTATCCAGATCTTAAAATTCTAATTTTGGCCTTAATATCCTGCATCTTTCTGTGATTTTCTACTATCCTTCTTTCTAAAGCTTCAACTTGAAGTAAGAAGGTCGGTGGAGTGAGTTCCATTTCAATCAAATTTTGTTCCTCCTTCGTATTTATTAGTATATCTTCAATAAAAATTTGGAAGCTCCTACTCTTTTTCAGTAGTTATTATGAAATTTGTGTGTCTATTTGGATTATGGGTAAATTCCCCTCTAAATTTAGGAAAAATAATTGGGGAAACTGCACTAATTCCAATTCCTTATTTCATAGTGTATTGGACATACTACATAATTTCAGACTCTTATTACATCTTTTACGGAACTTATTACATATTTTCAGACTCTTATTACATCTTTCCCGAAACTAACGACATTTACTGGATATTAATTGGAAATCCACTAAACCTTCTCCTGCTTATTACATCTTTTTTGGAACTTACTACATATTTTCAAACTCTTATCACATCCTTCTCGAAGCTTACGACATTTACTGGATATTAATTGGAAATCCGTTCAACCTTCTCCCGCTTATTACATCTTTTTTGGAACTTATTACATATTTTCAGACTATTATCACATCCTTCTCGAAACTTACGACATTTACTGGATATTAATTGGAAATCCTACTCATACTTAAGATACTTATTCCATAATTCCTACCCGCCCCCACAAAAAAAGATAGACGCGACTCCCGCGCCTATCCCACAAATCCCTATTTAAAAACTGGTTCCTTAAACTGCGCTAATTTCTCTAATGAAGACTTATCGACGTCAGCATGGAGGCTGTTTCCGTGTGAGTCCATTGTAACGACCGCCGTGAAACCCTCTACGCTCAGATGCCACATTGCTTCTGGAATACCAAATTGCATTAGGTCTACACCTTCAACAGATTTGATACAATCTGCATAATACTGTGCAGCACCGCCAATGGCATTTAAGTATACCCCGCCATGCTCTTTTAATGCAGCCAACGTCTTCGGCCCCATACCGCCTTTACCGATGACAGCACGGATACCGAACTTCTTCATGATATCACCTTGGTAAGGCTCCTCACGAATACTTGTTGTCGGACCAGCGGCCTTAACGTGCCACGTACCCGCCTCATCCTTCAACATTACCGGACCGCAATGATAAATAACTTGTCCATTTAAATCCACAGGCGCTTCATGATCGCTTAAATATTTATGAATCGCATCTCGTCCTGTGTACATCATACCGTTAATCTGAACGACATCGCCAACTTTCAGGGAACGAATCTGTTCTTCGGAAATTGGTGCTTGAAGAGTAATTACCTCTTCAGACGCAGCTGCCGTTTCCTTGGCTGCCTCTCCCTCAGCAAAATCAATGAATTCCCCATCTTGGTACATCCATTCATTAATTTCGCCTGTCTCAGGGTCCACACTCACACCTAAGCGGCGGAATGCCCAGCAGTTGTAGGCAACAGAAACATAGAAACTTGCAGGAATCCGGTTCATGACACCCACTTTACAGCCTAAAAGGGTAGCTTCACCGCCAAAGCCCATAGTGCCGATTCCTAATTTATTTGCATTTTCCATTACATACTCTTCTAACTTACGAAGGTCTTCATTTGGATTCACATCATCCACAGAACGGAATAACTGTTCTTTGGCTAAATCGTATCCGGATGAACGATCGCCGCCAATACCAACACCAATAAAGCCTGCGCTGCAGCCTTGTCCTTGAGCTTGATAGACGGAATGCATGACACACTTGCGGATTCCATCAAGGTCACGTCCGGCACGACCTAATCCGTCTAATTCACATGGAAGGCTATATTGAATGTTTTTATTTTCACAACCGCCGCCTTTTAAAATAAGACGAACGTCGATGTAGTCTTTTTCCCATTGGTCAAATTTGATAACTGGCAACCCAGCACCAAGGTTGTCACCACTATTTTCACCAGTTAGGGAATCAACCGAGTTCGGGCGAAGCTTGCCTTCTTTCGTTGCCAACACAATGGCATTACGAATTGCTTCTTTTATTTCTAACTGATTCACACCCACTGGCGTTTTAATTTTAAAGGTTGGTAAACCAGTGTCCTGACAGATGGGTGACACTTGATCGTTCGCCATTTTGATATTGTTTGTGATTGTTGCAAGGCTCATTGCCGCACTTGTTCCAGCGTTTTCAATTTCCTTAGCCCTTTTAACGGCCCGGCGTACGTCCTTAGGAAGTTTTGTTGAAGTTTCAACAACTAGCTTGTACATGCTTTCTTGAAATTTAGAAATATTCAATTCGAGTACCCCTCTCCCAATGTTCCCCAATAATCTTTTTCAATTTTATAATTTTTTGCACGCCTATATTATACTCCTATAACCACTAGAATTAAAGGATTAGCTTGCAACCGCTGCCAGGATAATCGAGTAAATATCCATGTAAATATTGGATAAAATAGCTTTCAGCCCAAAACCCACCCCCATAAAAAAAGAGCCTGTTGGTTAAACAGACTCACTCACTTCACGGTTATTAAATTCTCTGCATTTTGATTCCATATCATCTAACATTGAAATTAAGCGGTCAATATCTTCAAGATCCGTATCTTCAGGATCAATGGCATCGAGGACATCAATGAACATGTTTAATCGTTGTTTAAGAAAATTCACTTGTGTATTTTTATCATCAATCGGACTACCCAAGTTGGTTCACTCCTTTCGCTAACGTTCTCATCCTACCGAAAAATTTATACTTTGACAATCAATTAATAGTATTTTGCCCTATTTTTTAAAAATAAAAAGACCCCTGCAATGAGGAGTCCATTTCAATTAAATATCAGCGTGGCCGTTCAGAGGCTGCGAATCCAAAGGAAACATAATCCTGAACAGGAATCCATGCACCAATCCCTTGAGAAGTTACGTTTTTAATCACGATAAACTTTTTACTTCCTTTTAACATCAAATAGACTTCGCCGTAGGTTACTTTCCCTTTTTCATTTACACCAGGTGCATATGCATATAGGTAACCCAAGCGGTTCGGTGGAATGTTATAAATATGGTCATTCTTCGTGCCGGCACCAATAATTGTATCGAACGCAAGTGGAAGATGAGTTTTTTCCATCGCCTTTAAAAGCATCATTTTTTTCACGGCTTCCGGATTAGCGATTTTAGCAGTCAGTCCGCCTCTGATAATCTTTTGGGACTCCTGAACATACTTGATCTGATATGGTACCTTGCCCCCGCGATTATCAAAATAGTTGGTGTTAATTTTTTGGAACTCCCAGTTTGGCGAAGTTTCGGATGATTCGTAATTTAAGGGCCACTGACCAAGGTAAACGATGGCACGATATCCAATTGCAAACGGTGTGCTATTAATACTTGATTCATTTAGCATCCGGATTAAATCCGGATTTTCAATTTTTACCTTTGTAGAGTTAATCAACCTTTTGGTTAAATCACTTGGTTGTAATAATGGCAGATCCTGTGTTGAATTGGGATAGGTATTTTCCTTTGTAATATTCCGGACCGAAGCTGGAACTTGATATTTTACCGAGGCTTTTTGAGCCGGGACTTTTTGAGCCGGGGCCTTTTGAGCGAGGGCTGACGGAATAAAAGTTAACATTAATAGCAAAGTCATTAAGATACTGACATTTTTCTTCACGAGTTAAACCCCTTTCACTAATAGCATTAATCAGTCTGCTAGTAGTTTTTTCGGAGTTGATTATTTTTATCCATCAAAGGATGTAATTTCAATATTTCGCCTGAAGGCGTAACATTAATTTCTCAAAAAAATGGGAAGAACAATTGGATGGCAGGGCCTACTGTAAACGTAATAATAAAGGTTCCGTAAGATATAGGTCCATGTAGAAAAAATGCTGGAACCAGTGCAGTAATCTCCCCAATTGTTTTCGCTGCCATTAAATTTACTTGAAACCGTTTCTTAATCGCTAACATAAAATTATCAATTGGACTTTTTGGGAAATTAGCTTGTATGTAAATTGCTGCCCCAAATCCGATAATCAAGATGCCTAAAAGTAGCATCGCTAATTTGAAGATAAGTTGATTGACTTGAAATAAATCAAATACTGTCCCTAGCCAAAAATCAACTAACGAACCAATGATAATTATGGTGAGAAGAGAAAGAATGTCGGGTCTTTTCTTTAATAAAAGAGAAACGACAATGACTAAAATAGCACCATCAATCATTACCCATTTTCCAACTGATAAACCTATTTTTTCAGTTAAAGCTACATTAAGAGCATCCCATGCACCCACGCCAATTTCTGCTACTTCAATCGTCATGCAAACACCAAAAGTCATAATACTTAAACCGAAAATAAAAAATAATAACCGAATTAATAATTTCATTTGTCGCTCCTTAAAATTGGAGGAAAAGTAACATAAATGTAATATTCAGAACATTTACAAAATTACAATTCCATATTATAATATACTTAACTTATCAACAAAGGAGGGCCGTAATCAATCAGCTTATCAATTACCTATTACCCCATAAGGAGGTTGGGATTCCCGTCTTTTATGAGATTCAACACTCGTGTTCATGTAGTTAAATAAACATGAAGGTTGGTGATGGATGGCCCAAAGTAAAGCGATTGATTTTTACCCTGCTAAAAGGTTATTTTATCATAATAGCACAAGCATGACGATTAACCCCGTACATTGAAGAATTGAAATATTTTTAGATTTAATAAAGACTCTATGCCAAAAAGCTTAGAGTCTTTATTTTGTTTCTAATCATTAAAGTAAGTAAAAGCCAATTCCCATTATTAAATAGGCAGCTAGTAAAGTTAACCCTTCGAACCAATTCGATTCTCCGTCGTTGGAGATGACAACCATAAGGAGCACTGATGACACCATCGCAATTAATTCTTGCCAGCTAAATAAAAGCGGCATAGAGGTATCAAAGAAAAGAGAGGCAAGCACGAGCACAGGTAAAACGAACATGGCTACCTGTAAGGTAGAACCAATCGCGATTTCCACCGCGATATCCATTTTGTTTTTAAATGCCATCACAATTGCAGATGCATGTTCAGCTGCATTCCCTACTATCGCCACGATAATGACCCCGATAAACAATTCAGACCAACCAAGTGTTTCTCCCACATATTCAAAAGTGTGAACAAGGTGTTCGGAAATGTAAGCGACTGCTATGGTTGCAATGAAAAGAACAGCAATTGCTTTTCCTTTTCCCCATTCTGGTTCTTCTTCTTCATGTACAACTTTTACCGTATTAGGCTGGTAGACGCCTCGATGGGTAACCAACTTAAAAAATAAGGCAGCAAGATAAAGGATAATCAATATGACTGAAATCCCAATACTTAAGGAAAGAGTTTTTGCCTCATTCATACTTATCGAAAAAACTTCCGGAATGACAAAGGCAATGATAACAGCAAACATCAACAGCCCTGAATTATGTCTAGCATCATAAACATTAAATGTTTGCCGCTTAAATTTTAAGCCCCCAATAAAGAACGAAAGACCTGCCACAAGAAGTAAGTTTCCTAAAACCGAACCCGTTAGTGAAGCCAAAACTATTCCAACAAGTCCAGCTTTCAACGAAAATATTGAAATAATGAGTTCGACTGCATTTCCAAACGTTGCATTTAATAATCCGCCAATTCTAGGTCCGGCCACGATCGCAAGACTTTCTGTTGCCCTTCCCATAAAACTGGCTAGCGCTACGATGGTTAAGCAATAAATAATAAATAAGACAATATTTGACCAATGCATCAGTGAGCCAATAACGGAAAGTGGCACCCCTATGAGTGTCATAAGCATAAAAATCCTGTTCACCGTATTCCCTCCATATTCTTTTTATCTAACGGGGATTTTTTTCTTTTGAGTTTTTTCCTTTTGTTCCTTAATTTACCTAAAATCAACCCAAATGTCTAGGGGAGTATATTTCACTTGCAAATGGACAATTTTCTCGTTACCATCATTTAGGAACAATTTTATTTATATTGAAAGATGAAAATAGAATTGAGGAAGTTCTATGAAAAAAAATAAACTTCGCTTTTGGATTCTTGTTAGCATCGTTGCTATTTCCGGGTTTTCTCAAGGAATGCTGCTGCCTCTCATTGCCGTCATTTTTGAGAAAAGTGGTGTATCGCCCTCTCTAAATGGCTTAAATGCAACAGCACTTTATATTGGAATTCTACTTGTGTCTCCTTTTATGGAAATGCCCCTTCGGAAATACGGTTATAAACCCGTGATTATCTATGGTGGCGGCCTCGTCATTATTTCGCTGGCCTTATTTTCTATTTGGGAAACGTTTTGGTTTTGGTTTACCCTCCGATTACTCATTGGAATAGGCGATCATTCTCTCCATTTTGCCACACAGACTTGGATTACATCATCTTCTCCTGCAGATAAGCGGGGGCGAAATATTTCTCTATATGGATTATTTTTTGGGATTGGTTTTGCTAGTGGGCCGCTGATGACGCCATTAGTAAATGTAAATGAATCTCTGCCTTTTATTGTCTCCTCGATTTTATGTTTTATTGGCTGGATCTTTGTATTCCTGCTTAAAAATGAACGGCCTGTACAAGAGGTAGGTATTAATTCATTTCTATCAACCATAAAACAGTTTAAGAAGGCTTTAAAATATGGATGGGTTGCTTTTTTACCGCCATTCTCTTATGGTTTTTTAGAATCTTCCTTAAATGGCAGTTTCCCTGTCTACGCATTAAGAAAGGATATTGACGTATCCAGTGTTTCAATGGTTTTATCTGCGTTTGCCATCGGCAGTATTATTACCCAACTTCCTTTAGGAATCTTAAGTGATAAGTATGGAAGGAGAAATATCTTAATAACAGTTCTTTTTCTTGGATTTTTTAGCTTTACGGCAGCAATCTTCTTTGAGAACTCTTTTATCGGACTTTTTGTAGTTTTCCTTATTTCTGGAATGATAGTCGGCTCGACTTTCTCACTTGGAATCAGCTATATGACAGATTTAGTACCCAAGAGCTTACTTCCGACTGGAAATTTGTTATGCGGTATCTTTTTCAGTCTCGGCAGTTTAAGTGGCCCAATCATCGGTGGTTTGTTCATTAAATTTTTAGAAAATGTGAGTTTTTTCTATATCATTAGTACGATGCTCTTAATTTTATCGATCATCGTTTTCACTTTTGGAAAGAAGACGTATTTGGTGTTGGAGCAGCAAAATTCTTAACTAATAGTAGAGCAAATTCATATCTAGTGCATACAATGTGTGGTAAGATAAAGATAAACATAAATAGAAAGATTTTTTAGACTGTGCTGTCATCCCTTTGATGACAGCTTTCGTATTTTTTAAGGCTATTGACTTTGATTATTCTTATCAATTAGAAATACTAGGGGGGAAAAACCATGAGTTCTGAAGCAAAGGCTCTAACAAAGAGTGTTAACAAATTAAGGTTCTTCGAAAAGATCAAACCACATGCAGAATTAATTGCTGCGGGCTTAAGCGGTGGATTAATTGCAGCTGGCTGGATGTTAGATAAGTATGGAAATGGTGCTGACTCCATTATTGCTTATCTGCTAGCATTTGTAATTGGCGGTTTTGCCAAAGCAAAAGAAGGTATCGAGGCTACCTATGAAAATAAAGAATTAAATGTAGAAATGTTAATGATTTTTGCCGCAATAGGTTCTGCCATTATTGGTTACTGGACAGAAGGTGCTATATTAATTTTTATTTTTGCTGTAAGCGGTGCTCTGGAAACTTATACAATGAATAAAAGTCATAAGGAAATCTCTTCTTTAATGAAGCTTCAGCCAGAAGAAGCTTTGCTCATCGCAAATGGTTGTGAAAAGAAAGTTCCTGTTTCCTTGCTTCGAGTTGGTGATTTGATTCTCATCAAGCCGGGGGAGCGCATCCCTTCGGACGGGATCATCACGAAAGGACAAACGAATATTGACGAGGCAGCAATCACCGGTGAATCTATGCCCGTCTCAAAAGGAAATAACGAAGATGTATTTGCTGGTACCGTAAACCTGTCAGGTTCGATTACCGTCCAAGTGACAAAAGCGAGTCATGATACCCTTTTTCAAAAAATCATTCAACTCGTACAATCCGCTCAAAGTGAAAAATCTCCTTCACAGCTATTTATTGAACGCTTTGAAGGAACCTATGTTAAAGTGGTCCTTTCTGTTGTTTTATTGATGTTTTTTCTCCCGCACTTTTTGTTAGACTGGAGTTGGCAAGAAGCCTTTTACAGGGCGATGATATTATTGGTGGTTGCTTCCCCTTGTGCCCTTGTTGCATCCATTATGCCGGCCACATTATCTGCCATTTCAAATGGAGCAAGGCATGGAATCCTGGTAAAAGGCGGGGTGCATTTGGAAAATTTAAGCCATTTAGGTGCGATTGCATTTGATAAAACCGGTACTCTTACAAAAGGCAAACCAGAAGTAACCGAAGTGATTGTAAAGGATGGCCTTGTTCGAGAAACTCTAATTTGGAAGGCTGCATCCATTGAAAGCCATTCTAACCATCCACTTGCTACGGCGATTGTAAAATATGGGAAATCAAATATAAACAAAGAACTCCTTCATCCCGACACTCTTGAAGATGTACCTGGCTGGGGTGTAAAAGCCACAATAGACGGGGAGTATTGGAAAATAGGCAAGGAAGCCTTTATAGAAAATAAGGATGTTGAAATGTTTGCGGACGGAAAGGCAAAGGAACTAGCCAGCCTCGGTAATACACTAGTATTTATTGAAATTGATGGCGAACTAAGTGCGATTATTGCCATGAAGGACGTTGTACGTGAGGAAACAAAGCTGGCAATTGACCATTTAAAAAAGCAGGGAATCCGCACTGTAATGCTGACCGGTGATAGTGAAAAAACTGCGCATGCGATTGCCGCCGAAAGCCATGTTGATGAATTTTTCGCAGAATGTTTGCCTGAGATTAAAGTAGAAAAACTTAAGAGTTTGAAATCCAAATATGAAACTGTAGCAATGGTAGGAGATGGAATCAATGACGCACCTGCATTGGCAATCGCAAATGTCGGCATTGCCATGGGCGGTGGAACGGATGTTGCTCTTGAAACGGCTGACATTGTTCTAATGAAAAATGACTTGCCTCGAATTGCTGAAGCCATTGATCTGTCAAAACGGATGAATCGGATCATTAAGCAAAATGTTGTATTCTCCATCTCTGTTATCATGATCTTGATATCATCTAATTTCTTGCAAATGCTTGATTTACCATTTGGAGTCATTGGCCATGAAGGCAGTACCATTTTAGTCATTCTAAACAGCCTCCGCTTGCTTAAATAAAGGCTATGTTAAACTTGCCTGTTGATTGGAGCGAAAGAAGCTTCGCTTTCCGCGGGCGGTTTGGGGAGCCTCCTCTTCGCTTAGGTGCCTGCGGGGTCTCCCCTGTCCCGTACTCCCGCAGGAGTCTCGCTGTATCCGCGTCCAATCAACATGGTTAGGAAAATCAGCAATTGCAGTTAACAAAGCCTAAATTAAAAAACTCATAAGCAGTAAAAGACCGGATGAACATTCATCCGGTCCTTATTTTAAATGAGGAAAAGCCCATTAGTGATAGCCATTTGACCCGTTCGCAGAACCCGAAGTTTTATTTCCTTTACTTCCTTTTCCTTTTTGCTTTGTACCGCCATCTTTTTTAGTCTTCTTTGTCATAATAAGAACCTCCTTGATGTAAAATTAACCTGCCATCTTAGTTTGAACAGTTTGGCCACTTTCATGAAGGTAACTATTAGCAATTCCTGCGGTTTTTTTCACTATAAAAAGCATTTATTTCTCCACCTAAAATAATAATAAAAGCTGATATGTACAACCAAATCATTAAAACAATAATGGCTCCAATACTTCCATAGGCAAGCGAATAATTACTGATATTTCCCACGTAAAAGGACAATCCAATGGAGGAAACAATCCAGCCGATTGTGGCAAAAGCTGCCCCTGGAAAGGCACTGCGGCATTTTAATTTTACATTCGGTGCAATCCAATATAAACCTGTAAAAATAAGAAACAAAATAATCGCACTAACCAGCCAACTTAATGTATCCCAGAGCCTAATAAATTCGGTGGTATAACCTAATTGAGAAAATAAAAAAAGACCTATTTCCCTGCCAAAGACAGGAAGTATAATTGCAAGTATTAATACTAAGATCATCCCAAAAGTTAAAAGAATGGCCATTCCTCTTGAGACAATAAATGAGCGGCTTTCCTTGACGTTGTATGCCTTATTAAACGCCTTTACAATGGCATTAATACCATTCGATGACGACCAAATGGTGCCGATTATCCCGAACGACAGCAAACTGCCATTCCGATGGTTCATTATGTCATGGACATTTTTCTCAATTAAGTCCATTGCCTCAGTTGGTGCAAAATCTCTCACTACCCCCAGCATGTCCTGATGTGGAATCGGAAAATAGGGAAGTAACGTAAATAGAACAATCAGGAGTGGAAATAGGGACAGTAAAAAATAATAGGCCAACTGTGCACTCAAGCCTGGAAGATCATCTTCATCGATCCTATGCCAAAGTAATCTCAGTAGAGATGAGCGAACATTCTCTTTCCCCACCTTATCCATCTCCATCCTCCTTTACTGAATTCTTTCATCTTCTCTTAACACTTCTTCTAATAGAAGTTCTTCGTCACTTTTAGAGAATGTCACCTTCGTTTCTTTTATCATGTCAGATACCTGTGGTGTTAATTCCCTTAACTCTTCTACCTTGTCTGTAATGTAAGAGATGTCTTCGCTGACCTGCTTTACAGTTGTCTTTAATTTCTCTGCTGTTTCCTTTACTTTATCCGTTATTTCTCCTGGATTTCTAAAAACATAGGAAACCTTCGTGGTCGTTTTTTGTACATTTTCTTTCATCCATTCACGTGTATGCTTATCTAAAAGACTAATGGCCCCGCCTGCGATTGCACCTAGTATCATTCCGCGCCAAAATTGATTTTTCTGTGTCATATTAACGTCTCCTTTAATCCTTGCTATTATCAATAGTACCCCATGTAAAAAATAACAAAACCTGATTATATTAATTTTGCTTTAAAGAAGCGGTCCACGCAAGTCCAGATATACTTTTAACAAATTTTTTTGGATAAACTAAATTGGTAGTCCTTCCAAGTATTTTTTTATTGACAGATAATTTTTTACATGAAAAGATGAACTTATTAATTCGGAAAGGGTGACCGAAATGAATTTATCTGAAAAGTCGATTGAAAATGTCGAATATATGATTGAACAAATAAAGGAAAAGCTGAAAGTTTTGAACCTAGGGGCAATAAAACCTTCACACTTTGATGAAGAAATGTACGAGGAATTGAAAGAAATTTATGATATGGTCCAAAGAAAGAATTCGTTTAGTCCTAATGAAATGCAGGCACTAGTGGAAGAACTCGGAAGCCTTCGAAAGAAATAAAGCAAAACCCGTTATTAGACATAACGGGTTTATTTTTAATCCTGTTCAGTTAAGATGATGGTTCCCTCTTTTGTAATTGCAAGAGTATGCTCGTATTGCGCTGAGTATTTTCCATCAATGGTTCTAGCAGTCCAGCCATTGAGATCCATCTTTGTTTGGTATCTACCTACATTGACCATGGGCTCAATCGTAAAGACCATACCCTCCTTTATTCTTGCGCCTTTCCCTGGCAGCCCATAATGAGGAACATCTGGTTTCTCGTGAATCACCGCCCCAATTCCGTGGCCAATAAAGTCACGTACGACAGAAAACCCTTCACTTTCAACATATTTTTGAATGGCGTGCCCAATATCACCAATTCGATTGCCGACAATAGCTTGCTCGATCCCTTTGTAAAGTGCTTCCTTTGTTACTTTTAATAAACGCTCCGTTTCCTCTGAAACCTCGCCAACGGCATATGACCAGGCGGAGTCAGCTAAAGCACCATTGTAATTGACAACCATATCCACTGTGACGATGTCACCTTCTTTTAAAGGTTCCTTCCTTGGAAAGCCATGACATATTTCGTCATTTATACTCGCACAAGTGGCATATTCGTAGCCTTTATATCCCTTCTGTTCTGGGGTGGCACCTTTTTTCTTAAGAAACTCTTCGACAAATACATCGATTTCCCACGTCGTAATACCTGGTTTAATCATTTTAGCTATTTCTTTATGACAAGCAGCTAGGATTTCTCCAGCTTTTTTCATAGCTTCAATTTCACGTTGTGATTTAAGGACAATCATTATTGGAGGATCCCCTTCCTTTTTATTTATTTATTTATTTTTATATGTATGCAAATCGAATATGTTATTCGACTAAAAACATTCCTCTAGAGAATTATACTATAAGCTGTTATAGGCAACACTTTTAATATTAACTCTATCCAAGTATTTTTTCAAAATTACTTTTACTGAAATTTTTTCTCGAGTTCCATTATTATGTCATATTTCTTTGTTCTTAATATGGTACTTTTATATTCTTTTTGATAGAATTATCGTAAAGTGAATAATAATTGGGTGTGAGACTAATGATTGGTGATCGCGTAAAAAAATTTCGCTTAGATAAAAAAATGTCGCTTTCAGAACTTGCTTCTCAAGCAGGAGTGGCGAAATCTTATTTAAGTAACCTTGAAAATAATAAACAAGAAAATCCTTCTATAAAGTTCCTGGAAAAAATCGCAGTTGTCTTAAATATTCCTGTGGACCATTTAATACATGAAGAAATTAATAAAGAGGAATTAGATATTGAATGGATGACTCTTGTTAAAGACGCCATGAATTCTGGCGTTTCTAAAGAACAATTCCGAGATTTCCTTGAATTTAACAAGTGGCGAATTAATCAAAACGATAAATAAAATTGAAAAAGAAAAGCATTCTACAAAAAAGATAATTTTTGTAGAATGCTTTTTTATATATGTACGTTTTTCGTGAATGCCTAACTAACTCTTGTTAACCAAAAAATCACGAACAGCTTCTATGGATAACCCTAAGTCCTTTGCTTCTAAAATAAGTGCAATCCATTCTTGATCAATTACGTCTACCTTACTTTCGGTAATTACCATTCTACTCACCCCTAAAATACATAATGTATTCCAGGTAGCCCGGCCATCTTAGCATGCAATCCATGCCTTAGATCCTCGGCTTTGCGTCCCTGCTTTTCAACAGGTTTGCCTTTTTCTGACACTAGCACTACTTAAGTCACTGTATAAGCATTTCTTTTTAGTTTCGATAGGTCGATTTACTTAATCCACATTGATATTATATCTAGTGCTATTTTAGTAGTGTGTTGTAATTTGTCGTAATTTTCAAATATTCAAACAACTTTTTCTAACAAATTATCCCATATATCTACAATTATACCCCCATTTACAATCGATACATCACTCCTTTTTTGTCAAAGGAATAAAACTTTGGAAGAAATTCTTCCCTTTTCTTATGTCAATAAATAGTTATTTATCACGTAGATATTTGTCTGAATTGTGACAATCAGCATATAATGTAAACAACGTATTAATTTTCTTAATATTAAAAATATTAAAATATTAAAATATAGGTGGTGAAGCAATGCGATGACCTTTATTCATGTGTTAAACTTTTCAATTCCGATTGCTTTTATTCTGTTCGCTGGGTATTTATTGGACCGCATGTGCAAGCCTGATTCTTCAAATCAAAAAGCTGGGGAAGAGTGAATCCTTATTAGAAGATTCCTCTTTCAATCAGCTTTTTCTTTTTAACTGGCTAATCAAATGTAATGAATTCACTCCATTTAGGGAATGATACTTGCGAAGACGAAAGGAGTGTTACATTTGGCACGTGGAGAACATTTTGAACATAAAAAGAAAAACCACCCTGGGAACTTCCCAAAAGACGGTTTAACAGAAAAACATGCAAAAGAAGCAATTGGTGACGAAGAATTCCTAGTGGTTCGAGAAGCATTTAAAAACCGAGTTGAAAATGAGGACGAGTACCGAGGAGACACTGCTCGTCTGCTGCATGATCAGACAGAATAAAAAGGCGTGAGCACCTCACGCCTTTTTCCTTTTAGAACTGTCCCTTTTCGATCCGTAAATTTCTAATAAAATGTGAAAATTCTATGGACTTAAGCCACTTGGCAGCTTTCTCGATATCCGTTGAAAACACCCTATCTTGCTTAATCGATTCTACCTGTTCGCGGCCTTTATCAAAAAACGCCTTAGTATATGCAGCCATTTTATCAATCCCGCGAATCTCCACCGCCTGCATGGCACAAATTAGTTCGATCGCCAAAACTCTGCGTGCATTTTGGATAATTTGATAAGCATGCCTTGAGGCAATCGTCCCCATACTTACATGGTCCTCTTGATTGGCTGATGAAGGAATAGAATCAACACTCGCTGGATGGGCAAGTGTTTTGTTCTCTGAAACAAGTGCTGCCGCTGCATATTGCATGATCATCGCCCCCGATTGTAAACCAGGTTGAGGGCTTAAAAATGCCGGCAAATCATTTAACTGTGGATTAACTAAACGTTCAATTCTTCTTTCCGAAATATTTGCCAGTTCTGCAACGGCAATTTTCATAAAATCCATTGCAAAAGCAATCGGTTGGCCGTGGAAGTTCCCCCCTGAAATGACCTTCTCACCATTATCAAAAATTAACGGATTATCAGTTGCTGCATTCATTTCGATCTCTAGCTTTTCTTTCACATAATCCAAGGCTTGCCACGAGGCACCATGGACCTGTGGAATACAGCGGAGTGAATATGCGTCTTGGACACGTAACTCTCCCTGCTGGGTTGTTAATAAACTATCGCTTAAATAACGGCGGATTCTTGCTGCCGTATCAATTTGCTGTTGATACCCTCTAGCCACATGAACTTCTTCGGCAAATGCATCAATAATTCCGTTTAACCCCTCCATAGTCATGGCAGCAATCAGTTCACTTTCTTCAGCCAGCTGCTCTGCTTCCAGATAACCGATTACCCCCATCGCAGTCATCGCTTGGGTACCATTAATAAGTGCGAGACCTTCTTTTGCTTCCAATGTTAAGGGTAAAATCCCTTCTTGTTGGAGTGCATGAAAGGCTTCCATTTGCTTGCCTTTGTAAAAAACCTCTCCCTCCCCAATTAAAACCAATGCCAGATGGGAAAGCGGAGCTAAATCACCACTTGCCCCAAGAGAACCTTGCTGCGGGATGACTGGAATAATATCTTTATTCACTAACTCTAATAATTTTTCAATGACAATCGGCCTGACCCCTGAAAATCCCTTTAGGAGTGCGTTAGCACGGAGTAACACCATTGCTTTTGAAACGATTTCTGGAAAAGGCTCTCCCACCCCGCATGCATGGGAACGAATTAAATTAAGCTGAAGGTCTTGAACATGATTCTTATCAATAAGTACGTCGCTGAATTTCCCAAAACCTGTCGTAATTCCATAAACCACCCTTGATTCTGCAACGATTCTTTCCACTGCTTCACGGCTCTTCTTGACTGCATCCATACTCTTGTCTGAGGCATTGACCTTTTGCTTGCGATATAATACATCCTTCATTTGTTCTAATGTTAAGCTTCCACCTGTAAGTGTGATCATATAATCTCTCTCCTCTACCACTGTAGTATAATAAAGAAAGAGGCTGGATTCCGAATCTAATTGATTTGGAGTCCAGCCTCTTTTATGGTTAACTGATTGAATATTTTCAGATTTCTCATGGGTATCATTCCATTCTTTAACTATCTTAATGATAATTATTGTATGGGATGAAAAGCTTAATTGTCAATCAAATTTTCAGAATTTTAGCACGATAATACTTTAGCACAATAACAAATGAAAGGTGAACAACTCAGATTACAAAATAGCTGGAGTTTCCGTTATACTATATAAAGGTCAAAATGGATGTACTTGAAAGGAGTAATTATGAAATCTCTCGTTCTTGCAGAAAAGCCGAGTGTGGCCCGTGAACTCGCACGCGTCCTTGGATGCAATCAAAAACATAAAAGTTATATGGAAGGAAATCAATACATTGTCACATGGGCATTAGGACACTTAATCGAATTAAAAATGCCAGAACATTATGATCCGAAATATAAAACATGGAATTTGGAGGATCTTCCGATTATTCCCCCCAAAATGGGCTTATTGGTCATGAAACAAACCAGCCATCAATTCCGTGCCATTGAGTCGTTAGCAAAGCGGAAAGACATTAATGAATGTATCATTGCAACAGATGCAGGTCGTGAAGGCGAGCTGGTTGCCCGCTGGATTCTTGAGAAGATTCGTTGGAACAAGCCATTGAAGAGGCTATGGATTTCTTCGCAAACAGATAAAGCTATTAAAGACGGCTTCAAGCAATTAAAACCAGGTAAACAATTTGAGGACCTCTATCATTCAGCTGTTTGTAGAGCAGAAGCCGACTGGTTAATCGGATTAAATGTAACAAGAGCATTGACCACTAAATATAAAGATCCGCTTTCTGCAGGACGCGTTCAGACCCCTACTCTTGCCCTTGTTTTGGAACGTGAGCAGCAGATTCAATCTTTTGTTTCCAAGGAATATTGGACCATTCATGCCGAAATTGGCCCACTTTCAACGGATTGGGAACGGGACAATGAAAAGCGCATCTTCGATAAGGCCAAAGCCGAAACCATCCAATCGAAAGTAAATGGTAAAAAGGCTGTGCTTGATAAAATTGACCGGAAGAAAAAATCAGAACCACAGCCACTACCTTACGATTTAACCGAATTACAGCGTGATGCCAATAAGCGTTTTGGTTTTTCGGCGAAAAAGACCTCATCCGTCTTACAACGTCTTTATGAACAATACAAATTGGTCACTTATCCTAGAACCGATTCACGCTATTTAACTATAGATATGATAAACACAATGACAGATCGCCTGCATGGAATGGCTTCTGGATATAAGGAGGAAGTCCGTCCTCTTCTTGCGAACAAGGGGATTGTACTCGCCAAACGTGTTTTTAACAATGAAAAGGTAACAGATCATCACGCAATTATCCCAACGGAACAACGACTGAATCTTAGTGAACTGGATTCAGATGAAAGAAAACTGTACGACATCATTGCCAGACGTTTCTTAGCATTGTTTTTACCGGCTTATGAATATGAAACCATTCAGGCAACATTTAAGGTCGAAGGCGAAACCTTTACCACCAAAGAAACGAATGTTATCGACTTGGGCTTCAAAAAAGTGTTAGGAAAAGAAGAAATGGAGAAATTGACCACTGGACTGCAAAAATTATCCCAGGGTCAGTCCTTTACGGTAAAAAGCAGTTCAATTAATCAAAAATGGACTGAGCCGCCGCAGCGCTATTCTGAAGCTGATGTCCTGTCGCAAATGGAGAAATTCGGTCTAGGGACCCCAGCAACAAGAGCAGAAATTATTGAAAGATTGGTGGAAACAGAAGTCGTGGAACGACAAAGTGGACGCTTCCACCCAACAAAAAAAGGCAAGCAACTCATTGACCTTGTCAATGATGAATTAAAGTCACCGGAATTAACGGCCAAATGGGAGCAAGAACTTGAAAAAATCTCTAAAGGGAAGGCCGATCCCAAAGTCTTTTTACAAAAGATTCGCAGTCAAACGGAGCAATTGGTATCTGAAATTAAAAAAAGCGAAAAATCCTATCGGGCACACAATTTGACTGGCTCGAGATGTCCTGAGTGTAACGAGTTCCTAAAAGAAAGGAATACAAAGGAAGGTAAAATTCTCGTTTGCTCGAGCCCTGAGTGTTCATTCCGGAAACGAAAGGATCCAAAGCTTTCCAACCGCCGCTGCCCACAGTGCCATAAGAAAATGGAAATTCACAATGGAAAGGCGGGCATGTATTTCCAATGCCGCCGTTGTAATGTCGTTGAAAAAGCAGAAGACAAGAAAAAAGCAGTCAATAAAAAAGAAGCACAAAAGCTCGTACAGAAATACACACCAAAAGAAGATTTCGGAACTAGTTTGGGAGACTTACTGAAACAAGCCTTAAAAAATCAGGATTAATCATTAATGGTAAGCGCTCAACGAAGTGCTTACCATTAATATTGTAAGTTTTTCAATTCAAAAAAGTATGATTGTTAAATCAAAAATGTAGAAACGAGGACATTGTATGAGGATTAGGGATTGGGATCCTAATTTAAAGGTCCGCTTATTTAGCGAAGCGATGATGAACATCACGTTTTGGATGTTTTTTCCGTTTTTAACGATATATTTTTCAGAAGCGTTCGGTAAAAGTAAAGCAGGAATATTATTAGTTTTTTCACAGGTTTTTTCTGTTCTAGCAAACCTTATGGGCGGTTACTGTGCGGACCGGTTCGGGCGAAAACGGATGATGGTTCTGTCTGCTATCGGACAAGGACTTTCGTTTATCGCATTTGGCTTCGCTAGTTCACCATGGTTTCAATCCCCGTGGCTGGGGTTTGTCGCTTTTGCAGTAGCCGGTGTTTTCGGTTCCTTTTATTGGCCTGCGAGCCAAGCGATGGTAGCGGATGTCGTCGATGAAAAAGATAGAAGTAATGTGTTTGCTATATTTTACACTTCTATTAATATTGCGGTTGTAATTGGCCCTATTCTAGGTGCGATTTTTTATGTTCATTACCGATTCCAACTCTTACTTGCCGCTGGGTTTATTTGTATTGCCTTGGGACTTATTCTTGCCAAATGGACTCGAGAAACGGTGCCGGTTAAACATAACGATTTTTCGCCTGACGGGAAATGGTATTACTTTTTAAAAAAGCAATTAAGTGATTATTCTCTAATTCTTAAAGATAAAACCTTCTTGTTATTTATTCTTGCAGGTGTTTTAGCTGGGCAAACATTCATGCAATTGGATTTGTTGATTCCCGTTTATATAAAGGATGTCTACCACGAGCAAAGTCTTTTTTCACTAGGGAACTGGTCGTTTTCGGTCAATGGTGAGCAGGCCTTTGGTTTGGTGCTTGCGGAAAATGGATTCCTTGTCGCCCTGCTGACCGTAATCGTCACAAAGTGGATGAGTAATTATTATGAAAGAAATGTATTTGTTCTCTCGTCTGTTGTTTACGCGGTTTCGATGGTTCTTTTTAGTCAAACCACTTGGATTTGGGGTTTAATGATTGCCATGGCTGTTTTCACCTTTGCTGAATTAATGGGGGCTGGTCTCCAGCAAAGCTTTGTATCGAGACTTGCTCCTGATCATATGCGAGGGCAATATTTTGCTGCAGCAAGCCTGCGGTTTACCATTAGCCGTACGATTGCACCACTAGCGATTCCAATGACGGTATTGATCGGGTATAGTTGGACGTTTTTCGTGTTAGTTATTCTTGCCCTGTTAAGTGCAGGGATGTATTGGGTCATGTTTTATTCCTTTGAAAAGCAAAAGATTGGATCGCAGATGTAAAAAAGTGTGTCAATAATCCCACAATATTTGTACTAAATTGTTCACATTTACCTGGATAGTATTTATAATTAACTTATAAAAGTTATTAATATAAGGGCGGTGGAAACAATGGAATTATCCCAGTTCATGTCTCCAACATCATTGTCAGGTATTTTAACATTCCTAGTAATATTTTCAGCAGGTGTTTATTTTAATATAAAAGTATACGGCAGCAAGATGCAGTAAAGATGAAAATCTTTACTGTTTTTTTAGCATTTATTTGCTACATGGATACTAGTTTCTTTTTCCAATTAATAACGCTACAATAAAGGAAGATTCTGAAAAAGGAGACATACATATGAGTGAATTTCAAAAAAAACTGGAAAAGTATGCTGAACTGGCTGTTAAGGTTGGTGTAAATATCCAAAAAGGTCAAACCCTAGTCGTTAATGCCACCTTAGATGCGGCGGAATTTATTCGTCTGATTGTTAAAAAGGCATACGAAACTGGTGCCCAAAATGTCATCGTTAATTGGAACGACGATACCGTTACAAAAACAAAATATGACCTAGCCCCAGATGAAGCTTTCCTTGAGTACCCAGTATGGCGTGCTAAAGAAATGGAAGATCTAGCAGCTCATGGTGCAGCTTTTATGTCGGTCATTTCCACGAGCCCTGATTTATTGAAGGGTGTGAATCCAGAACGGATTTCTAACTTCAACAAGGCTGCAGGAACAGCATTGTCAAATTATCGTAAGGCTGTACAATCTGATAAAGTGAGTTGGACGGTTGTCGCAGCAGCGTCACCTGCATGGGCAGCAAAAGTATTCCCTGATGAGCCTGTTGAAAATCAAGTAAATACGCTTTGGGATGCGATTTTTAAAGCAGTACGTGCAGACGTCGAAAATCCAGTAGATGCTTGGAAGAAACATGACGAAACGCTTCATGAAAAAGTTCACTATTTAAACGAAAAAAGATACCAAAAGCTTCATTACAAAGCCCCAGGTACAGACTTAACGATTGAGCTTCCTGAAAAACACATCTGGGTGGGCGCAGGCAGTGTCAATGAGAATGGCTTCGAGTTTATGGCAAACATGCCAACAGAAGAAGTGTTCACTGTTCCTTATCGAACAGGTGTAAATGGGACAGTTGCAAGCACAAAACCTTTAAGTTACGGTGGAAATATTATTGACCGCTTTTCGATTACATTTGAAAATGGAAAAATTGTTGGGGTGAAAGCAGAAGAAGGCGAAGAAATCCTTAAGCGTCTTGTTGATTCGGACGAAGGATCCCATTATCTGGGCGAGGTTGCCCTTGTACCTTATAACTCGCCAATTTCCCAATCCAATATTCTTTTCTTTAATACATTATTTGATGAAAATGCCTCAAACCATTTGGCAATCGGCAGTGCCTATGCTTTCTGTCTTGAAGGCGGGAAGAAAATGTCTTCTGAAGAATTGAAAGAGCATGGCTTAAATGAAAGTATCACTCATGTGGACTTTATGATTGGTTCCACTGAAATGGACATCGATGGAATCACCGCCGATGGCAAATCAGAACCAGTGTTTAGAAGCGGAAATTGGGCTTTCTAATATCAGAACAAAAGAGCAGGATTACCTGCTCTTTTTCCTATGGTGAATAAATAATGGCTCCATCCTTTTCTTTTGCAATTTTCTCACGTAAATTATTAAGCTGTTCAATAGGATCATCAGTTACTACTTTCCCTAATAAATCAATAAGGCCGAGTGATTTTAGTAAGCCCTCTTCTAAGTTTTGAAGTTCTTTTGTTAATGAAGGTTCACTCTGGCAGACATCTTTCAAAGGTATTTTCTTTGCAATAGCTTCATCAATTAAAGACAATGCCAGTTCCTTGTTAATATCACCCTTTGCATCCTCCATTTGTTCACAAGTTGATTTTACGATATGTTCTACCTTTTCCGTTGCCCCACTGACGACAGGGTCAAGCGACTTTGTTACAGGCTTAAGTGGCTTCAAAACTGGCTCAAGTGGTTTAGTTACAGGCTCGAGCGGTTTGGTTACAGGTTCTAACGGTTTCAAAATTGGCTTTATTGGTTCTACGATGGGCTCCAATGGTATTGTAACCGGTCTCAACGGATGGGTCACCACTTCAGTCACATCTTGAACGGGTTTAGTGATTTTTCCAATCTTATCAGGTGATTCAACTGCTTTGGAGCCATCTTCACATGTGAGAGGTAAATGTCCACTTGAAATTTTATCAAGCT
This sequence comes from Bacillus sp. sid0103, assembly GCF_019219025.1. Next base: position 93,034 of record NZ_JAHUWN010000011.1, on the reverse strand, counting down.
CTTCATCCAATTGATTAAGAGGAAGCAAGCCTAAATCTTGAATAATTTTCAACTTCCCTGGCTTGGGTGCAGTTGATTGCCCTGCAACCGTATTAAGAACAAGTTGCTTAATAATACTATCTTCGGATTCCATATAATGAGCAACCATGACCACCTGCTCCATCCCAAGTTCTGGAATAGTTTCTGCTGCCTTTAGGCAAGCCCCTTTAAAAGTTAGAGCCGATGTATCTACAATCATATTCTTTACGGTAACAGGCCCATTAGCTTTTAAATTAATGCTTATTTGACCTCTTGGTGAATTCATCTGCTTGGTTAATTTCATTCCATAAATAATGGCTGATTTATAATGAATTCGTAGCATTAGTTTACCATTATTTGTAGAGGTTTCTTGTTGAATAATGTTTGCTGTCATACCCGAACCGACAACTCGGTCTGCTTTAATGAGAAAACCATCTGTATTTGGTTCTTCCGCCTTGGCTGCTCCACCACTAGTGAAAATAGTTAATCCTAGTAAGGGAAGACATAAGCTTAACAAGACCACCTTGCTTTTCAACCACATTGTTTGCTCTCCTTTAGAAAGTGTGGACTGCTTTTTCTCTATCAATTGGAGGTGAAGCTTTAACTTTCACAGGTGCAAGCCGCCATGCCATCAGCAAAGCTCCACCGATGATTCCAAATAGCGTGCCGAAAAGGAACCCTCCTAATGCTCCGATAACAGATAATATTGATAGAAAGATAGTGAAGATGCCAAGGATTTTCGAAGCATTTGGAAAAAACAATGCCACAATTCCAATTAACGTAAGCACTCCGCCAAATAATAAACCAATGATGGCAATCGATCCTGGCAGGAATGTACTTAAATAAAGGTTTAATGGTACCCATAAAATCATGAGTCCACTGATGATTGTCATCAATGAACCCCCAAAGGGCCGGCTTTTCCGCCATTTAGTAAATCTCATCTTATTCCCTCCTTACTTATTTTTTATTAATCTTTTCAACTGTTAGTCGCATTCCGTTCATATTAATCGTTTTCTGAAAAAGATAGTGTGTTTTAAGTTTGGCATGTTCTAAGGTGATTTTTGATGAGGTTTGTCGGAATTGTTTTTGCCAATCATCGCTATGATTTTCTTTAAGGGCTAAGTTTGTAAATTTTGCATCTGCTTCAATCAGACCTGCATCGTGTTGCAGTCCAGTAATCTGCACGGGTTTAGAGGCCGTAATCTTAACACGAATCCACTCCCCGCCGACCTTGAAATCCTTATATAATTGCAAATGATCAATCGTCAAGTTATCTATTAAATTAGTCCCTTGTGGTGCTGAGTCTTCACTGCTGGTTTCACCCATTTTTGGATAAAAGGTATAACCGTTCCCCTCCAATTTGTCAAACTCGACATAAAAGTCACCCACACCCGCAATTGGAACAGCATAGGCTACCCCTGAAATCCCAAATGAAACTAATAACAGCGCTAACACCAAAATTCCAGAACCTAAAGCTGACCAGAAAACTTTTTTACTTGTCATACCCTCAACAGGCTGAATTGTACTTTCCATACGCTCCTCCTCTTATTTTCTGAATTTTTAAATATTACTCTTTTTTATACCTTACTACTGTTATTTCACGGCCACAATCACGTCATCTATCGTAAAAATACGAGACCCCCGTCAAATGTCGGGTGGAGGAGTACTACTACGGACATATTGAAAAATATTCCGCCGAACGATATAAAAACAAATATAGGTGAGGTGGGAGGAACATGGAGCACAAAGTGGATCAGCTTTTACAAAGGGGACTTTCGATTATTTTTCAACTTAGTAAGCCATTTATGAAAGAATGGAAGGAAGTTCTGGCGACGTTAAAATACCGAAAAGACAGTTTAGTCGATGAATTTAATGTTATGATCCAGATTGCTTTTCAACAGGTGTTTCTCGATAAAATCCCTAGTGTCGACTCCTTCATCCTTTCCCTTCTTACGGAATGGCAAAATCGTTTCGCCTCAAAATATGATGAAAACGAGTCAATCTACTTATTAACGACGATTGAAAATATGTTTCATAAGCTGTTAACGGAACGTAAATCTTCTACATTTCTCGATCATCAGGCTGTCCAATCCGTTTTTTCGAGAATACTCGACCAAACGTTATTAACACGTGATCTTGAGGATCGGAATGAGAAGTGGGTAAAAAATATTATTTCAACTAACATTATTCAAATGGAATGGATCGCTGTCATAAATAAGCAAGAAGAGTATCAGGTTGAAAGTGTTGTCTGTTCCGAGCAAAATCAAGTGGATAGCCATTTAATCGATATGTCCACGAGTTTAAAGGCCAGTCAAATCGACCACTTATCAATGGCTATCGCTAGACTTTTAGGAACAAACAGCGATGGGGATACTATTCTCCGAATTCCTTGTTTGAACGACACTTTGTTAATCGGATTGCAAAATAGTAGTGTCGCAGTCACCGATTACGAAATCGAATTTATTAGAGGGATGTATTTGCGCCAGCTAAAACTGCGTCATCTAGAAAGTAAGTTGGAATGGAAGGATGCCTCTCTTCTCTTCTTACAGCACTTATTACGTGCACGGGGGGCGGATAAGGCTGTTAAGGCTATTTCGGAAGGGTTAGTCGAGTATATGCCCTTTAATCGCTGCGCCCTTTTTATGTATAACCACTACGAGGGGAAAGGAATCGGAGTTTCAGGCTATAATGTAAGCAATCCGTCTGTTCAGCAGATTAAGGAGGAAATATTCAAACTCCCTTTAATAAAGAAATATGGCCATTCTTTAAACCATTCTCAACCCCTGTACTTTGCAAATGCTGCCCAGGTGTTACCGAAAAAATATGTCCAAGAATATAAGTTAAAATCCCTAGTGGTCTTACCTATATTTGTGCCAACCAAAAGTAAGCTAATTGGGATTGCTCTATTGGACAAAGGGGAAGATTCTCAATTTGACGTTTCTATTCAAACGTTAACTACTTTAATAAAATTTGGGCATTACGCCGGGGAATTGCTTTTCTCCATTAGAGACGAGGCCCTTCAACAATTCGGAAACGCCAATGGCGTCTTAACACAGCGTGAGAAAGAGGTATTAAAGCTAATCGCCGACGGGGCAACCATAAATGAAGCAGCAACCACGCTTCATCTTAGCAGTTATACAGTTCGAGATTATATCTCAATCATCATTCAAAAATTAGCTGCAAAAAACCGAACGGATGCGGCGGTTAAAGCGATAAAGATGAATTTAATTTCTTAATACAAGGTTACCCTATTATTGTCTGAATGACAGGCTTATTCGGACAGGTCGAGTAGGGATTGCTATTATCGATGATTAAGAGGTACAATATACAATTAACAAAACAGGCATTGAGGAGGAAGATTCATGTGGAATGAATTTAAACAGTTTGCTATGAAAGGCAATGTGATTGATTTAGCCGTCGGTGTTATTATCGGCGGGGCATTTGGCAAAATAGTGTCATCTCTGGTCGCCGATATTATTATGCCTTTAATTGGTTTGATTATTGGAGTCGTTGATTTTTCTGATCTTGCTTACGGAAAATTAGCCTATGGAAAATTTATTCAAACCGTAGTCGATTTCTTAATTATTTCCTTTTCTATATTCTTATTTGTGAAGTTTCTTAACCGCTTTAAGAAAAAAGAAGAACCAGCCCCAGTTGTAGCAAAAGTGGACCGTTCAGAGGAATTATTAGCGGAAATTCGCGATTTATTAAAAGAAGATAAAGATTTTTTTAGAAAAAATGAAACATCTTGACCAATTAATCGTATATCTTTAGTAACAAATAATTTTTGAGGTGAAAAATTTGTATACTCAAACATCTACTGAATTTTTGCCATCCGTAATACGAACATTTGCCCTTTCACTTGCGATTGCTTTCTTGGGCACTATGGCAGGTGGATTTGTACCAGATAGTCTATTTATGCCGCTTGCGATTCTAGAATTTGTAATGCTCATGATCGCATTCTTTTTCAGACGTAAAAAGGCGATTTCTTATTCATTTCTATATATCTTTACTTTTATCTCAGGAATTACTCTATTCCCAATAGTAGCCTATTACACAGCTGCTGCAGGGGCAAACGTTGTTGTCATGGCCTTTGCAAGTACAACAGTTGTTTTTACGGGTGTGGCTATTTATGCGACGAAATCAAAATCAAACTTTTCCTTTTTAGGTGGATTCCTGCTAGCTGCTTTGCTAGCCTTAATAGCAATTTCTATTTATAATATCTTCTTTCCATTAGGGTCGACGGCGATGCTTGCTTTCTCTATAATTGGAGTGATTGTATTTAGCGGTTATGTTCTGTTTGACTTCAGCCGCATGAAGCATTATGGGGTTAGAGCAGAAGAAGTACCATTGATGGCATTAAACTTATATTTGAATTTTATTAACCTATTTGTTAGCATCCTTCGTATTTTCGGTATTCTATCAAGTAAAGACTAACTAGTAACGTGTTCGTCCTAGACCATATAAGAAAGGAGCTTGGAATCCCAAGCTCCTTTTCCTTTAACTATTATTTATTAAAGTGAACCCGCGTTGAATCACCTGATTAACTGATTTCCCCCAGTTTTTATTTAATAACATTTCAGAAATTCTTTTTACGTTGGGATGACTGTTATTTTGCAACTTATAGATATCAAGTATTTCCAGTCTTAATAACCATTCATTGGGATATTTCTTATCAAGAGTCGCTATCACCTTCTCCAAAATGGACCAACTCTGTTCATTCCATTCCTTTCCCTCTCGCAGGCTGCGGATTTCAGCATAGAGCATTTCTAATTCATTTAATTGACGAACCTCTAATTCCTTCATACTATCTGTATCATTTATTGTTGGCCATTCAAAATATGCATCTGGATCTGCAGCGCCTGCAAACACAGACGTGGTTGCTGCGCCGACTGCCATATCATACGTCCCCCATGCTGGCTCAAAAAGGACTTGCCCCTGATATGTTACTTGGCAATCCTTAAAAGAGATTAAGATTGGTTTACCAGCTGACAACAAAATTGTCTTGACACGCCCCTTTACATTGACACCGCTTTCAAATTTCAACACGGCTTCGCTGCCCTCAATAATGCCTAAATCCTTTAATTGAGACATTGAGCAATTCTCTAATACTATCTTTCCTTCAAGACTGCCTATTGGTGTTCCAAAGCCTTTATGATGTGTATCCTTGCCATGATTCACTAATTGCTTCTGATCCAGAGAAAGGGCGGTCGGCCCTTTGGTTCTAATATAAACAGCTTCTCCCTTCTCATCCTTTAATATTGTTGCCAATGTCCCCGTCACTTGCAATCCAGACGAGAATACAAACGTTGCAAGATTATCAGAATTCAAGGCTTTTTCAAGACTTTCCGTGCCGCCTTTCTTAAAGGCCATCGTACCAGCAAATTGATCTATGGCAGCCGCTAATTCATCAAAGTCTTTACATACAAATAATTGCGGCTGCGGCTTGGTGACATCATATGGTGTTTTGATACATTCTTCGACTGAAAACGGAATCTTTTTAACATCATCGGCTAAACAACTCTGACTCTCACCTACTGATGAAAGTAAACCTGCCCCATAGATCTTCGGATTGTTGATATCGCCAATCAAGCCATATTCCACTGTCCACCAAAATAGCCTTGAAACCATATCGGATTCCGACAACCCTTTCACTTTCTTTCTAGCTTCAGCGACAAGCATCTCTGCCTCTTTAACTTGTTCAGGGGTTGAATTGGGATCTTCTGCAACAATGGTTAGGTGGCGAACCGCTTTAAATACCTCAAATTTTTCTTTACTGGAAAGAGCTTTCGCTCCCATCTCGCCAATTTTCCTTACAAAATCCCGATAAGATTGATCTAATAAAATGGGAGCGTGTCCGGCTGCCTCATGGATCATATCCGGAGCAGGGGTATAAGCAATGTTTTGGATGTTTCTGATTTCTGTTGCAATTGGTAAGATACCATTTGCCAGAAAGCCATAAAACACAGAACCAGGAATTAACCCGTCAATCGTAACGGCCCCCCAGCCAACTTTGGCAAGACTTTCATTCATGTCATCTACCTTCGGAATGGATTCCGTTTTAATACCTGAATCACGCAGACCATTTACATAGGCAGGATGGGCGATATCTTTTAAAAAGTAATGATTTTGCTTCATGACGAATCGCCACACGGCGTGGTCAATGGGTGTATATCGATAGTAAAACTGCTTTGAAATATATGGCTGCAGGTGCGCCTGGCCTTTTTTTGCTCCATTTCCAGTCATCGTCAACATTCTCCTTCTCAAAGAATATTTTTTACTGGTATCATCATGCGAGTGACTGCATTTTTGGTCGGAGTCTTTCCTTTGCCCTTCTCATCCTTGTTTTTACTGTAGACATTGGAAGATTACTTTTCTTAGCAATTTCGACGAGAGAGAAATCTTGATAGTAATATAGATAGATAGGATATCTGTAGATTTCCGGTAATAGGTTCACCTTTTCAGCCATTTGTTCAGCAGAAAATTTATGTAAAACTTCCTCTTCGGGGATTAAAGATGGTTCAAATGAGGCTGAATAGGAATAAACTTCTTCCCTCCAAAATTGTTTTGACTTTTTTTCTTTCCGCCAATAATCACGACATTTATTGATAGCAATCGTAAAAAACCATCCTTTATTTTTGGATTGCTCCTTTATTGAAGGATATGCTAAATAGGCAGAGAGTAATACCTCCTGATAGATGTCCTCTGCAAGTTCTTTATGCTTCACTAACGATAAAATATATTGATAAATTGCTCTTCCGTATTCCATAACTACTTCTTCAAATGACGGGGTACGTCCATTATTCATTTTCCAAGTCCTCCAAGTCGAAAAATAACTTTTCATAATAATAGACGGAATGGACTTATTAACCCCTACAGTTAAGAAGTAATTTTTTAAAATTTATCGCTCAGTCGTATTATGAATGAGTCCTTTCATTAAAATACTTACTCCGATTTTTTTGCAAATGGTTATATAATGCATAAGCGCTAATAAAACAGCGCCTGTATTCATTCCAATAATAACCCCAGCCATTCTCCATTCTGGCATCGCTGCAAGTAGTAGAATGAGTGCAAAGGTGATGATGGTCGACCAAATGATATGAATAAATGTCTCTTTAAGTAAATTAAGCCCAAACAAAAAGGCCTGCATCGGCATGATAAAGAAGTGAAATAAGAAAAATGGCCAGAGTAATTGTAAAAATAGGGCTGGTGTTTCTGATTTAAAAAATAGCGAAGTTAACTCCGGTGCAAAAAAGTAGAAAATAGCTACAGCTGCGACCCCGTATACAAAGGTGAGCTTCATCACCTGTTGAAGCATTTTTTGGAGCCTTTGATAATCACCCTGTGAATAAGTCTTGGATACAGCTGGAATTAGAACGACCATAAGGGAATGGGCAATAAATGCTGGGAAAAAGCCAATTGACATGGCTACTCCCATCAGCAGCCCAAATTGCTCGGTCGCTACTGTTTCGCTCATACCAGAACGAACCAACGCTGCCTTAATGACAAAGGGTTGTATTGCACCAGTGAATGCTGAGAACAACCGAAGACCCGTGGTTGGAATCGATACTGCCATTAAATTCTTCTGAACTACCTTGCGTTTCATATTAGAAAATGGCTGTCGTTTCAATTGCTGAAACTGGATAATGAACATGTAGAATAAATATAGGAACACAACAATCTCGCTTCCAATAAATGTACCAATTGCGATTAACAATGACTCGGATGTGTCAAAGGCAAACAAACGAAAGAGAAGAAACAATCCAGCGAGTTGAATGGTTTTCCTTAAAAAATTAGAGACTGCTATTTTCCCCATTTGTTGCTTTCCCATAAAATATCCCCTCGCGACGGACGTGAAGGAAATGATTGGGATTAAGATCAAAACAAGCCATCTAACGTATGGATGATATTTATCAAACACAGGAATAAACGGAATAAGCACAGTTGCTGCTAAAAAAAGTACAGCCGAGAACACAATCGTAATCGTAAGGGCATGATGAAGGATATTACGGTGATAACGTTCTTCCCTTTCTGCAATAAATTTTGAAATTGATACAGGCAACTCAAAGCTTGATAGTAAAACAATGAAGAATATCGATGGCAAAATGGACATATACAGGCCTAGCCCGTGTGGTCCTAACTCTCGAGCAAGAATCATATTTACTAAAACTTCAATACCTTCCCCCAAAAAAGCAGCGGCAGCTAAAAAGAATATTCCCTTATAATAAATCCTCAATTTTTTCTCCTCCATACTAGTCTCACTTTTATAAACTTATGAGACAAGTTCTTTGATTAGTAGGGAAAATTTTTGGAGAAACGAAAAAAGGGCCCAAGGCCCTTTTAAATGTTGGTGATGACTGTTCTTTTTTTGATCATCCAAGTTAAACCGACAATAACAATGACTAATAATAACTGGGTAATCGTTGTTTCCCAGGTAGGGTATAAACCGATCCAATCAATAAACGGAAGCTGATGCACGGTACTTGTCGACAACACGTTTGAAATCTGCAACGCATGGATACTTATACCTAGAATTTTAAAGGCTAAAATATAAATAAGAATGGTTGCCGCTTTAAAGAAAAAGCGAATCGGTATTTTTACGCTGTAGTAAATAATGGCGAACCCAACAATGGCCAGGATTCCCACTGCAAGAATCACACCCAGAACCAGTTGCTGCAAGCTAATATAAGGGGTAATTCCTGTATAGAATATGATTGTCTCTGCTCCTTCACGGAACACGGACAGAAAACTAATGAAAGCAAATGAAAATAAACTTCCTCTGGCAATTGCCTGCTCCATTTGTTGGTTGATATATTTATTCCAGTTACCAACACTGGATTTATTATGAAGCCATGCCCCAACCGTTAACATCATAATCACCGCGACTACCCCAATGATTCCCTCAATATACTCTCGGCTGGAAGCCGCAACGATGCGTGAAAAAACAACATTAATAATGATCGCTAGGATCGCACTTGCTAGGATACCTGCGCCAACACCCGCCCAAATCCATTTCTGTTTCGCACCCTGACCCATTTTCTTTAGAAAGGCAAGCAATGTTGCTACGATTAGTAACCCTTCTAACCCTTCACGTAACAAAATTAATGCCGCATCCCATAAAGAATAATCCGTTTTACTAATTAATGGTGCCAAACGTGCATTTAATTCCTTTACAATCTCCTTTGCTTTTGGCCCATCAACTTTTGCAGAACTTAATAGACTAATAGCTGTAGGTACTTTTGTTTCAAGATCACTATACAACTTTCTGTCTCTGGTCTGAACATCGCCTTCAATCATTGGCCAAATGTTTAGGACTTCATTTAAGTGATCAGTAGCACGCTTATAGTTCTCTTTTGAAATCTCTGTTTCTGCATTACTCAACAATGTGGTTAGATCAGAGAGTGAATAATCCCCTTCATCCTGTTTAGAAACCTTACCGGCCAAGAAATTATTCACTTCAACTTTTAGCTTTTCGATATTTATTTTGGCCTTATCGAAATCGGCGGGATCTTGTGTAATCGAAATCCGGATTAAAGCCATGTATTTTTCAATGCTGCCATAGGCTGCAATACTCTCGTCATGAACAATTTTCTCCGAGGCATTCCATTTATTTAGCAGGTTTTGATATTGCGTTTTCAATACAGCTTGATTCCCGTCCTCAATCGATTTCGTAAAGGTAGCGATGAGAGGAAGCAACTGCTTCACCTGCTCTTTACCTTTTTCTTTGTCTTGTGGATTTTGTTCTTGATCATAGAGAACGACGGCACTTGACAGCGACGAAAGGTTTTTTGAAAGAGTGTCTGGGTCTATATTTCCTTTAGCTAGTAAACTCTGAACCTTTTGAAGTTCTTGCTCAACCTTTTTTGCTTGTTTACTATCCGTTTTCTTCATCATTGTCCATTCTTTTGCAAACTGTTCCATATTCCTCGAAACGGTGGGTTGGTCTCCATCCTTGGCTTTCATAAGACTATCTCCAATAAGAACAAACAACTCATCAAGATTCACTTCCGCTTTCGCTGGATGAACTGTTTGAAAAAGAATGAAAAACATCATTAATATTATTATGGATTTACTTTTTGTCTTAAATCGCAGCATGCGTCTCTCTCCTCTATCAAAAGGAAAAACTCTAGTTAAAAAGTGTTTCTCCTATAAAGCCACCTTGTTTTGCTCCTGGTAAACAAGCAAAAATGGCACTACCTCTATGGGATATATATTCATTTAATTTATCCATCTTGGCTAATCTATTTTGTATCGGGATAAATTGTTTACTAGGAGCACGCTGGAAACATAAGAACAACAGACCCGCATCAAAGCTTCCGGTTTTCAGATCCATTCCATCCGAATAGGAATATGCCCTGCGCAGAATTTGTTGGGAACCGTCCCCATGGGATAAGCGTGTATGTGAATCGGCAGGGATGCTAAATTCGCCATTGTCATTTTTCTGCTTCAAATCAAGTTTTTCAAATTCTTTTTTTTGGCCAATAGGTGCACCGTTGCCACGATAACGACCGAAAGTATTTTCTTGATCTTTTAAAGTTGTACGATCCCACACTTCAATAAACATTTGAATTCGGCGGACTACAAGATAGCTTCCATTGACGAGCCAATCCGGTCCATCGCCCGGTTGAACCCATACTTGCTTATTCATTTCTCTTTCATCGTTTACATCAGGATTGGCTGTACCATCTTTGAAGCCAAACAAATTCCTTGGCGTTTCATTATTGGGGTCTGCTTGTTTAGTACGTTGAAACCCTGTTTGCGCCCAGCGTAAGGTCGCCTTCCCTCTTGCAATTCGAATCAGATTTCTAACGGCGTGAAAGGCGACTTGCAAATCATCAGCGCAGGCTTGAATACAAAGGTCACCACCTGTCCATTCGTCTTCCAACGCATCAAGCGGAAATTTCGGCAGGTCTACTAATTCTTTCGGCTGCTTGGCTTTAAGACCAAACCTGTCTTGATTGTCCTTCACAAACAAACTAGGACCAACCCCGAATGTAATCGTTAAGTTAGAAGCAGATAACCCAGCGGCCTCCCCTGTATCTTTTGGCGGGATAAACTCATTACTCGATAAATCGCCTACAGCTTTCCCTTCAGATAATAAGGAGGCAGCCTTTGTCCAATCCTTAAATAGTTGAACCAACTCCCTTTTTTCCGAAGTGGTCACATCCAAGGAAACAAAATACACATGGTTTTGGGTTTTTGTGGTGATTCCATTTTGATGTTTTCCAAAGAAGGGAACGATATCATGGTCTTCATTTGTTGTCGCTTTGCTCTCCGTGATTGAAAGCAAGCCGCCAAGTCCAGATGCACCAAGGATCACTCCGACACCACCAACACCGGCCGTTTTAAGAATATCTCTTCTCGAAAGCTTTTTTCCGATTGTTGAAGACTCATCGATGATGTTTGTTTTCTTTTCCAATTAAGACGCCTCCGTAACTAGTCCTATTTGTGAAAGTGGTTCAGCTAGCGCATCAATCGCTTGGCTTAGTTCTTTTACCTGTGCTTCCGTTAATTCAGAGTAAAGTTTATAGCCATCGCCTTTTTTATGCTGGTTTAGTAGATTATAAACATCATTGAAACGCGCTGCTATTTCTTTTGAAACGCCCTCATCTTTTTTCTCTAATGCCGGATTTAACAGCTGGTAAATCTTTTCTGCTCCCTCTACATTTGCAGCAAAATCATATAAATCTGTATGGGAATACCGATCCTCTTCTCCTGTTACTTTTGAAGTCGATACCTCATTTAAAAGGTCAACTGCACCCGTAATTAACAATTCTGGTGTCACTTCGACGGTATCTACTTTGGCACGGAGAAGATTGACATCTTTCATTAGCTGCTCAGCGTACTGCTCATAGCCCTTCGTAGTTTTTTCAATCCAAAGGCCTTTTTCAATTCGGTGGTAACCTCCCCATTCCGCCTCGGGAACATCGCCTTCTCGTGCATCAATCTTCGGATCGAGATCTCCGAACACTTCCGCAATTGGTTCTGCACGCTCATAGTGCATCCGTGATGGTCCATAAAGAGCTTTGGCCTTTTCTATATCGCCATTTTTAACTGCAGTTGTAAATGCCTCTGTAGCCTTAACAAATGCCTCAACTTCTCCTAAGGCATATGACCTGTAATCATCTGTGACCCCAGTAAGGTCAGCCTGGCTTGTTGCTGCTTTATCTTTTACCTTCTCTGTTGTTGATTCTTTCTCCGTAGTATTTGAACATCCAAATAGTAGACTGCTAGATAAAATAAGGGTGCCTGACACTTTTAATAATTTCATATATGTAATCCTCCGGTATCTATAATAATGATAATCATTTTCATTAATATCATACCAGTAAATGAGAAATGTTTTCAATTGTAATTTCGAAATTTTATTAAAAAAGTCTATGTTTAAAGGTCATTATGGATTTTGCACCCTTGTTGATTGGAGCGGAAATCAACAGACAAGTTAACAAAGCCCAAAATAGAAAAAGGACTTTCCGTTTTTTAGGAAAGCCTTCTTAATTTATTTAATTAAAGAATGTTTAAAAGCATAAATGACTGCTTGCGTTCGATCTTGAACGTTGAGCTTGCTCAAAATATTGCTGACGTGGGTTTTGACGGTTTTGAGGGCAATAAATAACTCATCCGCAATGTCTTGATTGGTTTTGCCTTCGGCCATTAATAATAATATTTCGACTTCACGAGAAGTGAGATCTTCATGTGGCAGGTGAGTATTTTTTTGACGCATTTTCACCATCATTTTTCCGGTTACTTCCGGTTCAAGGACCGATTGTCCATGATATGTAGCGCGGACGGCATTGGCAATTTCACCTGCTTTAGAGGTCTTCAGCATATAGCTGGTAGCACCTGCCTCAAGTGCTGGATAGACCTTTTCATCATCCAAGAAGCTTGTGACGATAATGATTTTTGCTTCAGGCCATTGTTCAATGATTTGACGTGTGGCTTCAATTCCATCCATTTCCTTCATAACTAAATCCATCAAAATAATATCAGGGCGAAGTTCGAGGGCAAGTTCCACCCCTTTTTTTCCATCATCCGCTTCTCCAACCACCTCAATATCTGACTGCGCTGATAAATAAGAAGAAACCCCGATTCTTACCATTTCATGATCATCAACAAATACTACTCTAATCATTGGCACCATCTCCATTAACCATCACCGGAACCTTTACTTCCAGCCTTGTTCCTTGATTTTTTACACTAACCACTTTTAACGTACCGCCAACTTCAACCGCACGCTCATGCATATTTTGCATTCCATAGGAGCCTGCCTTCATCTCGTTTACATCAAAACCAATTCCATCATCCACAATCCTTAAGATGACTAAATCATCTCGTTTAACCATCAGAACTTCGAGCTTGTTGGCTTTCGAATGTCTTAACGTATTCGATATAGACTCTTGTAGAATACGGAAAAGATGATCCTCTACTCCTTTATCTAGAGGAAACGCCTCAGTCTTCCATTTTATATCCATTTCAACCTTTTGTTGTAATTCGATTAACAGCTCTTCAATTCCTTCTTGGAGTGTTTTATTTTTCAACGCAACAGGCCGCAAATGAAGAAGAAGAGCCCGCATTTCTAATTGTGATTGGTGAATCATTTCTTCTACTAATTTCAATTGTTTCGCTTCGCGCTCATTTTCTATTGGTGATTGATGTTTCGTTTCGTTGATGGCTGACATCATCATCGAAGCAGCAAATAATTGCTGACTGACCGAATCATGAAGTTCACGGGCCAGACGGTTCCGTTCTTGTTCAATTATTTCTTGAATTCTTTCTTCAATGTCTTCCACCTTTTCAGTGGCTAAGCGCTGGGAAAGTTTTGCCTGTTCAGACATCTGTTTCCCGATTTTCTCAATTCGGCTCGCAATGAGCTGCATTTCCGAGATGACAGGTTTCTGCTTTACATCTATTTGTTTTCCTTCCTCTAATAAATGCAATGAGTGTTCAACCGATAGGAATTGTCTTCTCCAATACATTCCAGAGAACGCACCTAAAAGAATTCCTACTGCAATACTAAATGCCGGAATAAAGACTACAAAGGGTATATTCATGAATTGTTTATTCCACAATTCAGCCCAACTGCCAAGTGGGAAAACGAAGATAAAAATGGCACCAACGATAATCGCAATGAAAAAAGAAAAGCCGACACTCCAGAAAATCTGACGCTGGGTTGTGCTCATATCCGGCTCACCTCTATATTTCCGACAACAAGCGAGGTAAATATTTTTACTTTGTGCTCGGCTGTCTCGTATCCAGGTGTTTTTAAGTGTACTACACGATTGAAAAGTTTCGAGTCATGATGGTCGAAAACAGTGGTGGAACCGACAATGCAAGAATGATGAAGACTTACTTCAATATCATAAGGAACGAGAATTTGAATATTCCCGATGAGATTTCGAATAAAGATAACTGTTTCCCCTTTAGGCAGCATCGTAAAACTAAGGTCAATGATTGTATCACCAATTCCAGCCTGAATGTTTACATCATTCCATTTATAGGCACCCAAAGGAGTCTTTTGTTGACCAAGGACAATATTTTCAAATAGTGGTTCTGTTTTAATCAGTGTTTCTTGTTGAGAGGTTTCTTCCGCTTTATTGATTTCAGGTAAAATCTTCTTAGGATGCTTTTTTGTATTAATAAATTGAATAAAAAAGTGCAGTAAGACAGCCAGCAACAAGAACTTAAACGTCATCATGTGCGCAATACTCAGGACAAAAAAGATAATTCCACCGATAAAAAGAATCTTCCCCAACTTTTTCCCAGCACGCTTCCGGCCGAGAAAAATCATACCACCAGAAATGATAAGGGAAAAAATAAGCCCACTGTTAAAAAATAATATTTCCATGACTAGAATAATCGCACCGATCATGAACATCCAGCCTAAATAATCATTTTTCGTATTTTTAAACATGGCCCACCCTCCCTTATTAAAAGTCTGGCTCATTCGAATATTTTTATTTATGGACAAAAGGCGCAGAATGTCTACGCCTTTAGTATACTAACTTAAGCATTAATCCCTGAGGAATAAGCAATACTTGCTTTGAAAGAGATTCTGCTTTTCTAATATAGTCTACCATATTTGTTATTAAATGGACTTGCTTTCTTCTAATTTCATTTCTTTTTCTAACTGTGAGATCCGAGCGTCAATCGTATTACGATAAAATGAACTATTCACTTGATGCTCTAAACGGTCAAGGTAGTTTTCAATTTCTTTAAACTTCGAGTAGGATTTATCAGAATACGAGTGAGAATCGAGCACCTGGTTGATTTGGTGGTTCGCTCGTGTTACATTTTCACGGCCCATTAATTCCATCCTGCGCAAATGCATATCTTTAACTTTGTGCTTCATTTCCTCATATTTTCTTTCTAGGTCTGCTAGTTGACCTTTTACTTGTTCAAGTGATCCACTTAAGCGGACCGCACGATCGGAATATTGCTGATGTTCTGCAGCAGCAAACTGATAAAGCTCTGTTTCGCCGGCAGTTGAAGCAATTTCAGCTTGATACTTTCTTTTTTCGGCTAATTGGGCAGCTTGCTGATATTCTCTAGTAAATTCATCTTTCAGTGTGTACTGACGTTCCAATAGCTTTCTAACTTTCTCTGTTTCTTGCTCACACTGACGAAGATATTGATTTAATAAAGCAATTGGATTTTGTTTATCTTTTTGATCAAGTGCCTCGTGTAAATCTGCTGTAATCGTGTTTTTTATTCTTGTAAATAAGTTTGTCATGTTTTCTCTCTCCTTTTAATTTTGGTTGGTTTATCAATAGTGTTGAATTTAAAAATCAACATTCAGCTTTAACAGATCCTACTAATTTTTCAATTCATTCCACTGTTTTTCAAAGTTGACAAATGGGTCTGATTCCTCTGTTGTGACCGTGTACTTTTTCTCGTTCCATTTTTTATAAACGAGGTACAGTACATAGGCAGCAGCTACTCCAATGATAGCTGGGGCATTATGAATGGAAGCCATGAGGACGATAAAACCGATAATCCCAATCCCAATTTTCCCACCTGTAGATTTAGCTTTTAAGAACTGTTTAAATATAAAGTATAGGAGTACTAGGCTAACGAGTAACCCCACCATTGGACCAATCGTTGAAAGCAAAATCATCGCTGCAATTGCACCTGCTAACAATAAACCAAATTTTTTCATTTTGTTTTTCTCCTTTCTTTATCTTGATATCATCTTACCTCTTTTCTTTGTTCGTCATAATTGCGCCTTAGCTTGATTTTGATATCGGTCTTAAGACGTAGAAAGGGTCAGCCCCTAAGCGAAATGCTTAAGTAACTGACCCTTTTTGTTTCATTATTTAGAGATAAACATCTGGACCCAATAGTGTCGTTGGGAGCCGCCTTGTGCGTAACCAACCCCAATATAGGTAGATCTCGTGCTTAATATATTGGCCCTGTGCCCCGAGCTATTCATCCAAGCTTGAACGACGGATGCTGGTGTAGTTTGCCCTGCTGCAATGTTTTCAGCTGCTGAACGATAGGAAATCCCAAAGCTTTTCATCATTGCAAACGGACTGCCATAGGTTGGACTGGTATGACTGAAATAGTTTTTATCTCTCATATCATTGGCTTTATAACGAGCAACCCTTGACAATTCCCAATCTGGAGTTAATGCCTTCAATCCATTCTTCGCACGCTCCTGGTTGGTTAACTGGATGACCTGACTTTCAATGCTTTTTACTGCATCGAAACTTGGAATGGTTACCTTTTGACCTGGATAGATTAAATTCGGATTCTTAAATTGCGGGTTTGCGGAAATAATCTCTGATATGCCCACTTGATACCTGACTGCGATCTTCCAAAGAGAGTCGCCTGGCTGTACAGTGTAGAGTTGCTGGGCAAACGACACACTCGGAATACAAAATAGCGACAATAAAAACAGAAAACTAAACCAAAAAGATTTTTTCATTTTTTCGCCTCCTCCGAATATATAATCTTGATTTCAGGCTCAAAATATACAATGGATTAAAAAATAAATTTTTGCTTTGAGTGATAGGAAATTTGATGAACATCAATGCAGATTTATTTGGAGGATGGAAAAGTGAAAGAAATTTCATGGATGACCTATATTATGTTAATTTTGGCGAGTTATCGTTTAACTCATTTAATTGTTTTTGATAAAATTACTGAATTTATCCGTAAACCGTTTGTTAAAAAAATCAAGGTCGAAACCGATGCTGGCGTGGAAACAAAGGAAGTTCCCACATCGATGTTCGGTTATTTGTTGAAATGTTATTGGTGTGCAGGTGTTTGGAGCGCCATTTTACTCGGTGGAGCTTATTTGCTCTTCCCGCGCATTGCCTTTGTGGTTATTTTAATTTTCTCGATTGCAGGCGGCCAGTCCATAATTGAAACCTTTGTCGGCGTCAATATCAAAAAAGTTGACTATTATGCCGCACTGAAGAAAAAAGACTAAAACAAATTAGTCT
Organism: Bacillus sp. sid0103; assembly: GCF_019219025.1. The sequence continues at coordinate 75,572 of NZ_JAHUWN010000011.1, read as the reverse complement.
TTGGCAAAATCATCCCCCCTATTGCATATATTTTAGAAAAGCTTAAAGACATTGGTCAATTAAGTTCGACAAAAGGGGGAATACAATGGCTGCGATTTGGTGGGTCACAACAATTGGTTTTGTCATATTTCTCGGTTGTATTGGAGGAACATTTTTTCATTTTATTAGAAGCTCCTTAAACACAGAAGACTCTACCCGTATAGATCCATTGAACATTGATAAAGAGGAATGATTTCCTTTTAATCAACTAAGGCAAAGTTTAAGCCTTGTAATGCAGCTTCCTTCATTTTCGAATCACTTAAGTCATGAGCGTATCTTAACAGTATTACTGTTGTAAAAATGGCTTTAAATTTAGCCAGATATCGTGTATTTCCATCAACATCTCCGTAGGCTTCAAAAAATTGTTTACGGCCCAATGGCGGAAAAAAACTATATACAAAAGAAAGATCAACCGCAGGGTTTCCTATGTGAACATCTCCCCAATCAATAATGCCTGAAATATGTCCGTTCGAGTCAACGAGTACATTTCTAAAATGAAGATCACCATGGACAAGGGAAAGGTTTGAAACTTCTTCGATTATTTTTAGGTTATTTAGATAATCCAGTAGTGGTTTTGGATGTTTCAATAATCGATCGTTTACTGCTTTAGTTACATTTTCCACTAGTCTATCTTTTCTTAATTTAATACTTACACGGTTTAATTGATCATACGGAACGCCATAGCTCTTTGCTTTTTCGATTGAAAACTGATGGAGTTTACGGAGAAAAACAGCCATTCGTTCTGCTGAAGCGCTCCTTATTGATTCAGATAAAATCCCAGGTGTCATTCCTGATACTACTTGATAGCCTGTAAATGGCCACGGGTAATCCGGACACGGCCGACCCAAAAATACCGGGACAGGAATCTGAAAATTTAGGAATTCAGTTAGGTGCGGCAAAAGATGATTTTCTGTAAACAATAACTGAACGGCACTTGTTCGTCTTGGAAAACGAAACACGTATTGGTCATTAACCATAAACACGCTGTTATCAAACCCTTGGCCAAATAAACGAATATGAATTGGATGAAGATCCGGAAATTGATTGGCTATTAAGCGCATTGCTTCTTGTGGGGATAGTTCAATTTCAGGTGACCATGAATTCGTCATTGGATATCCTCCATTCGTAAGGAACCTTGCATATGCAGGGTTCTTTTTTACTTTTAGGAACTTTTTCCTTGTTTACATTTATTCTAGCACTTTTGGAAAAATTAAATATGATGTCATTTTTTAGGCTGGAGGAATGTATATGAGTTCATCTGAAAAAATTCCACAATTTCCAAAAACATATTGGCGTGAAATAGAATTACCTGTTTTTAAAAAATTAACCGAAGACCTATCCGTCGATGTCACCATTGTCGGAGCCGGAATTACAGGGATTACCGCAGCCTATTTACTTTCTAAGGAAGGTAAAAAGGTTGCCATATTAGAAGCGGGAAGTGTTCTGAATGGCACCACTGGTCATACGACTGCGAAGGTAACCGCCCAGCATGGATTAATTTATGATGAATTTATTAACCATTTTGGAGAGGAAAAGGCTCGACTTTATTTCGAATCACATATGAATGCCATACAATTTGTTGAAAGTAATATTAATGAAAAAGGAATCGATTGTGATTTTAGCAAAGAAGATGCTTACATTTATGCAGTCACCGAAGAATATAAAGATAAGCTTGTAACGGAATGGGAAGCCTATAAACGACTTGATATTGATGGTGCATTAAAGGATACAATTCCTTTTAATATTGAAGTGAAAGCCGCCCTGATGATGCAAAATCAAGCCCAGTTTCATCCGCTTAAATATTTAAAAGTGCTCCTGGATGAAGCAGTGAAAGCTGGTTGTACAGTATTTGAAAATACAACAGCTTCCGATATTGAAGACGATGGCGTACAACCAAAAGTGGTTACAAAGTCTGGTTTCAAAGTGACTTGTAATCAAGTAATCATTGCATCACATTTTCCATTTTATGATTTGCCAGGTCTTTATTTTGCGCGAATGTACGCGGACCGCTCCTATGCAATTGGTATTAAAACCGACAAAGAGTACCCTGGCGGCATGTATATTAGCGCGGACAGTCCAACCCGTTCGATTCGTTATACACCGATAAATGGCGAAAAACTGATTATTATTGGTGGTGAAAACCATAAAACCGGTCAGGGCATTGATACGATTGCGCATTTTGAAGCCCTTGAAGGGTTTGCCGAAGACGTTTTTGGGATTAAGGAATATGATTACCGCTGGTCTGCACAGGATTTAGTTACACTAGACAAGCTTCCCTATATTGGTCCCATTACTGCTGAGCGGGAGCATATTTTAGTAGCGACCGGCTTTAAAAAATGGGGCATGACAACCGGAACCATGGCTGGGCGTTTATTAGCCGATTATGTGTTAAACAACGATAATCCATACAAAGAACTTTATTCACCATCGCGTTTTCACGCCGATCCCGATTTAAAAAGTATTGTCAGTACTAATGTTGATGTTGCCAAACACCTACTCAAAGGCAAACTTGAAATTGTTCCAGGGGATCCGGATGATTTGATGGATGGTGAAGGATCAGTTGTGATGTATAACGGGAAAAGAGCAGGTGCATACAAAGACAAGAACGGTAAACTTTATATTGTTGACACCACCTGCACCCATCTTGGCTGCGAATGCGAATGGAACCATGCGGAAAAAACATGGGATTGTCCGTGCCATGGCTCAAGGTATGCTTATTCAGGCGATGTGATTGAGGGTCCGGCTAAAAAAGCGCTAAAATTATTGGCTGAAGAATAGGTTTTTAAGATATCTACAAAAATTGAGGTGATATCTACAGGTTTAGAATGGGTATCTACAAAGTTCGGGATGATATCTACACTTTTTTGAATTATCTACAAATCACTTCCTAGTGCGAAAAAGCGCCTCCTTACTAAATGTAGGAGGCGCGCTTTATTATTTACTATTTGGTCGATTGTGTTTTAATCCTTCACCAGTTGTAAATTCAACTAGTTCTTCACTATCTCTCATTGGCTTTTTGCTATTATTATTTCGCTGAGCATTTTGATTACCTAGCTTCTGTCTTCCCATACGTACCAGCTCCTTTTTGAGAAATACATTGATAGTATGAGTGAAAATAATTAGTCTTATTCTCTTTCAAGGACAGGCGCTTTTCTAAATTTAGTCATTTGCTCAAAAGCATAGGCGACCTCGATTAATAAAGGCTCACTATATGCGGTTCCTGCAAAAGTGATTCCAACCGGTTCCCCCTCTGTCGTATAGCCAGCCGGAACAGCAATGGATGGATAACCTGCTTTTGCACTGATATGAGAGCCTTCCTCACTTGGGAAAACAATCGCATCCAAGCCGTATTTTTCCAAAGCAAAGTCAATCCCCTGCTTTTTCGAGTGATAGAGGTCGAATTCCAATGCCTCAATATAAGCTGCTTCTGTTAGTGACCCGCTCGTTTCATCAGACTCGATCAGGACGGCCTGGCCGTACTTGAGCATTTTCTCTTCATTGTTTTTATTAAACTCAATGAGGTCTGTTAAGTTTTTTATCGGTATAGATGGATGAAGGCTGTTTAGATACGCATTTAGGTCTGGTTTAAACTCATAGGTTAGTACATCATACTTCCAATTTGCCTTTGCGGAAGGAATTTCTATGGTCTCAATCACATCCGCACCTGAAGATTTTAGAATATCAACAGCCAGTTGAATCACCTTTTGTTTCTCTTCACTCAACAACTCGATAAAGCCTTTTACGGCCACGCCAACTCTTTTTCCCTTAAGCCCTTGTTTCAAAAGATACTCAGAAAAGTCAGTCTGCCCAAAAGGGTTTGTTTTGGTAATCGGATCTTTCTCGTCGCTGCTACAGAGTGAGTTAAGAAGAATAGCTGCATCTTCCACCGTTCTAGCCATCGGTCCTGCTGTATCCTGAGTGTGTGCAATTGGGATAATCCCTCGTCTGCTGATTAGACCAACAGTCGGCTTGATTCCTACCAAGGAGTTTTGACAGGAAGGATTTAAGATCGATCCAGATGTTTCAGTTCCCACTGCCGCTGTGGCGAAGTTAGCTGCAACGGCAGCTCCCGAGCCTGAACTAGACCCACCCACGTCAAACCTGCCTGGGCCATAAGGATTTAATACCTGTCCGCCTCGGGAACTATAACCGCTTTTCATCCCGATTGCTATGAAATTTGCCCATTCAGTCATATTTGTTTTGCCGAGAATGATTGCCCCTGCTTTCCGTAATTGCTCTGCCACAAACGAATCATGGAGGGCAATCGAATTTTTCAAGGCAAGTGACCCAGCGCTAGTATGCATTTTATCATTGGTATCAATGTTATCTTTTAGTAAGATGGGAATGCCATGCAATCGACTGCGCGGGCCGGATTCATTTCGCTCGGCGTCAAGCGCTTCAGCTATCTGTAAGGCATCAGGATTTACTTCAATGATCGAATGCAATTGGCTATCATAAGCCGCGATTCTATGTAAGTACATTAAAACAAGCTCTTTCGATGTGAGCTCTCCACTCTCTAACATTTCTTGGATCTGTGTGATAGTAGCTTCTTCAAGCCATTCCTCATTCATTTTTTTTAGTTTCTTATCTTCCATGTTTTTCCCCTCCATCTCTTTTACTATTCAAGAAATAAGAAGGAAATCCCTTTTCACATTAAAAGAAGACAGTGGATGTTCCTCCACTGTCTCTGCCGTCCATTATCTTCTTAGTTTTTGATCTCTTTGTCCTTCTTCAGCAATTAAACCTTTGTAAAACACTCTTTTTTGAAGTGGAACGTTTAACTCACGGCAATACTGTTTCAATTCTCGTTCTTCTCTCTCGGTAACAAGCGAGATAACAATCCCATTAGCACCCATTCTTCCTGTTCTTCCAGCCCTGTGCACATATTGCGCTATATCCTTCGGGGAATCGATATTAACTACATGGGTGACCCCTTGGATATCAAGTCCTCTCGCCGCCACATCTGTAGCAATGAGCATGTTCATTTTTCCATCACGGAAAGACTTTAATGCGGCCTGCCGCTCGAGCTTTTTCATGTCGCTATGCAGGATTCCGATCGAAAGCTCTTTAAAATGTAATTTCTCCTTAAATACTTCAATTTCGCCGATATCATTAATAAACGCAAGGGATTTACTATTTTCTAAGCGAGTGATTTTTTCAAGGAGCTTGATTTTATCTCTTGGATCACATGAAAAATAAATGTGCTCCACTTCTCCTGATGAAGCGATCTCATCCTTTTCGATGCGAAGAACTTCCGGGTCCTTCGTCATTTCTTTGGCCAATTTCTCGGTTGCCGGTTTCATTGTAGCAGAAAACAAAACAACTTGGCGGTCGCTCATCGTTGATTTAACAATATTTTGGACAGTATTAAGATGTTCATGAATGAGTAATTGGTCTCCCTCATCGAGAACAACCAGTTTTACTTCATGCATTTTCACTTTTTTCTGTTTGATTAGTTCAAGTAAACGGCCGGGAGTTGCAAAAATAACATGCGGGCGTTTCTTTAATTTCTCAAGCTGCCGTTTCATATTAGCGCCGCCAATAATAGAAGTGCCTCTGATTCCACTTCCTTCCGACCATTTTTGAAATTCTTGATAGACCTGCATCACAAGCTCCTGCGAAGAAGCTAACACAACAGCTTGTAGGGATTGTAAACTTGGGTCCATTTTATGTAACAATGGAAGTAAATAAGCCAGCGTTTTACCAGTACCTGTCGGTGACTCAGCAATTAAATTCTTGCCTTCAAGTATCATTGGTATTGCCTCTGCTTGAATGGAAGTCGGTTGTTGAAACCCTGACTTTTCCCAGGCTTCCTGCAAGTATGGTTTTAAGGTATTTAACATATTGAACTCCTTTATATAAAAATCATTTTTCTTATTATTCGTCTTTCCATATCGTATTGATACTAACTTAATAACCTTGGAGTGTCTAGTTGGGAATAGAGTTTAAGTCATGATGCTGAATTAAAATAGAGGACAATCCAAACCATATGATAGACAAGGACGGAGAGGTAAAGTACGCAGGTGGAAACCAATAGTGTCCGAATCCATCCATTTAATGGGCGTAAGTAAAACAACCCAAGCAAGAGGAGGGGCAGTAAGATTTTAATGATGTAGAAATAAGACCAGCTTTTTTCAATTACCAGTTTCATCATTGGATTTCCTTCATCAACGATACCTGAAGCAATTCCAAAATGGGTCAGAACAGCATCCAACAGTCCGGCGATTAGCAGGAATAAACAGAGTCTCATCAATGCCACCTCAAATGAATTAGTTCAATTAGTTTCCATTATTTCTAGTAATACTTATGATGATACCTATGAATTCTTTCATCGGTTCTTAAAAACGAACACCTTAGGAATATAAATGAGCTGCATGAGACAGCAGCTCAAGTTTCTTCAAAAATTCGTTCTTAATATAGATTACTTTTTTCAAAAAAAACTGCTCACCAGGAGCAGTTCTTTAAATCATTCTCGCTCCCCATTGTTAAGAGTTTAAGTTTATGATTCAGTTTATCACCATTATTAAAATTCGAAAGCTTTGTGAACAATTCCCTCAATTAGATTTCGTCTGCAGAAATCGGTGATAGAATGAACAACAGGAAGATTACAATAATGCGGAGTTGAAAATGATGTTTAATAAGATTGCGCTTATCACATCACTGTTGTTTTTGCTCTTAGGAACGAATGTTTTTGCCGATTCTCAATTAACCATTTCATCTCCTCAAAATGTCAGAGTGAAAAGTGCTGCAGCACAGAATATATCCCTCTCACCAGTTCATAATAAAAAAATATCAACAAATAAAAAAACCGGAACACAATATGAGCAGGACACATTGGCTCCTAAACAAGTGAAGCCTGCTAAGCCTTCTTTAAAAAATTACGTTGTTCCAGGTTTAGTTAGTTTATTTATTATCATTGGCTTTGGAGGTTATTGGTTTATTTATCGAAAAAAGCATACCACCAATCAAACAAACAGTGAAATTACCCCATAATAGAATAAAAAAACGTGAATCAATTTGTGATTCACGCTTTTTTATTATTATGGTGCCTGTCACCGTTTTTTCTACTTTCGGAGGACAGCGCGGACTGGACTCCCGTCTCCTTCAACTAGAGGCAGTGGCAGGGCAATAAGCTCGTAGTCTCCAGGTTCGATCTCATCGAGCAATAGTGACTCCAGAATGTGAATGCCATGTTCATTCAAGCTATGATGGGCCGGTAGCTCTTTGCTATCAATAGGATCGACCGATGGGACATCCAAGCCAATTAACTGAATTCCCTTACTCCCTAGAAAAGGAGCTAAGTTTGGCTCAATATGTGGGATTTGTTCAGGGAACTCATCAGGATTTTCCCATGCAAGGGTTCGAAATAACACCCGTTTGCACCCATCAAGATCGATCCCTTCTAAGTCAGCCGCACCAATGCTTTCCTTCCCTATCATATCAATCACTCTCGCAGAGCCTATGTAAAGATTAAGATCCAATTCGATGATTCGTTTTCCATGGTTATCAAAATGGAAGGGCGCGTCTACATGTGTTCCCGTATGAGTACTCAATTCGAGCTTGCCCACATTAACGGAGCCGCTTTCTTCCATTGGCCACGAGACCTCGTATTGAAAAGCAGTATCTCCGGGCCAAACCGGCATCCCGTTTATTAATTTTCTTGAAATATCATAAATTTTCAATCCCACTCACTCCCTCGAAAATGATCTTGCATTAATCACCATTATTTCATACTTTTACACCGTTTTTCATTAGATTCCATAAAAAAAGACAGGATAGCTTCCTGCCTTCGTCAATGAAATGATTTCCAAAACTCGCTTTCCCTATTAATGAGATCTTTTAGATCTTCAAACGGGATGGTAAAGGTAGGAAACCCAGCTGCATATGCAGCAATTTCATATGGATTAAAGTAGATATTCAGTCCAGCCTCACTAATAAAAAATGGCTGATCTGCTCGTATACCATGATACTCATTTGGTAATAGATAGGACGAATATTGATTATTGCTTTTTAGTTGAGCTTGAATCAAATCACTAATTACTTTTACATAAGGGCTTCCGGGCTTAAACAGGTCTTTTAATTGATACATCGATCCAGTTTCTAAGTTAATATGAGCATATTTTTCCATGGGCATTCCGTGGGCTGCACAAAACGGGTAATCGTAGCCTGTAATTTTGATGACCAGTAAATCCTTCTTGTAATATGTTACCTCATAATTACCTGTATAATTTGATTCCAACGGTTTATGTGCGGGCACAGGTTTTACACCAGCCAGCTCCTTTAAAGTACGATTTACACTTTCTGGATTCTTCATTCCTTCAATCTGTGGAAAATAAACTAAATAATCCTTATTAGGTTTGTACTTATACTCGACAACAGAAAATTGGTTATTTAGCGGGAGTATGGTACTTTGCTTCCAGATCAACTCTCCGGTCTGATTAAAATAGAGGAGGTGGTCGTCAATATGCCCCTTAATCAGTGTTTTCTCAAAACTAAGCCAGCCGCTGCCACTAACCATTGGCAGATGTTCTTTTCTCTTTCCATGTTTGTCGATGAAGTAAGTATGCTCTTCATCGGTCACCGACGCGAGGCCGTCCTCAAATTTGGTGATCATTGAAAAATTAAATCCGGTTAGAATATGACCATCTGAATCCGCTAAGGCGTAAATAGACCTCCTACAAGGCTGCTTCGGGTCAATCTCCTTTCCGATGGCAAAGCGCCCTTCATCTAGAGATAAGATTTGATTATAGTTTGGCTTAATCACAAACTTGCCGTTTCGATCAATAACACCATAATTTTCTCTATTATTCTCTAACAAACTAACAATCGCCCGGCCATCGATAAATGACTCGGCCAGTGAAAATTTAGGCTCGATGACTGTTTTCCCCTGCTCATCGATATATCCGCTCTTTCCTTCGATGCTTTCCTTAAAGGTGAGCAACCCTTCACCATAATTGCCTACGAATGCATAAGGGTACGAGTGGATGACCTTGCCGGTCAGATCAATGAGTTGAAAGGTACCATCTTTTGTTTTAACAATTGCTTTCCCCTTTTCAAAATCACTGGCAGATTCATAGATTAGCGGAATCACCTCATTCCCTCGTTTATTGAGATACCCATATAAGTACTCCCCGTGCTCATCCATTTTCACAGCGCGGATACGCCCCTCTTTATATTCACCAACAATTATAGAATACGCTTTGCCAGTGATTTCTTTGCCACTCTCATCAATCACTTTGAATCCTTGAGAATCATTGACAACGGCCCGGCCTTCTGCAAACGGGTTAATTGTGTCGTATTTGGGTTTGACAATAAAATAACCGCTGGCATTGATGACTCCTGATTTGTCCATTAAACCAACAATGGCCAAATCATTCTCCTGAAAATCCTCTGCACGATCATAATGTACAGGTAGTACTATCTTCCCTTTTGTATCAATATAGCCCCACTTATTTCCGCCTATTTCCTTCCTCACAACAGGGAAAAGGTAAACAGCTCTCGTCTCTCGAGAAATCGATAGCTCTCGGACTGCCTTTTTCTTCACCTCAGGAGGTAATGGATAATAATAGACAAAATGACCCATGTAATCTTTAAGAACAAATAAATAGTATTTTCGGTTAAGACGAAACAACCCAAAGATTTCATGGATTCCATCCCCATCGATATCCATATATTGAAGGATTGCTTGTTTATCTCGGTATTCCATTTCTGCTCCAAGTGGGAGATATGGCAAGATCCAGTTTATTAATTCGCTTTTATTTTTAAACATCATAACTCACCCATTTTACTTTTTAATATGTATATGATGAAGTGTGGGCTATGTGTTTACTGACTTCACAGTATGACCAGGCTTCTCTCATAAAAATAGCAGCTGGATTCAGCTGCTAGTAAACAATTATTTAATGTTTTTAGCTTCTGGGATTAGCTGTTTCCATTCGTCATAGGAAATGATAGAATCCCAGTGGCCTGTTATTTTTGCAATCGTAATAACCAAGAAAAACAGCACGAAGAACGTTACCGGAACAAACCATTTATTAACCTTTTTCCGAGCAACCGTCATGCTTAGCGTGTCTCTTACGGGGCATGCCTCTACACAAGACATACAGGCTGAACAACTAAGTGAATTTACTGTCTCTACCTTATGAACTTTTAATCTTTGTGGACAAACCTTTGTACACATTTGGCAATTGGTACACGTATCTTCATTACGCTCGATCCTTGTAATCCTAAAAATACTCCCCAGACCAATCAAGGCACCATATGGGCAAAGGAAGCGGCACCAAAAGTTTCGTAAGAATAACGACAGGATGAAGAGGACAATAATAAACTTCAATGTAAAGCCGCCAAGATTTGTAAATAAAAGGAGCATTTTTATATCGGAGACCTTATTGTACGGTTCATCAAGAAAACTTTTCGCTGTAAAAGTAGGCATTTGAACAACCATAAGAACAAAAAATAACATCAACAAGTATTTGACCGGAGTTAAAAGCCAGATTAGCCATCTTGGAATTTCAAAATTCCGTTTAAACATTTTCCTGCCCAGCCAAGCGACTAACTCACCAGCAGTACCGACGGGACAAATCCAGCTGCAGAATGATTTACGTAAAATAAGACCTGCACCAACAAAAAATGCGAGTAAAACGAGACCCGCTGGATGAATCACATCAAATTCACCACTCGTAAGCCATACCTTTATGGCAACTAAACCGCTTATTGGCAAGAATCCTTCAACCGCAGATGGACGTTCAACAAAAGGGGTTTTTCCGAGTGTCTCAAAATGCAAATAAAATTGATAAAACTGTAGACCAACATATAGTAAAAACAACAGAAATAAGCCCTGAACGGTATATCTTGTCAGCTGGACAGGTTTACGTTTCCACTGTTTCTTATACCAAGCTTTGGGTTTCATTTGATTTCCTCCAATCTTACTATCTCAACTATAATGAACGAACAAAACATGGCATGTGATAAAAATCATTGAGAATATTGAATTCATAAAGAGTTCACATAACCATTCGTTAAAATGTCAAATAAGATTCTTGGGGAAGTCAACCCTTATCAAACCATTGAATGACAAAAACAAGGCCAGGGGAACGAATCCCTCTGGCCTTTTTTCTATTTCTCAGCAGCAAATATGATGTTATTTTGTTTCCTAGCCTCTTCAGTGATTTGGAGGACAATTTCGCTCCAGCGCTTCAATTCTTGATATGCTTGATCATTTTTTGTCTCAATGATGCTAACAATGTTTTCACATTCATAAACCATGTTTTGTTCTTCTTGGTCAACACTTATGGTTTCTCTCTCTAATCCACGGTTGTCAACGAAGGTAATTTTAGAAATCGGGGCCGCATCTTCAAGGAAGAAAGTTCCCCTTTCCCCATGAATTTCACACGGTAATTCCGAATGAGATATCTTTGAACAAAGAATCGTACATACAAAATCGTCATACGTTAACACAAGGGTTCCACTTCCATCCACCCCACTACGAAGGAGGACCGGATGATAGCTTACCTGCTTCGGTTTGCCGAACAATCCGACCGCGACATAAAGTGGATAAACACCTAAATCTACAAGCGCGCCGCCAGAGTACTTTGCTGAGAAAATATTTGGTTCCTCACCTTGTAAAAATAAATCATAGCGAGAGGAATATTGGATATAAGGCAGCATTGTACTCCGGAGCTTTCCAGCCAGATGAAGGTTGTCCTTTAATATTTTGAAATTGGGTGTATGAATATTACGGATCGCTTCAAATAAGTAAACGCCATTTTCTTCCGCTGTCTGGTAGGCTGTGGCTAACTCTGCACTCGTTGAAAAAATTGGTTTTTCGCAAATAACATGCTTTTTATTTTTCAAAAACATTAGTGTTTGTTCAAAATGAACTGAATTTGGTGAAGCTATGTATACTGCTTGTATCTCTGGACTCTTAGCCATCTCTGCTATGTCAGTGTATAAATTTGGAGCATGATATGTATCGGCTAGTTGTTTCGCTTTTTCCTCTGATCGGGAATAGACACTCGTTAATTGCAATTGACCGCTAAGTTGTGCTGCTTGAATAAAGGATTCTGTAATCCATCCTGTCCCAACTGTTCCAAAATTAATCATTAGAGTTCCCCTTCCTTTATATACCTTTAAGAAACCATTGTAGTCTTTTTCACCGCTACTTGCCAATTCCAAACTTCGAAAAAATAACCAAATCTTCCTTTTCACGCGTGTTTTATACATGATTTGATGGGAACAATGGAAAAATATCCGTATTTATGTTATTTATAATGTAGTATGAAAGATGAAATGCGTAGGGTGCCTGCTAATCGGGACCTGGAGCTAGACAAGATGAAAGAGGTTGAAAAGGGTGGACAATCACACATCAAATTTTATTAAAGATATTATGATAAAAGATATTGAAACTGGAAAGCACAACAAAATCATCACACGGTTCCCGCCAGAGCCAAACGGTTATTTACATATTGGACATGCAAAATCAATTGTCATCAACTTCGGCTTAGCTGATGAGTTTAACGGGTTGACAAATTTACGTTTTGACGATACCAATCCTTTAAAAGAAGATATCGAATATGTAAACTCAATCAAAGAGGATGTAAAATGGTTAGGTTTTGAATGGGATAACTTATTATTTGCATCTAATTATTTTGAAGAAATGTATAAACGTGCGGTTCTATTAATTAAAAAAGGGTTAGCCTATGTTGATGACTTGTCAGCTGACGAAATCCGCCAATACCGAGGGACACTAACAGAGCCTGGAAAGGATAGCCCTTACCGAACTCGGTCAATTGAGGAGAACCTTGAACTATTTGAAAAGATGCGTGACGGTGTCTATGATAACGGTCAAAAGGTTCTACGAGCGAAAATTGATATGTCATCACCAAATATCAATTTACGCGATCCTGTTATCTACCGAATTGCCCATGCAACCCATCATAATACAGGTGACAAGTGGTGCATTTATCCGATGTATGCTTTTGCCCATCCAATTGAAGATGCAATTGAGGGGGTAACCCACTCCATCTGTACGATTGAATTTGAAGATCAACGGCCTCTTTATAATTGGGTAGTGGAACAATGCGAAATGGAGAGCACTCCACAACAAATTGAATTCGGCCGCTTAAATGTGACTAATACAGTGATGAGTAAACGGAAGCTTAAGCAATTAGTAGATGAAGGGTTCGTGGATGGCTGGGATGACCCGCGCATGCCAACCATTTCCGGGATGAGAAGAAAAGGCTTCACGCCAGAATCAATTGTGGCGTTTGTCCGGGAAACCGGTGTTCACAAAGGTTCTGGGGCAGTTGATTCACAAATGCTAGAACACTTTGTCCGCGAAGACCTAAAACTGAAAGCACCGCGAACCATGGGTGTGATCAACCCATTAAAGGTTGTCATTACAAATTACCCAGAAGGACAAATTGAACTCCTAGATGCAGAAATCAATCCAGAAAATCCTGAAATGGGTATGAGGAAAATTCCATTCTCAAGAGAAATTTATATTGAACAGGACGACTTTATGGAAGAACCGCCTAAAAAGTATTTCCGTCTGTTCCCTGGTAATGAGGTCCGGCTAAAAAATGCCTATTTCATTAAATGTGAAGAAGTTGTCAAGGATCCGAACGGTAATGTTGTCGAACTGCGCTGCACTTACGATCCTGAAACCAAAAGTGGAACCGGCTTTACGGGCAGAAAGGTGAAAGGAACAATCCATTGGGTTGAAGCGGCCCATGCCGTTCCAGCTGAATTCCGTCTCTACGAACCACTTATTTTGGAAAAAGCAGACGATGAAAGCGGTAGTGAAAAGACTTTCCTAGACAACGTAAATCCAAATTCGCTTGAGGTGTTACAAGGCTTTGTCGAGCCGAACATGAAGGAAAGCAGACCACAAGAAAAGTTCCAATTCTTTAGACATGGATACTTTAACGTCGATCCGAAACATACAACCGTCGATAAACTCGTCTTTAACCGTATCGTTTCTTTAAAAAGCTCATTTAAAATTTAAAAGAAAGAACCAGGCATTAATCGTTGCCTGGTTCTTTTCTATTCTACATTCATACTCGGTACTTCCAATATCAATTTAGTCCCCTTCCCTGGAGAAGAACTAATGACTAGCTCTCCACCCACCGAGCGTGCTCGCTCATCCATACTAAACAAACCAACACCAACGGTTTGATTCTTTACATCAAACCCCTTTCCTTTATCCTCAATCATTACTCTGATGACATCATCTATTTCTCTAATAGTGACTTTCGCTTGGGCAACTTCCGCATATTTGCGAACATTCGTGAGCGCCTCCTGTATGATCCGGTAAATTGTGAGTTCTATTCTGATATCCAAGCGTCGATTTAACACGCATTCAAAATACACATCAATATTGTAATGATCAGAATAACGGGATAAAAACGACCGAATCGCTGGTACTAATCCCAGGTCATCTAGTACGGAGGGACGCAGCTCCCATGAGATTTCACGGATTTCTTCAATCAATTCGGTTGCTTCGGTTTGCATCTGCAGAAGAAGCGGATGGTCCATTTCGGCTAAGAGACGGTTTATGGTGATCAAATGACTATAAAGGTTTTGACCAATCCCATCGTGTAAATTACGTGACAATCGTTTTCGTTCTTCTTCTTGAACGTTGATGATGGTTGTCATCATTTTTTGCAGCTCCCGTTCGACTCTCTTTCGCTCGGTAATTTCATAACGAATCGCCAAGTATTGGTACGGTTTTCCCTGGTCATTAAAAAAAGGAACAATCGTGGTATCTACCCAATAATAGGTCCCATCTTTTGCCCTATTGCAGATTTCGCCTTTCCATACTTTTCCGGTCCCAATTGTTCTCCACATTTCTTTAAAGAAATCTCTTGAATGGTATCCGGAATTGACAATTCGATGATCTTGCCCCAACAGTTCTTCTCTCGAATATTTCGAGATATGACAAAATTGATCATTCACATATGTAATCATGCCTCGAGAATTGGTGATGGCTACAATTGAAGATTCATCAAGCGCAAACTTTATATCAACTAATTCCTGCATCGATTTTTTTAATTCTAACTCTAGATCTGCGGAATGATTTGCAGGCTGGTCATGTTTCTTGTCCATTAGCTTCTCCCTGCATCTTTCATAATATCTGCCTTTAAAATCTGTTCCAAGGCTTGGGCCGATTCTTTTACTTGTTCCTGGTCAATTTCTGAAAACGTCGATGCCTTCCTATTCCCAATAAGTAAAACCCCTTTAGGAGCACCATAAAAAAATAAAGGGACAGCATAGGTGGATACAAGTTTTTCAGCAAGCATGATTGGATGGTCTGTTACTTTTCCGAATATTCCGTTTGGAAAATCAATTATCATCATCGGGCTGCCGCTTGAAATAATCTTTCCCGCAATACCTTTTCCGAAACGGACGGTAATTCTTTTGTATTTGTCATTTAAATTGCCAGCAGCATAATGCCACCTAACATCGGGGCCTACTTCATTTTGCAAGGCCAGAGCAACAAATTCGCAGCTTGTAACAGTTATCAGCCTGTTACACACCTCAATCACTTCTTGCAATCCCTTAATCTCTTTCATCCCAAGAAATTCTCCTTAAATACCAAACCCCAATAACCCTTTTCTTACGGCATATTCCACCAACTCAGGTCTGGTTTTCATCTGTAGTTTTTCCATCAAGTTCCCTTTATGGGTTTCGACCGTTTTTACACTGATTACCAATTGTTCAGCGATTTCCTTATTGGAATACCCTTTTGCTATAAGTGTAAGAACTTCTTTCTCCCGGTCAGATAAAAGATTGTATGTATCATTGCCATCTTGTTTTAAGCTGCTTAAATATTCTTCCATCAACCTCTTCTGTGCCGAAGGATGCAAATAGGCATCCCCTGCTGCAACCGACTGGATGGCCGACATTAATTCGTCATGTGGAGCACTTTTTAAGATACAGCCAGATGCTCCCCCTTGAATGGCACGAAAAAGATACTCCTCATCATTATGCATCGTTAATATTAAGATATTAACCTCAGGCATTAACTTTTTTAATTCCATTGTAGCCGATAATCCGTCTTTTCCATGTGGCATACTTAAATCCATTACCACCACATTAGGTTTTAACTTTAACGCTTGTTTGATTCCTTCATTGCCTTCCGATGCTTCACCAATTACCTCCATTTCAGGATTTGTGTTTAACAGCATCTTAAGACCCATTCTAACAACAGCATGGTCATCAACCAAAAGGATTTTTATCAATCTTAATTCTCCTTTAATCTCGGTTTATCGGAAGAGATAGTACTATAGATGTTCCTTCCCCTATTTTAGAAGAAATGTTACATTGTCCGCCAGTCAGAAGCATCCGTTCTTTCATGGCGGCAAGTCCTGATAGTGGATTCATGTAATGGTATTCCTCGGGTTGAAATCCTTTGCCAAAATCATAAATAGTAATATTCAATTCTTTCTCAGTCCAATTGAATTTAATGGTTACATTAGAAGTATCTGCATACTTAGCGATATTGGCAAGTGCCTCCTGGCATACACGAAATACAGTAATTCTATTTTTTTCAGATATCCATTTTTCTTCACCAGTTGATTCTAAATCCACGAGGATCCCAAACGTTGATGTATATAACTTAAGATAACTTCTCATCGCCGGTAGTAGACCAAGCGTTGTCAGGGTAGGGGGATGTAATTCAACAGATAATAGCCTAATTTCTTGAATGGTCTTTTCAATCAACTGTGCCATGTCGCGCACATAATGTTTCATTTCTGGCTCTTTTGTACCTGATTCAATAAACTGCAAGCCTGTTAAAATACTATATAGATTTTGTCCGACACCTTCGTGAAGCTCTAAGGCTATCCGTTTGATCTCTTCCTCTTGGGAATTAATAATATAAGAGCTAATCTGCTGTTTTGAGTTTAAACCATCCATCTCGCTCCTCCAATAATTTGTTAATTTATATAAAAAAGGCAGGTTCTTTTTAGAAAACCTGTACCTTTTTTATAGTATATGTTAAGCCGCTTTCTGAATCAAAAGCTGTCCATTGCTCTTCCGACTCTCTTACTTGAGAAGAAATCGGTACGGCAAGAAAATAAAAATCATCAAAGTAAAAGCGGATATGTGTTCCATCAGGACAAAATTGCGTCTTTTTTACTATTTTCTTTACAGTGGGTGCTTGGTCTCCACCCTCTGCATCTCGAATGGCTATCTCGACTGGCACACCAACAAACCGGCTCACATCTTCTAACTTAATGAGTTCCACAGCTGTTACATCCTCTCTTCACTGGATAGATGAACATCTTATACCCTTGCAGATACTCCCAAAACTTCTCCCCGGCGTTTTCCTCGATAAATTGAATGGTTTCGTCTTCAGAACCCCAGTCACTCATTCCCTTTATTTCTGCAATAACCATCTCGGCCCCATCAAGCGTTTTTTCTTCTAGAAACCAATTCAGGCGTTTTTTCGCAAAGGTATTCTTTAATAACTCATCGATTTCAGCTATAAAACCGCTTGCTTCCGGACGGACAAAACAAAAATCTATATAAGTCTCACTAGTCATTGATATTCACACCTTTTTTATAAATAAGGAAGGCGATTGGAAATAAAATTACATTGATGACCGCGGCTATGATCGTATTTGTATAATTTTCATAGAAATATTGATGTACCATATATTGTGTAAAGATAATGTTTAACAATAAAACAGCTAAAAGGAGGGCGACAGGCAGGTAACTACGCTTCATAACGTTTCACCCCCACGGCATAAACCACACCGCTTTCTACTTTTACATAAATTTCAGGAAGCGGACGTCGCGGAGGACCAGCAATTGGCGCACCCGTTTCCACATCGAACTTTCCGTGATGGCAAGGACAAAGCATTTCTCCTTCATCCTTTTTCCAAAACACAGGGCATCTTAAGTGGGTGCACGCATTTTGGTAAGCTACATATTTTTTTTCAGACAATCTAATTAAAATAGCACTATCATGTTCACCTGGAAAGGCAAAGTCAACCGCATCTCCTACAGGCAATGAGTTAACATCGGTAATTTTTTGCTTTGGATATTTTTTGTCTCCCAGTCCTGTTAATTCTTTTGCCGCCAATGCCCCCCAGGGAAGAGAGGAAACAGCAAATACTCCTGCTGCTCCAACTAGTGTTTTCATAAAGCCGCGGCGGTCAAGTTTTCTTTCATTGTTGCGGTTTATATTATGGGTGTAATTATCTTCATTGAACGGGATTTTATTATTTTTGTCTGTCATGAGAATCCCTCCTAAAACAGTTTAGTGACGCCCTGCAGAATACCAGGCAGGTTCACTTTTACATTTGTTTCGCCTTCTAAATAAGGCATACTTGTAACCCATTTACCGTTATCTAGGTTAAATTGCTTTTGTTTTGCTTCAATCTCTTCATCTGTCAGCCATTGTAATGTATTCGAAGGGCAGACACTCGCACACATTGGGGGGATACCATCCTTGGTACGATCGATACAAAGATCACACTTGTACATTAGATTTTGCTCAGTATCAAACTTCGGTATTCCATATGGGCATGCAATCGTACAGTTTTGGCAGCCTATACACTTTTCCACTAGAGCGGAGAGCACAGCACCAGTTTCATGGATTTGGATGGCCTGGGCTGGACAGCTTCTAGCACAAGCAGGATTTACGCAGTGCAGGCACATAAGAGGCATTGTTTGACGGTTTACAAGCGGGTTCACATCGTAAACATAGTTACGGTTACGTTCCTCATGGCCACCACACTGTGTACAAGCCGCCAAACATGAACGGCACCCTATACAGTTTTCAAGTTCAAGATATAGCCTCTTTTTCATTTAATGCACCTTCTTCATTTCTAGTTTTTCAATCTGCGCTGCACACGCTTTGAATTCCGGCATCCTTGACATTGGATCAAGCGCTGCAATAGTTAGTAGATTAATAGATTTATCGTGACCAAAATGGTATGGAACAAAAACGGTATCTTTTCGGATGGCTTCCGTGATTTTCACTTTATATTCAGCCTCACCTCTACGTGTAAAAAGGCGAACAAATTCTTCGTGTTCAATGTTATATTTTGCAGCTGTTTCTGGATGTACTTCTACATAAGGCTCCGGGCACATATCACGTAAAAACTGAATCCGGCGAGTCTGATTCCCAGAAAGATAATGGTAGACGACACGTCCTGTTGTTAAGCGCAAAGGATAATCTTCACACGGCTCTTCTGCTGGCGGACGATATGGTAAAGCACAAATTTTTGCCTTTCCATCTGGATGATAGAATTTTTTATCTAAAAACATATGTGGTGTTCCAGGATCATTTTCGTCTTTACAAGGCCAGAACACACCGTCTTGCTTTTCGATTTTATCCCAAGTGATACCATAGTAATCAGCATAGCCGCCTTTAGAAGCTAAACGGAATTCATCCCCGACATCACTGGCTGTTTTTAGATGAGAGAAGTATTTTCCTCTGCCTAGACGCTCGCATAATTCAACTTGAATTTGCCAATCCGGCTTCGATTCCCCAATCGGTTCTTGAGCCTTGTTAATTTTAATACAGCGTCCTTCAAGGTTCGTGACTGTTCCTTCGTCTTCTGACCAGGTTGTCGTTGGAAGGATAACATCAGCAAACTCTGCTGATTCAGATAAGTAAAAGTCTGCACATACCATAAAGTCCAGATTTTTCATTTGTTCACGTACATAATTTAGGTTCGGAGCTGATACGGCGGGATTGGAGCAAAGCAGGTACAATCCACGGATGGTTTTCTGCTCCATTAATCCGAACATTTCGTAAGCAGATACACCCTCTCTCGGCATCTCTTCCGGTTCAATTCCCCACACTTTAGCTACTGCCTTTACATGCTCAGGATTTGCAATTTTACGATACCCTGGAAGGGCATCTGCTTTTTGACCGTGCTCACGGCCTCCTTGACCGTTACCTTGACCAGTAAATGTTGCAACTCCAGCTTTAGGGCGGCCAATTTTCCCTGTGACAAGTGCCATGTTTGTGTATGCTGAAACGTTATCAACACCTTTATGCTGCTGCTCAATTCCTCTGGCAAACAAGACAATTGCATTTGGTGCTTTACCGTAGATTTCTGCGGCACGGATAATTTTTTCAGGAGCCACTCCAGTCAGTTCACTCGTATACTCTGGAGTAAATTCTTTCACCAATTCTTTTGTTTCTTCAAAACCATTTGTATGATTGTTTACGAATTCTTCATCCGCATAACCCTTTTGAATAAGTAAATTTAGAATTCCGTTTGCTAATGCAAGGTCTGTTCCAGGACGTAAATCCAAATGAACATCCGCTCTTCTTGCAATAGGAGTTTCACGAGGGTCAGCTACAATTAAGTAACCTCCTCTTTCCTGTACAGCCCACACTCGGAACATGGAAGTTGGATGACACTCAGCCGTATTACTTCCCGCAATAAACAAGCAATCTGTTTCGTGAAGATCTGTCCAAGGAAGGGTCGATCCACGGTCAACTCCGAAGGATCTCATAAATCCACCTGCTGCACTTGCCATACAGAAACGGCCGTTATAATCAATGAAGCGTGTTTGTAGCCCAACTCTGGCAAACTTCCCTGTCAAATAACATTTTTCGTTTGTCATGGATACACCACTATAGACACT
Source organism: Bacillus sp. sid0103 (assembly GCF_019219025.1). The sequence continues at coordinate 54,920 of NZ_JAHUWN010000011.1, read as the reverse complement.
AAGTGAATCCTTACCATAATTTTTTTGAAGCTCTTGAAATTTTTTCACGATTAAATCATAAGCCTCATCCCATGTTGCTTCTCGGAATCCTTCTTTTGTACCCTTTAATGATGCATCATCACGAATTAATGGTTTTAAAATCCGATCATCATGATTGGTTTGCTGGTAAGCAGTAACCCCTTTAGGGCACATTTTTCCGACGGTTACCGGCCAGTCATAACGTGGTTCCACCCCGATGATTTTATTTGTTTTTGTATTAACACGCAGGTTCATTCCACATTGCATCCCGCAATAGCTGCAGTGAGTTTTTACGAGCGTTTCATTTGGATGACGAAGATTTTCTATTTCTTTAAAAAACTTATCCCTTTGCATTCTGGTTTGCCTCCTTGACCTTAACTTGATGTGTTGCAAAGCCTGAGAATCTTGAGATTCTATATTTTCTGCGACATGGCAGGCATAGTTCAGCAAGATTAAAACCATCCTGCATATTAAATTCCATTTCATTGACTCCTAAAACTTGAATCACATCATTCGATTGCTCCACGGATACAAAATGGTCGCCGCACACTTTACATTTTTTCATTTGCTGTTCACCATAATGTTCACGGTAATTTCTAGCAAACACGCTCATTGGACGGAATGGAATGTGAGCTAACTTTCCAAATGGTAAATAAATTAATGTCACGATTACGGAAAATTGGTGGATCAATGACATTTGCGGCTGCATCCAGCCATGCAGTACTATGTTTTGAAAGGTTAACAGTAAGCCTGTAACAGAAATAAATAATAATAAGTAAAGCGGTAAGAAATCGTACATAAATTTTTGTTCTGCTCTTGCCTGCATATTTTTTAAGCGGCGGTATAAGGCCATACACACACCAGCCGTTACCATGATAGCGGCAATATTAAGGGCATTATAAGATAACCAAGCAATAATGCCTTCTGCTTTAACATGCATTACGTTCATTCCAAATAGCACAATCGTATAGTAGCCATTGTCTTCCATCGTAAAATACATCCAGCTAAACACAAGCGGGAATGTCACCAAGCACGCAAGTACACATCCCCACCCGATAAGAATGTGCTGAACCCAGCGGTAAATCCCACGATTCCGGATGAAATCGTAAATGGCTAAATGATTAACAGCCGTTTTAGGTGTACTTTTTCGAAACAATAGCTTTAAACCTTTTTTGATAAAAATTTTGGTTGGCGGTCTTTCCCCCCAAGCAATAAAGCGATAGAAAAATCCTCCGATAAATATAAGCGTTCCAACCATATATCCATAAAGATTTAAGTCGATATGTGTAAACATTCTAGTGCCGATAAATGTTAAAATCGCCAGTCCGACAACCGTTAGAAACATTGATTTAGCAAAATGGGATGCAAACGCATCATTAACTGATCGCCCTTGTTTTTTAGTCGTTGCAATATTGGCTTCCATGGGAGTTCCTCCTAAATAAAAATAACACTGCCGTTTTTCATACTCTTATTGTAAGAAAAACGGCAGTGTTATAAATATCAGGGAGTTCCCCTATCATAGGGGGGAAAAACCCCTAGAAATATTATTTTAGACAAAGGTTTGTCACATTTCGTTTCGAAGCTTATGATGTTTGTATTTTTTCCGCCAAGAGTACAGCAGTAACAGCAAGTAGATGGAAACTTGAAGTGAGAAAACCAGCGCATCCCAGAAAGCCAGATTTGTTGGGCTTTGTGAAAAACCTGGGAGTAGATGGTTTCCCGCATAGATCACCTCAGGGATATAATAAATGGAATATACAGCTATAGTTACAGCAATCCCAAGCATATAAAAGATGGAATAAATGATAATCGTAGTTCTTTCACTCGCAAAGATCACTTCTCCTCGTAATCTCACTTTAAGAATAGAAAGACGCTTTCTAATGGTCTGAATTGCATTTTCCATCAAATTGTAACAGCCTGATAAATTTTCAAAGACAAAGTATAGATCAGTTTTCATATATATACAGCATTGAAAAATTACCCTCATCACGATATCAAAAACAGCAAGACTCATTAAAGCATTGGCAAGCCTTGGACCGTTAGGGAACATTAACAAATAGATAAGAGAAAAAAAGAGGATGACCATATCAAAGCATAGGCCTGCTAAAAAAAGAATATTTCGATCTTTAGGTGCAAGTTTCCATACCGGTGACATATCGGTTTCAAGGACAACAAAGAACAAACGATGGCTAACCTCTACTTTTGTCGGGAGATTCTGTGCTCGCATTGCTAACACATGTCCAAATTCGTGAATAAGCACAAGAAAAAATGAAAATGCCAGCCATAAAAAAACATTGTACACCATAATATCAAACACAAAAATATCATCACGCTGCGGAATTAAAGAAGGATTCTTGATAAAAAGGATAAGAATGACTACAAATAGTATCATATAAAAAGGATATGTAAACCTATTAAAAAAGAATTTCCCTAGCTTGGGGGAAATCCGTAAAAAACCTAACTCGACCTTTTCTCGGTGCTGTTTTTCAACCTTTATGCCATCAATTTGATCAATCAAATTAAGTTCAAGGAGTTGATTGGCAAAATCGATTAAGTCTACTACTTCTTTAGGATATTTTTCTTTAAGATGCTTTTCGATTTGCCCTAATGGCACTCCATTGTTCATCTTATTGATTGCATCTATACATACCTCAGTCATTTCATAGAATTCACCTGTATCCTTATCTTCAACAATATAATTTTTTTTATCCTTGTGAATGTCGACTGGTTCCAACAATAGACGTGAATCGAGTGTAAGGCTCATTTCAACACCCTATCTTATAAATAGTATTAAAAAAAGATGCTTAGCTTTCGCTAGCATCTTATCCCCCTAATCCGAAAAAGCCGCACCACCAACATGTAGTTTTTACCTTCTTCAGTTTACGGATTTTCATCCTTCCACCTCCTTCAGTAAAGCCTTTTCTTTATTCCATGGATATTTTTTGTGAAAGTCGACCCATGCTGGAAATACTTTAATAAAATTCTCTACCAACGATGGATCAAACTGTGAATCCTTTCCTTCAATAATTCGCTTATAGGCTTCTTCCACTGGCATTGCTGCTCTGTACGATCTGGATGATGTCATTGCATCAAATGCATCGGCAATAGCTGTGACTCTTGCTAGTAAGGGAATTTCTTCGCCAGCTAAACGGTCAGGATAACCCTTTCCATCCCACCTCTCGTGATGCGAACGGATGACAGATAGACTATCCTTGATTCCTTCGACATTCTCGACTGCTTCCGCACCAGCACTTGGATGTGACTTAATTATTTCAAATTCTTCTTTTGTCAATTTCCCAGGCTTCATTAATATAGAATCAGGAATATGGACTTTCCCGATATCATGCAATAAACAAGCATAATAAAATGATTTTTGTTCCTCTTTCGAAAACTTACCGATTTCTCTTGCTAAAATGGATGCATAGCTAGCAACACGTTCGCTATGTCCCCTTGTATACGGGTCTTTTAATTCTAGTGTGGCAATAACCCCTTTTACGATTCCTTCTAATTGCTTATCGTATGCAGTACTAATTGCCTTAAAATATTCCTGAAAGCGGACTAGTAAAAAGAAGGACAAAATGGTTAAGACAGCTAGTAATATTCCTGGCAAAGCAACATATCCTGACTTTAATATTAATCCAATCAAGATGTACTTTAAAATAGTACTCAGACTGATAATCCAAAAATATCTTGTATTTAGGAAAAGGGGTAATGATAATACTAAAAACACTTCTACAATATTCCCACTAGTGTAATCGTCCGGCTTTTTATGATAAAAGGTTAATATATCTACAACAAAAACAGTAAGAAGATAGGTAATGCTAAATACATACTTTACCCAATATCCTTTTTTTATCTTATTTAAAAAGTAAGAAATTGGTATCAGGATTATTAATACAAAATAGGTAATATACCAAAAGTTACTTGGTAAGCCGACCTTTTTATCCCGTATAACTGGAAAAACAAAGTAATAAAAATAATCATATCCTATGAAAATGAGATAGAATAATGAAAGAAACCATTTCATTATCCGTTTTTCTTCATGTGGTATCATAAAATCCTCCAAGTCTACATCACACATGTACCCTTCCCATGTCATCATCTGTTTTTTTGGATTTTGGGATAACAAATAGTAGGTTGATAGTTTTCCCTAAGCAATTTCTACTATTTTTCTATATTCTTCTACATTATATCTCATTAAGAATACCCTTGAAATACTTTATTTTGATGAATTTTGTATAATTATAGAACTATTTATCTATTTGTAGTATCGGTAATGAGACAATTACTCTAGTTCCTTTATCGATACTACTTTCTATTTTCATCTCACCATTATGATCCTTGATGATTTGATTGGTAACCATTAACCCTAAACCGGTTCCATCCTTTTTCGTCGTAAAAAATGGTTCTCCTAGATTGAGGATGTTCTCGTCTGCAATTCCTCCGCCTTCATCTTGAATAGAAACAACCATTTTCTGTTTTTCTAGTACATTAACACGAATTTCTAATCTTCCGCCCTCCGGCATAGCTTCGATTGCATTTTTTATTAAATTTATAAACACTTGCTTTAATTGTTTTTCATCACATTCGAGTGGCGGCAATGGACCTGCCATTATGGTTTCTACAGTAACACCTTGTCTCTCTGCTTGTTGTTGCGAAATGGAAAGCGTATAGGCAATTACTTCTTCAATACTTGCTTTTTCGAATTTGATTACTCTCGGTTTCCCAATATACATCAGATCATTAACGATGGAATTGATTCGGTCAATTTCCTGAATCATAATGGGATAATAATCATTGGTGTTTGGGTATCGTTCTTGCTGTAATTGTGTAAACCCCCGTAAGGAAGATAAGGGATTACGAATTTCATGACCAATAGCTGCAGCCATTTGACCAATCACTGCAAGCTTTTCTTTGTGCCGCAGTTCTTCGTAGACAGTAGTCAGCGTTTTAATATATGAATGAAAACGGATTAATAAAATATAAGCGATCAAAGACAAGATAATGTATATAACAGTTGGAATTAAAACGTTTAGATCTTGCAATATTACCCCTAATAATATTTCTTTCCCAATCATCCCTAGTGAAACTACCCAGAAATAATTTTTATTCACGAAAATAGGACAAAAAAGGATAAATAAAACCTCAACAATATTCCCAGAACCATATGAAGCAGTTGTTCCCAAATATGTCATCAGGCTGTCAATCGTAACAATCACAATGTAGCCAATAATATAGACGTATTTTACTATGTAAGGATTCCCTTTTTTAATAAAATAAATGGCAAATGGCAGCATACAAAAGATTAGAATATATAACCATACTCCCAGACCAACCTCATCTGTATCAAAAATACTTGCTCGCATATTTATTTTAGGCCTTATCCAATAATAGAAAATTTCAAAAGAATAATACAATAAATTAAACAACCATAAAAATAGAATGATTGCCTTCCGTTCTTCAAAAATAAGTTTTGGATTCCTGATGCTATCTTGCATGTAGTTTCTCCTTAATCTGATCAACGTGAATTATTTTATGATAAAATCCTGCTCTTATTTTATCATCTTTCCTTCAAGTAAATGACATCATTTTTGAAACCCTAATGAAATTCGACATTTTTCGATAAAATCCACAAAAAAAGAGCTTACCATATGTAAGCTCAATCAATTCATTCTTTTTCCTGCTAGCTAGCTTTTTTCACTTGGTCGACAGTCCTATTCAAAGTTGAATGTTTTCGTCCATATCCAAAATAGACGAATAGTCCGACCACAAGCCAAATCCCAAAGCTAATCCACGTTGTTTTTGGTAACTGAAGTGCCAAATATCCACAAAATACAAAGGCTAAGATTGGAATATATGGTACAAACGGAACACGGAATCCTGTTTTAGGTGCTTGCTTATTTTTACGAAGATATAAAATTCCCACCGCAACCGTCATAAAGGCAAATAATGTTCCGATATTTGTTAGTTCTGCAAGTTTGTTTAATGGAATCAATCCTGCAAAAATCGATACTAGTAAACAAGTAATCCATGAATTCAACATTGGTGTCTGCTTCTTCTTATCAACTTTGGAAAATACTTTAGGCAATAGCCCATCACGGCTGATCGCATAGAATAATCGAGATTGTCCATAAAGCATTACCAATAATACAGTAGTGATACCTGCAATCGCACCAAGGGAGATAAAGCCTGCCACCCAATCTTGATGAATGTAATTAAGAGCAAATGCAACAGGGTTTTTCACACCTAATTCATGATAAGGAACGATACCTGTTAGAATTCCAGAAACAATAATATATAACACGGTACAAACTAGTAAAGATGCAATAATACCAATTGGCATATTCTTTTGCGGATTTTTTACTTCTTCTGCTGCAGTTGAGACAGCGTCAAAACCTATATAAGCAAAGAATACAGTTGCAGCACCAGCTGTGACACCTGAGAAACCAAATGGCATAAATGGTGTCCAGTTTGCAGGCTTTACATACCAAGCACCTACACCGATAAATAATAAAACAACGGCCAACTTAATAATTACCATAATTGTGTTAAATCGAGCGGATTTCTTAACACCCTGAGTTAATAACAATGTAATGATTAATACGATAAGGATTGCCGGAACATCGATAAATGTACCGTTTGCGGGTTCATAAGCACTTGTTATTGCTTTCGGAAAATGAATACCAAAACCTGCAAGAAGTCCTTGGAAATACCCTGACCATCCACTTGCAACAGCCGACGAAGCTAATCCATATTCTAAAACTAAATCCCAGCCCAATATCCAGGCGATGATCTCTCCAAAGGTAGCGTAACTATACGTATATGCACTTCCCGATACTGGAACAGTGGAAGCAAATTCCGCATAACAAAGGGCAGCAAACACGCACGCTAGTCCTGATAAAATAAAAGATAAAATAAGTGCAGGTCCTGCATGTTCGGCTGCAGCAACCCCTGTTAATACAAATATCCCAGTTCCTATAATAGCCCCAATTCCAAGCATGGATAAATCAAATGCTCCTAAATCTTTCTTTAAGACTACATCTTTTTGTCCAGCTTCTTGTATGAGAGCCTGAATTGACTTTTTTCTAAATAAATTCATTGGATAAACCTCCATTGTTTATGTCGGAATGTTCTGAAAAAATAATCCGCATAAAATTATATATCGAAATAATATAATTAATTTCTCAAAAAAGCAATATATTTTGAAAAATAAAACTATTTGAAGATAATTCCATGGAAAATATAGTAGTATTAGCTTACTCTTTTTTCCTCGCTTATAAGTTACTACTATTTAGATATAATTAATTAATTCCTAAAATATAATAATTTCAGCGTCTTCTACCTTTCTTAACACACAAAAACCCGTGGACTTCGAAGGAATAGCCTTCCGGAGTCCGCGGGTTCAATTTTGTCTAAGCAATCTTTCTTTCAAGTTTAACGCGTGGTGAATTCCACATACTAATCCATTTCTTAATAGCTGTAATCATAATAATCATACCCAGTAATAACATAATGATTGATAGTACTCCATTTAAGACACTATAACCTGCAGATGCCGAATTAAGATACACATTTTTCACCATCCAGTAACCTGCATAGTTTACTGTTACAAAGAGATACGCAAGTGGTATCAAGCATGTCAGCATATAACGTCGTTTATCCGCAATACTTAGAATTACTGTTGCACCGACAATTAGTCCGATCGATGCCATTAGCTGATTGGAAACACCAAACAATGCCCAAACGGAACCAATGTCCCCAGAGAATAACAGGTATCCCCACATAAAACACGCTAATGCACTAGCAAATATAGATCCAGGAAGCCAATCTGTCTTCTTTAACGGCTTATAGAATTCACCGAAAAAGTCTTGGATTAAATAACGAGCCACACGTGTTCCGGAGTCGATGGCTGTTAAGATAAATACCGCTTCAAACATAATTACAAACTGGAAGAAGTATGAAGATAATTTTGCAAACCATGGAATCGATGTGAAAACATAGGTCATACCAACTGCTAATGTCACCGCCCCGCCGGTTCTTCCTTCAAGATCAATGCCGATTTCAGCGGCAAGTTTCGGTAACTCCTGGACCTGCATGCCAAGTGTTTTAAAGACTTCAGGTGTAGAGTTAATCGCAAAGTAGTCTGCCGGCTGAAGAGCTGTTGCGGCGATTAATGCCATGATCCCAACTACACACTCTACAAGCATCGCCCCGAAACCTACAACCTTAATATCTGACCAGCGATCAAGCATTTTCGGTGTCGTACCTGAGCCAACAAAAGCATGGAAACCTGAAATCGCACCACAAGCTATTGTGATCGAGATGAACGGCCACACAGGTCCGCCTAAAACTGGACCTCCGCCTGCTGTGAATTTTGTGAAAGCAGGCATTTCAATCGCAGGATTAATAATGAATACTCCGATGATCAGTGCGATAAATACACCAATCTTCATAAAACTACTTAAGTAATCACGTGGTGCTAATAAAAGCCATACTGGCAACGCTGCTGCAAAGAATGCATAAATCGGTAGAATAACCGCTAATGTTTTTGTATCCAATGTCAGCCAATCACCTAGTACTGTATTTTGAATAGATGGTCCAACAAACACTCCGGCCATTACGAGAATAAATCCAACTGTGGATGTTAATTTCAAGTTACCGGTTTTCTTATAAGCGATCCCTACCAACATCGCAATAGGAATCGTAATACCTACTGAGAAGGTTCCCCATGGATTGTGTTCAAGTGCATGAAGAACGACCATGGAAAGACCAGCCATTGTAATGGTAATAATGAACAACATTGCTAGACCGGTACAAAAACCCGCAACGGGTCCTAGTTCATCTTTCGCCACCTCAGATAAGGACTTACCTTTTTTGCGCATCGAGGCAAATAGGACAACCGCATCATGGACGGCTCCACCAATAACTGCCCCAATTAAAAGCCATAATAGACCAGGCAAGTATCCAAATTGTGCTGCAAGGATTGGACCTACTAGCGGTCCTGCTGCAGCGATTGCTGCAAAGTGGTGGCCAAATGTTACCCATTTATTAGTTGGAACATAGTCTTTTCCATCGTTTAATTCATGTGCAGGTGTCGGCTTTGAATCATCTAATTTTAGAACCTTTGCTGCCATGAATGTTCCGTATAAACGATAAGCAATCATTAAAATACAGATTGAGCCAATTACAACTGAAACCGCATTCATTTTATTTCAACCTCCTACATGCTTCTTTTCGCTTGCCTCTATCATACAAAAAAGAAAACGCCAACATTATGTTTTCAGGCTAAAATGCACAGATTAGAGGATGAAAAACAAGAATAGTAGATTGAAATGCAAAAAACAGCTTCTTAAAAACCAAGAAGCTGCTTTAGATCTTTTGTATAAGTTCTACTTACCGGAATCTTTTCTCCATCCTTCATAATTACGTTGTAGGTTGAATTAAACCAAGGCACGATCTCAACAATAGCATCGATATTAACTAAATACGCACGATGGACACGAATAATCGACGAATACTGCAGTTTCCTCTCAAAGGTGACAAGTGAATCACTAACAGCGTATCTGGCACTCTCTGTTGCAATAACGGTTTTTCCCTCATTGGTACCGATATAGAGAATGTCGCCTATGTTCACGATAATAATTTTTTCATCAATCGTTATCGCGAGCTTTTCTGACCTTTCGTTAATAACATTATGTTTCTGCGTTGAAAAAGGAATCGCTTGTTTTTTATTTTCTATTAGTTTAGAAAGCTTTTCGATAGTCTGTAAGACTCTTTTTTCGTCAAAAGGTTTCAAGATATAATCTACGGCATTTAATTCGAACGCTTTAAGAGCAAATTCATCAAACGCAGTTGCAAACACAATCAATGGAGGGTGATCAAGATTATTAACAAAAGCAGCAATTTCGATTCCACTTTCATCAGCGAGCTGTATATCTAGGAAGATTACATCAGGATCAAGATCGCTTATTTTTTCTAATGCGTTTTCTACGCAATCTGATTCCCCCACGATTTCAATTTGTTTGCTTCGTTTTAGTAGATAAGCCAACTCATCTCTGGCTAACGGTTCATCATCCACAATAAAGGCCTTCAACAACATCCTCACCCCACTTTTTGTTGTGTTAACGGTAGTGTAATCGATACTTTCGTCCCTTTATCCATGCTGCTTTCGATTTGAAAAGAAGCATTATGACCATAAATTTCTTCAATTCGCTTTTTGATATTCCAAAGTGCCGTTCCTGTGCCCCCAGATGAATCCACTGTTTGATTACCAAGTGTTCCAAGCAGTTCTGCTGAGATTCCCTTACCATCATCCTCAGTTAGAAGGACCATGTTCTCCCCTTTCTGAAAAGCACGGACTTTTACAGTTCCAAATTTTGCTTTTGGAAAAGCATAACGAATCGCATTTTCAACCAGCGGTTGCAATGTAAATGGCGGAACTAATACCAGCTCTAACGCTGGTTCTATATCCAATTCAACATGATAGCGGTCAGGGAAACGTGCTTGCTCAATAGTCAGGTAAGCCTCAACATGTTCGAGTTCTTTTTCCAGCGGTATGAGCATTTGCCTTGCACCTTGCAGGTTACTTCGGAAGAAGGTACTAAGTTTGATTAAGAGACTCCTAGCTTTATCGGCGTCTGTTCGAATCAGGCTTGAAATGGTATTAATGGCATTGAATAAGAAATGGGGATGAACTTGTGCTTGCAAAGCCTTAATCTCCGCATCTTTTAATAATCTTCTTTGGATTTCCAGTTCAGCCATTTCTAATTGGACCGAAAATAAGTTGCTCAATCCTTCTGCCAGCTCTTGTTCAACCCGGTCTAGTTTACTAGAATCTGTGAAATACAGCTTTAGAGTCCCTACTGTTTTAGTATGGACCTTTAGTGGCAAGACGATCGCTGACTGTAAAGGGCAACTCGGATCAAAGCATTGAATTTCGTGACCAGTCATTGCAATCGTGATTTCCCCTTGATCGAGAACCGTTTTCGTTAATTCGGTTGCCATGTTGCCTGATGGTATATGATGGTCTGAGCCTTTACCAACATGGGCAAGAACATGGGTCTGATCTGTAATCGAAATCGCATCGGCATTGGTCCAATTAAGAATAATTTCCGCTGCTTTTGTACATGAATCTACATTTAAACCCTGTCGGAAGAAGGGGAGTGTTTGATTGGCAATATATAATGCTTTATGTGTTTGAAGTGCTCTCATTCGCTCTTGCTCTTGTAGAATCTCTTGTATAATTAATACAAAAAGAAGGGTCCCAAGGCCATTTATCGCAATCATCGGAAGGGCAATGATTTCAACTAGATTTACAGCCTCGCTATATGGTCGGGCTTGTAAAAGAATGATCCCCATTTGGGCACATTCCATTAAAATCCCCATGACAACTGCCTTCCAAGGGGAAATTCCCTCTTTAATTTTAAAGCGCTTGCTTAAAAAACCGGTGACAACCCCAGCCATAATCGTGGAAAGGGCACAAGACTCAGCTGTAAAACCTCCTAAGGTTAAACGGTGGATGCCAGCAATTAAACCGACTCCAATTCCAACAATGGGTCCGCCAAGTAAACCACCAATTGTTACTCCCATAATCCTAGTATTAGCAATGGCACTTTCACTGTCCATATTTGTCAGCCAGTCCTGGGAGGTAATCGTCCCATGTCCAATCTCTACACCCGTGTAGTTACTGATGACCCCGAAGGCACCAAAAATAGCAATCATCGCAACTTTAGCTGTATTCCCGTGCTCATTATGAATAACCTGACGGAATGATTTCATCCTCGAGAGAAGAAACGCTACTATGATAAGAATACCGACACGTTCAAGCATGAGAGGCAATAATTCGAGCATGGTATCTCACCTTTCTTCTTTACTTTTCCCTCCTACTATACCAAGAAAATAAGCCAACCGTCCTTTTAGATCGGTTAGCCATTTCATTAAAAATTTACTAATGCTGGTTTTATGCTTCCAGGAAGGATCATCCTCACCTCAGTCCCAACCCCCGGCTGACTCTTGTAGGAAACTTTTCCGTTCATGGTTTCGATAATTCTTAAAGAAACGGACGTACCAAGCCCTGTACCTTTATCTTTCGTCGTATAAAATAAAGTTCCAATCCGTGATAATTGCTCAGATGTCATCCCTTTTCCAGTATCAACAATTTGGATGGACGTTTGATTATGGTCTGACTTGTTATGTATGGTTACTTTTCCACCTTCAGGGGTAGCTTCAATTGCATTTTTAATAAGATTAACCAATGCTTGTTTTAATTGATTGCGATCGGTGACGAGGACGAATCCAGTTGAGTCCAATTCGCTTTCAATTTCTACCCCTTGCTTGGCAGCCAGTGGATCCAAAAGCATGACCACTTCTGTTAATACTTCTTTCAACGGAAATTCTTCTATTTTTTCAAATTTAGGCTTTGCAAAATTTAAATAGTCATTAATAATGGATTCTGCCCGACCTAATTCGCTTAAGACGAGGGATAAATAGTCGTAATTTTTCCCTTTTTCTTCTTGTTGCATTAATTGGAGGAATCCCTTTACCACTGTTAATGGATTGCGAACCTCATGGGCAATGGATGCAGCAAGTTCCCCGAGGGTATTCAACTTTTCGCTTCGTTGAATCTCTTTCTTCATTCGATTTCGTTCAATAATTCCCTCAGCAAGCTTTGCTTCTAAGGCAATGGCCATGGTTTGGATGAGAGCAACAAGCAAGAGATCAGGAATATTAAAATCGAGCTTAAAGAAATTTCCTTCTAAATATCGGAAGGCGGTTAATGAAAAATAGCAAAGAAGCAACGACCAAATCCCAATTAAAGTTGTGAGCAGGACTCTTTTTCCCGGCTTAAACGTCCAAATCTTTTTCATGAATAGAAATGGGAGAAGCGCCGTGAAAAACGTATTGATTATACCAAAAACCACCGTGTCCCCACCCATTATGAGACGTGCTCCAAGAATGGTCATTAAAACCATCCCGCCCGAAACTGGACCGGCATATAAAAAGGCAAGGACCAGTGGAACATAACGGAGGTCCCAATGAAACCCATAGTTCGAATAGGAAAAAATCATACACGCTAATGAAGCTATACTTTGTAGAATGCCGCATAGTAATGGAGAATTAACTTTATGTTTGCCTTCAATCATTATGCTATAAAGAAGGATAGGTGCTAAAGTAATTAATACATTCAAAAGAAGTTTTTCTGCCAACATCGTTATTCCCCCAGAACAATACATCTATATTCCTAAAAATACGACAAAAAACGCCATTTCCCTTTAAAACTCGCAAATTTTTTTAAAAATCCCCGCTATACAATAGCAGGGATTTCTACCTATTTTAACTATCTAGTTTTTCCCGTAAAACTCCCGTAATAAATATAACAGTTTCGGTCTTCGTCTATTTCTCTGGAATCAAGAGTGAATTCTAGCCATTTCCCCTCACGTTGAATGTAAATAATATCGGAGTGCAAAATAGGAAGTACTTCTTCATGATTCCAAACTTCTTTTTGTTCAACTAAAACAGACCCGTTTCTTTGAAGTTCTCTCACCTCAAAACCAATATGTGAATAGTTTATCTCTGTTACTTCCGTGTAGGAATTTTCCTTTTTTACATAGAGGACCGTTGTACCATCAGGATCGATAGCTGTGGCCGTTACCAGATACGTTTCGCCATCTTTTACAAAGTATTCACACGACATTCTGGCTACGGTCTCACTAACCGTTAGGTCTTGATAATTCCAAAGGGCAGGGAACTTTTGATATTCGTCATCCATTCGATATTCCAACCTCAAGTTTCATCCCTCTTTCTTTTTCTTTTGGGTGTGTTAATGGTTATTCTTGATATTTAGCAATGTTAGTTGGAGCGGAGAGCGAAGCGCCTGCGTAAATCAACATGCAAGTTTAACACAGCCTATCTTTTCATTTTACCATTGTTTTCCTAGGGTTTACTTTTATAATTAAGTTATCAAATAAAAAGGAGCGTGAAACTTTGAAGAAAACCCAATGGTTAGTGACTGGTGTGATTACTTCCCTTCTTGCCGGCACCCTTTCTGGCTGTTCAAACGATCGTCCGCCAAAACCAGACGACAGCAGCTGCCGAGACTGGGACTGGGACGATGATCAAGGAGTCTGGCAATGTGATGATACCCACTCGTCTCATTATGGTCATTATTTTTATGGGGGAAGTTATTATCGAAATAAATCATCACTCTTGAAATCTTCGGCTTATAAGTCATACAAATCCTCATCGAGTTTTAAAAGTGGATTCGGCAGTGGCTCTAAAGGTGGATTTGGAGGTTAAATATGTCGCAATATGCATCGAAGCGAAAAAAGTTTTATTCCCAATTCCCAAGCTTTTGGTCTGATTTATACGAAAGTGAGTACAGCCTTTATCACATTTATTCTATTTCTGAACAAACCTCCAAGCTTTTACATGAAGCAACAGAACGAATGGGCACTGTCTTCTTTAAAACAGCCAATCTACTACGGAGTCTAACAGATGAGCAACTGTTTGAATTGGGGTATCCACCGGAAAGTTTCCCATTTTTAAGGTTAAAAACTCTCTATCCTGAAACTATTATCGGCCGGTTTGATTTTGTGTTGACCAAAGATGGCTTCAAATTGCTGGAATTCAACAGTGATACACCTACTTTTATTGTAGAATGTTTCCAGATGAACGGGCAGGTTTGCAAGGAGTTTGGATACTTGGATCCAAATGAAGGCGGGGAACGCCTACTTGCTTCCGGCATTACACGGGCTGTTATTGAAGCATCGAAAGGCAAACAAGAGCCTAATATTGTGTTTACAGCCCACTCCGACCATAGTGAGGACTGGTATACCATCCAATATTTAAGCAAACTGTGTCAGGTTACCAATCGGATTGTGCCTTTGTCAGCGCTGCGATTAATAGACGGTATCCTTGTCGATGATGAAGGTTTTCCAATTGATGTATTGTACCGCCAAACCTATCCACTGGAACACCTGGTTTGTGATCGGGATCCACTAACAGGAGAAACCGTCGGAATCGATTTATTACAGCTTGTAAAGGCAGGCAAACTGTCTATATTAAATCCTGTCTCTGCCTTTTTGCTGCAGCCAAAGTCCATCCAATGCTTAATATGGGGGTTAGCAGAACAGGGTGTCTATTTTACAAATGAAGAGCAGGCATGGATTAAAGAATATATGCTTCCCACATACCTTGAAGCAGAGGAATTTTCAGGGCAGTGCGCCTATGTTCAAAAACCATCTTTCGGACGAGAAGGAGACACGGTGACGATTTGGGATCAAGACGCGCAGGTTACTGAACAAAATTCCTTTCAAACCTATAAAGAAGA
Organism: Bacillus sp. sid0103; assembly: GCF_019219025.1. The sequence goes on along the minus strand of NZ_JAHUWN010000011.1, from coordinate 39,574 downwards.
AGTATCAGTCTTTCAACAGCATGTCACTCTCCCTACGGTTTCATTGGAAACTGAAAAGGGGATTGAGGAACTTTCATTCGTATTCGGAGCTTTTCTTATTGCTGGTAAAGCGAGTTGTATCGGTATTCGCGCGGGCGGAAAGATTACCGGAAACGAGTCTTACTTTTTACCAGTAGGTATTCAAAAATTAGGGGGAATGTAAATGACGAATTTCTTATTATATTTAGTTGTGTCACTTGGTCTTTTATTTGTTGGACTGGTTCTTATGGAAGTTACCACCAAGGTCAAGGAGTTTTCCTTAATGGCAAAAGGAAATAAGGCCGCGAGTTATGTCCTAGGCGGCAGACTACTTGGACTGGCGATTGTCTTGTATTCTACCGCTGCTAATTCTATTTCTCTTATGGATATGGTCATTTGGGGAGCAATCGGAATTGTAGCCCAGATTGTGGTGTTTTATCTGGCTGAGTGGCTTACACCTCGATTTAACGTCAGTCAAAGTATAGAGGAGGATAACCAGGCAGTCGGTCTTTTCCTCATGCTGCTATCCGTTTCCATCGGCATTGTCATTGCGGGCTGCTTGACCTATTAAAGAAACGCATCTCAAGGATGCGTTTTTTTATAAGGTTTGATATGTATGCTTGTCACAGATTACCAATAAACGGGCCTCTTTTGGAATGGGTTCATTCCATTTTTTCAATATATTTAGGTCACTCCGGTCGGCAATGAGTTGGGCTCCATTTTGCTTGAGATACTCGTAAGCATCACCGTATGTCTTCCAGTCAGACCTTACTTCAACTTCCCATAAATCACTTCCCTCGTCTCCATCCTTACGGCTTAATAATTGCGTAAACAAATGGCTGGCTCCGTTTGTCTGGGCAGATTTTGCCATCAAGTTGGATACCGATTCATGGGAAAGGATAAATTCATCAATTTTGACATGTTTGAAATTACCGACATGCTTTTCATTTAAAATTTCTGCAATAGTGTAAATATTTTTTTCCGTTCCTTCATCATAGCGCTCGATGGAGGAAGCTGTTAACAGTGTTTTTCCATCTGCTAAATCGGCGTTGTCAATCCCATCTGGCGCAAACAGTAAAACGGCTTTTGATTTCTCAATTTTTGCTTTTTTCAATGTTTCTTCATCGGTCGGACTCCCCTGGATATATAAAAATCGTTCATGTTCATAAGGTGAAGTCGTTAATTCGTCAATTAAGACGACTTCTGCCTTTTCGTCCCCAATAAACAGCTCTTTTATTGTGCTTTTACTTTTGGCAGTCCAGCCGATCACGACATAATGACTTTCTCCTTTAAACGTCATTCTACCTTCCTCCTTCATCCGTTTGTATCGTGACACGGCATCGACAATCATCCCAATTACCGTCCCAAAAAGTCCAATTCCCGCTGTATAGACGATAACCATCGCCCAAATTCTTCCTAATTGTGTCGTAGGGTATACATCCCCGTAGCCGACTGTGGTCATCGTTGTGAGAATCCACCAAACAGCATGGAAAGTAGTTTCAAATGTCTTCGGTTCTAGCATTTTCATAACTTCGGCATTTATAAAAATATACATGGCCGTGAATAACAGTACCGTCCGATACCGATACTTTGCCGCGGTTAGAAACAACCTTCGAAAAAGCAGCATTGATATTACCTCCTTTATGCACAGCTATGTCCTGATAAAAAGGATTACTCTTCACTGTTATCCAATCATTAGTTGTTTCGAGCTGACCATAATTAATTCCGCCAAACCAAGTCCATCGTAATTTGCATAAACAAAGCTCTCCATTCTTACACTCCCGTTCTAATGGTTAATAGAAATATATTTCTGCTATATCTTTGCTTATTCCTTTAAAAGAAAATAGTTTTATTATTTATGTTGACATTTTTAGTTAGGTCCTGTAATATAAGTATTTGTGCTTCACATTTATGTAACTTGTAATTCATTAGATAACGCAAAGTAAGAATTCATTCTGGCATTCTGCTTATGTTTTAAAATAAAAACTTATTCACACTGGATCGGCTTCGGAGCCGTTAGGATGTAAGAGAGGTAGGGCTTACGTCGTTTAGGTATAAAACCTTCAGGTGGAAGAATAACCGCGGCAAACTTGTTTTTATAAACAATGATTATTATATAAGTTTTTACTTGCGATAGCTGACAAGATACACAGCAACCAATCACAAGTTACGATAAGAATTCTTTAAAGAATTAAGCAAAGAAGGCAGAGGGATCTTTTATTCCTCTGCCTTCGCCCATTTTAGAACCTATGATAAAAGGCCTGATTCCAGATCAGGCCTTTTTGTTTTGTTCTTATTTTTTGATAACAATCGCTTGTTTACCCATTTGCTCCCAAGCCTTAATAAAACTTGCACGGTTTAATTTCTGATTTTTTTCCCCATAAGGATTATTAATATAGATATACTTTTCATCGTACCCTGTAATGACAACACTATGTTCACTAAAGGTAATATCGATTTTCCCCTGCGGTGTATTCCACGTTTGAAAAACAGAGACAGGTGCAAAGCTCGATGTCGTAATAATCCAAACAGGCAGCCCTTGGCCTACTTCCTCTAATATTTCATCAAACGAATGATTGGTTAAATTAACAGCTCGATCACCAACGTATTTTTGCGCAACCTCAAAAACGGGACCATTATAAACTCCTAACCCTGGTCCGTGTTCCATATCACCAACAAATCCGGCATTGGGATTACCTTTTTTCCCATCACTATAGGTTAACGGAACGGTTTTCACCTTTTTTGCTAGCTCATTCTTTGTCACCTTTACACCGTGATAATTTAGTATCATCGCTAGGCTTGTTATTTCACAGCCGTTATAAAGAATGGGTGCGTCCATTTGATTGATTAACGGCACATCTAGCTTTATGCTTTCAGGTAATTTCGGAGCCTCTTTTGAAAAAAGTGCCAAGGTCCGGGTTTTTAATGAAGCAGCTTCAGTGACTTGAGCGGTTGCCAGACGGTTAAACCTTACCTCAAAAATCGTTTTAGCACTAATACCTATTATGAAGACAACGATAATAGCAATGAATATTTTTTTCATAAATAATTGTACCATTCCTCGTGTTAGACTTTGCTGATAATTCTAGTAATATACCACTATCTTACCTTACTAAAATAGATCAATGCAATAAAGGAAAACATTTTCCAATTCATGATACCATTTAAATCTTAATTTATTCTTAATAAAAGACTCTGTTAAACTTGCCTGTTGATTGAAACGAAAGAAGCTTCGCTTTCCGCGGACGATCCGGGGAGTCTTCGCGCCTGGAACGTAGATCAACAGGGTGTCAAAATCAACAATAGGCTTTAACATAGCCTAATAAAAATCCCCTTTAGATTTTACTAAAAGGGAATGTGATTAGGTTCGCAACCTATGTTGTATAATTTTTTTAGTTATCTGGTTGATTACTTCAGAGAAAACTAACCCGAAGGCGATCGACCCTGCGAGCATGAAAACTTTTGCAGCTAATGTAATCGCTGAATAATAATCGTTCTCAACAAAATTCCGCATCGCATCATAGGCGAGACCTCCTGGTACGAGCGGAATAATTCCGGCTACACTAAAAATGATGACTGGCGTTTTATAAAACTTTGCTAATTCCTGACTAAGGACAGCTATAAAAATAGTGGCAGCCAATGTTGCTAAGATGGCGTTATTTGAGTAGGCTTCAAGCTGAAAATAAATTAACCAGCCGCCCATTCCAATCAGTCCGCACTTTACTAAGGATTCTTTCGGTGCATTAAAAAGAATTCCAAAGGCGCCTGTTGCAATAAAACTTGTTAGTGCCTGTGCAAGAACAGCCATGGTAAATACACCTCACCTTCACAAAAAAGATAATACGACGGCAATCCCTGCTCCAATCGCGAACGCGGTCAGAAATGCCTCAGCACCCTTAGATAACCCCGAAACTAGATGACCCGCCATTAAATCTCTGATTGCATTGGTCACTAATAGACCTGGAACTAACGACATCACGGAGCCAATGATGATTTTATCTAATTGATGCCCGACTCCTATTTGGACAAACAAAAAAGAAAGTAATCCAATTACAAAAGAAGCTAAAAACTCAGAGAAGAACTTGATGGGGACAAAGCGATGAAAATAGACAAAGCTAAGATAACCCATTCCTCCGGAAATCATCGCTGGTAAAAAATCATTCCAACCGCCCTCAAACATGATCATAAAACAACCGCTTGCTAATGAGGCCGCGGCCACTTGAATCCTAAATGGAAATGTTACATTTCGGGCATCAATTTCCTTTAGATGCTCCAAGGCTTCTTTCAGATTAATTTCACCACTGCTAATTCTTCTTGAAATACTATTTACCATAGAGACTTTTTTCAAGTCTGTTGAACGCTCTGAGATACGAATAAGCTTGGTCTTCGTTGGTTCTGTCCCTTCCGCAGAAAATATGATTCCAGTAGGGGTTACATAACTATGCGTTTTTTCTATCCCAAAGGCAGCGGCCATCCGCATCATAGTATCTTCCACACGATAGGTCTCACCCCCGCTTTGGAGCATGATTTTCCCTGCAAGCAAACAGACCTCCATAATTTCATATGTTTGTTCTACTTGATTCTCCATTCATTTCACCACACACAATTCTACATTTGTTACTTAGTTTAAATGAAAATAAGTGTTTAATCAAAGTTAACTACGCCAGTCAATTTTGCAATGAAGAAGTAAATAATACAATATTTGATAAATGTGATAAATGTTATCACATTTCTCTATACAGTCAGCGTTTATTCATTATATAATATTATATAACGACTTATTGTTTTGAAAGGAATTTTACCCATGAAATTAAACAACTCCATTTCAACACCATTATATGACCAGTTAAAACAAATTTTGAAGGAAGCCATTGATCAAGAGGTATATAAATCAGGCGAAAGACTGCCCAATGAGTCCGAATTATGTGATTTATATGGTGTCAGCAGAATAACCGTTAGAAGAGCGATTCAGGATTTAGCCGATGAGGGCTTTTTAGAGCGAAAGCAAGGTAAGGGAACTTATGTTACGAGAACCAAAATCACACGAGAATTGGTTTCAATTGATGGATTCACAGACTTCAGTAAGCAAATAGGAAAAAATCCATCCAAGCGAATTCTTGCCTGTGAAGAAATGAAAGCTACTCCAGAAATTGCTGAGGCTCTGAAAATCGCCATTGATTCCCCTGTCTTAAAGTTGGTCCGAATCATGTCGATTGATCAACAGCCATTTGTACTAGATATAGCCCATTACTCCTTAGAACGCTTTCCCAATTTAATGACACACTTCACCGAACATGAATCAACATATGAAGTTTTGAAAAATATATACCAAATCAATATAAAATCTGGTTCCAGCAAAAAAATTATTACAGTCCTACCTGCTTCCGTATTTGAGGCAGAATATTTGGATTGTGAAATCGGGGAAACATTATTCAATATTGATAAGACTGTTTTCGATGAAACAGGAGCCCCGATTCATATTTCAAATTTCAAGACCCAAACAAAATTGATAGCACTCACAATAACTACCTAAAATTAAAAGGAATGATGAGGCTTCAACTAAAGCCCCATCATTCCTTTTTCAGTTTAAAAAGTTAACTGTTTTCCATGCCCGAATGCTCCATTCACTTCACAAGTTCTTGCAGCAATTTGTGCACCAGCTTTCAATGATTCTTCAATGGACCCCCCATTAAAGTGATTGGTTAAAAAACCAGCGATGAAAGAGTCCCCCGCACCTAGTGTATCAATTACATTTGCTTCTTCAATTCCCTGTTTGTATCGTTTGTTATTATGTGACATAACTACTCCCATTGAACCTCTAGTGATCACGATAAACGGGGTTCCCAGTCCATGTATTTTAAGAAATAGCTCTTCTAGTTCAACTTCTGTAAATTCACTTCCTGAAATAAAAGCAAATTGGATATGAGGACAAACCTTTTCTAAAAGTTCACCTGAAAAATGGTTAGAGAAATCATAAGAAACGGGCACGAATTGCTTAAGCTTTGGTAATTCTTCATCTAAATGACTATAAATACTTGTATGTACCACATCATACGATTTAATATATTCATAGTCATCCACTGCTAGATTAAGCTTTAGTTTAGCTTGAACTCCGCCTTTGTTTGATTTAACAAAGACTCGGTCTCCGTCCACATTTAGGTCAACATAAGCCTTACCACTTTCGCCAACCACTCTTCTAACATGACTAGTATCTACTAAGTTCTTGCTTAAAGAATCTAGAATATGGTCCCCTTCAACATCCGTTCCAACAATCCCTAAAAAGGCAGCGGACTCTGCTCCACTTTGTTTGGCTAAAACGGCAACATTTAAAGCATTCCCACCAGGAAACATTTCGTTACGATCCTGGTAAATGTCAACAACACTATCGCCTATTCCAATAATTCTCATAAATCCCCACTCCTCCTTATCCTTTCACACTACCTGATGATAAGCCACGAATAAAATACTTCTGCATGAACATAAATAAGAGAATAATTGGCAAAGCAGAAATCATTAAGCCTGCCATGAGTACTCCCCAATTGGTTTGAAGCGCATCCCGAAATTGCATTAAGCCTGCAGGAATAGTTTTCAGCGCATCAGAATCCACAAAGATTAAAGCAAACATAAACTCATTCCAGGTGTAATAAGCAGTAAGCACAACCGCCGTAAGTAGAATTGGCTTATTTAACGGAACAAAGATTTTTGTAAAAATGGTCCACGTATTACAACCGTCCAGAAAGGCAGATTCCTCTAGTTCCTTTGGTACCTCAAGAAAAGCAGCTCTGATCAGGAGGATTGTGATGGGAATTCGGTAGGCTACATATGGAAAAATCATCGCAAAATACGTATCATGAATTCCTAATAATTGAATGAGCTTATATAGCGGTACAAGGCTGACTTGTGGGGAAAGCATCATACCTCCCATACAGAAAACTAACAGTATGTTCTTCCCTTTAAAGTCAAACCTAGATAAACTGTAGGCTCCAAGAGCACTTATTAATACTGTTATGAAGCAGGTAGTAGCTGTAACAATTAAGCTATTAACAAAATATCCAGAAATCCCTGTGTTCCAAGCCTCTGTATAATTGGTAAATAACCACTCCTTTGGTAATGCCCAGCTGCTGGAGAAGATCTCTGGAGTGGACTTAAATGAGTTAATTACCATCCAAAAAAGCGGATAAGCAATAACTACAAAATAGAGGATTAGGATTGTAAAGATTGGCAGTCCTTTAACAACAGTCTTTTGCTTCCTATATTTCGATGTAATTGGAATCGAATGATGGTAGTCCATTACTTTGCTTGTCTCCACTCTAAACATCCTTTCCTGTTTTAAATACTTTCAATTGGACCAAGGAAACAATTAAGGTAATAATTAAAATCACAGTAGCCACAGCAGAGGCATAGCCCATTTGGTCTTTCCCGAAAGCTGAATGGTAGAGTAGTGTTCCTAAAACTTCACTAGAATTACCAGGTCCACCGCCCGTCAAAATATACGGTTCATTAAAGACAGTAAAAGCACCGGTTAAGGTAATAAGTGTCGTCACGAAGAACATCTCTTTAACTTGTGGAACGGTAATTGAAAAGAATTTACGTATTTTCCCTGCCCCATCAATCTCAGCAGCCTCGTACAATTCTTGGGGGATATTTTGAATCGCAACAATAAATAACATCATAATGTAACCAATACTTTGCCACTGAGAGACAGCAATAACAGCGAAAATAGCTGTTTCAGATTCTCCTAGCCAAGCCCTGGTTAAATTTTCAAGCCCTAACATTTTTAATAGCCCATTTAAAATTCCGATATCCGGGTTATAAACAAACGTAAATAGTAAAGCGATAACTGTCATCGAGATAACAACTGGAAGGAAAAACACTGTTCTGAACAATCCACTAACGAGTCGAATAAGTTTATCTTCAAGGATAGCCGCTAATATAAGTCCGCCAAAAACCTGAAAAACAATCGAGATCACCGCATACCAGAGATTATTTTTTAAAGCTATATAAAAAACTTCATCTTTAAAAAGATTCAAGAAATTTTCGAAGCCAACAAATGTTTTTTCTACTGAAAAGGCAGAAAAGTCATAGAAACTATAAAAAAAGTTTTCAACAATTGGATAGTAAACAAAAAGGGCCAAAAAGATTAGGCAAGGTGCAATATATAGGTATGGTAACCACTTGTTTGTATTTTGCATAATAACTCCCCTTTTTTAAAAGGCGTAACTTTGGAAAAAAGGTGGTCAACTTGCAACCACCTTTCTGGTTTCCTATTTCTTAGCAGACGCCTTTACTTCTTTTGCTGCTGCTCTGACATCTTCCATTACATCTTCCGGACTTTTCTTATCGTCCAACATAAGCTGTGTTCCATTTAAATATGCATCGACAATTTTAATATCTACGGCAGTATCAAACCATAGGTAGGTCTGCTCCGCATTAACAATTAAATTGATCGCATCCTGTTGAAGCTTCGATGCATTCGCTTCTGTTGTTGTCCCTTTAACTGCACTGTATTCACTTACTTCTGTTAATTGTTCTGTTCCTTTTTCCTTTGAAGTTAAGAATTTAACAAATTCCATCGCTTCTTTTGGATGTTTCGTTTTAGAAGAAATCATGATTCCTTCAGGTGCTGCCGTGATGGAGTTAGCATTCCCCTCGCCGCCTTCCACCCCTGGTACATTAAAGACACCTAAATCTTCTTTTAACGATGGTTCAATAAGCCCAATTTCCGCAAGCTGGAAGAAACCAATTGCTGCTTTACCACTGTTAAACAACTCCCGTGAATATTCATGATCCACAGAGTTTACGCCTTTATTAAAGTAAGGCTTAAGCTCCATGAATTTTTCTAAAGCCTTAACGTAACCTGGGTGTGAGTAATCACCAGGATTATTAGGATCATAATCTTTATTCAGAACATCCTGTGGAACCATCAATTGATTCAGTGTTCCAATATAATGGGAGATGGTCCATGGTGCTTTACTTCCAAAAGTGATTGGAGTAAGTCCAGCGTCCTTTACCTTTTTAGAGATCGCAATTAGTTCGGACCAAGTTTTCGGAACTTCGAGATTTAAATCTTTGAAAATTTTCTTATTATAAAAGAATGCCTTACCGTCAGTGGACCATGGAATTCCGTAAATTTTACTATCTAATGTGAAGGCGTTAAATTGGGATGCAATGATTTGATCCGACCACGCTTTATCTTCATTAACATAATTAGTTAAATCAAGTGATTGTCCCTGACGTGCGAAGTTATAAGCAAATTCTCCGCTCCAAGAAAAGAATACATCTGGAGGGGTGCTTGATCCTAAGACAACGCGAATTTTTTCTTTATAAGAGTCGTTTAGGACGGCCTCTGTTTTAATTTTGATATTTGGATGAGCTTTTTCAAACTCTTTTACTGCCTTTTCAAAGTATTGCTTTTTAGGTTGATTCGGCCAGCGATGGAAGAATTTGAGTTCAACGACATCTTTTCCGTTCGTTGAACTGGAACTCTTTGAACATCCAGCAAACAAGGATAGAAAAAGGATAGAAATAATACTTAAAATCAATAACTTCTTCATTAAGCTTCCCCTCCAGAAAGGAATCCGTTTCTATGATTAAAGCAGTCTATTTGTTATTTCATCTTGGTTTAGTACTCAACTTTCCACATATATCTTCTTTTTGATAGCGGATGATTTCGTGCTTCTGCCAGCTGATCGGCATATTTTCTTAATACGTAATTTAAGACTAGAGGAGCGATGTAACCTTGTACTTCTTCCGCTACCCCAGTGAAATCAAAGTCTTTTGCATCAAGGACAATTAATTTCTTGCCATAACGCTTAGAGAATTCTAGTGCTCTTTCTTCTAATGGTCTGGTTTCATCTAAGCCTAGCAAAATAATAAATGGTGTTTCTTGATCAATAATTTCAAAAGGACCATGGAAGTATTCTCCTGCATGGATGGCATGGGAATGAACCCACTGCATTTCCATAAGGATACAAATTGCATAGGAGTAAGCGACCCCATAGTTTACTCCGCTTGCCATTGTATAAATTATTTTTTCATCTTTATAATCTTGTCCAAATGCTTCTGCTTTTGATTGATAGAGTGCTGCTGCTTTTTCATAAACATTCTGTAAATTCTCAAGACTTTCTTCTACTATACTAGCTTTTTCGTTATTTTCAACAACTTTTAGTACACCAAAAACTAGTTGATATAAAACAGAATAATTAGTTGTGAAAGCATTCGCTCCTTCACCCCATTGATACTTCAATACGACATCAGAAGCTTGTGCCAATGGTGATCCTTCCACATTTGTTAAAGAGACAGCCAATGCCCCTTTTGATCTAGCAAATTTTGCTGCTTCCACTGTTTCAGGTGTTGTCCCTGAATGGGAGCAGAGGATGACAAGGGAATTGCTTCCAAGTTTTGCATGATTTCGGTGGATAAATTCATTTGCACTATACAGGTGGGAATCAAGAACTTTTGCTTCACGATCAATTACATACTTGCTTGGATACATAATGGCAGAAGACCCTCCACATGCTACAAAGAATACATTTGAAATATTTCTTTTTTCTACTTCTGCTAATGCTTGTTGAACTTGATTTTTAACGTCAACTACTAATTCAGTCGTCATTTTTGTTGCCTCCCTGATAAAATATTTTAGTGAATGAACACCAATTACCGTTTCGAACAACATACAACTTTATATAACGTTATATGTTGTTATACATAAATTACTATATTTCTGAATTCTAGTCAATTGAATTTTCAGAAAAATGAAACGACATTTCTCGACACAAAACAACACCTCCCTAATGGAAGGTGTTTTAAAATTAGTAGATTGGAGTCAAATAACCACTTATTGATCCCAAATTTTCATTAAAACTAGATTAATAACGGTGATTAGCCCATAAATAAAGGCCAGCGCTTGTTCTTCTAAACTTAATAATGCAATGACAGGTAACCCAAAAACGACAATCTCTAAAAGAAGAAAAGGGAATCCGCTTAACAGATATGTCGCTTTCGGAGCTCCAAATAATCCCCAGATTACGGCTATTAGTAATGGCAGCCCGATTCCAACAATGAACTTTAATATGGTTCCCTGCGAAAATTTGAATCCCCAATACCCTAAGATTATTAGGACAAAGATTTCTAATAGAAATCTTACGCCAATATTAATTAATTTTAAACCTTCCATTACATCTCCCCCTTTTTTTGAATCGGTCACTCCATGACTGATCTCTCCTCTTCTTGCTGAATTCGGTCACTTAGACGCCCCTACGCGGCCCTTCTCTCTTCTGCTTCCTAAGCTAGGTCGCTTAGAGGGTCTTTCATCCTAGTAGATATTCAATCAACAGCAGGAGTATTCACAAAAGATTTAGCTGACTTCTTCTTTCTCTTCCAGAAAATAATACCTGTTAAACTACAAAGAAGAACAAACGGAATACTCGCGTTATACAAATCTGCAAAACTTAAGGAGATTGTTTTTAAGCCGTAGTCCGCTATCTGATTGCCATAAGTCTTAACCATCTTGCCTTTTAGAGCAATGTCCTGGTCAACCTGTTGTTCAATGGTTTCTGTAATCTGTTCTTTTCTCAATGATCTCTGTTTTTCAGGTATAGCGGCAAGTGCCCTTTGAACATTCCTGTCGATGATTTGTTGACGTTCAGTGCTTGTAATCAAGGTCGGACTTGCTTTAACTTCTTGTTTTTGTGCGTTGATAGATTTTTTCGTTTCGCTTAAAATCTTCTCTTTTGCCGTTTGTGGTAGATCGAGTTTTTCAAGCTTGTTAGCTGCAAAATGGACGACATCCTGTTTTTTTGCCTGTATGTTATTGGTTAGTCCCGAAACAAAAATGGCAACTGCCAATACTACACCCACTTGTCTTAGCATCGAAAAGACACTCTGGGAAGCAGTTAGCATTTCCCCCTCAAATGAAGAAGTGCTGGCAATCGTAGCAGAGGAGATAACAAAACTAAAACCCACGCCTAAAAGACTGCAGAGCAAAATTATTTCTTTGGATGAGCTATTGAGATTTAAATTGTGTAATAGATAGTAGGCGACTCCCATAATTCCAAACCCAAGAATGACGGGAATTGTATAGCCGATCTTTTTTGTCAGTAAACCGGCGATTTGAGAAAATACAAAGATGGCAGCTGATGCAGGAGTTATGAGTAGGGCGGCTTGAAGCTCTGTCTTATGCTGAAAGTTTGTTAGAAACTGAGGTAATAGGACCATTACGCCGATGAGGAAGATAAAGCCTGTTGTCACTGTGATAACCGAGCCTGTAAACAAGCGGTCTTTAAACAGATTTAGATTAACCATCGGGGCTTTCGACTTTTTCTCAACCACTATGAAAAGTCCTAAAGAAACGATGGTGATGAGATAACAGACAATTGCTTGCGAACTTTCCCAGCCCCACGAATTTCCTTTGATTAAAACGAGATTCAAAGGGAAAATCGCTGTTACAGAGAAGATCAACCCCAACCAATCTATTTTTGACGATACACGACTTTCTTTCTTAATGGTAAGGATAAGGAAAGCACCGATTATGGCTAGGAAGCAGATAGGAACATTGACATAAAAAACCCAATGCCAGCTTAGCTTTTCAGTAATGAAACCGCCAACTGTCGGCCCTAAGGCTGTGGCTAATCCTTGTGTTGCACCTAGTAAAGTTAATGGGAGTATGCGTTTTTCAATCGGCATGGCAGCAATTCCAATTACCATGCTGCAGGGAATTAAAATCGCTGCACCAAAGCTTTGAATAAACCGTGCTGCAATTAAGAAATTGCCATTGTCTGCTAATCCGCACAAAGCCGATCCCATGCCAAAAACAAACAACCCGAAAATATAGAATTTATTTCTCCCGAACATTTCCGCAAACCTTGCCATGGGTATCGCTAAAACTGCTATTGTCATCGTATATACATTTAGCATCCACGAGCTCGTTTCTAAAGAAGTATTTAAATCATCCTGAATAGCCGGGAGTGTGATATTCATTATCGTTGAATCAAGCATACAAACAAATATCCCTAAGCACATGAGCAAAACTACTGTCATTCCACCTGTTCTCTTCATTTTATTACTCCCCTTGTTGTTGATTTATTTTTTTTAATTCTTCGTCCACCATTCCTAGGATCATTTCTGCTTGTCGGATTCCAAACTCAAGGGTAAATCGTTTATGATGTTCCATATCTGAACCGAATAGCTCCGCAATTCTTGTTAAATTGTCGAACATGGCCTGACTCTTGTCACGTTCTCCCTCTAACCACTCAATGATCTTTTCTTTCGTGGTGAATCGTCCAAAAAAGATACGGATAAGAACATCTGACCTTGTAATCGTCGGATTAATTGGGCTGGTTAAGTAATGCTGGAATTGTTCTTTTCCACTTTCGGTAATGACAAATAAATTCTTGTTCGGCTTTCCGTCTTGCTGAATGACCTGTTTTTCAACGAGCCCTTCTTTTTCCATTTTCCTTAATGCCGGATAAATGGCACCAAAGGAAGCATCGAAGAAGTAAGAGACGGAGTTCTCCATCATCTGTTTGATATCATAACCACTCATTGGTTCCTCATATAAAAAACCTAAGATTACGTCTTGTATATTCATTTTGTGTTCACCTCATATTATTTATGTTTATATTATCATTGTTAATATAATTATTCTCAATATAAAAATTGGATAATTTTTCACATTTTCATACCCAACTTTTTTTAATTTTGAATGCAGGATGATTTATCTGCCGCTTTTTGAGGAATTATCTGCCGCCTTTGAGGAATTATCTGCCGCTTTCGGATTTTATCGGCCTCTTTCGGCAAGTTATCGGCCACTTTTCCAAGTTTATCTGCCAGTTACCTTTTTAGCTAACCGTTTCCCCTTAAATACAAAAAGCCAGGGCTTTTCCCCTGGCTCATAGAATATTACTCCCCAATATTGTTTTCAAACCATTCCTGCAACTCTTTTAAAGAGGTAAAACTAAAAATCTCCTCACCGTTCTGACCATTATCAAAACCAGTGTTTCCCCTTAAGGTGATTTGCCCTTCATTATCAGAAATTAGAATGGCATAGGGATGATCAACATTTATGTACCTTGAATCCAAATCGTTATCTATCCATTTTTTACTTCTCAGAAATGCTTCATAATGTTCCATTATGTTCCCTCCTGTCAATAAATAGTGTTCCTCATAATTTAATAATATTTGTAAATTTATCATTATAATTTGTAGCTATGTCAGCAAAGTTTGTAAATAATGCCTTAAAATTTGTAGATAACTCAGCAATAAGTTGATAAACACGCATGGATTATTGGTATTTAGCTGTTTTTCAGAAGGAAAAAACCTATCCACAAAATATGGATAGGTTTATTTTTGCTTATAATACGTTATGGCTAAGGCAAAGGCTAAAACGGTGCCTTTGACAATGTCCATCGCATAATATGGGACCGACATCATTACAAGTCCGTTTTGCAGAATCCCAATCAGGACGGCCCCAATGAATGTTCCAAATGCATTTGCCTTTCCTGCTCCAAGGACCGAAAAACCAATAAACGCAGCGGCAACTGAATCCATTAAGTAAGGCGCACCAGAATTGATTTCCGAAGTTAACACCCTTGAGGCCAGCACGATTCCACCAATGGAAGCAAACAATGCTGAAAGCAGATACGCAGCCACTTTATATTTATTGACCGGAATCCCTGATAGTCTTGCTGCTTCTTTGTTTCCACCAATCACGTACATATAACGGCCATGCTTTGTATAATTCAAAAAGATATGCACGAGAACTACCGTCACTGCCATAATAATGATAATCCAGGGCACTTCGCCAATTTTTGCAAAAAATGAACTGATTAGGCCTGTTGCCATAGAGCCATCAGGCATTACCATATTTTGCGAAACGGTTGCCCCTTTTGTATAGGTCAATGCCGTCCCTTGAATAATAAACATCGTTGCCAATGTCATCAGCATATCAGGAATTCTTAATTTCACTATCATAAATGAGTTTAATGCACCGACAACTAATGATGCAGCAATCGCAGAAATGATCGCTACCAGTGTATTTTGGGAAAACCAAACGAACATTGAAATGACAATCGCGTTTGATAAGGATGCGACTGACCCTACTGATAAATCAAAGCCATCCACGGACAAAGATATCGTAATCCCGATGGCAATGATCGTTACAATCGAGATAGAACGTAAGATATTAATGATATTGCTGCCCTGAATGAAGGTCGGATTGGCTGCCGAAAAGATAAGAATAAGTGCCACAATCGTAATAATCGTCCCGTATTTATATAAAAAGTGGAATAACTCAAAGACTTTTTTTTCTGGGGCCTCCTGCTTCTTTGCTGTGATATTTACCTCCATTTTTACCTGCCCCCTGTTGAATAATATAATAGTTCTTCTTCGTTTGTCAGTTTTGTTTCAACTTCCTTAACAGACTTACCATCATATAAAACATAAACGCGATCGGTAATTCCGATAATCTCTGAAAGCTCCGAAGAAGCATAAATAATTGCTTTCCCCCGTTTTGCCAGTTCCGCGATTAATTCAAAGATATCCTTTTTAGCTCCAACATCGACGCCTTTGGTTGGTTCATCAAAAATATAAACATCCGCTTCAGCTACGAGCCATTTTCCGATTGCCACCTTTTGCTGATTTCCTCCGGAAAGATTCTGAACCTTTGTTTCTTCTGAAGGTGTTTTAATCCCGAGGCGGCGGACCAACTGCTTGGCGGTCTCTTTTTCTTTTTTTCGATCCAAAAAGCTAAACACCTTTGCAAAATCCCCTAAATTGGCTGCAGTTAAGTTGGATTCAACCGATTCCAAAACGAGGATTCCTTCCTTTCTCCGTTCTTCCGGAACTAAGGCAATTCCGTTCTTGACCGCGTCATAGGGAGTCCTTAATTTTAACATGTTCCCATGAAGAATAACCTCTCCCGCCGTTACTTTCTCTGCGCCAAATAACGCTTTACACAGTTCTGTTTTTCCAGCACCAACAAGCCCTGCAATTCCAATAATTTCTCCCGCCCTAACATAAATATGTAAATCCTTAATTTTCCCTCGATCCGATAGACCTTTTACATCTAGGACCGTAGTTCCAATCGAAGCGTTTTTAGCAGGGAACTGTTCTTCCAATTTTTGACCCAGCATATATTCAACCACTTTGTCAGTCGATGTATCGATAACCTTCTTTTTTGCAACAATTTCACCGTTTCTCATTATGGTAACTTCATCACAGACGTCAAAAATCTCTGGCAAGCGGTGGGAAATAAAAATAACCCCGACATTTTTCTCTTTTAAATCACGAACAATGCGAAATAATTCACTGGTTTCGGTATGACTCAACGGGGCAGTCGGCTCATCTAAAATAAGAAACTTACATTGATTAGACACTGCTCGAGCGATTAAAATCATTTGTTTTTCTGCTAATGTTAACTCACTGATAAGCTTTTTTGTTGAAAGCGTAATGTTCATAGCCGCTAATATTTCCTCTGCACGCTGATGAAGGTTCTTCCAATTTATCCATTGCTTTTTCCCCATATTATGGACAGTATCTAGAAGCAAAATATTTTCAGCAACTGTTAAATAAGGAATAAGCGCTGTATCTACCTCTTGATAGACGATTTGAATTCCTGCGTCCTGTGCCAGTTTCGGAGATCGAATCTTCAGTTCCTGCTCATCAAGCTTAATTTCACCGGTATAGTGGTCATAGGCACCGGAGAGAACCTTCATTAAGGTTGATTTTCCAGCCCCATTTGCGCCAATCAAAGCCTGAA
This sequence comes from Bacillus sp. sid0103, assembly GCF_019219025.1. The sequence continues at coordinate 22,800 of NZ_JAHUWN010000011.1, read as the reverse complement.
TTTCCCCCGTTTTCATTGAAAAATCAACTTGATTCAGTGCCTTCACACCTGGAAATTCTATCGAGATATTCTTCATCTCCAATGTTGAACTCATTTAACATCCACCTCCGTAAGCAAACACTCTCTTAATCTAATGAAAAAGAGAGTGCCTAGTTGATTATCGACTATTATTGATAATGCTTCTTTAACGTCTTAATCCAATCTTCTTCAAATGCAGCCGATTGGCCCCAGCCTGGGATAATTTTTGCAAGATTAACCATATTTACAGGGTCTTTTGATTTCTGAAGATTCTCCTGTGAAACAAGTGAAGCTTCTAAATCAAAGGTCTTCGGTGTTTCTTCACCCGCAAGTTTTTTCGCAAGGATTCTCATATCAACAGCACCGATAAGTTTAGGATCAACAGCGGCTGTATATTTCCAAGCACTTCCTTTTCTTTGAATTTCTTGTAAATCTGCATTAGAAACATCAATACCATAAATTTTCACTTCTTCACGGCCTGCTTCTTTTAAAGCACGTGCAGCACCGATGGCAAAAGCATCCCAGGTTGCAAAAATCGCATCCAGTTTGCCTTTTGGATATTTATTTAACATGGCTGCTACTGCATTTTGCGTTTGTACACTTGTATCTGCAGCAGCTACACCAAAACGTTCCACTTCTTTAATTCCAGGATTATTGGCAAGCACATCTTGATAAACTTTGTTACGTCTAACCATTGGAGGGAAACCGTCTACCCAAAGGTAAGCAATATTCGCTTTCCCCTTTGTTTCTTTTACAAGTTGATCAAGTGCTAGTGTCGCTAAGGCTTCATCATCCTGAGATGTAAGTGTTACTCCGTCAACAGTTGCTAAATTTGCATTGGAATCGAATGTAACAACACTTTTTCCCTTTTCAGTAATTTTCTTCACATCATTTACGGTCGCATCGTCATCCCCATGGGAAATGATAAATCCATCATAATCTTGGTCTAATGCTTGATTAATGGCATCATGGAATTTAGCCGTATCACCATTTGCTGTAAACACGTCTACTTTAAAGCCTAGTACTTCTCCTTCTTCTTTTGCCCCACTTAGGAATTGAGCCGTGTGATCGTCACCGCCGATTTTACGGATAACCTTAATTTTCAATTGGTCTCCGTTCGTAAATTTTTCTGGTACCCCTTCAAGGGTAACCTTTTTACCGCTTGCTTGTTTGGTTTCTCCCCCAGAAGCACAGCCAGTAAGTAAAAGTGTTGCTGCTAATGCTGATACAAACGTACTTTTAAAGATATTTCTTTTCATTTTTAAAGCTCCCCCTTTTTATCCTTATCAATATCAGGTTATCCCTATTGGAAAAGTTGGTTTTTAATAAAATAAAAAAACCTCTCCAGAAAAGAGAGGTTTCATCACAAAAATTAAAGGACTACTCCTCTCTTATCTTTCAAAACAAAAATTGTTTTGCAGGATTTAGCACCAATTCCAAAAAGGAACGGTTGCTGGGCGTCATCGGGCCAGTCCCTCTGCCACTCTTGATAAGAGAACGTATTATTCAGTTAAAGTAATAAATTTGATTTTAGTCTCCCATTAACAAGTTGTCAATAGTGTTTTGAATATTTCTAATAGAGCTATTATTCCCAATCCGTAAAGACCTTGGAATAATAGTAAAAGCATTTCCGAACTTTATAGGTAGGATATCCCTTTAAAGTTGTCAGAAATTTCGGTATGATAATATTTAGTAAAACGAAATATATTTCAGAAAGAAGTGTTATTTATAGTGAATCAGCAGGAAAGTGCAAAGCGTAATTTAATCATCATGTGGTTTGCGAACTTCTTTGTCGCCGGAAGCATGACGATGGTTATGCCGTTTATTTCCTTGTACATTGAGACATTCGGTGACTTTTCGGAAAAATATGTCCAGCATTGGTCGGGAATCACATTTGGCATCACATTTGTCTCTGCCTTCCTCTTTTCACCGATTTGGGGGAGAATTGGCGATCGATATGGAAGAAAAAAAATCCTTATCATTTCCGGATTAGGGATGGGGCTATCTATTTTTCTCATGAGCTATGTCCAATCGGTCTGGCAGTTACTGTTACTGCGCTTTTTCATGGGCTTTTTTTCAGGCTTCATACCAATGTCACAGGCATTTATCTCAACGCAAACACCGAAAGAGATTGCGGGACGTGTCCTTGGAACCTTACAAACAGGCAGTATTACTGGTTCATTGTTAGGACCCATGCTCGGCGGTATTTTAGCAGATTCCCTGGGCTATTCCACCACCTTCAAATGGACGTCAATTTCCATTTTTATTTCTGCCCTGCTAGTCATTGTCACCAAGGAATTCTTGATTCCCGTTTCAAAGGGTGCAAAAACACATTATTCAAGCAAAGAAGTGTTAAGGCATATTATTAGGAATCCAGTGTTACTAACGGTTCTGCTAATTTCATCTCTTGTCCAAGTTGCTCACTTTAGCATTCAACCAATTTTGTCCTTATTTGTTAGTGAACTGCACGGCCCAACCAATGTTGCCTTTTATTCAGGGATTGCTTTTTCTGCTGCTGGACTTGGCAACCTGATGATGTCGAGGAAATGGGGAAAAATTGCTGATAAGTATGGGTATATCAAAATATTAGTTATTCTTCTTTTCCTAGCAGGAATTGTCTACTTGCCTGGAGCAGCGGTTTCAAGCTTTTGGCAGTTGGTTATTATCCGCTTTGCCCTAGGTATCACGATTGGAGGAATTATTCCTGTTAGAATTGCCTATATCCGCCAAGAGGCACCGATTTCGATGCAAGGCGAGGTGTTAGGCTACAATACCAGCTTACGTTTCCTTGGGAATATCGTCGGCCCATTGTTAGGTGGATTTATCTCTGGTTACTACGGCTTTTCTGCTGTCTTTATCAGCACAAGCTCATTATTAATCATTAGCGGATTAATATTATTTGTTTCTATGCACCGTCATCCAAAGCTTGTAAAACATTCAATTTAATTTAGAGCACCGCTGAAATAGGATAAACCGGAATGGAATAATATAATTCCCAACTGGTATGATTAACTCTCCATTTTTGGTTAGCCACATAAGAAAAGCACTTTAAATGGGATTGCCACTTAAAGTGCTTTTAGTCTATGAATTTATTCTGTTTGTTCGAGTCATAAAATCCATTTCCTTATAATAACTATTCTTCACTAATATATTTGGTCCAAGACATTTTACAGCTGGGCAATGACAGCTTAGTTCCTTTGCTAGAGAGGATGACTGCCAGGCTTCATAAGCATTTAATAGATTTGTAGTTTGAATATTTCCTAATGGCGGGGTATCTCCGAAGTCAGTCACAATAATATCTCCATTAAAAATATTTACATTGAGTCGTGAACGGCCGTCTGGATCGTTTCTGACTGTAACGTTATTACTTTGATACAAACGTTGTAACAGAGCTAGATCCTCCTGTTCACTGCTGCATGCATAAAATGGAAGTGTCCCAAACAGCATCCACACTTTTTCGTCTCTTATATCCAGTATGTGATGGATCGCTTCCCGGATTTCATGAAGGGATAAGGTTTCAAGATTGCTAGCAAAGTCACTTGGGTACATAGGATGAATTTCATGACGCTGACAAAGCATTTCATCGACAATCTGACGATGTATTTTCTCTAGATGCGGAAGTGTACGCTTATTAAGCATCGTTTCGGCTGAAACCATCACCCCTGCTTTTACCAGCTCTCTACTATTTTCTATCATTCTCTTAAAATATTTTTCCCGTTGTTCATAGTCTGGCTTCCGTTCCATTCGAGCAAAGCCACCCTCAACAAAATCATCCACTGTCCCCCAGTTATGCGAAATATGTAAAACATCTAGATAAGGGACGATTAATTCATAACGATCAAGATCAAGGGTCAAATTAGAATTAATCTGTGTACGAACACCGCGCTCATGGGCATATTTTAAAATCGGTACCACATAATTTTTTACTGAAGATAAAGATAGCATCGGCTCTCCTCCAGTAATACTTAGCGAGCGAAGTGACGGAATTTCCTCTAACCTTTGAATGAGAAGTTCAAGAGGAAGGGCCTGCGGATCCTTTGTTTGAAGTGTATATCCTACAGCACAATGCTCACAGCGCATATTACAAAGGGTAGTTGTGGTGAATTCGATATTGGTGAGCTGAGGCTTTCCATATTGCTCGATATCTAAATAGGCTTCCCATGGATCATATGAAGGGGTAATTTTTTTCAATGTCGACATAATATCTCCTTAAAATCAGTCTTCAAAAAACCTCTCTATTATAGCTGATTTCCGGATGTATTTGCTATTTTAAACCATTACAAAAGTTTATGTATTAAAAAATATAATTATTCTAAGCTTGTTTAATGAAATATTTACCTCCAAATACATAACCCCAACCTTTTAGAAACATAATAAACGGATACTATTTAATCGTGAATGGTGGGAACGTCAATATGGAAATGCAGCCTTTAGGAGAAGCTGAGAAACTCGCCCTAAAAAAGATGAAAATCTTTCGGCAAAGCATCCTTCGTTATATATTACGGGCAATGCTTGCCAGTATGTTTATCGGTTTTGGTGTCATCGTAGCATTTAAAACGGGGAACTTTTTCTATATTAAAGATAACCCGTTCGCCTATCCGATGGCGGCACTTACCTTCGGTTCAGCAATCATTTTAATCGCATATGGCGGTGGAGATTTGTTTACCGGGAACACCTTTTACTACACTTATGCCGCGCTTCGCAAGAAAATGAATTGGACTGACGTTATAAAACTATGGGTTTGCAGTTATGCAGGAAATATTCTCGGGGCTGCTGTCTTTGCCTTTATTATTTTTACAACGGGGCTTTATGAAAGTTCAGAGGTCAATGGCTTTTTACTCCATGTCGTCGAGATTAAGATGCAGGTCCCAATTACGGAGTTATTCTTCCGAGCCATCCTCTGTAATTGGCTTGTCTGCATGGCCTTTTTTCTTCCGATGGGGTTAAAAGGTGATGGACCAAAGATGTTTGCGATGATGCTGTTTGTCTTTTGTTTCTTTATTTCCGGCTATGAACATAGCATCGCTAATATGTGTACGTTTGCCATTGCCTTAGTGTTAAACCATCCTGGAACGATTTCATGGGGCGGAGTCATTCACAATCTAGTGCCGGTTACGATTGGTAACCTAATTGGCGGTGCAGTTTTCATGGCCATGATGTACTATTATGCTAATAAGCCTTTTTTAGATGATTACGATAAAGAACAGGGCAGCTAAGTTGAAATGCTGCCCTGTTCTTTTAGTTGTTGGAAGGATATCGACAAATTCCCGGGGAAATATCAACAATATCAGAGGGTTATCGACAAAATTAAGAATATTCTAAAAATATAATCAATTGTAATCTTTCACCCTATGAATAATTCCACCATGATTTATAGGCCAATCGCCAAGCAAAAAAAGTGCAGGCAACCAATAAGATAAGATATATCGTTTCACCAAACGGAATGAAGGTACCTGCAAAATGAATAGCGGCAAAAACAGCCATCAAAAGAAATGATAGGATAATCTTCACTCCTCCACTTTGCTTGGCGTCCTCAAATGATTCAGAAAAAGGCAATGTTTCTTTCAGATAATTTGAGCAAATGACCGTATATAAAACAGCGGTAACGAAGACGACCAAAAGATCGTCAATGATTTTCCATCCGAAAATGCATAGAAAAATACCACTTAAAATGACATAAACCGGAAGAAAAAGGTTTACAATAAATACCTTAATGGCTGCACTATATAGCGGTGCTAGATTCTGGATAGGCGCAGTTTTGTAGATCCAAGCACCTTTGTATTTACCCGAGTATTTCAGCATCGTAATCGCATTTGGAATCATCAAACTACAACTATAAATAACTAGATACCATTTGCTAGCGATCAGATGAGCATAGGAATTGACTTGAATTTGATTAAACAAAAAAATAAACGGAATAACTAATGCCAATCCTAATGAAGGATACACCTTTAAACGGAATTCCCTTTCGTTCCTCATCATGTTATTGGCGAAGCGAAAAAATACTTTCTCCTCATTACTTCTGCATATAACACGGACAAGCCAACTTTTCCAACTTTGCTCCTTACGTTTACTCCCACCGCTATTATTGGTTATTTTTTGCAGGTTCCGTTCAAACGAAGGCATCATTCGGCTATAGATGAATATGGAAATAATCGGGATGATTAGTGCTAACAGTGAAAACATGAATAGGAAATAGTCATAATTTCTTTGTAGAATTAACTCAAAGGGCGCTCCGAACCAGATGGGTGGGATGAAGAATTGCCACCAGCTGGGTGAAAAGGAAATTTCCATATCGACAATACTAAAGGCTCTTCCTAGAACCTGATATCCTACAGCAATCGAAACGGATAAGCCGATTTGGACGTAATTAATGATATCCTTTAGTTTTTCACCATCAAAAAATCTCAAAATGAAATAGTAGATAATAGCTGTTAACACGACAATAAAAAAATTGACCAAAATAAGCCCTATGATTGTTAGGAGTAAGAATAAAACACCATGTCTAAATGTTCCTATCACGACTGGAGCAATGGTAAGCGCCCCTGTGAGAAAGAACAAATAAATACAAATATGTACCGTCTTTGCAGCATTGAGCGTCTTTTTTTCCACTGGTTTTGTTAGGAGTATTCCTTTGTCCCTGACATCAAGAAGTACATTGGAAAAGTCAGAAATCATCGAAGTCATCACAAGAAACATGATGATTCCAAAGAAGATGCTCATCTGATAAAGATAGTTCTCGCCAAATATCACTAAAGGAATGAGCATGACACTTAATAAGACATACATCCCTAATGACTTGATAAAGCCATTTTCTTCGGGTTTCTTCTTTTTCTTCCCTTGTTGGTTAAAGATTGTCGCGGTCCTCCGACCATCCATCGTTAATTTGACCGTCAATATTCTCCTCATGACTGGATAATTAATCCCAAACCTCTCAAAAAATCTTAGGAATAAATCAAGGAATCTCAGTGTTTTAAAGTTTTTCATTGCTTAGACCTCTTGAACGATGGACACAAATTCCTCAGCCAAACCCTTATATTGATTAAAACCTGTCAGCTGATTAAAAATCTGTTCTAATGTCCCTTCCCTATTTTGCTCCTTCAATTCTTTGAAACTTCCATCGGCAACAATTTTCCCATCATTGATGAGGATAATGCGGTTGCTAATTTTCTCAACCACATCCATGATATGCGATGAGTAAAAGATCGTCTTCCCTTGGGCAGCGAGAATCGCTAATATCTCCTTAAAGACCATAACGCTATTTGCATCAAGCCCGCTTAACGGTTCATCTAAAAATAATAAATCTGGATTATGTAGTAAACTTGAAATGATCAGTACTTTTTGGCGCATTCCTTTGGAGTAGGAAGCGATTCTAGCGTGGTACATCTCTTCGAGTCCAAAAACCTTCATCAATCGTTGCGCTTTTTCATCCGCAGCATGAAAGTCCATACCATATAACTCACCGACAAAGGTTAAATACTCCATCGCGGTAAGATTATCATAGAGTTCAGCAATTTCTGGAATATAGCCGATTTTTCTTTTATAATCGATATTCTTCTCCGTCACTTCTTCACCAAAAATCTCAACCTTACCATTATAGTCCCCTTCAAGACCCAGCAGAATTTTAATGGTTGTACTTTTCCCTGCACCATTTGGACCAATATAACCGATAATTTGTCCTCGATAGACAGTTAAATTAATTCCTTTAAGAACGTTTTTCCTATCATAGTTTTTTTCTAAATCTTTAATTGACAGTACCACTTCTTGCTTTCGATTAAGTTCGATGCTAATCACCTCTTATGTATTTAGTAGTTTAATATTAACATAATTTACATTTATTTCTAAGATAAATAAAAAGTACACATGGAACGGATATCACCCCATGTGTGCCTTTTCTATTACCAGCCTATTTTTGTTTACTAATAAAATAAACATAGGCTTTTATCATAAAATAGCTTATTTCTTCAGGCAGAAGTTCTTTAATTGGTTTTAGACGGTCACGTCCTGCTTCCGCTAAGGCCTTTTCTAAAAGCGGCAAGTATTCAGACGGAATATATTTGGAAAAATCTACTTCTAAACCTTGCTGTGCGCATTGAAGCAAGTGGGTTTCAACCGTGCTGACCGCCAATTCCCGCTGTTCGGCAATTTCATTTATGGAAAGACTACTTTGGTGTAATTTCAACGTCTCCAAATGGGATTCGGTTACACCGTTTTTTTTTGCGGGTCTCTTTGGAGCCTTCTCAACAGATACCAACTCACTTTGGTAATCTGCATTTGTTTCACAGAAAGTACGGATCACCTGGATAAATTCAAGGCCATATTTTTTAAGCTTCAGTTCTCCCACACCGCTCACCTGTAAAAACTCTTCCGTCGTCTTTGGCAGCCTTGCACACATATCCTTTAGGGATGCATCAGAAAAAATCACAAACGGCGGTACCTTTTCTGATTCGGCAATTTGCTTCCTCACGTCTCTTAATACCTCAAATAATGGGTCATCCTTGGATACCTGTTTCACCTGGACGGTCTCACGGCGATGGACCTGCTGCTTACCTAAAAGGATATCTTTTCCCTTTGGTGAAACAAACAGGGTTGGAAACTGTCCTTGTTCGATCGCTATTAATTCCTGTGATATCAAAAATTCAATGAAATCACTGACATCCTTTGAACTTCTATCCTTCATGATTCCATAGGTTGGTAGTCTGTCAAAGCCCATTTCGGTTACTTTTTTATTTTTCGACCCTGTTAACACTTGAGCTGTGATCGTTTTTCCAAAGCGCTGCCCCATCCGAATAACGCAGGACATCACCATTTGTGCTTCTTTCGTTACATCGATGCTTGTCCTAGTATCTAAGCAGTTGCCGCATCTGCCGCACGGTTCTGTTTCCGTTTCGCCAAAATATTTTAAAATGAATTCCTGCAGACAGTTTTCTGTATGGCAATAATCAACCATTTGCTGGAGTTTTTCTAACTCTTGTGTCATTCGGCTCCGATCACTAGACTGATCAATCAAAAAACGTTGAATCTGGACATCCTGCGAGGAATGGAGCAAAATACATTCGCTCTTCAAACCATCCCTGCCCGCACGGCCTGCTTCCTGATAATAGCTCTCCATATTTTTGGGCTGCTGGTAGTGGATAACATAACGGATATTGGATTTGTCTATTCCCATCCCGAAGGCAGAGGTAGCCACCATCACAGTTGCCTTATCTTCTAGAAATCGTTCCTGCTCTCGGTTTCGCTCCACATCGCCCATCCCTGCATGATAGCGGGCCGCCTTAATGTTCGCTTTGAGTAGTCTTTCATAAATTTGGTCGACATTCTTCCTTGTCGCTGTATAAATAATCCCTGCTTCTTTATCATTCCTTTTTAGATAGTCTTTGATAAACTTGTCCCGATCCTGACCCTTGATGACCGTAAAGGATAGATTTTCCCGCTCAAATCCAGTAATAATCGTATTCTCTTCATCAATTCCTAATAAATCGCAAATATCCTCACGAACCTTTGGTGTTGCTGTAGCCGTAAGAGCTAATACCCTTGGTCTTTGCGGCAGACTTTTAATTAACTCTTGAATATGGCGATAGCTTGGCCGAAAATCATGTCCCCATTGTGATATACAGTGAGCCTCGTCCACTGCAATTAATGGGATGTCCATGCTGTAAAGGTCCTCAAGAAAATCTTGGGATTCCAAACGTTCAGGTGCAAGATATAAAAGCTTGTATTCACCTTGAATGACTTCTTGCATCCGCTTATTTGCTTCTCCATAACTTAGCGAACTATTGATAAATGTTGCGGGAATACCGACTTGATTGAGGGCATCTACTTGGTCCTTCATTAAAGAAATTAGTGGGGATATAACAATCGTGGTACCTGGTAAGACAAGCGCAGGAATTTGATAACAAATGGATTTCCCACCACCCGTTGGCATGACAGTAATTGTATTTTTGCTGGATAAAACAGAGCGAATGGCTTGCTCTTGGCCAGTACGGAAGAAACTATAACCGAAATGGGATTCTAATAAAGGCAGTGCTTTTTCAAACAACATTTTTCCTCCTTTAACGATGATATTCTTACTCTATTATACTGCTAGTCATTCGATTTTCAAAAAGCAATTATTCTATAAAAATAAGTAAATCTTTGCTAAAATTGAAATCGTTTGGTAGATAATTTGTGACAAAAATAGCAATTATTTATTATCTAGCAACCTAAATACATAGTGGCGGACTAGAATGGAGGAGCCCATGGCCATTAAAGCTGTGATTTTTGATTTTGACGGTACGATTATTGATACAGAGACCATTTGGTTTCATGTATTTGAGGAATTGCTTAAAGAGAAGTTCAATATGGACTTGCCCCTAGAGGAATTTGCAAAAAGTATTGGAACGACAGATGAAGTTTTTTTTCAATACTTAGAAGCACAGACTGGCATGAAGATTGATGCAGACGAAATAAATCGTTTAGCAAGTGACCGCTTCCTAGAAAAAAGGGGTATTTTAGAAGTACGTGAAGGTGTCGTCGAAAAATTAGAGGAAGCTAGGGAACTCGGGTTTAGAATTGGGCTTGCTTCCAGTTCTTCACGAGAATGGGTCGAGGGTTTCCTCAAACAGTTTAAGCTTTGGCAGTATTTCTCTGTTATTAAAACAAGAGAAGATGTCGATAAAGTTAAACCTGACCCTGCGCTCTATCTTAGGGCTTTAGAGGCATTACAGGTCGAACCGCAAGAGGCCCTGGCAATTGAAGATTCCATTAATGGAGCTATAGCCGCAATCGAAGCAGGAATAACATGCATCGTGATACCGAATCAAGTTACATCTTTTTTAAACTTCGATAAAAAAACCCTTCGATCAGAGTCCTTTGTTGATTTTAACTTTAAGCAATATATTTGAAAAACATTCAGACATACAACCGTTAACAAAAACTAGACTGCCAAAATTACTTCTCGACAGTCTAGTTTTTTGTTTATATCAATATATTATTCAATATTTCATCTTTATGCCCGTTCTTTTGAGGCGGTGGGGAAATTGATTCCTGCTCTAAGTCACTGTGCATTTTTACTTGATAGTCTCCCCAGGAAGAAGCAAAGATTAGCTCTTTTTCTTGGAAGTAGGGGTTAGTGTTTAATTCCCCAATCTCTAATACAGGGGCCATACAGCAATCTACCTTTTGCGCGAATTCTATCCACTCATAAAAGGTTTTGCTTTTAAAAAGTGCCGTCACCTCTTGAAAAACAGGATTCGCATCATCGGTTGTGGAAAAATGGGCTTGGATCCATTCTTCACGACCGTGAGCACGGCTGAAATTTTCCCAAAACTTTGGCTCAAGCGCACCAATGCTCATAAACCTGCCGTCGCTTGTTTCATATAAAGCGTAAGAAACAATGCTTCCGTTTAAAACATTAATGCCATTTCCCGCCCCGGTTTCTTTTTCAACCATAACATGGTTTCCTAATAATGACACCAGTTGGTCGGTAATAGAGATAGAATGATAGCTTCCTTTTTCAGTTAAAGCTCTCGACACGAGTCCGGCTAAAATCCGTTCATTGGCAGCATAACCGCCTAAATAATCAGCCACGGTTATGGATGGATGGACAGGTTTGCCTGCATTGTCCTTGAACTGGGCCAAAACACCGCTTAACGCCATATAATTGAGGTCATGGTTGCCCAGTTTACTTAACAACCCCTTTTGTCCATAGCCGGATATAGAGCAGTAGACGATATCAGGCTTTACTTTTTGAACTGCCTCGTAACCTAAACCGAGTTTCTCCATAACTCCTGGCCTAAAGCTTTCGACAACGACATCTGCATTAGCAATTAATTTAAGAGCGGTGTCGTATCCTTCTTTCTCCTTTAAATTAAGGATGATGCTTTTTTTCTGGCGGTTGTTAGCAAGAAAAACCAGGCCATTGCCCTGTTTGGATAGTCCCGTATGCCGGGCAGGATCCCCTTCCGGCGGCTCCACTTTAATAATCTCAGCCCCCAGTTCTGCTAGCCGTAATGTTGCATAAGGGCCTGGCAAGTAGTTCGTGAAATCAATGACTTTAATACCTTTTAACATAATTAGGACCCTCTTTTACGAATTAGTTGAGCCAGGGGTGAAGAGCTCCTCGAGTTGTTTTCGTAAAATATATTTCATTATCTTCCCACTGGCATTTCGCGGCAGTACCTCACAAAATACATATTTTCGTGGACGTTTATAATTTGCGAGCTGATCGCTGTTTTTGCAGTATTCATCGAGTTCCTGCTCCGAGACATTTGGATCTTTTTTAACAACAAATGCTGTAACAGTCTCACCCCAGCGGTCATCTGGCTGGCCAACAATTGCTACATCGAGGACACCAGTATGGGCATGTAAGACATCTTCTACTTCCCTTGGATAAATATTTTCGCCGCCGCTAATAATCATGTCATCCACTCGGTCATTGACATATAGATATCCCTCGTTATCAAGATAACCGATATCTCCGGAATGGTACCAGCCTTTATACAAGGCTTTTTCCGTCGCTTCTTCCCGGTTGAAATAACCAACCATCATACATGGCCCCTGCACAATAATCTCACCGGTTTCACCGACTGGAACGACATCATCAGGATCTGAAGGACCGTCTTCTCTCGTCCGAACCACCCGAATATCGTGGCTTAGGGCGGCTTGCCCAGCAGAACCGGCTTTCCTCAATTGGTCTGTCTCTGAAAGGAAGGTAATGGCTGGACCCATTTCGGTCATTCCATAGGCTTGAATTAATGAAATACCTAGATTGTCATGGAGTGCATGGACGAGTGATGGTGCCATTGGAGCTGCACCATATGAACCAAGCTTTAGACTCGATAGATCATGCTTGCTTAGGTCCTCTTGAAGGAGCATATTCCACATCGTTGGCGCTGCAAAGAATTTTGAGATTTTTTCTTGTTCAATTAATTGGAGAATCGCCTTTGGATTGAATTGGTGCAAAATGACGTTACTGGCCCCTGCATGAATCCTTGGCAGGAAAGCACAATGAAGTTCCGCACAATGGAACATTGGCGCAGTTACCAATCCAACATCTTCCGCACTAAATTTGCATGAGGCAATACAGAATACACTTTGGTCAACCATATTGCGGTGAGTGTGCATGACCCCTTTCGGCCTTCCCGTTGTTCCGCTGGTATAGATAAACGCATAAAGATCAGTTTCCTTCACGTCCGCCTGAACATCCTCGGTTGAAGATGCAGCCAGTTTTTCCTGGTAACTTGCAGCATAAGCGGGTGTTTCTTCATCAATAAACCAAAAGGATGTCTTCTCAAAGCGATTAGCGATCGCTGATATGACAGGCTCTAAATCCTTTTCAAAAAGAACAACCTTTGGTGTGGCATCCGAGAGTATATAGGCTACTTCTTCTGACATTAAGCGGAAATTAATCGGATTGAAGATGGCACCGATTTTTGCACAAGCGAAAAAAGCTGTCCCTAATTCTTCGGTATTGAACATGAAGGTCGATACACGATCGCCCTTTTTAACCCCTTCTTCTAAAAGGGCATTGGCGAGACGATTCACCTGTTCGCTCCATTCCTTATAAGTATAGCGGACATTTTTCCTGACATCATAAATGGCTTGTTTGTTTGGATGCTTTTTCACCGTCAAATCAAAGATTTTCCCAATTGTCGTCGTCATTGAATCGCCTCCATTATTCATTTTTTGATAGTCTATCTGCTGGTTTTCCCGGTCAATCAGCGGATTTTCCAGGCCAATCAGCGAATTTCAGTATTCAATCAGCGAATCTATATAACTTTTAATCTATTCGCTCAATAATCGTTGCATTTGCCATACCATGGCCTTCACACATCGTTTGCAAACCGTAGCGTCCGCCGGTTCGCTCCAGCTCGTACATCATCGTCACCATTAGACGGGCTCCACTGCCGCCTAGCGGATGACCAAGGGCAATTGCTCCGCCATTTGGATTTAGCTTCGCTGGGTCAGCACCTGTCTCTTTCAGCCAAGCAAGGGTGACAGGGGCGAAGGCTTCATTGACTTCAAATACATCAATATCATCGATAGATAAGCCCGCCTTTTCCATTGCCTTTTGTGTAGCTGGAATTGGTCCAGTCAGCATCAATGTGGGATCCGATCCAACCACCACGCGTGTGTGGACACGGAAGCGCGGTTTCAAACCAAGTTCTTCTGCTTTCTCACGTGACATGAGTAATAAAGCAGCGGATCCATCACTTATTTGACTAGAGTTTCCGGCATGAATAACTCCATCTTCTTTAAAGGAAGTGCGAAGACCGGCCAATGCCTCTAAGGATGTTCCTTTTCTTGGACCAGAATCATCTTTGATAACGGTCGTTGTTCCATCCGGAAGCTTTACCTCGATTGGGAATATCTCCCTAGAAAAATACCCCTCTTCCTGTGCCTTTAACGCTTTTTGATGGCTTTCAAGGGAAAATTGATCAAGTACCTCCCGGGTAAAGCCATATTTTTCGGCAATCCGCTCGGCGGATAAGCCTTGATGAATCATTTCATATTTTGACCTTAAATTGGGGCTAAAAGGTTCTTCAGCACCTTTGTAGTTGGAACCCATCGGAACACGGGACATGCTTTCCACACCGCCTGCAATCACCACGTCCATATCACCAGCCAAGATTGCTTGTGCTGCGAAATGCACAGCTTGCTGGCTGGAGCCGCATTGACGGTCAATGGTTGTTCCCGGTACTTCGATTGGGAAGCCTGCAATTAACGCAGCTACTCTCGCAATATCGCCAGCCTGCTCGCCCGCTTGCGTCACACAACCCCAAATAACATCGTCCACAAGTGCTGGGTCGATCCCTGCTCGATTGACTAGTTCCTTTAAGGTTAGAGCTGATAAATCATCCGGACGGATATCTTTTAACACGCCATTTCTTCTTCCGACTGGTGTACGTACGCCTTCAACAATGACTACTTCACGCATATATCTCTTCCTCTCTATAATCCTAGATTTTTCGCAATGATTGTTTTCATGATTTCGTTGGTACCTGCGTAAATGCTGGAAACTGGAATGTCACGGAATCGTCTCGCAATCTCGTATTCTTCCATATATCCATAACCGCCATGGAGCTGCATACATTCCGCGGCAACCCTTTTGGCAATATCCGTTAGTTTCCACTTTGCCATCGAGACCTTCGTTACTACGTTTTTTCCTTCAATATGCTCTGCAATTAACTGATCCAAAAAGGCTCTGCCCATTTCAATCTCTGTAGCCATTTCGACAATTTTAAACTGGGTGTTTTGGAACTGGCTGACAGGTTTGCCGAACGCTTCCCTACTTTTAACATAGTCAATCGTCATTTTCAGCATAACTTCCGACGCCGTTTGTGCCCCAATCGCGACAAGAAGCCGTTCCTGTTGGAGTTTTTCCATTAAGTAAAGAAAGCCTTTGCCTTCCTCACCGAGCAGGTTCTCCTTCGGAACACGGCAATCTTCAAAGATCAATTCCGCCGTATCCTGGGAATGGAGACCGACCTTGTTTAGCTTTCTCCCTCGTGAAAATCCAGGTGCATCACGCTCAATAACCAGCAGGCTGACCCCTTTATGCTTCGGTACGGCATTTATGTCGGTTTTGACGGCAACGACAATAAGGTCGGATTGAATCCCATTGGTAATGAACGTCTTTTGGCCATTAACAATATAGTGGTCACCGTCAAGCTTTGCTGTTGTTTTAATATTAGCCAAGTCAGAGCCGGTGCCTGGTTCCGTCATAGCAATGGCTGTAATGATGTCACCGGTCACACATTTCGGTAACCAGCGCTGCTTTTGTTCTTCTGTCCCATAGGAGGTAATATAGGGGACGACAATATCATTATGGAGGCCAATCCCTACTAAACCAGAACCAACTCGTTCCAGCTCTTCATTAATGACAACCGCAAATCCCCAATCGACCTCACTGCCTCCATACTTTTCATCGATATCTGGGCAAAGAAATCCTTGCTCGCCCATCTTTTTCCAGAAAGAACGCGGAATCATCCGGTCTTCCTCCCACTGCTCATAAAAGGGATATGCTTCTTTGTCCAAAAACTTTCTTAATGACTTGCGAAATATTTCATGATCTTCATTTAAGTAAAGATGTTTCATACCAAAAACCTCTCTTTCTAAGTGGTAACGTTTACATTTTGTGGTTTTGATAAAAAATATTGGAATTCACTAGATTAAAAGATAATTTTTTCAAATATTTAGTATTTTTTTACGTAAACATGAAGTTTTTTTACAAATTTTGAGTCCTTTTTTACAAAAACGTTTATCATTTTTACAAAGCAGTGCTAGATTTATTCAATAATTGGAATAAAATTCCCAAACCCTATAAATAGCTCTATATGGTTACATTTCTCATCTTCTCACGCAATTGATACTTTAGTACTTTCCCTGAAGCATTACGCGGTAACTGCTCTTCGATAAAAATTTGCCTTGGAACCTTATAGCCTGCTAATTTTTGACGGCAAAAGTTTTTTAATTCATGCTCATCAATCACTGCACCTTCTTTCGGTACAATAATGGCACAAACCGCTTCTCCCCAAACCTCATCTGGTAAACCAATAATGGCAGCATCGAGGACATTCGGATGTTCAAAAAGAACGGATTCAACTTCTACAGAGTATACGTTTTCACCCCCTGAAATAATCATGTCTTTTTTACGATCCACCAGCGTGATATAACCTTCCTCATCAATCGTTGCTAAGTCGCCGGTATAGAGCCAGCCATTTTTCAAGGTGCTCTTCGTTTCCTCCGGCTTTTTGTAATACTCCTTCATCACCATGTCACTGCGAACGATAAATTCACCAATTACTCCAGGTATTACATCATTACCCTCTTCATTGACAACCCTTGTTTCTGTTAAGAAAATAGGTTTCCCACCCTTACCGAGATGGCGTTTGTGCCCTTCTGGATCGAGGAGAATTCCTCCTGGACCCGCTTCAGTTAAGCCGCAGAGGTTATAAAATTGATCTGTTTTAAAGAGTTGAATGGTTTTTTTGACCAGTTCAGGTGCCATGGGAGCCGCCCCGTATCCGACTCTTTTAATAGAAGATAAATCATAATCTGCTGCGTTTGGTACTTGGAGAAGAAAGTTATACATGGCTGGAACTGCAAATAGGTGGGTAATTTTATGCTCTTGAATCGCTTGGAGTGTTTTTACTGGATGAAAATCGCGATGGATAATATGTGTGCCACCAAGTGCTACACCCGAAATAAGAAATAGGTTTAATTGGGCTGAGTGGATCAGCGGTGCGAGATGGAGAATTCGTTCATGCTGTCTAATCCCCATATTAATGACGACAGCAATCCCTACTTTAAAAATTTGACTATGATCAAACAGAGCACCCTTCGGACGCCCCGTCGTCCCCGAAGTATAAAGGATTTCTAAATCATCCTGCTCGGAAACCACCACTTCTGGCTCATTTTCGTTATCAGATAGAATGCTTTCATATGAATAGTATCCAGTTGCCTCTGGTTCCCCGACGATAATAACCAAACGGACATCTGTACCTTGTTTGGCTGCAGCAATGATTGGCTCAAATTCCTTATCACACACAACCAAGGATGTATCGGATTGCTCTAATATGTAGTGAACCTCCGAGGCAGTAAGGCGAAAGTTAACTGGTACAGCAACTGCCCCAATTTTAGCAGCTGCAAAAAAGGTAAATACAAAGTGATCGGAATTCTTCATCATCAATGCAAGCTTGTCACCTTTATTCACACCCTGCTTCAACAAGCCGTTTGCGAGGTTATTTACTTCTTCATTAAATTGGCGATACGTATAGCTTCTTCCTTCACATTCAATGGCTAGTAGTTCAGGGAACTTGCGGGCATTTTGCACTAATAGGCTTCCGATATTCATACATGAATCCTCCCTCAAATAAAAGACTTCTCTAATTTTCATGCAATATTTATGCCAATCTACACGAAATCATTATGTAGTCCCTCTGCACTGAAAAAAGCTTCAACATTAAATGACGATATGTTTTTCGTCCAAACATAAAGGACAATAAAGTGTCCATTTCCTGGACACTTTTCCCTCTATGTTAATAGTTTGTATTTTTTTATTTTTTCATATAAACCGGATCGACTGATTCCTAGTAATCTAGCCGCTTTAACCTTATTCCCTTGCACTTGGACAAGTGCCTTTTTAATCGCTTCGAGTTCCGCGTTTTCGACCAGTGATACATTGAGAGAAGGTTCATTGCTCGAAACCTGCTTCACAAGATAGTCTGGAAGATCTTCAAATTTAATTTTTCCATTTTCAGCAAAGGTCATCGCCCGTTCCATGACATTACGCAGTTCGCGGACATTTCCAGGCCAAGGATAACTAAGCATCGCTTCTCTTGCCCTGTTATCAATTCCCGTAATGCTCGTTCCTAAAATTTGATTCAATTCAATCATGAACCGACCAATCAAATGATCTGTATCATAAAGTCGATCGCGAAGTGGCGGAGCATATAAAGAAATTACATTGAGACGATAATATAAATCCTCTCTAAACTGTCCCTCTTTGACCATTTCCTCCAGGTTACGATTGGTAGCTGCGATGATTCGAACATCCACTTGAATTCTTACCGTTCCACCCACCCGGTAGAATTCTCTTTCTTGAAGGACGCGCAGCAGTTTGGCTTGTAATGTGAGGGACATATCACCTACTTCATCGAGAAAAAGGGTCCCGCCATTAGCCAAATCAAACTTGCCAAGTTTGCCTTTTTGCCTCGCTCCCGTAAAGGCCCCTTCGTCATAACCAAAAAACTCTGATTCTAACAAATCCTCTGGAATCGCCGCACAATTTACGACTATAAATTTCCCTGAACTTCTAGCACTGCTATTATGGATCGCTTGGGCAAACAACTCTTTCCCCGTGCCGCTTTCTCCGCGTATAAGAATGGTTGACCTGCCTTTTGCCGCCTTTGCTGCACTTTTCTTCAATTTTTCCATATATGGATCAACGGTTAATAGGTTCTCCCAGGTAAACCTAGCAGACTCTGATTTCTGAAATTGCTGATGGTAATAGCTCGCTTTATTCTCCGCTTTTTGTAGCTTTTTAAATAACTCACTGACCTCGTTTAATTGCCTGAACACTATTTTCCCGATCGCTCCGACGACTTTTCCATCCGCTAAAATTGGAATGCGGTGGACAATATATTTAATGCCATTGATCTCTAGAAATTCGCTAACCTCAGCTGTTTCAGAATGATAAACATTGTCTAGAAGAAGCTCAGGCAATACTTTTGCAACTGGTTTAAAAAGAACGGATTCTGGCTGAAGATTAAATAATTCGAGTAGAGGAGGACTGACCATCTGGATGTTTTTCTTTCCATCCGTCATGACAATTCCATCATAGGCATGATCTAATGCCGTTTCTAATGTTCTTTTTAAGGTTTTTACAGTTTTTAATTCTTGTGAGGTTTGGAGCAAGGACATGACCATATCTGTTTTCGTGAGGATGCCAACAACCCGATTCTGATCATCAATAACCACACCGGTACCCACCTGACTGTTTTTCACAATCATTTCAATTTTTTCATAAGGAGTGGCAATCGGCAGTGTTTCAACCTGTTCTTTAATATATGTTTTGATAGGGGTGGTAAGGGGCTTCCCTTCCATAACCATTTGAAATAAGCCGCTTCTCGTAAAAACGCCAACCAGTTTTCTGCTCATGTCTGTTACCGGCAGCAGGTTCCACTTCCTATTGTTCATCAGACTGATAGCTTCAGATAGTGGCGTATCCTCGGTGACCATGCAGTCGACTGGCGTCATCAACTCGTTAAATTGGATCATTTTGTGCTCCCCCTTTTTTACCTATCCTTATTGTAACAAAAGTGAGGGATATTTTTGAATATTTCAACAATATCAAATCTATTCGGAAACTTTTATCCGCCTTAATCGTAAATATTAAGTGTAAATCATTCGAGGAGTGAGTCTATGAGTGAAAAGGGCTGTATTAAATGTGGCAGCAGAGATACAGGTACGAAGGATGTAGCAATGACAGGAACGGGGTTGTCAAAGATGTTTGACATTCAACACAATACCTTCACGGTTGTTTTTTGCAAGAACTGCGGTTACTCAGAGTTTTATAACAAAAAAACATCCACTGCTTCAAATATCATTGACCTATTTTTTGGAGGGTGATGAACAAAAGGGGATTCCTAATGGAATTCCCCTCTTCTTTAAGCACTATAACTGTTTCCTAAATTATTTCGGCTGCATCCTTATTGCCCCATCAAGCCGGATGGTTTCTCCATTTAACATCGGATTTTCGACGATGCTTTGGACGAGTTGTGCATATTCACTTGGATATCCGAGCCTTGATGGGAAAGGCACCATTTTTCCAAGTGAATCTTTTGCCTCTTGCGGGAGGGTATCAAACATCGGTGTGTGGAATAGTCCAGGTGCAATCGTCATTACGCGAATCCCGTAGCGGGCAAACTCTCTTGCAATTGGCAGAGTCATACCGACAACTCCTCCTTTTGAAGCACTATAGGCTGCCTGACCAATTTGTCCGTCAAAGGCTGCAACAGAAGCAGTATTAATAATCACACCTCTTTCACCTTGTTCATTTACGTCATTAGTGGTCATCTTCTCCGCAGCAATGCGAATCACATTAAAAGAACCGATTAGATTCACATGAATAACTTTTGAAAATAACGAAAGATTATGGACTCCATTTCTGCCAATCACCTTTTCTGCAATACCAATCCCTGCACAGTTGACAACTGTATTTACACTGCCCATATATTCCGCTGCTTGATGAATTGCCTCTTGAACGTTCTCTTCTTTGGTGACATCGGCCTTTATAAACAATACTGCGTCCCCTAATTCTTTTTGGAGCCGGACACCATTTTCTTCAGATTGATCAAAAATAACCGCCTTTCCCCCAGTTTGAACAATTCTTCGAACCGTCGCCTCTCCTAACCCTGAAGCGCCTCCTGTAACGACTGCCCGACACGTATTCATTTGCATATTTTAACCCCCATAAAAGAATGATATTTTATTATTATGCAAGTATTGTGCCAGAGAGGTTTCCTCTAACCATTTACCTTATAGCTAGATGCTGCCGTGCATTTTTGTTTGTAGTTTGGACATACAAGTTCGAAAAGTGACCAAATCCTGTACATGTTCTTTTTTTACAGCTAAATTTATCTGAATCTTTCTTCATAGGACTAAATGCATATTTTGTAGAATTATATATATTGAATATTCGAAAAAACGAAGATTATAATAGATTTTGGTAGAAAAAATTTGTTAAAAGGAGGAATATTTTTGAAGGTTAAACGTTTATCCGTTCTGTTCATACTAATGCTTGCACTCCATTCATTCTTCTCATCGTTTGTTTTTGCGGAAAGTAACGTCAAGCCAAACATTGTTTCACTGGGCGATTCAATTACATATGGCTGGAATTTAGAGAAAGATACTGATCCAACGAACTCTCATCAATCCTTAAAGGCGTTTCCCTATTTAATTGGAAATGGGAAATATGACGTCGCGAAAAATATCAGCGGCGGGGGCTGGACTTCTGAACGCCTGTTAACCGAGATTAACAAACCTGAAAACCTCGAAGCTATTAACAATGCGGATGTCATTACAATTGATATTGGCAGTAATGATTTTTTACAAGATCCAAATATTCAAGCTCTAAGGGCTAACCCTTCTACACCACCTGACCCAGTCGTATTCACCGCAGTGATTCAGCAAATTTCGGGTAAGCTGTTTACTAACTTAGGTGCGATCATGACAACAGTTAAAGCTCAAAATCCTGATGCTCAAATTATTATTTACAACATTTACAATCCATTTACGGATACATTAGCTGCCCTCTATCCAATTGGCGAACTATTCCTTCCATCCGTTAACCAAGGATTCCTGGCTGCAGCTGTTCAATCCAACTCACTATTAGCGGATGCATACGCTGCATTTAAAGGAAATCAAGCAGCTTATATTTTTCCAGGCGGAGATGTTCATCCGAATGAAACGGGTCATCAAGTGTTAGCTAGTTTATCAACCGCTCTATTAGCCGCACAAGTTCCTGCAGAGATTTCAATCGACTTAACCCCTTCAACAACAGAACAAACAAAGGACCCTGTGACCATTACTGTGTCCACAACTGCAAAGAAAGCACTGGCAATGCAATGGCTTGCAGGTGAAAAAACAATTGATGATTTCGCCTCCGTCGATGTTGGGACCAATATTACAGACAACAAGTTCGAGGTTACTGAAAATGGAACCTATACGATTTATGTCAGAGACAGCAAAGGCGCCAAAGCCTTTAAATCAATTAAGATCGAAAACATAAAAGCAGACGATCCAACACCTAACCCTGGTGACCCAGGGAACAATCCAGATCCGACTCCTGGAGATCCTGGTAATAATCCAGACCCAGACCCAGATCCTGCTCCTGGGGATACCGGAAACACTCCAGACCCTGCACCTGGCGATAAAGGGAACAATCCGGATCCAGATCCTGCTCCAATGGATACAGGCAGCCCAGCAACGGACGACTCTGTTACAGAAACGGGCAATGAGTTACCGAACACAGCATCACCAATGTACAACTATATGGTCACTGGTCTTGGCTTAATTTTAGCAGGATTAATTGTCATGAAAGTCCAAAAAAGGAAAAGAAGAGAGAATATATAACAAAATACATAAAAAAAGGTCAGGTCTCAGTTAAAATGTAAACTGTACCCGTTGTAAAGGACATTTTTAAAAAGGTTATGCTACATTTAGAAGATGATTTCTGTATTCAACAGGAGTCATCTTCTTTAAATTCCATTGATATCTAAAATTGTTATAGTAGGTCAT
>NZ_JAHUWN010000119.1 GCF_019219025.1 Bacillus sp. sid0103 | reverse complement strand
GTTTCCCCATTCGGAAATCTCCGGATCAAAGCTTACTTACAGCTCCCCGAAGCATATCGGTGTTAGTCCCGTCCTTCATCGGCTCCTAGTGCCAAGGCATTCACCGTGCGCCCTTTCTAACTTAACCGAAGTTAATTAGTAAAAGAACTTACTTGTTTATATGATGTCTTGTCAATTGCTATCTAGTTTTCAAGGAACAATTTTGAGAGATAGTTCTCTCAAAACTAAACAAATACAGAAACGTCCTTTTTAATGAAGAATCGAGTCCTTCATTTTATCCTTAGAAAGGAGGTGATCCAGCCGCACCTTCCGATACGGCTACCTTGTTACGACTTCACCCCAATCATCTGTCCCACCTTAGGCGGCTGGCTCCTTACGGTTACCCCACCGACTTCGGGTG
>NZ_JAHUWN010000118.1 GCF_019219025.1 Bacillus sp. sid0103 | reverse complement strand
CATTGTTCGTTCTGTACCGATTGTGTCGACAACTGCTTTAATTACTTCTTTCATGAAGGTTAATCTTTGAGCAAGGTCACCACCATATTCGTCTGTCCGATGATTGGTTATATCTGAATTAAATTGGTCAATTAAGTATCCGTGAGCACCGTGAATTTCCACACCGTCAAAACCTGCTGCTATTGCATTTTTCGCAGCTTGGGCATATTGATTGATTACTTCATTAATATCTTCAATTGTCATTTCTTCAGGAACATCATATGGCTTACGGAAACGAGAGACAAGGCCTTCAGCTGGAATAGCCGATGGTGCTTGAGGAGGCAGATTTCCAGCAAGCTCGTGATGAGATAAACGACCAACATGCCATATTTGAGCGATCATTGTTCCTCCCTCTTTATGCACAGCATCCGTTACTTTTTTCCATCCC
>NZ_JAHUWN010000117.1 GCF_019219025.1 Bacillus sp. sid0103 | reverse complement strand
TATTGTACAACGGGGATATGATAATGCCCTGTTGATTCCAAAACGAGGGGAGGCTTTACTCCTGTTTTCATTTCTATTTCTCTTACAAAATAGTGAAGGGACTGCAGTCCTTCCATGGTATGTGCCACTTTAAAACTCTGATTATAAGGTTGTTTCTTATCCAAGAACGCTTGTACCTGACTTTCACCTTTCGCTACATCCAGACCAACCACTGGATTCATTTTTATCTCCTCCAAAAACATAAAATTGCCGGTAACCCCTTATCCTTCTTGCAGTTTCATAGCTTCGCTTGTTATACGAGATCATGGTCCCAACCAGCCAAATCATGTTTAAGCAAGTAGGGGGCGAACTGTTTAGCTGACGGGATCTTTGTCCCACGGGCAGGTACGTTCTACCCCGGCTACCGTTATAATAAAACCATATAAAAAAT
>NZ_JAHUWN010000116.1 GCF_019219025.1 Bacillus sp. sid0103 | reverse complement strand
AACATCCTTAATCAAAATGATCTTGCTTTAGGAAGGGCCCTTGGAAAACGTGTGGCCGAAACAACCAAAAAGTTTGTTGGAAATTCTAAAGTTACATCACAATAATCACCGTCATGGGTTTTATTATCAAAATAAGATTTTATAAAAAGGGGAGTGACAACATGTATGAACGGTTTTTGGTTCCAGTTGACGGTTCCGAACATTCCAAACATGCACTGAAATCGGCTAAATGGTTGGCGCAAAACATTGGGATAAATGCCCGTATAACGCTTCTTCATATCATTCCTAGTAACAATATCAATACAGCTGCTTACGGAGTGGATATTGAACAATTGCAAGTAGAGGAAGTTAGGAGGATTTTAGAGGAATCCGCACAAGTCCTTTCAGGGTCATCTATACAATATGATAGCGAATACCATATTGGAGATCCTGCA
>NZ_JAHUWN010000115.1 GCF_019219025.1 Bacillus sp. sid0103 | reverse complement strand
GCTTATCTATGACTTGCTACCTGCCGATGTGCAGACGGCATTGTATTACTTGACCATTAAAACAAAAAACAAAAAAGGGGATCGAAATAAATGAGCAAAATGAGCAAAGCACATGAACTTGTTGGTAAAGCACGTGAGATAAAAGGAAGCAGGGTAGTATTTTTACGTGAAGTAGCTACGTCTCTTCGTCCGGAAATTAATAAGATTAAAAACGACAATATGTTGTCCGCGGACGGTAAAATCGCCAAGGTAAAAGAGTTAAAAGAGCAGGCATCTAAGAAGTTTATGACCGAAGTTGCCTTAAGAAAGCAAGCATATCAGCTTTACTTAACTAATGCTAAGAAACTAGCGAAGGAAACAATCGAGAAGAGTTTCGTATCAGCGGATGAAGCAACTCGCGCAAAGTTTAGCCGTGATTTTTCGGAATTGAGGTTTAAAATGG
>NZ_JAHUWN010000114.1 GCF_019219025.1 Bacillus sp. sid0103 | reverse complement strand
AACATCCTTAATCAAAATGATCTTGCTTTAGGAAGGGCCCTTGGAAAACGTGTGGCCGAAACAACCAAAAAGTTTGTTGGAAATTCTAAAGTTACATCACAATAATCACCGTCATGGGTTTTATTATAAAAATAAGATTTTATAAAAAGGAGAGTGAGAACATGTATGAACGGTTTTTGGTTCCAGTTGACGGGTCCGAACACTCCAAACATGCATTGAAATCGGCTAATTGGTTGGCGCAAAACGTTGGGATAAATGCCCGTATAACGCTTCTTCATATCATTCCTAGTAACAATATCAATACAGTTGCTTACGGAGTGGATAGTGAACAATTGCAAGTAGAGGAAGTTAGGAGGATTTTAGAGGAATCCGCACAAGTCCTTTCAGGGTCATCTATACAATATGATAGCGAATACCATATTGGAGATCCTGCAGAAATGATATGCAAGAAG
>NZ_JAHUWN010000113.1 GCF_019219025.1 Bacillus sp. sid0103 | reverse complement strand
GTAACGATTGGCACTGGAATCCCTCCAGCCAATGAAACCAACGCAATATAAGCTACATAACTTGGTTCTAAAATCATTACCTCATCCCCTGGATTTAAAATAGTTCTCAAAGAACTATCCAAAGCTTACTACCTCCAATGGTTACAATAATTTCTGACCTGGGAGAATAGCAAACATGAAAACGCCTTTCCATATAACTAGATATTTCCTTACGAAGTTCTAAAAGTCCTTCTATTTCTGTATATGACGTATACCCGCTTTCTAGCGACAGAATTGAAGAATGGCATATGGACCAAGGAGTAATAAAATCTGGCTCCCCTACTCCTAATGAAATAACGCCTCCCATGCTATTCGCTAAGTCACAAGAAACGACGAATACCTGAAGGTTTTAATTGTTCAGCCCTTGAAGATAGATAGGATTTCACAATGTTTACCACCATTCCCAATTATTTA
>NZ_JAHUWN010000112.1 GCF_019219025.1 Bacillus sp. sid0103 | reverse complement strand
AGCCAGGATCAAACTCTCCAAGAAAGTTGATTAGCTCATTTGTTACGTTGGCTTAGCTTCTTAATTGAAGCTAAAAGTTATTGTTTGTTTGCACGATTTTGTTTGTTTAGTTTTCAAAGAACAATTTGTTTTTTAGAAGTGACAAAATCTATCATATCACATTTCTAGTTTTCTATCAACCAATATTTATTATTAAATGTCGATTTTTTTTTGCTCTTTCAAGAGCAACTTTTACATCATAACACCAACAGCGTCAGATTACAACTAAAAGTTTTTTCAATCCCTGAAAAGGGGATAGAAAAGACAGAAACATAAAATTCTGTCTTCGCCTGGCAACGTCCTACTCTCACAGGGACGCGTGTCCCAACTACCATCGGCGCTGAGAAGCTTAACTTCCGTGTTCGGTATGGGAACGGGTGTGACCTTCTCGCCTTAATTACCAGACTATTTGGTT
>NZ_JAHUWN010000111.1 GCF_019219025.1 Bacillus sp. sid0103 | reverse complement strand
ACTACGAATCAAAAGGTCGGGAGTTCGAATCTCTCAGGGCGCACTTTAACGGGAAGTAGCTCAGCTTGGTAGAGCACTTGGTTTGGGACCAAGGGGTCGCAGGTTCGAATCCTGTCTTCCCGACCATCCTTCTAATAATATATGGGGTCTTAGCTCAGCTGGGAGAGCGCCTGCTTTGCACGCAGGAGGTCAGGGGTTCGATCCCCCTAGACTCCACCAAAAATATAAAAAATAATATTGACATAGTTTTAATACTTTGTTATTATTGTTAAGTCGCACAAGCGGCAAAGATATTGTTCTTTGAAAACTAAACAAACAAGACGTGAAACAAACAATAAATTTTAGCTTCAATTATGAAGCTAAGCCAACGTAACAAATGAGCTAATCAACTTTCTTGGAGAGTTTGATCCTGGCTCAGGACGAACGCTGGCGGCGTGCCTAATACATGCAAGTCGAGCGAATCAAT
>NZ_JAHUWN010000110.1 GCF_019219025.1 Bacillus sp. sid0103 | reverse complement strand
TGCAATATTTACATCTGCAGCCGCTTAGAGTACCATTCTGGTTTTTACTTGTAATGTTAATTACTTCTTTAGTAATTCTGGAAACTCTTCCTAAGCATGAGGATTCCCTCATGCAGAAACCGGCTAAGACTAAGATATCACTTGGAGTGCCTAATAGTATTCGTTCACATTTTTGGTCATTTGCTGCACTGCCAATCTTTACTGTTTTCACAATTCAAGGAATTGCGTTATCCCTAATACCTTCTTTCGTCAGAAATGTCATTCACACTTCAAATCTTGCCTTTTCAGGGATTATAGTCTTGTTGCTTCTTGGAGGAGGGGCTTTGGCTCAGTTCGTTCCTTGGCCGAGTCATCCAGTCTCACGGATGCGCTTTGGAATCTTCCTACTTGCTATTGGATCATGGGGCATTGTATTTTCTGGTCTGACAGCGAATTTATTTTTGGTATGGGCCAGCATATTCATTCAAGCAATTGGCGGTGG
>NZ_JAHUWN010000010.1 GCF_019219025.1 Bacillus sp. sid0103 | reverse complement strand
CATAGCGCAAGCTAGTAAGAACCCTGAAAGATGATCAGGTTGATAGGTCAGAGGTGGAAGCGTGGTAACATGTGGAGCTGACTGATACTAATCGTTCGAGGACTTAACCATTTTTAAGGCAATCTCGGGTTTACAAACTTCTTCTGCATTATCTAGTTTTGAGGGAATGATACCTCAATTAAATAGTCTGGCAATTATGGCGAGAAGGTCACACCCGTTCCCATACCGAACACGGAAGTTAAGCTTCTCAGCGCCGATGGTAGTTGGGACACGCGTCCCTGTGAGAGTAGGACGTTGCCAGGCACACTAAAGACAACCCGAGAGGGTTGTTTTTTTTTGTTGTTGTAACTGTTCGGATATTAGGTGATGAGTGAGTTAATAATGGTGAAAATGAGGAAGTAAGTGATGAGGTAGTCACTATTTAGTTTCACTGTGCCCGTGAACGAAGAAAAAAGCACAGAACGGTCCCTCTGAATGGTTCACAGTGCCCGAGGACGCAGAAAAAAGTACAGGACGGTCCCTCTGAATGGTTCACAGTGCCCGTGAACGAAGAAAAAAGCACAGAACGGTCCCTCTGAATGGTTCACAGTGCCCGAGGACGCAGAAAAAAGCACAGAGCGGTCCCTCTGAATGGTTCACAGTGACCGTGGACGCGGAAAAAAGTACAGGCCGGTCACTCTAAAGTGTTTACAGTGCCCGTGGACTCTGAAAAAGAACAGAACGGCCTCTCTCTAAAAGGTCCACAGTGCTCGTGCATCAAGAACACCAATAAGACCGGTCACAATCAGTTACATAAGCCAATGTAAAAGTAAAATTTCGACAGAGGATGCCGCTTATCCATTGTCCATAAGAGAGCTTCAACAGCCAACTACATTTAAGAACAACTCAATTGGATCGGTTGATAAAAAATTGCCAGCAGCGTCCCTGATCTAGTTGTTCTTTTTTTATTCTATAAAATATTTTCCCATCAATCGTTTTTACAAGCAAACATTGCAAAGACTAATCATGATTGAGGTGATTTGATGAATTGGATGGAATTTTTGCATCACTATAAGCTGGTAAGCATTATAATAGCTGCTATTATTGCAAGGGTCATTGTCTTTATTATTAATAAAACGGTTCATAATTTTTTTATAAAGACCAATTTCATTGAAGAGCGGAAAGAGCAAACGATTGAAAGTATGATCCGCTCGTTAACCAAATATACAGCAACGATTAGTTTCATCTTTTTTGCCATATCTCAATATGTAAGCAATTTTGGCAGAATACTGGCTGGGGCCGGGGTAGTCGGTGTAATCGTTGGGTTTGGAGCCCAAAGCATCATTAAAGATATTCTCTCGGGAGTTTTCTTGATTTATGAAAAACAACTGCATAAAGGTGATTTTATCACCATCAATAATACCTTTAATGGAACCGTAGTGGACATAGGATTAAGGTTCTTAAAGATACGAGAATGGAGTGGTAAGGTATTAACCATTAGCAATGGAGAAGTAAAACAGATTCATAACTTCAATATTGAGCAAATGCGGGTGATTGAAAGAGTAGTGGTGAGCTACCGGGAAAATCCTGAAAGGGTGTTTGATGTTCTCGAGATGGCAGTCGATAAAATCAATGAACAGCATGAAGACTGTTTAAAATTAGACCCAACAAACTGCCCGGTAGAACCGTTCAAAGTATATGGGATGACCACAATCAATTCCGGATACAGGGGGATAGAATATACGATTACGGGCCTTGTCGATGATGCCTATTACTGGGATGCCGCAAAAGAAGCAAGGCGGATTATCGCCCAAACCTTGTTTGATTATGATATAAAACTAGCAGAGGACACAATGTTGCTAAAACAGGTTGACAATGTTTTTTTAAAAGAGGGAAAATAATGATGGAAAGTGAGGTACTTATTGTCAATGGGAAAGAAGAAAATGCAATTTGAGGTACAGGAAAATGAAAGTATTGAGGACTGCTTGAATAGAATGAAAAAGTTGGGCTATACGCCTGTACGCCGCACGGAAAAGCCGATTTTTCAAGAAATAAAAAAAGGAAAAGAAACCATTTATGAACCAGCTGCGCGCCAAATTATCTTTGAAGGCACACTAATTGAGTAAAACACGAACATTAAAGTTTTATTTGAAAATATTGTTCGATTAATTGGGTTGACACCTAAATGAGTTGATTGTAAGATATAGAAGTGATTTAAACAATTTATCTTTACCCTCGTATATCCATGGGAATATGGCCCATAAGTTTCTACCCAATAACCGTAAATTATTGGACTATGAGGGAAAGTCAATAAGTCTGGCACAATAAGGGGATGCCCCTTAATTTATGATGTCATTATCATCATAATGCTCGGACAAATGGCTTTCTCTTACCAGAGATGCTATTTGTCCGGGCATTTTTAATTTAGCCGATTAACCTTAAGGATTAGAACATATCTCAAAACTAGTAGTTCGTGAAGGGGAGAAGAGAAATGAATCTGGTTGGTGTCATTATGGGGAGCACGTCGGATTGGGAAACAATGAGACATGCGTGTGATATACTAGATCAGTTTGAAGTTCCATATGAAAAAAAGGTTGTTTCAGCACACCGCACACCTGATTTGATGTTTAGCTATGCTGAGGAAGCAAGGGGAAAAGGGATTAAAGTTATTATTGCCGGAGCCGGCGGGGCAGCTCATTTGCCGGGCATGGTGGCGGCGAAAACAACTTTGCCTGTCATCGGGGTTCCTGCTCCATCTAAAGCCTTAAACGGTTTAGACTCCTTGCTATCAATCGTACAAATGCCAGGAGGGGTACCGGTGGCCACAGTGGCAATAGGAAAAGCAGGTGCCGTGAATGCCGGATTACTGGCTGTTCAAATTTTAGCAACGCAAGACCTTGAACTTGCCGAAAAATTAGAAACTAAACGAGAAGCTACCAAACAAGATGTGATAGAAAGCAGTGATCAACTTGTCTGAAAAAACAATTTTACCTGGAGCAACGATTGGAATCATCGGCGGCGGTCAATTGGGGAGAATGATGACATTAGCAGCAAAGGCGATGGGTTTTCGGATTGCGGTGTTAGAACCAGAAGCGAATTCACCATGTGGACAGATAGCCGATGTTGAGGTGATTGGGGCTTATAGTGATCGAGAGGCCATCAGCCAATTAGCGGAACTCAGTGATGTCATCACCTATGAATTTGAAAACATTGATGCAGACACGTTAAACTGGCTTTGTGAACAGGCGAATGTGCCACAAGGCCCTAAACTATTAACAATCACACAGGACCGAATCAAAGAGAAACGGGCCATTCAACAGGCAGGGTTAGAGACAGCTGCATATGAGGATATTTACAGCACAGAGGACTTATTTTTAAAAATAGAAACAATCGGCTATCCAGCGGTTTTAAAAACAGCCAGAGGCGGTTATGATGGGAAAGGCCAGTTAGTGATCAAAGACAAACAAGATCTTTTCCAAGGAGAGACGCTTCTCAACCACGGAGCCTGTGTGTTAGAAAAATGGATCCCGTTTGAAAAAGAAATTTCCGTTATTGTAACCCGGAAACAGAACGGTGAAACAGCGATTTTTCCTGTAGCGGAAAACGAACATGAAGAAAATATGCTACATAAAACGATTGTTCCGGGGCGAATTTCAGAGATTACCAAAGAGACAGCGATTCAGATGGCAAAACAGTTAGCTGACTCCCTTAGTTTAGTAGGTACGCTTGCTGTGGAGATGTTTGTTACGAATAACGGAACCATTTACATCAATGAATTAGCACCACGGCCTCATAATTCAGGACATTATTCAATTGAAGCCTGTGAGACCTCACAATTTGAACAACATATCCGCGCAATCTGTAATTGGCCGCTTGGAAGTACGGAGTTGTTAAAACCAGCTGTTATGGTCAATCTATTAGGAGAACATCTTGAAAACTTAAATGAAAGCATTCCAAAGGTAAAAGACTGGAAAATTCATTTATATGGAAAAAAAGTTCCGAAAATAAAACGGAAAATGGGTCATGTGACTATTTTAAGAAATAGTGTCGAGGATGCACTAAAAGAGGCTGAAATGAGCAACATATGGAAAACAGCAAAAGAAAAGATCGGGGGATAAAAGATGTTAGATCGTTATACAAGACCAGAAATGGGAGCTATTTGGACAGAGGAAAACCGCTTTAACGCATGGCTTGAGGTAGAAATACTAGCCTGTGAAGCATGGGCAGAACTAGGTGACATCCCAAAGGAAGATGTGCAGAAGCTTCGTGAAAATGCCTCTTTCAATATCGACCGCATTAAAGAGATTGAAGAAGAAACAAGACATGATGTGGTTGCTTTTACCCGCGCTGTATCTGAGACATTAGGGGAAGAGAAGAAATGGGTTCATTACGGATTAACGTCAACGGATGTTGTCGATACGGCCCTATCTTATATCTTAAAGCAGGCCAACGCTATTATCCAAAAGGACTTGGAAAACTTTATTGAGATTTTAAGAAACAAGGCACAAGAACATAAATTCACAGTAATGATGGGACGCACGCACGGGGTCCATGCTGAGCCGACAACATTTGGCTTAAAGCTTGCCTTATGGTATGAAGAAATGAAACGGAACCTGGAGCGATTTAAGCAGGCAGCAGAAGGGATTGAGTTTGGGAAAATCTCTGGTGCAGTCGGTACTTACGCCAATATTAATCCGTTTGTAGAACAATACGTTTGTGAAAAATTAGGACTGCAACGGGCACCAATTTCGACGCAGACCTTACAGCGTGACCGTCATGCTCACTACATGTCAACAATCGCCTTGATTGCCACTTCGATTGAGAAATTCGCCGTTGAGGTTCGTGGGCTGCAAAAGAGTGAAACGCGTGAAGTGGAAGAGTTTTTTGCAAAAGGACAGAAGGGATCCTCAGCGATGCCGCATAAACGGAATCCAATCGGTTCCGAGAATATGACGGGGATTGCTCGTGTGATCCGCGGGTATATGCTGACTGCGTATGAAAATGTACCACTTTGGCATGAGCGTGATATTTCCCATTCATCAGCGGAACGGATCATCTTACCTGATGCAACAATCGGTTTGAATTATATGCTGAATCGTTTCGGGAATATTGTGAAGAACTTGACTGTTTATCCGGAGAATATGAAGCGTAACATGGAGCGGACACTGGGCTTAATTTACTCCCAGCGCGTATTGCTCGCGTTAATTGATAAAGGTTTATCTCGTGAAGAAGCGTATGATACCGTGCAGCCAAAGGCAATGGACGCATGGGAAAAGCAAGTTCCCTTCCGCAGCTTGATTGAAGCTGAGGAAAAGGTTACTTCGCTGCTATCGGAAGCAGAAATTGCAGATTGCTTTAATTATAACTATCATCTGCAACATGTAGATACGATTTTTGATCGCTTAGGGTTGAATGAGTAAGGGTCGATTGATGACCGAAGACGTGAAAAAAGCAGGGTAAAGGTAACCAATCGAGACTATTGACGACCGACCGAGCGAAAAAAGCAGGTTTAAGGTAACCAATCGGGTCGATTGACGACCGACCACAAGAAAAAACGGGTTAAGGTAGCCAATAAAGGTTATTGGCTGCCAAACCCATGAAAACTGGATTAATTCTCTGGAAAAATAGTTCACCAATTTTAGGGTAATCTGACAACTACTTATCCTGAAGATTCCCAATATTGAAAATTAGGAGGCACTTCCACGATGACAGAACTTCTTTATGAAGGAAAAGCGAAACGGATTTACGCAACAGATGACGAGCAAATTGTTTTAGTTGAGTACAAAGATTCGGCAACGGCGTATAACGGACAAAAAAAGGCTGATATCACCGGCAAAGGCCGCCTCAATAACGAGATTACTAGTTTGTTATTTTCAAAGTTGAAAGAACGAGGAATTGAGTCCCACTTCATTAAGCGGATTTCAGAAACGGAGCAATTGGTGAAGAGAGTATCCATCATTCCCCTCGAAGTGGTTGTTCGAAATGTGGCAGCTGGCAGCTTTTCAAAAAGGTTGGGAATCGAGGAAGGGCGCGAGTTATCAGGGCCAATCGTTGAGTTTTACTTAAAAAATGATGAACTCGGTGATCCGCTGTTAACGATCGATCATGCTCTTGAATTAAAACTAGCATCACAAGAGGAAATCGCGCAATTAAAAGAAAAGGCCTTAGAGATTAATACCGTGTTAGCTGAGTTCTTTGCAAACCTAGGGATCCGCCTGATTGATTTCAAACTTGAATTTGGCAAAGACGCAGAAGGAACGGTTTTACTTGCCGATGAGATTTCCCCAGACACTTGCAGACTGTGGGATCAACAAACAAATGAAAAGCTCGATAAGGACGTATTCCGCCGTGATTTAGGAAGTTTAACAGATGCCTATGAAAATATTTTAGCGAGATTGGGAGGACATCAGCATGTATAAAGTAAAGGTATTTGTCACATTAAGAGAAAGTGTTTTAGACCCTCAGGGAAAAGCGGTAACGAACTCTTTACACTCTTTAAACTATAAGGAAGTGGCCGATGTCCGCATCGGTAAATATATGGAATTAACCATTGAAAAATCTGATCGTGATATTAATGAAGTAATCAATGAAATTTGTACCAACCTTTTAGCGAATCCGGTTATTGAAGATTACCGTTACGAAGTAGAGGAGTGTGTTACTCTGTGAAATTTGCGGTTATCGTCTTTCCTGGATCAAATTGTGACGTTGATATGTTCCATGCCATTCAAGATGAATTGGGTGAACAAGTGGAATATGTTTGGCATGATGCTGAAAGCCTAGAAGAATTTGATGGAGTTCTGCTTCCAGGCGGATTTTCATTTGGCGATTATTTACGCACCGGAGCTATCGCTAGATTTAGTAATGTTATGAAGGAAGTTATCAAAGCTGCAGAAGCAGGAAAGCCGGTCCTTGGAGTATGTAACGGATTCCAAATTCTGCTTGAAGCAGGGTTACTTCCTGGAGCGATGAGACGAAATGAAAGCCTATCGTTTATTTGCAAGCCTGTCGAATTAAAGGTGGAAAACAACCAAACAATGTTTACCTCCGCATATGAACCTAACCAAACGATTGTCATCCCTGTCGCACACGGGGAAGGAAACTACTATTGTGACGAGGAAACACTCGCGAAACTGAAAGAGAATAATCAAATCATCTTTACTTATAACCAGAATCCGAACGGAAGTCTCGCTGATATTGCCGGCATTACCAATGAAAAAGGAAATGTTCTTGGTATGATGCCACACCCAGAAAGAGCTGTCGATGAATTGCTCGGCGGCGCAGATGGACTAAAATTGTTTCAATCGATTGTAAAAGCTTGGAGGGAAGCACATGTTGTCAACGCTTGAACCAAATCCTAATCAGATCAAAGCAGAAAAAATCTATCAGCAAATGGGTTTGTCCGACGAAGAATTTGCAATGGTTGAAAATATTCTTGGCCGTACACCGAATTATACCGAAACAGGCCTATTCTCTGTTATGTGGTCGGAACATTGCAGCTACAAAAATTCTAAGCCGATTCTTAGAAAGTTCCCAATTACAGGCGAACGAGTTCTGCAAGGACCTGGTGAAGGTGCCGGTATCGTTGACATTGGTGATGAACAGGCAGTTGTTTTTAAAATAGAAAGTCATAATCACCCATCAGCTATTGAACCTTATCAAGGAGCTGCAACTGGGGTGGGCGGAATCATCCGCGATGTGTTCTCGATGGGAGCAAGACCAATCGCGATGTTAAACTCACTTCGGTTCGGTGAACTTGATTCAGCCCGCGTCCGTTACTTATTCAAAGAGGTTGTAGCGGGAATTGCTGGATATGGAAACTGTATTGGAATTCCAACGGTCGGCGGCGAAATCCAATTTGATCCATGTTATGAAGGAAATCCTCTTGTTAATGCCATGTGTGTGGGCTTAATTGATCATAAAGACATTAAAAAAGGGCAAGCACATGGGGAAGGCAATACGGTTATGTACGTTGGTGCGAAAACCGGCCGTGACGGAATCCATGGTGCAACATTCGCTTCTGAGGAACTGACCGAACAATCGAGTGAAGACCGTCCAGCGGTTCAAGTTGGTGATCCATTCATGGAGAAGCTGTTGTTAGAAGCTTGCTTAGAACTAATTCATTGTGATGCACTTGTCGGAATTCAAGATATGGGTGCAGCGGGACTTATTAGTTCATCAGCAGAAATGGCCAGTAAAGCTGGAATGGGCATTGAGATGAATTTAGACTTGGTGCCACAGCGTGAAACAGGAATGACCGCTTATGAAATGATGTTGTCAGAATCTCAAGAGCGGATGTTGATTGTTGTTAAAAAGGGAAGAGAACAAGAAATCGTTGATCTTTTTGAAAAATATGGCCTAGAAGCCGTAGGTATTGGAACGGTTACTAGCGATAAACAGATGCGCCTATTCCATAAAGGAGAAATCGTGGCGGATGTTCCGGCAGATGCACTAGCGGAAGAAGCACCGGTTTACCATAAGCCATCAAAAGAACCAAGCTATTTTGCTGAATTTCAAGCAATGGAAAACCAAGTTCCTCTGGTTGACGATTTGAAAGAAACGTTAGTAAGCCTTTTAAGCCAGTCAACGGTAGCTAGCAAGGAATGGGTTTATGAGCAGTATGACTATATGGTGCGTACGAACACGGTCGTTTCCCCAGGTTCTGATGCAGCGGTTGTAAGAATCCGCGGCACACGAAAAGCACTGGCGATGACAACAGATTGTAATTCCCGTTATGTCTATTTAGATCCAGAAACAGGCGGAAAAATTGCTGTAGCAGAAGCAGCCCGCAATATTGTCTGTTCTGGTGCGGAACCACTAGCGATTACTGATAACCTAAATTTCGGAAACCCGGAAAAACCAGAAGTGTTCTGGCAGATTGAAAAAGCAGCAGATGGTATGAGCGAAGCCTGCCGTGTCCTGGAAACACCAGTTATTGGTGGGAACGTCTCTTTATATAACGAAACAAGCGGTACAGCCATTTATCCAACCCCAGTCGTCGGTATGGTGGGCTTAGTAACAGATATTGACCATATCACTACGCAACACTTTAAAAATAGCGGCGATCTCATCTATTTAGTGGGGGATACGAAGGATGAATTCGGCGGTAGTGAGTTGCAAAAACTTCTAAACGGCAGGGTTTTTGGAAAAGCCCCTGAATTAAATGTAACGATTGAAAAAGAAAGACAAAACCAGGTTCTTGCGGCGATTCGTGCAGGAGTGGTGGAGTCAGCGCATGATTTATCAGAAGGCGGATTAGCCGTGGCATTAGCTGAATGTCTTTTCACGAATGAACAGCTTGGTGCAGAAGTAAACATCGCTGGAAATCCAGTGTCGGCTTTATTCAGTGAAACACAATCTCGTTTTCTTTTAACCGTAAAAGCAGAACATAAGCATGAGTTTGAAAGTTTAGTAGAAGCAGTACAAATTGGTACGGTGAATAATACAGCAACACTAGAAATTACCAATGGTGAGTCAATTGTACTTGAAGCTTCCATTGAAGAATTAAAAGCGGCCTGGAAAGGGGCGATCCCATGCTACCTGAAATCAAGGGATTAAATGAAGAGTGCGGCATCTTTGGTGTCTGGGGACACCAGGATGCAGCTCAGCTGACCTATTACGGACTTCACAGCCTGCAGCATCGTGGGCAGGAAGGGACCGGTATCGTGGTCTCTGATGGCAAAAAGCTTAAAGGGGTAAAGGGTGAAGGATTAGTTGCTGAGATTTTTACATCTGAAGCCATGAAGGAATTAACAGGTACATCTGCCATTGGTCACGTTCGCTATGCAACGGCAGGAGGCGGCGGTTACGAAAACGTCCAACCGCTCTTGTTCCATTCCCAAATGGGTAGCCTTGCACTAGCCCATAATGGTAATTTAGTTAACGTTAATTCATTAAAACATCAGTTGGAAGCCCAAGGGAGCATTTTTCAAACCAGCTCTGATACCGAAGTTTTAGCTCACCTAATGAAAAGAAGTGGCTACTCTGATTCTAAAGACCGTGCCAAAAACGCGCTCTCGATGTTAAAAGGGGCTTATGCCTACCTTATCATGACAGAAACCGAATTAATGGTGGCACTTGATCCGCACGGCTTAAGACCTCTTTCACTGGGTTCTTTGGGTGATGCCTATGTTGTTGCATCGGAAACCTGTGCCTTTGATGTCGTGGGAGCGGAATATATTCGTGATATTCGGCCAGGAGAACTTTTAATTATCAATGACCAGGGAATAGTATCTGAACAATTCGCTGTTAGTTCAACAAAAGCAATTTGTACGATGGAATATATTTATTTTTCAAGACCTGATAGCAATATTCAAGGGATCAACGTCCATACCGCCCGCAAAAATATGGGCAAAAGATTGGCAATGGAAGCTCCTATTGATGCAGATGTTGTAACAGGGGTTCCTGATTCCAGTATTTCAGCAGCAATCGGCTATGCGGAAGCAGCAGGTATTCCTTACGAAATGGGATTAATTAAAAACCGTTATGTCGGAAGAACCTTCATTCAGCCATCCCAAACGTTACGGGAGCAAGGGGTTAAGATGAAACTCTCGGCTGTTCGTGGAGTCGTGGAAGGGAAACGGGTCATCATGGTCGACGACTCAATTGTACGCGGTACGACTAGCAGAAGAATTGTGAATCTTTTAAAAGAAGCTGGAGCGACCGAAGTGCATGTAGTCATCAGCTCCCCGCCTATTAAGAATCCATGTTTTTATGGAATTGATACATCAACAAAAGAGGAATTAATTGCCTCTGATAAAAGTGTTGAGGAAATTAGAGAACTTATTGGAGCCGATTCATTAACCTTTATCAGTGTAGAGGGCATGATGAATGCCTTAGGTCAAGAAGGAACGAATGGATATTGCCTAGGCTGTTTCACCGGAAATTACCCAACAGAAATTTATCCTGATACACTCCAATATTATTATCAGAAGTAGGAAGGAGCGAGCAGCGTGGCAAATGCGTATAAGCAAGCAGGAGTCAATATTGAAGCAGGCTATGAAGCGGTAGAGAGAATGAAAAAGCATGTTCAAAAAACAGCCCGGGCTGGCGTCCTTGGCAGCTTGGGTGGATTTGGGGGCATGTTCGATTTATCTGCACTCCAATTAAAAGAACCTGTTTTGGTGTCAGGCACCGATGGGGTAGGCACGAAACTGATGATTGCTTTTTGGATGGACCAGCATGATACGATCGGGATCGATGCGGTTGCCATGTGTGTCAATGATATTGTCGTTCAAGGGGCGGAGCCCTTGTTCTTTCTAGATTATATCGCCTGCGGTAAAGCACAGCCTGAAAAAATCGAGGCAATTGTCAAAGGGATTGCAGACGGATGTGAGCAGGCCGGCTGTGCACTCGTTGGCGGTGAAACAGCGGAAATGCCTGGTTTGTATAGTGAAAATGAATATGATTTAGCCGGATTTACGGTGGGAGCGTGTGAAAAATCGGAGCTCATTACAGGTGAAACGATTCAAGAGGGGGATGTCCTGATTGGCTTAGCGTCAAGCGGCATTCACAGCAATGGCTATTCACTAGTTAGAAAAGTGTTTAATGACTGGTCGTTACTAGATTTCGTCGATGAACTCGGCTGTACATTAGGAGAAGAATTACTCAAGCCTACAAAAATTTATGTAAAACCGATTTTGTCTGCGTTGAAAAAGTTCCAACTAAAAGGTATGGCTCATATCACGGGCGGTGGGTTTATTGAAAACATTCCTCGTATGTTACCTGATGGCCTTGGAGCTGAACTGTATGAAAAAAGCTGGGAGATTCCTCCTGTGTTCAAACTAATCTCTTCTCATGGACAAATTGATTACCAAGAGATGTATAATATTTTTAACATGGGTATTGGTATGGTTATCGCTGTGGACCGTGAACAGGCACCTGATGTATTAGAACATTTTAAACAATCAGGGGAAACTGCCTATGAAATTGGCGTGGTTACTGGTAATAAAGGAATTCAGATAAAGGCTCAAGGTGGCCGTCAATGAAAAAGATCGCGGTATTTGCATCAGGGAGCGGCAGTAATCTCCAAGCGATTATAGATGTGGTCCAAGTGGGAGAACTTGATGCAGACATTTCACTTTTAGTTTGCGATAAACCGGGTGCTTTTGCGATTGAAAGAGCAAAAGCCGCGGGGATCCCAAGTTTTGTTTTTACTGCAAAGGATTATCCTAGTAAGGAACATTTTGAAGAAGAGATTATAGCCCAATTAAAGGCCTATGGTGTTGAATTCATTGTCCTAGCCGGATACATGCGTTTGATTGGTTCCAAATTGTTAGCTGAGTATAAAGGCAGAATCGTCAATATCCACCCATCATTGCTTCCAGCATTTCCAGGCAAGGATGCCATCGGGCAAGCATTGGCTGCTCAAGTGAAGTGGAGCGGGATTACCATCCATTATGTTGATGAAGGAATGGATACAGGTCCGATTATTATTCAGGAGCGGGTTCGACTGGACGAGAATGAGACAAGAGAGAGCCTGCAGCACAAAATCCAGAAAAGCGAACACAAGCTTTATCCATCCGTACTTCAAATGCTATTGACACAAGGAGATGTAGTAAATGACACAAAAGCGTGCGTTAATTAGTGTTTCTGACAAAAATGGAATTACTGAGTTTGCGAAGGAACTCGTCAGCTTGGGATATGAACTGATTTCCACAGGAGGCACGAAAAAAGCCCTTCAAGAGCAGGGAATTCCTGTTCTTAGTGTTAGTGATGTAACCGGATTTCCAGAAATTCTAGAAGGCCGTGTGAAAACTTTAAATCCTTTCATCCATGGCGGCTTGCTCGCCAAACAAGATGACGCGAACCATCAACAACAGCTAGACGAGCATGGAATTCAAGCGATTCAACTCGTTTGTGTCAATCTTTATCCCTTCCAGCAAACCATTGCTAAACCAGATGTAACGGTAGCAGATGCAATTGAAAACATTGATATCGGCGGGCCAACTATGCTGCGCGCTTCTGCCAAAAACCATCAATATGTAACGGTGGTCGTCGATCCAGCTGATTACCAGACAGTTATTGCTGAATTAAAGGCGGACGGCACAACAACGTTTGAAACAAGAAGAAAGCTTGCAGCAAAAGTGTTCCGTCATACGGCGGCATATGATGCCTTAATTGCTGAATACATGACCAATCTGGCTGAAGAAGAAAACCCAGAGCAATTAACGGTTACTTATGAATTGAAACAAACACTTCGATACGGTGAAAATCCACATCAACAGGCAGCCTTTTATAAAAAGCCTCTTGGCTCAACGTTCTCGATTGCAAATGCCATGCAACTTCATGGCAAAGAGTTATCCTATAATAATATCAACGATGCTGACGCTGCCCTGCAAATTGTAAAAGAATTTGTGGAACCAGCAGCAGTAGCGGTCAAGCATATGAATCCATGCGGTGTTGGAACAGGAAAAACAGCGTATGAGGCGTTCACAAAAGCCTTTGCAGCTGACCCTGTCTCGATTTTTGGCGGAATCATTGCCTTTAACCGGGAAGTGGATGCCGAAACAGCGGTTAAACTTCATGAGATCTTTTTAGAGATTATTATTGCACCGTCCTTTTCAGAAGAAGCGTTAGCGGTCTTAACAGGGAAAAAGAATCTTCGCCTGTTAACGATTCCGTTTAACGAAGCAAAAAAACCAGAGCGAAAAATGACAACGATTGAAGGCGGATTGCTTGTTCAGGATCAGGACCGTTTTACGTTAGAAGACGCTAAGGTAACGATTGCGACGAAAAGACAACCGACAGATGCTGAATGGGAAGCATTGAAGCTTGGCTGGAAGGTTGTTAAACATGTGAAATCCAACGCCATTGTCGTTACAGCTAATGATATGACGATCGGAATCGGTGCAGGGCAGATGAACCGAGTGGGAGCAGCGGAAATAGCCCTTAAACAAGCAGGTTCAAAAGCAGAGGGAGCAGCCCTTGCATCTGACGCCTTTTTCCCAATGGACGATACTGTTGAAGCAGCTGCGAAAGCGGGTATTACAGCGATTATTCAACCGGGTGGATCGATTCGTGATGAAGATTCAATTAAAAAAGCAGATGAATATGGAATTGCAATGGTGTTTACGGGTGTAAGACATTTCAAACATTAATCGGTTGGAGGGCATTCGAATGAACGTACTGATTATCGGCCGTGGCGGCAGAGAACATGCGATTTGCCGAAAAGTAAGTGAAAGCGTAAATGTAGATAAAGTATTTGTCGCACCGGGGAATGTCGGGATGACGGATGTAGCAGAGCTCATCGCGATTGCGGAGTCAGAACATGAACAACTTCTTCAATTTGCTAAGGAGAACAATGTCGGCTTAACCATTATCGGACCTGAGGTTCCTTTGCTTGAAGGGTTGGCTGATAAATTTGAAGCTGCTGGTTTGGCTGTTTTCGGTCCTCGTGCTGCAGCGGCTGAGATTGAAGGCAGCAAGTCATTTGCTAAAGAACTAATGAAGAAATATCAAATTCCTACCGCTGACTATGCTGTGTTTACGAACTATGAGGATGCCCGAAACTATATAGAAGAAAAAGGTGCACCAATTGTCATTAAAGCAGACGGATTAGCAGCGGGCAAAGGTGTCACTGTTGCCCTCACGAAAGAAGAGGCGCTTGCAAGCATAGAAGAAATGCTCATTGGTGCCAAATTTGGTGCCGCCTCTTCTCGGGTGGTTATTGAAGAGTTCTTAGCAGGTGAAGAATTTTCTTTGATGGCGTTTGTAAACGGTGAGGTCGTCGTTCCGCTTGAAATTGCCCAGGACCACAAACGGGCCTATGATGGTGACCTTGGTCCCAATACAGGCGGAATGGGAGCGTACTCTCCTGTTCCTCAGATCGGTGAGAAGACAGTTCAAACTGCGATTGAAACCGTGCTTATTCCTGCAGCAAAAGCTATGGTTGAAGAAGGAAGAAGTTTTTGCGGTGTCCTTTATGCAGGCTTAATTAAAACAACTGAAGGGCCAAAGGTAATCGAATTTAACGCCCGCTTTGGTGACCCTGAGACACAAGTAATCCTGCCTCGATTGAATTCAGATTTAGTTTCAGTCATCATCGAGTTATTAGATGGGGGAACACCGGCTTTAGAATGGGATGACCAAACGATGATCGGCGCTGTAGTGGCTGCAAAAGGGTACCCTGAAGCCTATGAAAAAGGTGCAGTCCTAACTGGCTTGGCTGATTTTAATTCTCAAGAGGTGTTTACTTTTCATGCTGGAACCGCCAAAAATGAGGAAGGTGAGTTTGTGACTGCAGGAGGCAGGGTGCTTCTGGTCGGTGCTAAGGCTGAAGACTTAGTGGAAGCACGCAAAAAAGTGTATCATGAACTCGAAAAGTTAACATCTAATGGTGTATTTTATCGAAAAGATATCGGGGCAAAAGCAATCCACCCCGTAACAAACTAACAGGTACGCCTTTTAACAGTGCGACGGATAAATGCATAAAGCAGTGCCACAATGCTGCCGATACAAACAACATATCGGTAAGATACTCCCAAAATATATAAAATCAACTCCTAAAAAGGGCTGACCACAAGGGTCAGCTCTTTTTTTAGCTAAATAAAAGTTAAAATTGATTCAATCTAAAAAAATTTGGACTTTTTATACGAAATATTGGATCTTTCCACTAAAATTTGAACTATTTTTACGAAATATCGAATTTATTTACCAAAATTTCAATTATTATTACAATAATTGTAAAACATTTACAATTACACTTTAAGTTGGATTATAAGGTAACATTTCTTCGTGATTTTTATTAGTGAGGCCTTCCATCCCATTCATTGAATCCATTGCCTGATCATGCTCAGAAATCATGCACTGACATTTTTCAAATAATGCAGTGAGCGGACAAAAGCGGACAATTCCTTCAGCCACCTTCATTGCACCACACATAGCAACAAATAAATAGGAATCCCTCCAAGGTTGTTTGACGAGTTTGGAGGTGGTCCAGGAAAGAATCGTTAATCCAAGGGTGATTCGAATTAATGCATTAATAATACTAATATTAGGTTTCACATTCATTATGTTCACTCCTTCACAAATTGTTTACAATTATTATCAATTCTTTAATGCGTTAAACAGTAAAATATGATAGTATAGTAACTAAAGAATTTTTTGTAAGGGCTTTCTTTGTTGTTAAATCAACTTATTATTGTTCAGCTGCAGTGCCAAGGGGCTCGGGTAAGCCGATCACTTCGGAAGGCAAAAATTACGCCTTCTGTCAGGACTTATCTTAATGCATGTTGCCCCTGAGCAAGGCGCTTTCGCATTTCGTTATATAGATAGTTTTTTGAAAGGGGAGGAAGACGTATGCTAGAACAACGTTATCGCTGGAAAAATAAACACTTACGCATGCATGTTTCCATCTTGGATGGAAAAGCGTCTCCAACCATTTTATTGAAAAACGCCTTGTACTTAAATCAGACGTTTCAAAAGTGGTTGAGAGCGAATATTTGGATATATGATGATCGGATTGTTTACGTGGGCGAAAACCTGCCAGTTCAACTTGATAATTGTGAAATCATTGATTGTACCAATGAGATACTTGTTCCAGGCTATATCGAACCACATGCTCATCCGTTTCAATTATATAATCCCCTAACGCTTGCGGCATATGCATCCCAGTTTGGGACGACAACGTTAATCAATGATAATATGGCGCTTATTTTACATTTGAAAAAAAAGGAAGCGTTTTCATTATTGAAGGATCTACGTTCGATCCCATCCACGATGTTTTGGTGGAGCCGTTTTGATTCACAAACCGAGATTCTGAATGAAGAAGAAATTTTTTCACATAGTAATGTTAAATCATGGCTTGAGCACGATGCGGTTCTGCAGGGCGGAGAGTTAACAGGATGGCCGAAACTCTTAGATGGCGATGATATGATGCTTCATTGGATTCAAGAAGCTAAACGGATGCGCAAGCAGATAGAAGGCCACTTCCCGGGAGCTTCAGAAAAAACA
Source organism: Bacillus sp. sid0103 (assembly GCF_019219025.1). Next base: position 181,406 of record NZ_JAHUWN010000010.1, on the reverse strand, counting down.
TTGGCCAAAATGATACTGCTTGGTGCTGATTCTGACCATGAAGCAATGACGGGTGAAGATGTATATAATCGCTTAATGCAAGGATATATGGTCTCTTTACGGTATTCCTCAATTCGACCAGATTTACCAAATATCCTCGATGATATGAAGCGATTAGGCATTGATGCTTATGATCGATTAATGTTTAATACAGACGGTTCATCTTCGACCTTTTATGAACAAGGATTCACAGATGAGATGATCCGCATTGCGATGGAGAAAGGTGTTCCAGCCATCGATGCCTATAATATGGCCACTGTAAATATTGCACGATATTACAAAATTGAGCATCTCCATGGGAATATTGCGACTGGCCGAGTCGCTAATATCAACTTTTTATCCAGTATTGAAAATCCAACACCTATGTCCGTACTTGCGAAAGGAAAATGGGTGAAAAGGGATGGAAACCCTGTTGTCGATGCTTATTCTCCGATTAATTGGGATGAGTATGGGCTAAAGTCATTGGATGTGGATTGGGAATTAACGTTAGATGATTTGCAGTTTTCGATGCCATTTGGGATCAAGATGGAAAACGCCGTCATTACGAAACCATATTCGATTTCCATCGATGCTTCCGGAGATGAATTATCTTCGAATCATGATGAGTGCTATTTTACCCTGATGGACAAAAATGGGAACTGGAGAATTAATACACTATTAAAAGGATTTGCCACGAAATTATCAGCATTGGTAAGTTCCTACTCCAATACAGGAGATATTATTTTAATAGGGAAAAACAAAGAAGATATGCTTCAGGCTTTTAATAGAATGAAAGAATTAGGCGGCGGCATTGTAATGGTAGAAGATCATCAAGTAGTTTGCGAGCTTCCCTTAAAATTAAGTGGAATCATGTCAAACCTTCCGATAGAGGATTTAATCGGCCAAGAAAAACAGTTGCTTAGTGAGTTAAGAGAGCGGGGTTACACATTTGCTGATCCAATCTACAGTCTTGCCTTCTTTTCTGCGACACATTTGCCTTATATTCGGATAACGCCACAGGGAATGTACGATGTTATGAATAAAACAGTACTCTTTCCGTCAATAATGCGTTAAACTGTATGTGAGTAAAGGATTAAAGCGTGAAAGAGTTAGAAAGTAAATAGGGGTGATCATGAAAATGAAAAAATGGGCTGTTTTCATGTTAGTTTTCCTGTTACTGCTTTCTGGATGTAGTAATAAGGAAAAGGTAACGGAACCTGTTAAAGAGGAAAAACCGGTGACACCAGCAGCGCCTAAACCACCAGCAGAGAAACCAGTGGACCCTTATTTTTACCCATTAACAGGGGTGGGGTCAAAAGCAAGTACAGATACTAGAGCTGTTGCAGTAATGATTAATAATCACCCAAAAGCAAGACCGCAATCAGGCCTCAATAAAGCGGATCTCATCTATGAAATACTTGCTGAAGGGGATATTACACGCTTTCTAGCCGTTTTTCAAAGTGAAAAACCGGAAAAAATTGGTCCGGTAAGGAGTGCACGTGATTATTATATTTTCTTGGCAAAGGGACTTAACGCCCTTTACATTGCCCACGGCTATAGCCCGGAAGCAAAGAAACTCCTTAATAGTAACTATATCGATAATTTAAATGGAATGGTCTATGATGGTACGCTATTTAAACGTTCTAAGACCCGGAAAGCACCCCATAACTCCTATATTACGTATGAAAATATTTTAAAAGGTGCAAAGCAGAAGAAATATTCAATGGCAAAAGGTCCTGCACCATTTAAGTTTATGACAGAGGAAGAGAGTAAGAATATTCCAGGCGCCCCTTCGAAATCTGTTAAGATTACCTATTCAAAGGGCGGAATTTCCAACTCTAGATTTGATTTTGATACAGCAACAGGCAAATATAAGCGTTTTTCAGGCGATGAGCAAACCGTTGACTTAGATACCAAAGCGCCTGTGTTAGTTGATAATATTTTTATTATCGAGGCTAAGCATCAGTTTATCGATTCCTATGGGCGCCGCGAAATTGATTTTGAGTCTGGCGGCAAGGCGTATCTCCTTCAAAAGGGTAAGGTCAACCAAGTGGAATGGAAGAATAAGAACGGCGAAATTGTTCCAGTCAAAAACGGCGAAGAAGTTCCACTCGTACAAGGTAAAACATGGATTAATGTGGTTCCAACCAATCCAGGCCTCCAGAAGAGCGTCTCGCTTGATCTGAACTAAATAGACATTTTAACAACTAAAGGGGTTAAAGAATATGCAAATTAATAAATTACGGGGAAAAGAACTTGATCAGTTATTTCAATCAGTTCTTTCATTAAAAGATCTTGAAGAATGTTATCGATTCTTTGATGATTTATGTACGATTAATGAAATCCAATCACTAGCACAACGTCTTGATGTAGCAAGAATGCTTCGCGAGGGAAATACGTATCACAAAATTGAAACGGAAACCGGAGCAAGCACAGCTACCATTTCACGGGTGAAACGTTGTTTGAATTATGGAAACGATACGTATGAAATGGTATTAGAGCGAATCAAGAATGACAAGACTTTAACAGAACAGGAATAAACAAGCCGAAGAGCAGCTCTTCGGTTTTTTTTTTTCTGATTGTTATGTTAATGCTTATTGTTGATTTTGGCATCCTGTTGAATGGAACGGAAGGCGCGAGATCCTCGAAAATGCTATCGCATTTCCTTCGTGCTGTGTTGATTCGACGGAGCTTAATCAATGTCCTGCGAGAGACCCCGCCTGGAGCAAAGCTCGAGGAGGCTCGCTGGCAGCCCTCGGAAAGCCCAGCTTCTTTTGTTCCAATCAACAGGCAAGTTTAACAAAGCATTTCTGTTAAAATTTAGATTTAGTGTTTTCTTTTTTATCGAATCGGCTAGTGCTATAATGGTGTAATGGAATTAATGATGTGGGAGGATCTTTTTGATGTATGATTTTCGCGAGTGGCGGCATGTGTTCAAACTCGACCCAAATAAAGAACTATCGGATGAACATTTAGAAAAAATCTGTGAGTCCGGCACGGATGCAATAATGGTGGGGGGCACAGATGGGATTACACTAGAAAACGTCCTCGATTTAATGGCGAGAATTCGTAGATTCTCGGTACCGTGTGTCCTTGAAGTTTCAACCATTGAGACCGTTACACCAGGGTTCGATCTTTACTTTATTCCCACCATTTTAAACAGCAGCGATACCAAATGGATTACCGGACTTCACCACCATGCAGTTAGAGAATTTGGTGAAATCATGGATTGGGAAGAAATTGTCATGGAGGGCTACTGCATCTTGAACGAGGACTGCAAAGCTGCAAAACTGACAAATGCAAATACAACCTTAACAAGTGAAGAGGTAACTGCCTACGCGGTTATGGCGGAAAAAATGTTTCACCTGCCCATATTTTATATTGAATACAGCGGTAAATATGGGGATGTTAACTTAATTGCGGACGTGAAAAAGGCACTTGATAAAACGGTCCTTTTTTATGGCGGTGGAATTTCAACAATCGAACAGGCTCAAGAAATGGCCAAGCACGCAGATGTCATTGTGGTCGGAAACGTTATTTACGAAAATTTTGATCTAGCATTAGAAACTATAAAGATCAATCGATAGATCATTGCTTATAAAGAAGAAAAACGATAAGATAAAAATAAGAACAAATGTTTGTGATGGTGGTGGATAATATGCAATATTTAAGTGATAAGCTATTAAACGGACTGAATCCAGAGCAGCAAAGTGCTGTTAAAACAACCGATGGACCACTGTTACTAATGGCCGGAGCCGGAAGTGGTAAAACAAGGGTGCTTACACATCGAATTGGCTATTTAATCGTAGAGAAACGGGTTAATCCTTATAATATTTTGGCGATTACATTTACAAATAAAGCCGCTCGCGAGATGAGAGAACGGATTGGGAAAATGATGGGCGGAGTAGCTGAAGAAATTTGGATTTCCACTTTTCACTCGATGTGTGTAAGAATTTTACGCAGAGATATCGACCGGATCGGTTTTAACCGAAATTTTACGATTCTTGATTCAACCGATCAGCAATCTGTAGTGAAAACCATTCTAAAAGAAAAAAATATTGATCCGAAAAAATTTGATCCCCGTGCCATCTTAGGGGCAATCAGTTCCGCTAAAAATGAGTTGATTGATCCTGAAGAGTATAAGAAAACAGGCGGGGGCTATTTTGAAGATGTCGTCGGCAATGTGTACGAGGAATACCAGAAGCGTTTACGTAAAAATCAGGCATTGGACTTTGATGACCTGATTATGATGACGATCCAATTATTTAAACGGGTTCCGGATGTTCTCGAATATTATCAGCGCAAATTTCAATATATTCATGTGGATGAGTATCAGGATACGAACAAAGCCCAATATCTATTAGTTAAGCAGTTGGCAAGTCGTTTTAAAAATTTATGCGTGGTAGGGGATTCGGACCAATCCATTTATCGATGGCGCGGAGCGGATATCGCCAATATCCTTTCGTTCGAAAAAGACTATCCAAATGCAACAGTTATTTTACTAGAGCAAAACTACCGCTCTACAAAAAGGATTCTTTTAGCAGCAAACAAGGTGATCGAAAACAATATGAACCGAAAAGCGAAGAATCTTTGGACAGAAAACCCAGAGGGAAACAAGCTGGTTTATTACCGTGCTGACAGCGAGCAAAGCGAAGCGCAATTCGTTGCTGGAAAAATTAAAGAGATTACTCGTAATAATCAATATAAATTAACGGACATTGCTATTCTTTATCGCACGAACGCTCAGTCCCGTGTGATGGAGGAAGTGCTCCTTAAATCGAACATCGAATACTCCATCGTCGGCGGGACAAAGTTCTATGACAGGAAAGAAATCAAGGACATGCTTGCTTATTTACGCTTAATCTCAAATCCTGATGATGATATTAGTTTGCGCCGGATCATTAATGTGCCAAAACGCGGGATTGGTTCAAGTTCCGTTGATAAAATTGCCAATTTTGCAGACATGCATGATTTATCTCTTTTCCAAGCGCTTGAGTCCGTAGAACTGTTAGGATTAAGTCCGAAAATCACGAAAGCCGCGCGAGAATTTCGCGATTTAATTGGTAATTATACCAATATGCAAGAGTATCTATCTGTGACAGAACTCGTTGAAGAAGTGCTAGATAAAACGGGGTACCGTGAAATGCTTAAAGCGGAAAAATCGCTTGAAGCCCAAAGCCGCCTCGAGAACCTTGAAGAATTATTATCGGTGACAAAAAGCTTTGAGGATTCGAGCGAAGATAAGAGTCTAGTAGCCTTTTTAACTGATTTAGCCCTTGTAGCTGACATTGATGCACTTGATGAAGAGACCCAGGAGAAGGTTGATTCGATTACCCTGATGACGTTGCATTCGGCGAAAGGCTTGGAATTCCCGGTTGTTTTCTTAATTGGAATGGAGGAAGGCGTCTTCCCGCATAGCCGTTCATTGATGGAAGAAGTAGAAATGGAAGAAGAGCGCCGTCTTGCCTATGTGGGCATTACAAGAGCGGAGCAAACGCTGTTCTTGACCAATGCACAAATGCGGACATTGTTTGGAAGAACGAATATGAACCCTCCGTCCCGCTTTATAAGTGAGATCCCGGCTGACCTGATTGAAGGTGTTGAACCGGCAGAGAAAAAAATGAACTCACCATTTGGATCAACGACTGGTAAATCATTTGGCTCTGCTCGAGCCTCCACATTCGGAACACCGAAAACGTCCTTTAGTACACCGGCTTCAGCGAGAAAACCAGTTATGCGCCCAGTTTCAGCAGCTGCTGCTGGAGATGAAATCGGCTGGAAGGTCGGCGATAAAGCTCAGCATGGGAAATGGGGAACCGGAACCGTTGTGAGCGTCAAAGGCCAAGGAGAAGGAACCGAACTCGATATCGCGTTTCCAAGCCCGGTTGGAATTAAACGCCTGTTAGCCAAATTTGCTCCGATCACGAAAGCTTAGAATTAGCAAAATTTCATGAGCCGCTTGGGAGCGGTTCATGAAAATCCTTTTAGAAAGGACTGGATATATGGACCTTCAAAGTGCTGAAAAGAGAATTATCGAAATCAAGAGCCTGTTAAATCACTATGGCTATGAGTATTATGTGTTAGATAAACCATCTGTACCGGATGCTGAATATGACAAGCTTATGCAAGAGTTATTGGAGCTTGAGGAAAAGTTCCCGCAATTAAAAACAGCAGATTCTCCTTCAGTCAGGGTGGGCGGTGCCGTACTTGATGTGTTTGAAAAGGTGGAGCACCGGACGCCGATGCTTAGTCTTGGCAATGCCTTTAATGAACAAGACTTAAGAGATTTTGACCGCCGCATCCGTCAAGGTGTCGGTGATGATTTTTCATATGTTTGCGAGTTAAAAATAGACGGCCTTGCTGTCTCTTTGCGGTACGAAGATGGACTTTTTGTCCAAGGAGCGACACGTGGGGATGGAACGATTGGTGAAGATATAACGGCTAATCTAAAAACCATTAAATCAGTCCCACTCCGTCTGCGTGAAAATGTGACGATGGAGGTCCGCGGGGAAGCCTATATGCCAAAACGTTCGTTTGAGGCCTTGAATCAGGCACGAGAAGAACGCGGCGAGGAATTGTTTGCTAACCCAAGAAACGCTGCGGCAGGGTCGCTGCGGCAATTAGACCCGAAAATTGCCTCATCAAGAAAACTCGATGTCTTTTTATATGGAATCGGGAATCTAAGTGAAAACAGCGGTATCGATTCTCATAGTGAAGGTCTTGATTTTTTGGATCGCCTCGGTTTTAAAACGAATCAGGAGCGGAGAAGCTGTGCAACCATTGATGAAGTGATTGAATATGTCCATAGCTGGGTTGATAAGCGCCCGAATCTTCCGTATGAAATTGATGGGATCGTCATTAAGATCGATTCCTATACCCATCAGGCAGCACTCGGAACAACAGCAAAAAGTCCACGCTGGGCGATTGCCTATAAGTTCCCGGCGGAAGAAGTGGTCACAACCCTTATGGATATCGAGTTAAGCGTAGGCCGAACCGGTGTCATAACCCCAACGGCGATTCTTGAGCCGGTCAAAGTGGCAGGGACAACAGTCCAACGTGCCTCTTTACACAATGAAGATTTAATCAGAGAAAAGGATATTAAGCTGGGTGATAAAGTCGTTGTCAAAAAAGCAGGTGATATTATCCCTGAGGTGGTCAATGTCTTAGCTGAGCAGCGGACAGGAGAAGAAGTGGAATTCCACATGCCAACGCATTGTCCTGAGTGTGAAAGCGAACTGGTTCGTTTGGAAGGCGAAGTGGCCTTACGCTGTATCAACCCAAAATGCCCAGCACAACTTCGTGAAGGCCTGATTCATTTTGTTTCAAGAGTCGCGATGAATATCGAAGGCCTAGGGGAAAAAGTAATTAGCCAGCTTTTTGCTGAAAAATTAATTGAGGATGTCGCTGACATTTATAAACTGACTCGTGAACAGCTTTTAGCCTTAGAAAGAATGGGTGAGAAATCAGCAACTAATCTGATCAAAGCGATTGAGATTTCAAAAGACAATTCTCTAGAAAAGCTTTTATTTGGATTAGGGATTCGCCATGTGGGGGCTAAAGCAGCAAAGACGTTAGCGCAGCAATTTGGGTCCATGGACAAACTCTCACGCGCAACCAAGGATGATTTACTTGCCATTAATGAAATCGGTGATAAAATGGCGGATTCAATTGTTGCCTATTTTGAAAAAGAAGAAGCCGTGGAGTTAATCAACGAATTAGCCGCAGCAGGCGTCAATATGGAATATAAGGGCATTAGACCTGTTGCTGCTGAAGAGTCCGACTCCATTTTTGCAGGAAAGACCGTGGTTCTCACTGGAAAACTCGAACGATTATCCAGAAATGAAGCCAAAGATAAAATTGAAGCGCTGGGCGGAAATGTCGCTGGCAGTGTCAGCAAAAAAACACATCTGGTCATTGCAGGCGAGGATGCAGGTTCAAAATTAACCAAAGCCCAAGATCTAGGAATCGAAGTCTGGGACGAGGAGAAGCTCCTAGCTGAATTAAATAAATAAGAGGTGTATCGACGTGAGAAGACTCTCATTGTTCGCTCTCTCCCTTGTCTTTTTGCTAAGTGCCTGTGCACCTAATTTTCAGAAGCAAAATGAAGTGGTGCAAACGAAGGAGAAAGTAAAAGGGAAGGCAATTATTCCAAAGTATAATATTTCAGATAGTTATTATCGGACAATTTTGCCATTTGAACCAGGGGAAGCACGCGGATTGGTTGTTAATAATATTAATACAAGATATGACTTAAACGAGTTTGAAATGGGCTTAATGCGAATTGCCCAAAATACGTTTGATACGGAAAAGTATTTGTTCCGTGAAGGACAGGAAATCAAGGAAAAGACGATTAGACTTTGGTTAAACCGTAAATTTACAAAATCGCAATTAAAGGATGAAGGACTAAAAGAGGCTGAAAACATCGGACTAAACCCTGTTGATACGGGGAAAAAAGGGGAACCGAGTTCGCCGATTTATCTGGCGCATATTTTAGAGCATGACTACTTAATCAAAAATGATAAAGGCAATGTAACGCTCGGTGGTGTGACGATTGGTCTTGCCTTAAATTCTGTTTATTACTACAAAAAAACGGCAGGTGGAGATACCTTTGAGAAAGATGTCCCTCATTCAGAAGTGGTCAGGGAAGGGAAGAAAATTGCCACAGAAGTAGTAAAGCGTATGAGGAACATGAAAAACTTAAAGAATGTTCCGATTACGATTGCTTTGTTTGAACAGGCGAGTAAATCATCTGTTGTTCCTGGTAATTTCATTAGCTATTCCACTGCAGACCAAGGCAGTGCTACTTTAAATAGTTGGGAAAAGGTCGATGAAAAGTACTTTCTATTCCCATCCACCGAAGCAAAGGATGCTCACCGTGATGATTTGACTGCATTTTTAAACTTTAAGCAGGATGTAGAAGAGTACTTTCCTAACTATAATGGTGTAATCGGCAGAGCCTTCTACATTGGAGATCAACTGCAGGATTTGAATATTAATATCCCAATCCAATTTTACGGAAAAACGGAAGGAATTGGTTTTACCCAGTATGTAACTGGGCTTGTAATGGAACATTTTCCTAAGTATTTATCCGTTTCGGTCAGTGTGACGTCTGTAGACGGACCTGAAGCCTTGATCGTCCGCAAAGCGAATGAAGAAGAACCATTTGTCCATATTTATCAATAAGATCCAGTTTATACTGGGTCTTTTTTCAATTCTCCAAATCATTGCGACACGGAATTAAAACATGTTAGAATGTACAGTGGAGTGAAAACGTTTTTAATACATAGGAGGTTTAAGATATGGTACAACCTTACAAACACGAACCATTTACAGATTTTACGATTGAGGAAAACCGTCAGGCCTATCTAAAGGCGTTAAAAACAGTCGAAGGTTATTTAGGTCAGGATTACGACCTAGTTATTGGTGGAGAAAGAATTAAAACTGAGGATAAAATCGTTTCCTATAATCCTTCCAATACGAAAGAAGTCATTGGTAGCGTTTCAAAAGCGAGCCAAGATCTAGCTGAAAAAGCAATGCAGGCAGCAGTTGAAGCCTTTAAAACTTGGAAAAAAACTAAAGCAGAAGTTCGCGCGGATGTGCTTTTTAAAGCAGCAACGATTATTCGCCGCCGCAAACATGAGTTTTCTGCCCTTCTAACAAAAGAAGCAGGTAAGCCATGGAAAGAAGCGGATGCAGATACAGCAGAAGCGATTGACTTCCTTGAATATTATGGACGCCAAATGCTGGCCCTTAAAGATGGTGTTCCAGTAAATAGCCGTCCGAACGAATTTAATCGTTACAATTATATTCCACTAGGCGTTGGGATTATTATTTCACCTTGGAACTTCCCATTAGCGATTATGGCTGGTACGACAGTTGCAGCGATTGTAGCTGGGAATACCGTTCTATTAAAACCAGCTTCCACTACACCAGTTGTTGCTGCGAAGTTTGTGGAAGTCATGGAAGAAGCAGGTCTTCCTAAGGGTGTTCTAAACTTTGTACCAGGTAGTGGTGCTGAAGTTGGCGACTATTTAGTTGACCACAAAGATACTCGCTTTATCAGCTTTACGGGATCACGTGATGTTGGACTTCGCATTTTCGACCGTTCTTCCAAAGTAAACCCAGGACAAGTATGGATGAAGCGTTTAATCGCCGAAATGGGCGGAAAAGATACGATTGTGGTTGACAGTGAAGCAGATCTGGAGCTTGCGGCACAATCCATCGTTGCAGGTGCATTTGGCTTCTCAGGTCAAAAATGTTCTGCATGTTCACGCGCAGTCATCGTAGAAGATGTTTACGATCAAGTACTGAATCGCGTTGTAGAATTAACCAATGAGCTAACGATCGGCGATCCTACAGAACAAGCAACATTCATGGGTCCAGTAAACGACAATAATGCGTTCAAAAAGATCATGGAATATATTGAAATTGGTAAGAGCGAAGGTAAGTTAATGGCTGGCGGCGAAGGAGATAATTCGAAAGGTTACTTCATCAAACCAACCGTTATTGCGGACCTTGCTCCAGATGCACGCATCATGCAGGAAGAAATCTTTGGTCCAGTTGTTGGTTTTACCAAAGCAAAGGATTTCACCGATGCAATTGAAATTGCAAACAACACCGAGTATGGTTTAACTGGTGCTGTTATCACGACTAACCGTGAGCACCTTGAACAAGCACGTGAAGACTTCCATGTTGGTAACCTGTACTTCAACCGTTCATGTACAGGGGCTATCGTTGGCTATCAGCCATTCGGCGGCTTCAATATGTCCGGTACTGACTCGAAAGCAGGCGGTCCTGACTACTTACTGCTTCATATGCAGGCTAAAACAACCTCTGAAATGTATTAATGATAAAAGCCAAAACCCCTTCTTAAGCCAAGAAGGGGTTTGTTTTTATTCTGGTACGTTAATCACAAACGGGACGGTAAATACTTTGCCATTGTGCTGAAATTGGCCCCATACCTTGTAGAGCCCTTTTTCAGGAAAAATGGTCATAAAGGTTACCTTTGGACCACTCCCATCAGTTGTCATCGGATGGATGTGCAAATACTTTTCAGCATCACCACTAATCGCGACCGCGTGTCCCATGGCTCCTAAAAAGGGCTGCAGATTTTTAATGGGTTGATTGCTTGTTGCATCACTAATTGTAAAGTTCAGATGAACCGTCATTCCGGCCATCATATGGTCAAAAGTGAGCGTCACTTTTTTTCCATCCTCTACTTTCGTAAGCTTCTGGTCTGGGATGAGCGGATTTGGAGCTGCCGTTTTTCCTTCAATCCGGACCCAATGACTTTCAACACTAGGGTCTCCTCCACCCTTGGGCGTGAATTCAGAGATAAGCTTATACTCTCCGCCTGTGGGGAAGTTCGTGGTAAAGTTAAATTCGCCATTTCCCTTATAATTTGGATGGATGTGAGAAAAATAAGCTAAATCCTTACTTACAATAAATAAATGCATTTTTTTCTCATGAACCGTATCGAATGATTGAATCGGTTTATTAGATTTATCCTTAATGAGGAGTGAAATCGGAATTTCCTCATTTGCCTTCGGATAATCCTGGATCTTCCATTCAGACTTTGTAGGAATGACACCAGTTGGAGTGGCACTCATATTATGGTCCATACTTGACTTTGGGACTCTAATTGGATTACAAGCAGATAAAAGCAACGTGTAAAATAGGATGCTAACTAGTATGGATTTTTTCAGTGGAATATCCCCCAATCATAGACACTCTTACTTTTTGGCTGTGTTAATGGTTATTGTTGATATTTTAGCAATGTTGATTGAAAGCGGAAATCAATATGCAAGTATAGCACAGCCTACTTTTTAAAAATACATTACCTAATTCAACCAATGCAAGAATTTTATGTAATTAAAAAGTCCCATATATTAAAAATAATGATAATATAGAGAAAAGGCAGTTAGGAAGTAAAAGTGTGGAGGATTGTAAAATTGATTCCATTATACCTATTACACGTCACAACAGTGGAACATAGTGAAAGTTTACTTTGGACATTTTTAATTTGTAATATTTTTGTTGTCTCCGCAGGTATTGTATTTATCTATAAATTATTTCGACAGAAACCTGTTCGGGTTGCGGGAATTACGTTTGCGATTGCTTTAGCCATAAATTATATCCTTATCGCCATCTTTGGAGATATTTTCGATTTGCTTGGATAAGCAAAAGAGGGGAGATGATATCGTTGAAATATTACCGTTTGTGGGTACTTGCCTTTCTGTTGAAATTCATTGGGTCGGCATGGGATGCTTCTTATCATTTTAAATATTTGTTTGAGGAATATTCGATTCCCCATATTGTCAATACCATTGGATTTATCTTAGGGGCCTTTTTGTTATTTCAAGAGTGGCGGCGTCCGCAATATATGGACCGGTTTTCTAGAAATTTAATTACGATCGGATACATTTTATTCCTTATTGGAATTCCCTTAGATTTTACGTACCATATTGCATTTGGAATTGATTTAACCACCTGGAGCCCCACCCATTTTATTTATTATATCGGGACAGATATAATGATTTTTGGAGTATGGCGCGGGTACTTTTTGCATACGAAAGAAATTCAACCGTCATGGAAGTCACTTCATACTTGGTTTGCCATGTATCTCCTTGAATGCTTGATGTTCCCGAACATGCAGCAGGAGAACGGAGCGATTTCTTATGATCAATACATTCACGGAAACTCGATTGCCTCAAAGGAAATCCTGGAATTAATCTCTGATCCTGCTTCACAGATTTTTGGAGGCATTCCTGAATGGGTCTATCCGATTTATTCCGTCCTAATGGTTGCTCTCCTCACGATTTTAATCATTCGCTATTGTCGCGATTATACAATCCCTGTGATGGCGGCGTCTCTTTATATCCTGTTACGATTTGTTGGAAAAGCCATTTTTGCCACGGTTGGGTATCCAACCTCCTATGTTCCAATAACATTATTATTGATCCCGTTGGCCTATTTATTGATTAGAAAAGACAGTCGGATTGCAGGATTTGTCGGCAGTGCTGTTTACTTTCTTGTTTTGTATCTGATTCACACCTCAGGTTTACTGATAACACCGCCTTTGGAACTATGGGAGCTTGTACCGGTTGCAGTCATTGGTGTACTGGTTCCGGTTATAATTGGATTGATTAAACCATTTCCATTACAAAAAACAGAAAAAAAGGTAGTTTAGGCGAAAATAGCATACATTGGTATGCTATTTTTTTGTTTGGACCGATACTATGACAAAAATGTGAAATCATTCACATATTGTGTTGGAAAGTGACGTACTTCACAATTTTTATGAACTCTAGCATTTACAATTTAACTATAAAGAAAACCTTAATAATTATGATTTAATATATAAGGAGCGATCCAAAAATGAAAAAACTAGTGATTATTGGGAACGGGATGGCAGGCATTAGAACGATTGAAGAAATTCTAAAAGCATCAACTGAACCCTTTGAGATAACTATTTTTGGCCAAGAGCCGTATCCAAACTACAATCGGATTAAACTATCAAATATCCTTCAAGGGGATACAAACTTTGAAGATATCATCATTACCCCCCTAGATTGGTATACAGAAAACAATATTCAATTATTTATGGGTGAAGCAGTAGTTAAGATTGATGTGGAGAACAAACGTGTTGTTAGTGATCTTGGCAGGGAAGTCAAATATGATGATTTGATTATCGCTACTGGCTCGAAATCTTTCATTCTTCCGATCCCCGGGGCAGATAAAAAAGGTGTGACAGGGTTTCGAGACATCCATGATTGTGAAATGATGATCAAATCAGCAGAACACTATAAAAAGGCTGTTGTCATCGGCGGCGGGCTCCTCGGACTGGAAGCTGCAAGAGGCCTGCTGAACTTAGGGATGACAGTCGATGTCGTCCATCTCATGCCGCATCTAATGGAGCGCCAGCTCGATTCGGTTGCTTCCTCTTTACTAAAAGCGGAACTAGAAGCACAAGGTATGAACTTCTTAATGGAAAAAGAAACGGTTGAAATTCTTGGCGACGAACGTGTGACGGGTATCTGCTTTAAAGATGGCTCACAAGTGGATGCTGACTTGGTTGTTATGGCGATTGGGATTAAGTCAAATACGGAAGTGGCTAAAACCAGCGGTATCTATGTGAATCGAGGCATTGTCGTTAATGACTTCATGGAAACAAGTGTCCCGCATGTATATGCAGTTGGAGAATGTGCGGAGCACCGGGAGATTGTCTATGGTTTGGTTGCCCCTTTATATGAACAAGGAAAAATCCTTGCCAGCCGCATTTGCGGAATCGATACGAATCCATATGAAGGTTCTGTTACAGGTACCCAGTTAAAGGTTGCTGGCGTTTCTCTCTTCTCTGCAGGAGAAATCTTTAAAGATGGTACTACCAAATCTATTATGATCTACAATGAGTACGAAGGTCTCTATAAACGAGTGTTAACTAGAAACAACCTTATCGTAGGGATTGTCCTTTATGGTGACACAAAAGATAGTACTAGATTATATCGGATGCTGACTAAAAAAGAAGACATCAGCGGAGTGTCAATCTTCCATACAGAATGCAGTGCAGAAGGCGGCACTGACGATGTCGCTTCGATGCCGAATGATGAATTAGTGTGCGGCTGTAATGGGGGTACAAAAGGCGCCATTGTTGAAGCCATTAAAACACAAGGGTTAACAACATTAGATCAAGTGAGCCATTGTACGAACGCCGGCCGTTCCTGCGGACGTTGTAAACCGATGGTAAGCAATATTCTCGTTCACACACTTGGGGACCAATTTGATGAAGCAGCAGCACAAAAAACTAGCCTTTGTGGGTGCACAATCCTAAGCCGTGATGAAGTAGTGGCCGAAATTAAAGAAAAGGGCTTAACAAGTGTGAAAGAAGTCATGAATGTACTTGAGTGGAACAATGAGGAAGGTTGTACCAAATGCCGTCCGGCCATCAACTACTACCTCGGGATGATTCACATGGATGAATACAAAGATGACCGTGACTCTCGTCTCGTAAATGAAAAAATGCATGCAAATATTCAAAAAGATGGGACTTACTCAGTTGTCCCAAGAATGTACGGTGGGGTAACAACTGCCGCTGATTTGAAAAAGATCGCCGAGGTTGCCGAAAAGTATGAGGTTCCGCTTGTGAAATTAACAGGCGGACAGCGAATTGGCTTGTTCGGGGTGAAAAAAGAAGACCTGCCAGCTATGTGGGAAGAGCTAGATATGCCATCTGGTTATGCATATGGAAAAACACTTCGTACGGTGAAAACTTGCGTCGGCGCACAATTCTGCCGCTATGGTACACAAGATTCAATGGCACTCGGGATTGAACTAGAAAAGAAATTTGAACGCCTCGATACACCGCATAAAGTAAAAATGGGTGTGTCTGCCTGCCCGAGAAACTGCTCTGAAGCAGGCATCAAAGACATTGGATTTGTCGGCATTGATGGCGGTTGGGAGATTTATGTGGCTGGTAATGGCGGGGTCGACCTCCGAGCCGGAGACCTTTTATGTATTGTGAAAACACAGGACGAAGTGATGGAAATGACAGGTGCCTACCTGCAATACTACCGTGAAACAGCTCATTATTTGGAGCGTACTTCTAAATGGGTAGAACGTGTAGGCCTGGACCATGTGAGAGAAGTTCTTGCCAACGAGGAAACAAGGAAAGCCTTGAACGAGCGCATGGATAAAACATTGAAAAAGTATATCGAGCCTTGGAATGAAGCGATTCAAAGTGATGAAATTCAAGATAAATATTATACAAAACACACCATCAAGGTTGGGGAGTGATTCAATATGCTTCAAACTATAACACGAATTCCAGTTGCAAACTATTCCAAAATAAAAGTTAGGTCTGGCTATTCGCTTAAAATCGATGCCACGGATATTGCGTTATTTAAATTAACAAACGGAGAGGTTTACGCGATTGAAGATCGTAGTCCGCATCCAAAAGGCGGGGTTCTTTCTGAAGGGCTTGTAAGTGGAGAATATGTATATTGCCCCGTTTATGATTGGAAAATATCATTAAAAGATGGTAAAGTACAGGCACCGGATGAAGGTCAAGTGCGGACATTTAAGGTAGAATTAGTGGATGATATCGTGTTTATTATCAGATAAGTAGGAAATGGGAAGGATTGCTGCAGGATGAAGACAGGAAAAGTATTTTTAGTGGGAGCAGGACCCGGGGACATACGATTAATCACCATCAAAGGCATGGAGGCCATTAAGCATGCCGAAGTCATTTTATATGATCGGCTTGCCAATCCCAAATTATTGGAGTTTGCTCCGGCCGATTGTGAGTTGATCTACTGCGGTAAATTACCTAATCGCCACATTATACGCCAAGGGAATATCAATGAACTTTTGGTGGAGAAGGCGCTTGAAGGAAAGCGGGTTGTCCGCTTAAAAGGAGGAGATCCTGGCGTTTTTGGCAGAGTTGGTGAAGAAGCAGCCGCCCTTGCCGAACATCAAATTCCATTTGAAATTGTTCCTGGTATTACATCGGGGATAGCAGCCCCGCTTTATGCAGGAATTCCTGTTACTCACCGTGAATATGCAGAATCATTTGCAGTGGTTACCGCCCATGATAAATCGAAAGAGGGCAAACCTGTGCTAGACTGGGAAGGATTGGCCCGTGGTGTCGATACGATTGCATTTTATATGGGAGTCAGCAATTTACCGTTTATTTGCGAAAATCTCATCAACTACGGTAAACCATCGTCGACACCTGTTATTTTGATTCAATGGGGTACATTTGGCCGTCAAAAAACCTTGCAAGGGACGCTTGCGGATATTTCAGAAAAGGTCTTGGAGGCCAAGTTTAGCAACCCGTCAATTATTTTAGTTGGTAACGTCATCTCCCTTCGTGAAAAAATCAGTTGGTTCGAGAAATTGCCTCTATATGGACGACAAATTCTGCTGGCCCGTACGAGTGAAGGCTCTAGTGAATTAGCAAAAGCATTAATCGATCAGGGAGCAGACGTGATTGAATTTCCAAAATGGAAAAAAAACATGCTGCCGATTGATCTAACGAAGGTGGCTTCCTATGAAAACATTCTCTTTACCTCACCAGAAAGTGTCGATGAATTTTTTACGGCGATAATGGAGCATGACATCGATATTCGAACCATTCGTGCTGCCTTTTATGGTGCTTCCATTAAATCGATAAAGGCGCTTAGGAAGCGTGGATTTTTGGCTGACCATGCGGATGAGATGCAAGATTCCGAGGTTTTGCTCATTGTCGGAGATAATTGCCTTTTGAAAAGAGAATATGATTCAGCGGATATCATGGTGACCAGCAAGAAAGAACTGGATCAGCAGTTCCTGCCTCTTTTTAAAAGAATGTTGGATGAAGCTAACCTGAACACGATGGTATTTCCAAGCAGTGCTTCGGTTGAATTGTTTGTAAAAGCGTTAAATGACTGTGATTTGGATACCACTGATCTGTTGAAAGGGCTGCAAGTGATCAGCATGGGCAAACAAACGGAGGCGGCTGTTGAAAGTGCAGGCATTCCTTCACATGGCCAGCCTGCACATCCAACCAAGGAAGCTTTAGTGGACTATTTAGTAGCCCTGCCCATTGAGGAAGTGTAAAGAATGAATGCAGGCTATCCAGTTATGCTAAGGTTAGAAGGGAAAAGAGTCGTTGTTATAGGAGGCGGGAACGTAGCCGAGCGGAAGGTGACAGGCTTGCTTGATACCGGTGCAGAAATCGTCGTCGTCAGTCCGGAGGCAACAGAAGAAATTCAAAGGCTTAGTCGGGACGGAAGAATCACGTGGAAACAAAAGTCTTTTACAGACAGTGACATTGCTGATGCATTCCTTATTTTTGCAGCCACCAATAATCGTGAGATCAATCAGTCGATTCGGAAATCGGTTAATGCTCACCAACTTGTAACGATTGCCGATGATCCAGATGGCTCCACTTTCCATGTCCCTGCCCACGTTCAACGCGGACATTTGAGTATTGCCATCTCAACAGGAGGGGCCAGTCCAACTCTGGCCAGAAAAATCCGCGAGCAGCTCGAGCAGCAGTTCGATGATTCCTATGAGGCCTACCTTAACTTTCTTTCTTCGAAACGAAAATGGATTCTGAAGGAAGTAGCCAATGCATCGCTAAAGAGAAAACTATTAAAGTCTATCGTGAGCCCGGAGTTCTTAACTAGTGATCATCGGGAAAGGGATTTTATGCATTTATATGAATCGCTTCGTTAAGAAACGCGAGAATAAAGGAAGAATGTCAATCCGTTGACATTCTTTTTTTTATGGACATTTATCCTTCCGAGAAAGAGGACAGGGAGTATTTACCTATTTTTATAAAATTTTCAGAAAAGTAGTTCCATTTTTAAAATGCGTGTTATATAATACAAAACGTAGAAAGTTTCTGTATTATAACAAAGAGGTGATGTAATTCATGTCGACGCAAACAACAGGTATTGAAGTGGTCGGGGCCGTGAAAGCCCAATACGAAGAGATTTTAACACCAGAGGCATTAAATTTTATTGAAGAGCTGGAGCGAAAGTTTGGCGGAAGAAGAGTGGAACTGTTACAGTACAGGCAAAAACGCCAAGCGGAAATGAATAGTGGTACATTGCCAGATTTCCTTCCGGAGACTAAGCATATTCGGAATGGGGACTGGACGATTGCTCCTCTTCCGGATGACCTGCAGGATCGCCGAGTCGAAATTACCGGTCCGACCGATCGAAAAATGGTGATTAACGCTTTGAACTCGGGTGCAAAAGTTTTTATGGCTGATTGCGAAGACGCTACTTCACCGACATGGGAAAACATCGTCGAAGGACAAATCAATTTAAGAGATGCAGTAAATCGGACGATATCTTATGAAAATGCCAATGGAAAAAAATATGCACTAAATGAAAAGACAGCGGTACTGTTTGTGCGGCCACGCGGCCTGCATTTAGAAGAAAAACATATTTTGCTAGATAGCAAGCCTATCTCAGGAAGTTTCTTCGATTTTGGGATGTACTTTTTCCATAATGTGAACCAACTGCTTACGAGGGGAACCGGTCCCTATTTTTACCTCCCAAAGCTGGAAAGTCACTTGGAGGCACGGCTTTGGAATGATGTATTTGTATTTGCGCAAGAGAAGCTGGGAATTCCGAATGGAACCATTAAAGCAACAGTCTTACTGGAAACCATCATGGGCGCCTTTGAAATGAATGAGATTTTATTTGAGCTAAGAGATCACTCCGCTGGATTGAATTGCGGCAGATGGGATTATATCTTCAGTTACTTGAAAAAGCTGCGTCATCACAAGGATGTCATTTTACCTGATCGCTCACAGGTCACGATGACGGCTCCATTCATGCGTTCGTATTCGTTGCTTACGATTCAAACCTGTCACTGCCGCAAGGCACCGGCAATCGGCGGGATGGCTGCACAAATTCCAATTCGCAATAACCCGACTGCAAACGAGGAAGCTTTTGCTAAGGTTCGAGCCGATAAAGAGCGCGAAGCACGTGACGGTCATGATGGAACATGGGTGGCACACCCAGGCCTCGTGCCAGTTGCCCTGGAGGTATTCAACCGCGAAATGCCGGTGGCTAACCAGATCCACACCAGTAAACAGAAGAAAATTACAGTGACAGCACAAGATTTACTTGAGTCACCAGGGGGCACTATTACAGAAGAAGGCGTTCGTTTGAATATAAATGTCGGGATTCAGTATGTGGCTTCGTGGCTAAGAGGCAATGGCGCTGCTCCTATTCACAACTTGATGGAGGATGCAGCAACCGCAGAAATTTCTCGTGCCCAGCTGTGGCAATGGATTCGCCATCCAAAAGGTATCCTAAATGACGGGCGAAAAGTCACAGTGGAAATGTATGAGCAATTTAAGGAAGAGGAATTAGAAAATATCAAACAGGAAATTGGGGCACAGGCATTTGAAAATGGCCGATTCGATGAAGCCGTAGAACTGTTTGATCGGTTGATCTTAAAGGATGAGTTTGCTGAATTTTTAACCCTGCCAGGGTATGAGTATATCTAAAGAGAAATGGAAGTACTCATTAAGCGTTATCAAGATATAAAAAATACTTAATAGATTAATAGGAGGAATAGAAAATGACAGATTCAAGAGTAGAGCAATTACAAGAAAGCTGGGAAATGGATAGCCGTTGGAAAGGGATTACAAGACCATATAGTGCTGAGGATGTTATTAAACTGCGTGGGTCGATTGATATTGAGCATACGCTGGCACGAAAAGGATCTGAAAAACTTTGGAAACTATTAAATGAGGAAGACTATGTCAACGCCCTTGGTGCCTTAACAGGGAATCAGGCAGTCCAGCAAGTAAAAGCAGGGCTGAAAGCAATCTACTTAAGCGGCTGGCAAGTTGCGGCCGATGCGAACCTATCAGGACACATGTACCCTGACCAAAGCTTATACCCAGCAAACAGTGTACCAAATGTGGTGAAAAAGATTAACCAAGCCTTACAGCGTGCAGACCAAATCCACCATTCCGAAGGTGATAACTCAATCGATTGGTTCGCTCCAATTGTGGCAGATGCTGAAGCCGGCTTTGGCGGTCAATTAAACTGTTTCGAATTAATGAAAGGCATGATTGAAGCCGGTGCATCAGGTGTCCACTTTGAAGACCAACTTTCATCAGAGAAAAAATGTGGTCACTTAGGCGGGAAGGTTTTGCTGCCAACACAAACTGCGGTTCGTAACCTGATTGCCGCACGTCTAGCTGCCGATGTTATGGGGGTTCCAACCGTACTGGTAGCACGGACCGATGCGAACGCAGCCGACCTAATTACCAGTGATATTGACATGAATGATGCCCCGTTTATTACCGGTGAACGCACAGGTGAAGGATTCTTCCGTGTGAAAGCGGGAATCGACCAAGCGATCGCTCGCGGGCTGGCGTATGCACCATATGCTGATCTTGTTTGGTGTGAAACTTCTGAGCCAAATCTTGAGGAAGCAAGACAGTTTGCTGAAGCGATTCACGAGCAGTTCCCAGGCAAGTTGCTCGCATACAACTGCTCACCATCTTTCAACTGGAAAAAGAAACTCGATCAAGAAACGATTGCAAAATTCCAAGTCGAGCTTGGCAAAATGGGCTACAAATTCCAATTCGTTACCCTTGCTGGCTTCCACGCCCTAAACTATGGCATGTTCGAGCTGGCTCGCGGCTATAAAGAGCGCGGCATGGCAGCATATTCCGAATTGCAGCAAGCCGAATTCGACAGCGAAAAATATGGCTACACAGCCACACGCCACCAACGTGAAGTAGGTACAGGTTACTTTGACCAAGTCTCCATGGTCATTACAGGCGGAACCTCATCAACAACCGCATTAAAAGGTTCAACCGAGGCAGAACAGTTTACAAGCAAAAACTAAGGTCGACCGGCAGCAGATCCTTCTCTCCAGCTGGAGGGAGGGATTTTTTTTATGGGGTTTAGTGGGTTACAGGCGGATGGGGTGTAGTTACAGGCGGATGGGGTGTAGTTACAGGCGGATGGGGTGTAGTTACTGGCGGATGGGTGTAGTTACTGGCGGATGGGTGTAGTTAACTGGCGGATGAGATGAGTTTACTGGCGAGAGGGTAGATTTACTCTCGAAATGACTTTTTCAACAATCGAGATACCCTTTTTGGTGTGGAACGTTTTTTAGGGTATCATCATAGTTAATAATAGCCTTTATATGGAGTTGATTTGTTTGAAAAAGACAACCGTTGACGAGGTCTTACAGCAAGGGATCTATGGACCGCTAGAGACAAAGCCAGATGAGCGGCGGAAATTCTTAGGAACGATAAGAGAGCGGATTGTCGTGGCTCTAACGAAAAGCCAAGTGGCAGAAACGAACGTATATCCCCAAGTGGAGCAGCATATGAAAGAAAAGCCGCAGTCACATCTTTTTTTAAATGGAAATATGGATTATGGTAATCTATCGAAATATGTAAAACTGGCCACGAAATATAAAATTGAACATACCCTTGTGACCAATAAAGAGCATGACTCGGAAATTGGCTTAGTGTTAGCCATGGATCACGCCATTGATAAGGAAGATATTTATATTACCAACAAGGTATCAAAACCAATCCAGCAGGAAGACAAAAAGAGCAAGGGGTTCTTTGCAAAAATCTTTAACCGATAAAGCATAAGAGGATCAAGCTGGTGTTCATAAGGACAAAAGTCATCGATCCAGAACACCAACTGTCCTCATGAGTTGTTCATGAGGACAAAAGTTGTCCATCCCGAGCGCTAACTGTCCTAATGACGCTCTAACCCTCAGCCTGCGGCTACTGCCACCGTAGCTTGCAGTTCTAACTCAACATTTCCCTGAATCGCGCGACTGATCATGCAGGATGTCTCTGCTTTTTTAGTGAGTCTAACCGCCATATCAACATCTTTTTTCGAAGCACCTGGTTTCAGGACAAGCTTTGGACGATGAATAATCTTTTTATAAGTAAAAACCCCATTGGTTACATCAACAATGCCTTCAGACTCCATCGTTAAGCTTTCCTTCACCAACCTGGTTCGTTCCATCATCGCAGCAAGGGTGATAATATAGCAAGTCGCGGCAGCCCCTAGCAGCATTTCATCTGGATTGGTGCCGACACCCGGTCCATCCATTTCTGGCGGGATAGAGATCTTCGTTATTAAATTCCCTGCCTTGATTTCGCCGACATCATTCCGTAATCCCGGCCAGTTTGCTTTTAAGTGAAAAACATGCTCAGACATTCTAAATTCCTCCAATTCCAGTTTTGCGCCCACGACTTTTTGAAAATATGGTATGGTTATTCTGATATGTAAAAAATGGAGCAGTGATGAATGAAAATTATTTTTAAAATGACCCTATTCCTAATTCTTTGTTTATATTTAGCGATTCTTTCAAAATTCATTTTGTTTAAATACATCCCGTTATCTGAGATTATCAATCATTTTAACTTTACTTATGATGAATACCACTGGCGGTCAAATAATTTTGTCCCATTTAAAACGATTAATTTTTATCTGTTCTTAGCAGATATCAACTTAAGTATTCGGATTGAGAACTTAGCAGGGAATGTTATCGGTTTTATGCCGTTCGGATTCATCTTACCATTGCTGGCGAAGAAGTTTCAAAAACTTAGTGCCGTCACCCTAGCCACTTTTTGCTTAAGCTTGACGTTTGAACTGCTGCAACTGATATTTGAATTCGGCAGCTTTGATGTGGACGATTTGATTTTAAATACGGCTGGTGGAATACTTGGTTACCTGCCTATTAAACTGATTATTCTATTTACCCATTTAAAAAAGAAGCATGTAAAAAGAAATGTTCATTACAGTAAATAAAAAAACCACACATGAATCAAAACGATTCACTAGTGGTTTTTTTGCCGCCAGTTACCGGAACGCTGTCTGCTAACAATTCTATATTTTTCGTTACCTTTGTGCTATAAGTAAAATCACCATAGCAGTACGGATAGCGGAAATTTTGTTTATTGCCGCCGCAGGTATAAATGGCCGGCTTTTCTTTTACCTGCTGGAGAGAAAATTGCTTTGCGAGCTCCTCACTATGCTTGCCTCCGTGTTTTGCAATATAGTCAATGTAGCCAATGCCCATGTTGTAAGACTGGATAATGGTCTGGAAATCTACCTTTTTCTTATTGCCATAATTGAGTACACGCTGGAAATGTTTAACCCCAACCTGGATGCTTTTTTTCGGATCTGTTATGGTATTCCTAGCCAAGCCAGCCGATTCCGAAGCCTGCATCGGATCCCCGCCCTTGCCGCGGCTTTCCTGCTGCATTAAGGCGATTACTACTGTTGTCTGGCTTTCGAGATGATATTTTGCTAACTCATCATATATTAAGGGATGATATTTTTTTACATCAGCAAATGGATCATTTTTTACAAGAAGAGGGGAATCTTGTTGTTGAAAATAATTTTGGAACATGGCTAAGGCGCAAAAAAGGATGAACAATACGAAAAAGGTTTTAAATTTCTTCCGTCGACGTTTTTTCATTCTGAAATCCTCCCATCCATGACCATTATAAGGGAAGTTGCCAAGAATGTCTGTGACAAGCTAAGTAGAAAAATAGTTGCATTATTAAGAGAAAAATAGAATGAAATTTTTAAAAAGTGTGAACAAAAATCGATTTGCTTGCCAATACTGATGATGAATCATTGCGGTAAAGCAAAAAAGTTTGGTATCATCTTAATTATTGATATGACAAGACAAATGGATTGGGGGTTATAATATGTCACGAATTTCAAATGAACAGGTTAAGCATGTGGCCAATCTGGCACGATTGGCCATTACCGAGGAAGAAACAGAAACGTTTACCAAGCAGCTGGATGCAATTATTACCTTTGCTGAGCAGTTAAATGAATTGGATACGGAAAATGTGGAGCCTACATACCATGTGTTAGATATGAAAAATGTTTTACGTGAAGATAGATCCAAACCTGGATTATCGCGTGAAGAGGTACTTAAAAATGCGCCTGAATATCAGGATGGACAGATTAAAGTACCATCGATTATGGGGAAGGAGGATTGATAAGGGTGAGTTTATTTGATTATAAAGTTTCAGACTTACATGAGCTTTTTACGAAAAAGGAAGTAACGGTATCCGATCTTGTTGATGAATCCTATAAGAGAATTGGACAAGTCGAGGACAAAGTCCAGGCTTTTTTAACGTTAGATGAAGAACGCGCCCGCCAATCTGCGAAAGCATTAGACGACAAGATCCATACAGATGCGGCAAAAGGTTTGCTATTTGGGATGCCAATTGGATTAAAAGATAACTTAGTGACAAAAGGACTTCGGACAACCTGTGCGAGTAAAATCCTTGAAAACTTTGATCCCATTTATGATGCCACCGTTGTTCAGAAACTGCAGCAGGCAGAAACGGTAACGATTGGGAAGTTAAATATGGATGAGTTTGCGATGGGATCTTCGAATGAAAATTCCCACTTTCAAACAACACGCAATCCATGGAATCTTGAGAGGGTTCCAGGTGGATCTTCAGGCGGTTCAGCAGCATCTGTAGCAGCAGGAGAAGTCCTATTTTCCCTTGGTTCTGATACAGGCGGTTCAATCCGTCAGCCGGCCTCTTTTTGTGGAGTCGTTGGAATGAAGCCAACCTATGGCCGTGTTTCCCGCTTTGGTCTCGTCGCTTTTGCTTCATCACTTGACCAAATTGGGCCAATTACGAGAACAGTTGAGGACAATGCCTATCTGCTCCAAGCGATATCCGGACTTGATCCAATGGATTCAACCTCAGCCAATGTAGATGTACCAAACTTTGCAAGTGCCTTAACAGGTGATGTGAAGGGCCTCAAAATCGCTGTACCAAAAGAATATCTTGGTGAAGGTGTCAGCGAATCTGTAAGACAGTCTGTATTAAATGCCTTAAAGGTACTTGAGGGTCTTGGTGCCGTATGGGAAGAGGTGTCCTTGCCGCACTCGAAGTATGCGCTGGCCGCGTACTATTTGCTGTCTTCCTCAGAGGCATCAGCCAACCTTGCCCGTTTCGACGGAGTCCGTTATGGCTACCGGACAAAGGATCCTGAAACGTTAATCGATTTATATAAAAAAACGCGTGCAGAAGGCTTCGGTGATGAAGTAAAGCGCCGCATTATGCTTGGTACGTTTGCATTAAGTTCAGGTTATTATGATGCCTATTACAAAAAAGCACAGCAGGTTCGTACCTTAATCAAGCAAGACTTTGAAAATATCTTTGCGAACTATGATGTGATTGTCGGACCAACAACGCCAACACCAGCTTTTAAAATTGGTGAAAATATTGAGGATCCATTAACGATGTATGCTAATGATATTTTAACCATTCCGCTTAATCTTGCTGGTTTACCTGGAATTTCCGTTCCGTGCGGCTTTGAAGGCGGATTGCCATTAGGCTTACAAATCATCGGCAAGTATTTTGATGAATCTACTATCTATCGTGTAGCACATTCATTTGAACAGGCAACTGACTATCATAAACAAAAGCCTGGATTATAGGGGGTGAAGACAATGGAATTTGAAACAGTAATCGGACTTGAGGTCCATGTAGAGTTAAAAACAGATTCAAAAATCTTCTCGGCGAGCCCTAATCATTTTGGTGCTGAGCCGAATACGAATACAAGTGTCATTGACCTAGGCTATCCTGGAGTATTACCTGTCCTTAATAAAAAGGCGGTCGAATTCGGGATTAAGGCAGCGATGGCAATTAATTGTGAGGTTGCTACTCATACCAAGTTTGACCGGAAGAACTACTTTTATCCGGACAATCCCAAAGCCTATCAGATTTCTCAATTTGATAAGCCAATCGGGGAACATGGCTGGATTGATATTGAGGTAAATGGCTATACGAAGCGCATTGGGATTACTCGCATCCATTTGGAAGAAGATGCGGGTAAGCTGAACCATGGCAAAGGGTACTCATTATGTGATTACAACCGTCAGGGTACGCCGCTTGTTGAGATTGTTTCAGAACCAGATATTCGCACACCTGATGAGGCGTACGCGTATCTTGAAAAATTAAAATCGATTATCCAATACACTGGCGTGTCGGATTGTAAAATGGAAGAGGGCTCACTCCGTTGTGATGCAAATATTTCGATCCGTCCTGTTGGACAAAAGGAATTCGGAACGAAGACGGAATTGAAAAACCTCAACTCATTCAATTTTGTCCGCAAAGGACTTGAATTCGAAGAGAAGCGTCAACGTGAAGTCGTAGCAGCTGGTGGAACCATTGATCAGGAAACACGCCGCTTTGATGAAGCCACTGGTGCAACGCTGTTGATGAGGGTCAAAGAAGGTTCGGATGATTATCGCTACTTCCCTGAGCCGGATTTAATGGATTTGTACATTGATGAGGACTGGAAAGCACGTATTCGTACAGAAATTCCTGAACTGCCTGATCAACGCCAAAAGCGTTATATTGAAGAACTGGGACTACCTGTTTACGATGCAAAGGTGCTAACCGTTACGAAAGAAATGGCTGATTTCTTTGAAGCGACAGTTAATGGCGGTGCGGACGCAAAACTTGCTTCGAACTGGATCATGGGGGATGTTTCCGCCTACTTAAATGCTGAGCAAAAGGAACTTCATCAAGTTGCCTTAACTCCAGAAGGTCTAGCAAGCATGATTAAGTTGATCGAAAACGGAACGATTTCTTCGAAAATTGCTAAAACCGTTTTTAAAGAGTTAATCGAAAACGGCGGCGATGCCGAGCAAATTGTGAAGGACAAAGGGCTAGTCCAGATTTCCGATGAGGGAACACTTCTTAAAGTTATTTCAGAGGTTTTGGATGCGAATCCACAATCAGTTGAAGACTTTAAGAATGGAAAAAATAAAGCTGTTGGCTTCTTGGTAGGGCAATTAATGAAAGCGACTAAGGGTCAAGCCAATCCACAAGTGGTTAATAAGTTATTGCAGCAAGAACTACAAAAGCGTTAAGACTGAAGCTGGCAGAATCGATTCTGCCAGCTTTTTTGTTATGCGAATTCCGACAATCTTTTCTACATTTCCCGGGAAAAAATCCTTTGGTGAAAAGGGTTTATCCTGTTTCTAATCAAACGTTTGGTTAGTAACGAATTATCAGGAAACATGTCGAAGCTTGAGTGTTTCCCTAAGAAATGCCTAATATCGACTTGTTTCTTCGTTTTTTAGAGAAAAATTATCGTCGGGGACGACAAAAATTTCTTCCATAATAAGCTGGATCCCTTTCTGTGTATGACCTCGTGGCAAACTAATCAAACGTTTGGTTAGTTTTTTTGAGATGAGTTGTTTCAACAATCTTTTCACAGTGTTTTGGAGTAAAAGTCTGCTATAGAAGGGTATTCTGCGTTTATAATTAAACGTTTAATTAGTTTGCAGCTGGTCGAAGGATGTAAAAATTAATGGAAAAAAGGTACCTAGGAGGCTTAGTAGCTCCAATTACCGACAAACTTTTTATATGATTACAGAGTAAAACCCTTTATTTAAAAGGGCTGAAACCAGTTTTAATCAAACGTTTGGTTAGTCTTATATTGGGGGGGAAATAGTCGAGGCAGTATCTTTGCCCCTGCGCTACGAATGATTTCTATTGTTGTATCAACTTGCTCTTGTTGATCTACGTTAATGGAAAAGGTTACTCCATGAAAGCTCTCAGGAGAATGTCTAAATTCAATACCAGCATCATTTGCTAACTCGGCAATCGGGTATAACGATAGCAGGACACCCGCCGTTTTAAAGACAGCGTATTGATCCGTGCTTATTTCAGTCTCCTCCCAACCCAATGTTTGATAAAATTTCCTAAGAACCGGTAGATCGTATGCACCGATCGTAAGCAAGCTAACTCTTTGTGGTACCATAATTAAATCCCTCCAAAAAATTATTATCTATCTAATTTTCTCCGAACAATTCGTAATATCCTCCCAAACTTGCGGATAGTGGATTTTCATAGTTTAAATCAACTAATAAATGGTAAAATTTTAGTGAGGCGTTTATCAAAAAAAGAGAGGTTTATAAATGACCATTTATATTGCACTGTTACGAGGAATCAATGTCGGTAAGAATAACCGGATCAAAATGGCAGATTTAAAAGATCTGTTAGAAACAATGGGCTTGGAAAAAGTAAAAACATATATTCAAAGTGGCAATGTTTTGTTTGAATCCAAGGACGAGGCACCACAACTTAGCAAACGACTAGAGGCTGAAATCAGTAAGACGTTTGGTTTTCCTGTCCCTGTTATTTTAAGGACAGCTGGGGAATACGAGCAGATTATCCGTGATTGCCCCTACTCATTCGATGCGCTTCAGGAAGGCGAGAGTATCCAAGTAGCCTTTTTAGCTGAAGAACCCTCCCAAGCAAAAATAGATTATTTGCGCAGCTACGAAAGCGAACCGGACGAGTGCTTTATTAAAGAACAAGACGTTTATCTTTTATTGCGGCAAAGTATCCTTGATTCCAAACTAGCTGCCCAGCTGCCCAAACTAGCTGTTCCAGCGACAGTACGGAACTGGAAAACCGTCATCAAACTATCGACGATGGTTGAGGCTTTAAAATAATAAAACGCTCGGATTCAATTGAATCCGAGCGTCAATCCTATTATTCGTTTTTTAATAAACGAACACTTTCAGTAAATTCCTTTTCAATCTCGTCATTTTTTCGGTAGGTTAACATGCTGACAATGACAGCGACAAGAAGGTTGAAAACAAAGCCAGGAACAATTTCATAAAGTGTGTCACCAAGCCCAACATTTTTCCAAACGATAACGGTAACAGCCCCAACGATCATCCCGAAGAGGGCGCCCCAATTCGTAATCTTTTTCCAGAATAAACTTAGCAGGATCACGGGGCCGAAAGAAGCGCCGAAGCCTGCCCATGCATAAGCGACAAGGTCTAAAATAGTGCTATTTTGCTTAAAGGCAAGAGCTGCGGCAATTACAGAAACGAGAAGTACCGCCATTCTTCCTAAGAAGACAAGCTGCTTATCCTTAGCATTTTTGTTCATCACCATTTTGTATAAATCTTCAACAAGCGCACTGGATGTTACGATTAATTGAGAAGAAATCGTACTCATAATCGCAGCAAGAATGGCCGCCAACGCAAACCCAGCGAATAGTGGGTGGAATAAAATCTGACTTAATTCAATAAATACCGCTTCCGGGTTCTTTAAGACATGATCAGGATTATTATGGAAAAAGGCAATACCAATAAAACCGGTAGCGATTGTTCCAAGAAGCGAGATAATCATCCAGCCCATACCAATCCGGCGGGCACTTTTCGTTTCTTTAATCGTCTTAATTGCCATAAAGCGGACAATGATATGCGGCTGTCCAAAATAGCCTAGGCCCCAGGCCATTGCTGAAATAATGCCTAAAAAGGTTGTTCCTTTTAATAAATCAAGTTTTGTGGGGTCAATCGCCCGAATCGTTTCGATTGTTTCAGCAGGACCTCCTGTGTGGAAGATGCCAATTGCTGGAACAAGAGCAAGGGCAATCAACATCATTAAGCCTTGAATAAAGTCTGTATAGCTTACCGCCAAGAATCCACCAAATAAGGTGTAGGCAACGGTAACGCCTCCAACAATAAGAAGTCCGGTATGATAACTAGTGCCAAATGAACTTTCAAAAAAGACTGCCCCAGAAACCATCCCTGAAGAAACATAGAAAGTAAAGAAAATAAGAATAACAATACCTGAAACAATACGGAGTAGTTTTGTGTTGTCTTTAAAACGATTCTCAAGATAGCTTGGAATCGTGATTGAATCATTGGCCACTTGAGTGTAAGAACGCAAGCGAGGTGCCACCAATAACCAGTTAAGATAGGCACCAATCGTTAATCCGATGGCGATCCAAGCATCTGCCAAACCGGTAACATAAATTCCGCCTGGCAATCCCATTAAAAGCCAGCCGCTCATATCCGCTGCCCCTGCACTTAAAGCGGTTACTGCTGGTCCTAAAGACCTTCCCCCAAGCATGTAATCTGTAAGATTGCTAGTCTTTCGATAGGAATACCAACCGATAAAGAGCATAGCGGCTATATAGATTCCAATCGAAAGAAGTTGTAGTGATTCGTTAGACATAGGTTTCCTCCCTAATTTTGTTATCGTAGAAAATATTTTTAATAATATTTTCTATATAAAAAATATTCTATCAACTTTAACACTGTATTTCTAGTGGATAAATATACTTTTTTAAGATAGGAGAAAATACTTGTAGAATAACTTTGGTGCATCTCACTAAGCAGTTCAATTGTATCGGGTTCCTAAAAGGACTATTATTGGAGAAAATGGAAGGGGTGCATTGAATGGATTTAAACCAATGGTTTCAAAAAGGATTGACTGTAGATGGGTACATAAATGCTATGACCACTAATAAAGAGGAAATGTTGACAATCTATGAGCGTTTTACCTTAACGGAGGAAGATAAGAATAGGCTCGAGGCATTAAGGCCGCAAAAATTACGTTCGATTGTCTTATCCGAAGATTGGTGCGGTGATGCGATGCTGAATAACCCCATTTTACTGAAAATAGCTGAAGCGGCGGGAATGGAAGTCCGTTTTGTGCTCCGCGACTCTAATTTGGAGTTAATGGACCAATATTTAACCAATGGCACGTCGAGAGCGATTCCGATTTTTATATTTATCAATGAAGACGGAAATGAAGTCGGTGTCTGGGGGCCAAGGGCACCAGAATTGCAGGCTTTTGTGATGGAAAAGCGCGCTGCCTTGCCAGATAAAGATGCTCCTGAATTCCAAGCGAAACAGACTGAAATGTTTAAGAATCTTCGAGCAACCTATCAATCAGATCCATCGATTTGGCAAACCGTTGCCAATAGTATCATGTCAACACTTTTAAAATAAGGGTATGTCATAGCTTATTGTTGATTTTGGCACCCTGTTGATCTACGTTCCAGGCGCGAAGACTCCTGCGGGAGGACGGGGCAGGGGAGACCCCGCAGGAGCGCAGCGACGAGGAGGCTCCCCGGACCGCCCGCGGAAAGCGAAGCTTCTTTCGTTCCAATCAACAGGCAAGTTTAACAGAGCCTAAAATAAAAAAAGGATCCCAAGGCAGCCAATCTAGCTGAAAGGGGATCCTTTTTTCAAAGGTTTTTTAATACGCCGCTAAATAGACGCTTACGCTTTCATTACATTTTATATCCGCTTCCCTTAGGCGGGATGCGGTCATTAATTAACTTTTTATCATTAATTTTTGGTTCGATACCCAAGATGAAATTACGAATGTTCGAGCGGTGCAAATAAATTAAGAATAACGAGAATACTATAAAGATAAGTTCTAATTCAAGCTTAGAAGATACTAAAGAATAGATGAGCATACTAATGCCAACGGTGATCGAGCCGATAAAAACATACTTGGTTAAAAAGATGACTAAAAAGAAAGCCACATAGGCAATGACGAGGAGATAGATGTCTGCGATTAACAAAGCCCCGGCAGTGGTGGCAATTGCTTTTCCGCCTTTGAAGCCGGCAAAAATGGGAAAGCAATGACCAACAACAGCTGCTAAACCAAAGTAAAGGGGTTCTGCGTCAAGGTTGAAGTAGATAGGCAGGTAGGCTGCCACAGCGCCCTTAGCCAGATCAATAATTAGAACGAACACAGCAGATTTTTTACCAAGAACCCTTAGTGTATTGGTAGCCCCTGGATTTTTACTGCCATGTTCCCGGATATCAACACCAAAAATCAACTTGCCCACAATTAAGGCTGTGGGAACGCTTCCAACTAAATAGGAAGCAAAAAGTAAGAACCAAAACATACGAATCATTCCCTCAACTATTATTTTAGTAAAATTCCCATTATTCATAGATTCTATCATATTTAAGTGGTATTATTTTGTTTAATTGTCAGTATTAGTAAAGAAAAGGGAGCGCTCGACATGAGACAAATTGATTTTGGTCAAGTTGCTAATAGCTATGCAAGTTCAAGAGAAGATATTCCAGTCACCTTAATGGATAGTTTGCTGCTTCGAAATATTTTTTTTGATGGAAAAAAAGTGGCCGATATCGGTGCAGGTACAGGTGCTTTAACTAGGAAAATGGCGATGCGAAAAGCCAATGTGATTGGGATTGAGCCATCACAAGGATTACTATCGCAAGCTTCTGAATTGAATCGGATGAAGAATTTTACGATTCCGTATCAGCAGGGTACCGCTGAATCGACGGGATTAGATGATTCACATTATGATATTGTCACGGTTATGCGGGCTTGGCATTGGTTTGACCGGCCAAAGGCAATAGAAGAAGTAAAACGTATCTTAAAAGCAAGAGGGACGTTAATTGTCATTGATTCAGGTTTTCTATCAGGAACCTCAGTAGTGGAAAAAACCTTTGAGGTCCTCAAAAAAAATGTAAAAGAGGGCTTAAAACCAGCCGGTTCGAAGGCAGACTCCAACATGCGAATCAATGGCTTTCCGATAGAGTGGTTTGCAGAATGGGATCAAAACGGGTTTGAAGTAAGAGACTTTTATAAGATAAATTATTCAGTCAACTTTACAAAGCAGGGATGGATTGAACGAATCGAATCAATCTCCTGGCTGGCAGGATTAGATGAAGCCGTTCGAAAGCAGGCCCTTCTTGAGTTAGAAAAGGCCTTGCCAGATCAGGGACAATGGGCTATTCCCCATGAATGTAATGTCTGCATCCTAAGATTAGAAGCGTAGTATTGTAGGTAAATAAACGATATAATAGACAACATACTAGCGCACCTATAAAGGATGATGAATTTGAGTAAGAAACTAAAAATCCAACCACCGAAAATACCAACCGGTTTAAGTTCGTTTGATTATAACAATAGAGAAGATTCTTATATTAACATGGCGCTCATTAGCGACTGTACGATCTCACAAGAGGATATTGAAAAAGTACGATTCGAAGAGGTTGTGTTTAAAAACGTTACCTTTCTCGATGGATCGTTTCGCTACATTCAATTAACCGATGTTATTTTTGAACGGTGCGACCTGTCCAATGTAGACTTTACCGATGGAATCATCCACCGGGTCGAGTTTCGTGATTGTAAACTGCTCGGATTAAATCTTGCAGATGCGACGTTAAGGAATGTCTTTTTTGAAAATTGTAATCTGAATATGGGATCGTTTGGATATGCAGATTTGAAAGAAATGAGGTTTGAAAATTGTTCCCTGCGCAGTGCAGATTATTATGAAGCCAAGTTCAATAAACTTGAATTTAAACACTGTGATCTCGAAGATTCGAACTTTACGGGAACCCGGCTTGCTGGAGTCGACCTTAGCAGTTGTAAATTTAACCGCTTAAATCTCTCACTTGATAGTGTGGCAGGGTGCATTGTTTCTGCAGATCAGGCGATTGGATTTGCAAAGCTTTTAGGATTGGAAATTAAAGAATAAACTATTTTGATAGATGCTAAAACCGTGCGGCCGCCATCCGCACGGTTTTTATATTCAACTGCAAAAATGAGCGTGGTATGATGAAGAGAATTGAAAAAAATATTTTTAAAAATGGTGTAGGGTTATGTAAATAGCGTTTCGTCTATTAATTGAGTAACAAAAAAGAAAGGGGGAGAGAACCATTAGTGATGCAGCTTTAATAGAAAATGTGCTGGACGGCAATGATCATGCCTTTCGACTTTTGGTTGAAAAGTACCGTAATGATGTGTTCCGGACCATCTTTGCTGTGCTTCGCGACCAAAAAGAAGCAGAAGACGCCGCACAGGAAGTATTTCTGAAAATTTATACCTCTCTCCCCCAATATCAAAATCAAGGGTTTAAGACGTGGATAACGCGAATTGCCGTTAATCATGCGATAGATGTAAAACGAAAACATGTGAGAAAACGAGAGGAAGTGGCGGAAGACCTTGAACAACAGGTTGCAGGGTCGCCGAAGGATAGTGTTGAAAAAGAGATAATCGAACTAGATCGAAGAAGGCTTGTTAGGAAAAAGCTTGATGAACTGCCTGAAAATTATCGTGATGTTATTTACGGATTTTATATTGCGGATAAAAGCTATCAGCAAATGGCTGAAGAACAGAATGTGCAGGTAAAAACCATTGAAACAAAGCTGTACCGGGCCCGCCATTGGATGAAAAAGAATTGGAAGGAGGACGATTTTTCATGAAGCATTACACTTTTAATGAGTGGTTGCAATACGTTAATGACGAAATCAATGAGAAAACCAAAGAGGAATTAGAAAATCATTTATATTCGTGCGACCAATGTCTCAACCATTATTTAATGGCCGTGGAAACGAGTGAATCATCGCTTCCAGTTCTACCAGACAGTGACTTTACCGAGTTGGTCATGGCGGAGGTTTCAAAGCAAAAAACGGAATTACAAGTGTCTTGTCTAGATCGGAAAGTGGATATCGATTCTAGTATTCAACCGGTGCCAACGGAGCCAATCATAAAGAAGGTAGAAGAGAACAAGAAAAAACCATTTTATCAGCAAGCAGCCTTTCATTATCTGCTTGCAGCGGCCGCGACACTTTTATTAACCTTCTCAGGAGTCTTTCAATCGCTAGCTGCTTATGCAAACTCGCTCGAAAGGCCGCAGCAACTTCAGGAAAAGAAGCCTTCAGTGACGGAGGGCGTTATTAATAAAACTTTTGCATGGATGGATTCACTAGAAAAAAAGGAGGCAGTTAAGAAATGAAAAATCCGACAAAAGCACTGACCTTATCCTTATTCCCGGGTCTTGGTCATATTTATTTCGGCAACATGTTTCGCGGAGTCCTTTATCTACTGTCGGTATTGGGGCTGGCATTCGTTACGGTCATTGGGTTAGTCACAAATAATGAGGAAGTCTCCATCGTGACCTTTATGTTAGGACTGTTCCTGTATCTTATCAGTTTCATCGATATGGGTGTGCAGGTTTCCAAACATAAAAAGGTGCTTAAGTCTGCTAACCCAGATGGAGCGCAGACACAGGTTTCGCAAGATTCAGAACGGTTTTATACGATTGTTTTATCATTTATCCCAGGCTTAGGCCACTTCCAAATTGGCTTAATGACCAGAGGATTAACGCTTTTGGCTACTTTCTTGGGTCTCGGGGTTATGGTCATATTCGTGACAGCTCTCTCCAACCGAGATGAATTTATGGTCTTTTTAGCCGCCCTGCCGATTATTTGGGTGTATGGATTTTTTGATGCCGTTCAACAGGTAAACAAAAAACAGCGCGGAGAGGTACTTGTCGATAGGACGATCTTTGAAGACTTTGAGATGCGGCGTGAAGATGGTAAAAAAAGCAAATCGATCGCCACATTTCTCGCTATTTTTCCAGGAGCAGGACATCTGTATCTTGGCCTGCAGCGACGGGGCATCCAGTTAATGGCAGCATTTCTGTTTTCTATCTATATTTTGGATACGTTACGACTTGGGATCTTCTTGTTCTTAATTCCGATTATCTGGTTTTATAGTTTTTTTGATGCAATGCAAAAGGTTTCAAGGTACGGAGAAGAAACGATAGAGGATGTACCGATTATTGCGTATTTCCTTAATCATCAAAAATGGGTAGGGATTGGGCTTGTTTTGATGGGTCTCTACTACCTCTTGATGAATGTCTTCCTTCCGGCTTTCTCACCGATTCTAAACAGGTTAATTAATGTTGATGTGATGTATTGGGTACAAGGGTATCTACAAACAGGACTTGTCTGTATCCTGTTGATTGGCGGGGGCATTAAGCTTTTATCTGGAAGCAAACAAAAACGGGAGGAAAAAAAGCATGAATAAGTGGGGAAAAACGATTGCAGGCGCAGCAATAATCGGATTCGGAATTGGGTTCCTTTTTAGAAAAAGAAGGGGTGGAGAAGAAGGATGAGAACTTGGCGTGTTGGAACGTTTTCGATGGGAGCCTCACTTGTATTCCTTGGTCTTTTCCTCTTTTTTTCAAAGTTTATGGGGTTAGACCTTGTGCAGGTGATGACAGCTTGGTGGCCGCTTTTATTGGTTGTCCTCGGTGTTGAGATTCTCGTTTATTTGTTTTTGTCACGACAGGAAAAACCGGTGTTAAAATATGATTTTCTAAGTATTTTCTTTGTGGGAGTCGTCGGAACGGCTGGGATTGCATTCGCGATTTTGAGCACAACGGGTATTATCGGGAAAGTGGAAGAAGTGATGGCGAGGGAGGAGCGCACGTTTGAACTGCCTGCTTTTTCCCGCCAAATGGATGAAAACATCAAACGGGTGGTAGTCAGGTCGGTGGGCCATCAGTTAACGGTTGAATCGACGGAAGAAAAAGCGGTATCTTTGTTCGGGACGTATCGGGTGCAAACAGCCAAAAAGACGAAGTTACTTCAGAGTTCCGATGATATCATTTCGGCAAACCAAAAGGGTGATACGCTTTATTTAAACATGAAGTCACTGCCCAATGAAGTTAGTCCGTTCAATGCTAGTGGGGAGGTTGCCGCAACACTGTTGGTTCCAAATAATGTGAAGCTTGAAGTGGTTGGCAGTGACAATTCACTCACGTTAAAGCCACGCTCTCTTGTGAATGACTGGAATATTGAGAGTGTCGCTTCGATTGTGGTCGATGTTGCTGCCAATAGTAATTTGAAGGTTGAGGCAGTGGGTGTTCAAGAGCTTAGAGGAAAAGAAGGAGATTGGAAGGTGTCGCAGAAAAAGACTTCTGATGGCATCGATAATGGTATGAAAGATGGAGTTTATCAATCAGGTGAAGGGAAATACCACATCAACATTGCCAATGCCTATGAGATCAACCTGAATACGAATCAATAACTAGAGTAGACATAAGGATTTAGTTCCTATATGTCTTGTTTTTTGCAAAAAAATAAAAAAACGTTATGATAGGAGATGAATGTTAGAAGGTAAGTTAGTATCTCCGCATAGCGATATGTTTGTAAGCAAGAACAATAATTGGTAGAATATTGAAATGAGCGGATAGCTATTACCGATGTTGATTTCAAAAATAGGATGATGAAACGATGAAAAGAGCAAGACTGATTTATAATCCTACCTCAGGACGTGAAATTCTGAAGCGGAATCTTCCAGAAATTCTTCAGAAGCTAGAAATGGCTGGATATGAAGCATCTTGTCACGCGACAACGGGTGCAGGGGATGCGACGGAAGCAGCACGGATAGCTGTTGAGCGTAGGTATGATATTGTTATTGCAGCTGGCGGTGACGGAACGATTCATGAGGTGGTTAACGGCCTCGCGGAACAGGAGTATCGTCCGCGATTAGGGATTATTCCAGCTGGTACGACGAATGATTTTGCCCGCGCCCTGCACATTCCAAGAGATATTGGAGCGGCGGTGGATATCATCACAAAAGGGGAAATGATTCCAGTCGATATTGGACGCATCAATGACCGGTATTTTATTAATATTGCTGGCGGCGGTAGACTCACCGAGATTACATACGAAGTTCCAAGTAAGTTGAAAACGATGCTTGGTCAATTGGCATACTATTTAAAAGGGATGGAAATGCTTCCTTCCATTAAACCATCTAAGGTATCGATTGAGTATGATGGGAAGTTATTCGATGGGGAAGCCATGCTGTTTCTGGTAGGACTGACTAATTCAATCGGCGGGTTTGAAAAGCTGGCACCTGATGCATCGATTAACGATGGACTATTTTCGCTTCTGATCTTGAAAAAGACCAATCTTGCTGAATTTATTCGAATTGCGACATTGGCTCTTCGTGGTGACCATATCCATGATCCCAATGTCATCTACACACAGGCAAACCGGATTAAGGTTCATGCGACGGAAAAGGTGCAGTTAAACTTGGATGGAGAGTTTGGCGGATTGTTACCAGCTGAGTTTGAGAACCTCTATCGTCACTTAGAGGTGTTTGTGCCCCTTGAAGATATCAGACCGAATGACCGCCCAACCGATTGGGAAGCAGGGAAAAGATATAGCTAAGAAAGCTCGTTCCAATAGGACGGGCTTTTTTTCTATTGAAAAGGGAATTATGTAAACGTTATAGAATAATCTGTAATGAATGATGGATAAACGGTTGAAGGGGTGTATGGAATTGAAAGCACTAATAAATATTGATTATACCTATGATTTTGTAGCAGAGGACGGGGCATTAACATGCGGCGAGCCCGGACAAAAGATTGAAGGAAAGATTGTCGAACTGACCAAAGAGTTTATCGCGAATGGAGAGTATGTCGTTTTTGCGATAGATGTTCATGACCGTGGAGATGAGTTCCATCCGGAAACGAAGCTGTTCCCTCCGCACAATTTACGTGGAACTACAGGTAGAGACTTATTCGGTGCCCTCAAGGCAGTATATGAAATGAATAGTCAGCTTGAAAATGTTGCATTTATGGATAAAACGCGTTACTCGGCGTTTGCGGGAACGGATCTTGAGATGAAATTACGGGAACGCGGGGTTACTGAGGTCCATTTGGTCGGGGTCTGCACTGATATTTGCGTGCTTCATACTGCTGTCGATGCCTACAATAAAGGCTTTAAGATTGTGGTATACAAGGATGCAGTGGCATCTTTTAATCAAGCTGGCCATGAATGGGCGCTTGGTCATTTTGAACAATCCCTGGGAGCAGAGGTTAAATAGACTTAGACTTTCAAGTGTGTTATTGGTTATAATGATGAAAAAGCTGAAATAGTACTTCGGAGGTCAGGTTATGAAACACTTTTATCACGATGATAGTTTAACTCTGCATACGGATCTATATCAGATCAATATGGTAGAAACGTATTGGAGAGATGGGATACATAATAAACGTGCGGTCTTCGAACTATTTTTCCGCAAGCTTCCGTTTGGGAATGGTTATGCTGTCTTTGCTGGCTTAGAGAAAGTGATTCAGTTTATTCAAGGCTTCCGCTTTAGCGAGGAAGATCTCGAGTATTTAAAAACTGAAGTAGGTTATAAGGATGATTTCATTCAATATCTGAAAGATATCCGCTTTACTGGAACGATCTGTGCGATGGAAGAAGGAGAGCTTGTTTTTGGCAATGAACCAATTATACGGGTGGAAGCTCCTCTGGCAGAAGCGCAATTGATTGAAACAGCCTTGCTTAATATTGTGAATTACCAAACATTAATTGCGACGAAGGCATCACGAATCAAGCAAGTCGTCGGCAATGAAGTAGCGATGGAGTTTGGGACAAGACGGGCGCAGGAGATGGATGCAGCGATTTGGGGTACGAGAGCAGCCTATCTTGCAGGGTTTGAATCTACAAGCAATGTCAGAGCTGGAAAGCTGTTTGGCATTCCTGTATCGGGAACACATGCGCATTCGATGGTCCAAGCCTATAAAGACGAATATACAGCCTTCATTAAATATGCCGAATCGCACAAGGATTGTGTCTTTTTAGTAGATACATACGATACACTCCGTCTTGGTGTGCCCAATGCCATCAAAGTGGCAAAAGAATTAGGGGATAAAATTAATTTTATCGGCATCCGTCTTGATAGCGGTGACCTTGCCTACCTTTCGAAGGAAGCGCGCAAAATGCTCGATGAGGCCGGATTCACTGACGCAAAGATTGTAGCCTCCAGTGATTTAGATGAATATACGATTATGAGTTTGAAATCGCAGGGTGCCAAAATTGACAGTTGGGGAATAGGGACGAAGCTGATTACGGCTTACGACCAGGCAGCACTTGGTGCGGTTTATAAAATTGTGTCCATTGAGGGCGATAAAGGGAAAATGGAAGATACGATCAAGATCTCATCCAATCCGGAAAAGGTTACAACACCAGGATTGAAGAGGATTTATCGAATCATCAATAATACAAATAACCATGCCGAAGGAGACTATATTGCCTTAGCAGACGAAAGACTCCCTGAAAAGCGGCTGCGGATGTTCCATCCAACCCATACGTTTATGAACAAAGTGGTAACCAATTTTACCGCAAAAGAATTACATGCGAGGATCTTTACGAAAGGCGAGCTTGTTTATGAAGTGCCGTGCTTGGAAGAATCACGTGATTATTTGAAGCAAAACCTCGATGCACTTTGGGATGAGTATAAGCGGATCATGAATCCTGAAGAGTACCCCGTTGACTTGAGTCAAAAATGCTGGGATAACAAGATGAGAAATATCGAAGAAGTGAAAGAAAAGGTTGCAGCTATGAAAGATGACCAAGAAGCGGGATTTTGATTAAAAAGGGCAGACTCCAATGGGATGTTACGATACTCCCCCATAGAGTCTGCCCTTTATTTATTTTTGCCTAAAGAAGTCAGTAAAGGCATGGAAAATTTCGATTCCCTGGTAGGTTAGCATGCTTGCGGCCGAAATCGAAAAGAAACCGATGATAACAAAGCGAATCCACATAATTGATTACCTCCCTTTATCATTATTTAATATTGAATGATAAGGGAGATTGGATCACATAGTTTGATTGATACAATTTGGGAATTAGAAAAATAAAGCTTTTGTCAAAATGGATGAACAAATAAATAAGCGGGGTCACAGCTGCTGTAAGGACGGTCGTCATGACTATGAGTGTTAGTATCACAACCGGCAGTTTTTTCTCATTCTCCCATTGGTCCTTCACCTTGCCGTCATCAATGTTGATGACCGCTTTGACATCAGTGTGTGAGTGTGGAAGTGAGTGCGTAAAGTGAATAAAGGTGAAAGAAAGGAAGGCAAAGAGTAACGGAATGGACAGGTTTTTTATTAGCTTAATCTTGATCCACTCCTTCCAATCATGAGATTGTTTTAATCATATATACTTTTATTATATTTGAAAACAAAAAAATTCTGACAATTTTTTCGCTTTTTTCTAAAAAAGGGCCCTTGTCCTCAGCAAGTTTCGCAAACGGTCATGCTTTGTGTTACAATCTTAGCAGTCAAAACGTGCAAAGGAAGAAACGAATGAGCAGAATAATTCCGGTTAATAAAAATGAGTATATAGATGTAGTTTTTGAAGATTTAACCCATGACGGAGCGGGTGTGGCCAAGGTTGATGGGTACCCGTTATTTGTTCCAAACGGACTGCCGGGCGAAAAGGCAAAAGTGAAGATCATTAAGGTGGGCAAAGGGTATGGCTTTGGAAGATTGGTGGAGCTGTATGAAAAAAGCCCTGACCGCGTCGATATTGAACGCAGCGAGCTCCATAAATATGGCGGCTGCCAACTTGAGCATATCAGTTATGAAGGCCAGCTGAAATATAAAGAGAACCAGGTACGTCAAGTGCTTACACGGATAGGTAAATTAGAAGATGTTGTTGTTCATCCGATTTTGGGGATGGACAATCCCCTGCATTACCGCAACAAGGCACAGGTGCCTGTTGGGGAAAAGGACGGCAAACTGATAGCAGGCTTTTTTAAACCGAGGAGTCATGAAATTGTTGATACCAATGAAAGTGTCATTCAGCTGCCTGGAATAAATGAAGCGGTGCGTGTGGTGAAGGAAATTTGCAATGAACTGGGAATCCCTGCTTATCATGAGGAAACACATAAAGGGGTACTCCGCCACATCATGGCAAGGTATGGGCAGCAAACGGGTGAACTGATGGTGGTCATCATCACAAGAACGACCGATCTTCCAAAGAAAGATCAGTTAGTGGAGCAAATGGTGGCTCGTCTGCCGAAACTAAAGTCAATTATTCATAATGTGAATTCTAAACGGACCAATGTTATAATGGGGGCCGTAACAAATGTTTTGTGGGGGAATGAAGTCATCTATGACTTTATCGGTGATGTGAAATTCGCCATTTCCGCACTTTCCTTCTATCAAGTTAATCCTGTTCAAACAAAGGTATTATATGATAAAGCGCTGGAATATGCCGACCTTAGCGGGGGAGAAAGCGTGATTGATGCCTACTGTGGAATTGGAACGATTTCTTTATTTTTAGCCCAAAAAGCACGAAAGGTGTTTGGCGTGGAGATCGTTCCCGAGGCGATAGAGGATGCCAAGCGGAATGCTTCATTGAACGGAATGGAGAATACCGAGTTTGTGGCTGGAGAAGCTGAGGTTGTGATTCCGAAGTGGTATAAGGAAGGGAATGTCGCAGATGTCCTGGTCGTGGACCCGCCACGCAAGGGTTGTGATGAAGCCTTATTACAGACCATTATCGAGATGAAACCAAAAAAGGTCGTCTACGTATCCTGTAATCCTGCTACCCTAGCAAGGGATTTGCGGATATTGGAAGACGGAGGATACAAAACTTTAGAAGTACAGCCGGTGGATATGTTTCCGCAGACAACACATGTGGAGTGCTGTTCACTACTAATATTGAAGAAATAAAAAATAAATGTGGCCGTGTGTAAATAAGTCTCTCTGATATGTCAGGGAGGCTTGTTTTTTTATCATTTAGTTAAATGAAAATCCACCCCATGAGCCGTTTGGTTAATAAAGTGGGGAATAATTTATTTTTACCTTACCAGATCAAAAGAAGCTAGGTACTGCCTAGCTTCTACTTTTCTATATTAAATAGCTCTAGTTGTTGATTTGTTTAATATAATATTCCCTTCTATCTTCATCCTAAACATAATATCTAAACACGACTATATCACTTTAAATAATATTATGTATTTCATTTTAAACGATACTCATTTATAATGTAGCTTAATTGAATATAAATAACTAGGGGTGCCCAATAAGTTGGGCTGAGAAAGAAACACGATGAAGTTTCTTGACTCTTGGGACCTGATCTGGATCATACCAGCGTGGGGAAGTTAGAATAGACAATCTTCAATGCAACTATACTTCTGCATACATTTTAGCCGGGTCCAACCATTTATGGTCCCGGCTTTTTGATGTACTTTTTTACGCTTATTCACTTGTTATGTTCTGTATCTCGTCCTTTATATTCAAAAAAAGGAGAGATTTATTATGTCAACGACTTCATTAAACGAACAAAATATTTCCATCATGTCTAGTTTTCCAGGAAGTAAAAAAGTATATGTAACAGGTTCGAGATCCGACATTAAAGTACCAATGCGTGAAATTGAGTTAAGCCCTACTACAGGTACGTTTGGTGAAGAGGAAAATCTTCCAGTACGCGTATATGATACAAGCGGTCCTTATACGGATCTAAATTATTCTGTTGATATTTCAAAAGGTCTTCCTGCCATTCGGAGCACATGGATTCATGAACGAGCAGATGTTGAAGAATATGAAGGTCGAGAAATTAAGCCTGTAGATAATGGGTATAAGGATGAAAAAGATCCTCGTGCCAATCATAACGTGTTTCCGGGTTTGAGGCGCAAACCATTACGTGCAAAAAAAGGGAAAAATGTTACACAGCTTCATTATGCAAAAAAGGGAATTATTACTCCTGAAATGGAATTTATCGCAATAAGGGAAAATATGAAACCTGAATTTGTGCGTGATGAAGTTGCAAAAGGTCGAGCGATTATTCCTTCTAATATCAATCATCCAGAGTCAGAACCTATGATAATAGGACGTAATTTTCATGTTAAAATTAACGCGAATATCGGTAACTCTGCTGTTTCATCATCCATCGAACAAGAGGTTGAAAAAATGACATGGGCGACACGCTGGGGTGCTGATAATATTATGGATCTATCAACAGGTAAAAACATTCATAAAACAAGAGAATGGATTATTCGAAACTCAGCCGTTCCTGTCGGCACCGTCCCCATTTATCAAGCACTTGAAAAAGTAAATGGTGTTGCTGAAGATCTTACATGGGAGGTTTACCGTGATACCTTGATTGA
Organism: Bacillus sp. sid0103; assembly: GCF_019219025.1. Next base: position 137,341 of record NZ_JAHUWN010000010.1, on the reverse strand, counting down.
ACAAGCGGAGCAAGGTGTTGATTACTTCACAATTCATGCTGGTGTTCTTTTACGATATGTTCCATTAACGGCCAAACGGTTAACAGGTATTGTATCCCGCGGTGGTTCAATCATGGCACAATGGTGTTTACACCACCATAAAGAAAGCTTTTTATATACTCACTTTGAAGAAATCTGCGAAATAATGAAATCTTATGATGTTGCATTCTCTTTAGGGGATGGTTTACGTCCTGGGTCTATTGCAGATGCGAATGATGATGCGCAGTTTGCAGAATTAGAGACTCTTGGAGAGCTAACAAAAATTGCTTGGGAACATGATGTACAGGTGATGGTTGAAGGACCTGGACACGTACCTATGCACCTAATTAAAGAAAATATGGATAAACAACTAGAAGTGTGTCAGGAAGCACCATTCTACACACTTGGACCTCTTACGACTGATATAGCACCTGGTTATGATCACATTACATCTGCTATTGGGGCTGCAATGATTGGTTGGTATGGTACTGCTATGCTTTGTTATGTAACGCCTAAAGAACATTTAGGATTACCGAATAGAGAGGATGTTCGTGTAGGGGTTATTACTTATAAAATTGCCGCCCATGCTGCTGATTTGGCAAAAGGACATCCAGGAGCACAAAAAAGAGATGATGCCTTATCAAAAGCTCGTTTTGAATTCCGTTGGAGAGATCAGTTTAATTTATCTTTAGATCCTGAACGAGCCATAGAATATCATGATGAAACTTTACCTGCGGAAGGTGCAAAAACAGCACATTTCTGTTCAATGTGTGGACCAAAATTTTGTAGCATGAGAATCTCTCAAGATATTCGTAATTATGCGAAAGAAAACAAACTTGATACGAAGGAAGCTATTGAAACAGGTATGAAGGAAAAAGCTAAGGAGTTTAAGCAATCTGGGGGCAGCATATATCAGTAACTTTCTTGGGAGGTCATACGGATGAATGTTCAAAAGATTAAAGAGGAAATTACGCAAATGAAAACTAGCCTTGCTTTTTTAGAGGAGCGTTTAAAGGGGATTCAGCAAAATTGTGATCATCGTTTTGATGGCGATCAATATTATGAAAAATGTTTGAAGTGTTATAAGGTAAACGTATTATATTATTAAACAAAAAACTCGACAAAAAGACACTCTCAACAAGAGGGTATTAAAAAGATAGCCATGTAACCTTACCTTGATTAATAATCGGGGTAAGGTTTTTTATTTTTCTCTATAAAATTCCATAGTAAAAACTATTAATCACTTTTTATTATTACAAATGTAAGAGAAGGTAATTCGCAATTATTAGGATTTTAATATCACATTCCAGAAACAGGGCATGACTATGACTATTGTGAATATGATGAGGTTTATCTTACTTAGAAGTCTCTGTTAAATAGTATTGGTGATTTTCTCCTTAAATTAATAGAACTAAATCTATATATGGAAAAAGGTTAGAAACCTGTATGTAGAAAGCTTTCATCATCCATTGACTGGTGCTTTGACGGGCGTTCGCATACGGCTACTATTGAGCTGTTGGCGCCTTAATTGAGTTGTAAAAACGCATGACATTTTTTCGTGTCATGCGTTTTTTGATAAGGCGTGATGTACTATTTCCGCCAAAAATTCGTATATTCTGCTTTATCCTGAATATTAAATTCAATCATTTTCTCAAGCAATTCGTAATTTACCGGCTCATTCCACGGAATTCGAAACAAGCCTTTGGTAGCGCTGTAGCCAGCTTGTGCAATGTCATCGGCAAAGTGCGCAATGCCTGCTTCTTCGGGTGAAACGCTTAAATGATACTTCGCTGTGGAAAAGCCGATGATAAATGTGCCGTGATCGGAAAACATTGGCGTATTCCACTTTATTTGCGGTTCCAAATTTGGGAATTTATTAGCAACCCACGCCAAAATTTCTTCTGTTCGGTCGCGGTGGTCGGGGTTATCGATATCTGTTAAATATTTTACAAAAACTTCCATGTCTTCCTCCTTCGATATTATGCAATAGTCGCCAAAAATTTGAATTCTCAGCCTTATCCTTGATATTAAATTAAAATATCTTCTCTAGCAATTCGAAATTAACTGGTTCAGTCCATTGAATTCGGAACAAGTGTGAAGAAGCGCTGTAGCCAGCTTGGGACTACAACTATGACTAAATACCATTTACATCCAGCACTCCAGTCATGTGGAGTGCTGTTACTACTGGTTTTGAAATGAAAGTAGACCATCCAATCGATACTTTTATATTTCAACGGTGACATTCCATGTTAGACATGCGTAGATAGAATAAAGTATGGAGACTTTAAAAAAATTGTAAACTGATAAAGCTGCTTTGCATAGGAAGCACCTTTTGGTATGTTGTTTCCATTTCATTTTTGTACTAGAACCTCTTTCAATATTCATTAATAAATAGGCAACTTTACAGTTACACACGTTCCTTCATTCGGCTTACTACGAACCTCAATCGTTCCTTCATGAACATCTACAATCCATTTACATAAAGACAATCCAAGCCCAGTTCCTCCTTGACTTCTTGATCTGGAATCGTCCGCGCGATAAAATCGCTGAAAAATAAAAGGCAAGTGTTCCTCTGAAATCCCGATCCCATTATCAATAACATTAATATAAATGAATTTTTCCGTCCTGTTTGCCTTGATTTCCACTGTGCCACCTTCTGGAGTGTACTTAAGCGCATTTTCAATTAAGTTAATAAATAATCTTCGTAAGAGATCTTCATCCCCGAATAAAATGAATGGATCGGGTATTTGAATATGTAATTCAATCTGTTTTTTCATTTCCAATGATAGTAAATGATTCCTAACATTTTGGAATAAGAGCATTCCGTCAACGGTTTTTCGCTCTATCAGATTTGAATTAGAGGTATTTCTCGATAAATATAAGAATTTTTCTACCATATCAGATAAATAGATGACCTCTTCCAAAACAGCATACAGGACGTCTTTATATTCCTCTTCAGATCTATTTCTATTTAAAGCAACATCCAATTCTCCTCGCATAATGGTTAAGGAAGTACGAAGTTCATGAGAAACATCGGAAGTAAACTGCTGAATTTGCGTGAAAGAGCTTTCTAGTCTGTCAATCATATGATTGAGAGTTTTAGATAAACTATACAATTCATCTTCCGGCCCTTCAATAGGCAGCCGTTCGTGTAAACTGGTTGCAGTAATGGTATTAGTCGTACTGATAATTTGATGAATCGGCTTCAGAGTTTTTTTCGAAATCAACCATCCCATCACGATTGATATTCCTAGGAATACAAAATTAGAGATGATAATAATGTTCCGCAACTGATCAATGGCGAAATGCCGTATCGTGTCGTTTGTAGCAACCGTAATTCTGTATGTCAATTTATTTTCTGATATCAGTTGCATGGACATCGCACGAAGCGGTATCCCATTTAGCTCGGGATCCCAGCTGAAGGTATTCTCGTCCATCTTCTTTAAAGTTTCTGAATCGTTGATGAGTTGGCCGTCCAAATTTCGAGATTCTGCAATGATTTGCCCTCGATCAGTTTCAATGATCCAATAGATCTCTTCTTGATTTACGCTTTCAAAACTTCGCAATCGGTTGATGTGTTGTTCGATTTTAGAATACGAATCCCCTTCCTCCAAACAATAGGCAATCAAACCAAGTTCTCGGGTTAGGATCGAATCGACTTCTTTGGTTACCATTTCAGAAAATGTAAAATATAAGAATCCGCTAAATAGGAATAAAATGAAAATAAACATAATCGAATGCCAAATCGTAATTCTCCATACGATACTTTTTAAAAACCTCATGATGGTTTATTCTTCACTTTTGATTATATAACCAATACTATAAACCGTTTGTATTAGTTTTAAATCAAAGTTTTTATCGATTTTATTTCTTAAGTGATTAATATAAACATCCACTACATTGGTTCCTATGTTATAAGCATCCGTCCAAACGCGTTCTAGAATTAACGTTCTAGATAAAATCTTACCGGCATTTCTCATCATAAATTCCAAAATAGCATATTCCTTATTGGAAAGGAATATATGGAGTCCCCCTCGAGTCACCTCTCTCGTAGAAGGATTCAACGTCAGATCCGCTACTTGTAAAAGAGGTGATGCCTTTTCTTGGTCTCGTCTTAATAGACACCGTATACGTGCTAATAACTCCGTAAAAGCAAATGGCTTTGTCATATAATCGTCCGCTCCTAAATCGAGTCCATCTACTTTATCTGCCACGGAATCTTTGGCACTGAGAATAAGGATAGGAATATTTTTTCCATTCAACCTTAGTTCCTTAATCAATCGCATTCCATTTTTCTTCGGAATCATAAGGTCGACAATCATAAGATCATATTCTTCTGCAAATGCGAGTTCAGAAGCCATTTCACCATCATTCGCTAAATCTACAACATAATGGTGTTCTCTTAATCCTTGCGATATAAAACGGGCTACCTTTGACTCATCTTCAACCAATAACAACCTCATGTCCATTTCCCCTAACAAATTCACTCATTCTACATACCTATAGTGATAATCATTATCAATCATTTATAATAATATCTTAAATTATCACTCTTTTCTGGTCAATCAGGTAATAGTTTCCATTGGGGATTCAGCTAAAACAACTCCTCTTCATTAAGCAACATGATAATTTCCTAGATTTATTATCTAAACTGATAGATACCTTTAAATACCTAATTGATAATATGCATATTAACTTAACATTCATAAGGTAAGTTCAACATTAAAATCGAGTAAAATATTAAATTTTTTTAATTTTATTTTAAATAGTTTTTAAGAATTTTTTTATAATATATCGCCAACGGTTTAAAAGTGATAATGATTATCATTGTCACTTTTGCATTGATCAGCAAATATTTTAGAGGGGGCCTATGATGCAAAATCAAAATAATTCCGGAAAACACGTTTTTCATCATTTAGTTGTTTTAATGCGTATTCTATTTGGAATAGGCTGGCTATTAGCGGGAGTAACAAAAATTTTAGGTGAAGGGGGTTCTTCAGGACATTCTTGGTTTGCTCAACCCGGAGTATTTCTCAGTGATTACTTGGTGAAATCATTAGATAAACCAAATGTACCTGAGTTTTATAAATTTTTTATAGAAGAGGCAGCCTTGAAGCAAGTGATGGCATTAAATTATACCATTCCCATCGTTCAGGTGATGGTTGGTTTATTTCTCATCGCCGGGTTTATGATACTTCCGTCCATTCTGACATGCCTCTTTATGCATATTAATTTTCTTCTTTCAGGAAACATCAATATAATGAGCCTTACCCTTTATACAAGTGCCTTTGGATTGTTACTAAGTGGAAGACAAATGTATCGTTTAAGCTTGGATAAATATTTCAAGTTAGATCAGTTATTGAACTTTACTATTAATAAATCCAGAGACTTCACTTTCCCTAAATTTAAAGAAATGTATCCCCAAGACGATCTTAAAAAACTAATGCAAGACAGTATTAACGAGATTGCAAGTTCTGTTGAAAAAGCCCAGGTATCCCAAAATGAACGGATTGAACAATTTATCACTTATATTCAAGAAACTTACTTTAGTGAAAATAGTCATATTGAAAAAGAAAAGCAAGTAAAATCATTAATTCGTCAAGAATAACATCATTTTGACTCCCTTATAGACCATTTTTTATAAGGGGCTGTGAAAATAAATAGTTTAGGAGAAATGACTTAATTACGTAAATGAAGCTATCTTTAATTGATAATGATTGTTATTATCAATTAAAGATAGGAAATGACATAATAATCAATTTTCAATTATAGAGTCATAAATTAAAGGAGAGAAGAACGATAATGAGAACACTACCATGGAAAGTGATGACAACATTCGCATTGGCTTCATCACTTTTATTAACGAGTGCCTGCTCAAACGAGAGGTCAACTGCAAAAAAAGATACAAAAGCTGAAACGGAAACAGAAAAAAGCAGCGTATCAGTTCCAGTGAAAGATTATACGTTTGATACAGCCGCGAATATGTTTGCTTATGCAGAATTTGAGCTCTCCGGAGAGCCGTTAGTAGAAGGTCTTGGCTTAGATTTAGATGTTCTTGATGTTAGAAAGCTTGATCAACCATCCCAATTTGACTACACAGCAGGTGTTGAATCATATGAATATTCGGAAGAAGCGATGTATGAAGTAACTGAAAAATCCGGCCTAGGCTTACATTTGATCCACGGACCGGCGGTTGCAGAATTAGCAAAGAAAGCAGGTAAAGACGCACCGACTATGCTAGGGGAACGATTTTATGAAATGGCAGACAGTGTCGGTTATCCAAAAGATGAGTTGTTTAGGAATATGTTTCCAACATTAATTGAATATTCCACTGGTGACCCGCACTACATACAAAAAGTGGATACAAATGTTTATGCAAAAAATGACGATGACTCTTATGTCCCAATGTATCAGGTGAATTTTGAAACATTGCGCTGGGGTCGGGCAAAGATGGACAAAACGTTAAATCCGTCAGCATATGGAGCAACCTTCTTGAAGCAAGCGCTTTGGGCTGGAGACTTTATGGGAGGCTTACATAAAGTAGACAGCGATGAAGAACTTGAAGCGACATCACCGAAAGATGATGATGACGCCAACATCGCGTTAGGGGTTAGTTCAGCTGATGGGATGCAGGGAGCCATTCTGACGGAACAAATTTGGAACAAGCTGGCCTACATTCGCGACGGATTATTTTATGATACAGCTAAAAAGCAGCTGACGGCTGGGACTGGAAGCAAATATAATCCGGCTAATGGCTTTGTTTATTTGCCGCACCAAATCGAAGTCGTGGAAGACGGCAATGATGAGATGCCAAACTCCAAACAATTGACCGTAAAAGATGCACGAAGCATGCTGCAAGATCAATGGCTGATGCTGTGGCCGGCATCCGAATTTTACGGCATGACAGATCAGCGCCCGGAAAACAAAGCGCAAAACCCGGCGTTTTTAGCCGCATTTGACGGTAAACCGTTTCCGAGTGCAGCTAAGGAGAATGTAGATGGTTCTGTTGCCAACGATGTAAAGGCATCTGATCCTTATTCCATCAACCGAGATGTGTTGCTGCAAGTTTTTAAAAATATCGATGCCATGCACTTTAACAATGAAGCGGGAGCTTTTATCGATCAACATGACGGAAAGACACAGGGAGCGCATGTAGATACATTCCAGGCCGGATACACGACAGAGGCGCTGCGAATGTTCCAGCGTGCGATTGACGGTCTTCCTGTCGGATACGCCAATGGTGAGGATGCAAAAGGATTAGAGACAGAAGAAGGAAAGCGTGCTCTGGAAATGATTAAAAAGCAAGCCGACTTTATCATCAATGAGTTAAAACGTGAAGATGGCCTAGTTGCAAACGGCTATACGATCGGAAAAGGCCAGGACGATACAGAGCCAACTTTAGATGCACAACTCGGAGCGATTAGAGGCTTGACTGGAGCATTCTTAGCAACGAAAGACACGAAGTACCGCGATGCTGCCCGTGCGCTATACCAAGCGATGGATGAGAAGATGCTCGATAAAGAAACCAATTTATATTACACAAGTAAAGATGAAATGAAATATAGCCCAATGACAGCAGGGGCTTTATCAGCTGTCTTCCGTGTTGCCTTAAATAACCTATACAATGCGGACGGAGACCAAGATACGCTGTCAGCTCTGGACCGTGAAACCATAATCTCCCGCTATGTTGCTTTTTACGATACGGTTATTGACGGGCCATCGTTACAGGAAGGAATGCAGGCAAGTGAGTTCTGGGATACAGGAGATGCTTATATTGACGGTAAAAAGCTTGGGAATACCGACAAAGACAATGTTCCACAAGTGCAGGCAGGGCACGGGAAATATGGGATTGCTCCTGTTTTAGTGAATGTAGAAGTGAAGAAACGGTAAGGAAGGAAATATTATGTGGTGGAAGAGACTCTTGCAATTAACAATTTTATCTGCAACGGCCATTATCGCTGTAAGCTGTATGCCGGAACAAATGGTCACGACCAAAGAGGTCCTTCGTAACCAAGCTGTTCACAGTGATAATATGGTGCTAAATGACAAAGGTGATACACTTTATGTAGCCAATATAGATGTAGACACCGTATCGATCCTTGATGCAAAAACGAAAAAAATACTAGCGGAAGTTTCGGTCGGAAAACAGCCGCAGCAGCTAACCCTAAGTCCCGATGGCCAATACGTGTATGTCTCGTGTTTATTTGATAACCAGGTAGACGTCATTTCTACAAATAAGAGGAAAGTGGTCGACTCCATTGAGGTTGGCATTCAACCATTTGGGCTTGTCACAAGCCCAAATGGTGAAACACTTTATGTAGCAAACTATCAGTCTGGTACGCTATCTATCATTGATACAAATGAGAGGGAAGTAAAGAAGGAAATAAAAATTGGTGACCGTCCTAGAACGATTGCTATTACAAAGGATGGGAAAAAGCTATATGTTCCTCATTACTTAGATGGAAATATTTCGGTCATCGACACAGGGGAAGACAAAGTGACAAAGACTATTACCTTGGCAAATTCACCGGATCAGCCTGACCGTAAGAAAAGCCAAGGGATTCCGAATACGTTTGAGCAGTTTGTAATATCGCCTGACGGGAAAAAGGCGTTTGTTCCACACTTGTTAACGAATATCGATACCCCTATTCATTTTGAAGAAACGATTTTTCCTGCAGTGTCAGTTATTGATCTGGAAAAAGATGAAGAAATCGTAGATGAACGAAAAGAGCTCTTTGACGAAATGAATATTCGGGATGTAAAAAATGATACCATCATCGTAGCGAACCCATATGATGTAGCCTTTCAGCCGGATGGCAGTAAAGCCTATGTGGTTATGTCGGGCAGCGAAGACCTGGTCGTTTTTGATTTAACACGCGGCGGAAATGCGACACAGATTTTGCGCCGCATTAAAGGAGATAACCCACGGGGGATTGTCATTTCAAATGATGGAAAGTCACTTTATATCCATAATGCGATGAGTCATAATTTAGCGACGATTCAAACAGGGGGAGACAGCCCTTATGCACGTGCCAAAATGTCGGGGGAGCCTGTTAAGCTGATTAAAAAAGACTCTCTGTCAAAAGAGGTGCGGAAAGGTAAAACAATATTTTACAGTGCCAACAGTGATGAATTCGCCACAAGCATAACAGGGAACAACTGGATGAGCTGTGCCTCCTGCCATGCCGATGGGGACATGAATCGCTTAACGTTAACGACGGCAAAAGGTCCACGTAATATTCCAAGCAACGTGGTGACGACGGAAACAGGGCTGTTTTTGTGGGACGGATCACGCAATGAGTTTACGGATTACATTCATACTGTTCAAGGCGAAATGGGAGGCATGATGGAACTTGATCCTGCCAAACCGATCCCAGAAGATGTACAGCATATGTATGATGCACTCCTGGCCTTTTTGAAAGATCCAAACTCGTTTCCACCCCCTCAAAGTCCTTATCGGAAAAAAGATGGCAGTTTAACAAACACAGCCAAAGAAGGAGAACGGTTGTTCAACGGAAAAGGAAACTGTCTCAGCTGCCATGGAGGTGAGTTCTTCACTGACAGCGGCAAGGCTGTGAATGGAGAAGGAGAGCTGACGGAACGAAACACAAACTTTCTCCATGATATTGGAACAAGAAGCAAACTCGACGTGCCTTCAAAAGGAGATGCACGCGGTCAATATCAGAATCCTCGTGATGGTAAAAAATTTGATACTCCAACTTTAAGGGGTGTTTGGGCAACTGCGCCGTATTTTCATGATGGCAGCGCAAAGACCATAGAGGATGCGATTGAACGTCATGGAAATGACAGCATTCCGAAGCTATCAACATGGGAAGTGAACGCCATTGCCGAATATATTAAATCGATTGAATAGTCGAAACCTGTCGTGAAAGCGGCAGGTTTTTTTGTAAAGAAAGTTCTCTTATTTTAATGATGACTCCTGTTAGCTCTTTTTCACGAACCGCGACTTTATTTAGGCAAGCTACAATAATTTTATATAAAGTTTTATGAAGGAATGTAAACAAATAGTTAATTTTTGTAAGCCATAAAGGATTTTAGTATACCCCAAATTGAAATAGTAAAAGATACTGGGTTTGGGGGAGGAGAGAGTGAGTATGAATAAATATCTTTTTATATGATTAACGTTAATTTTCTCATTCTTGCCTTTTGCATGTTCTAGAAATGAAAAAGTTATAGAAATAGAAAAAATTATCTGGGTAGAAAGGAGGGAAAATTTTGTTTTTAAAAATTGTAAAGAATGATTTCCTCAGGAAGAAAATCATAACTGTGACAGTGTTTATATTTATAACCCTGGCAGTTCTTTTGGGGGCTAGTGCAACAAATATCATTGCAAATCTGATTCAGTCGATGTCGGAACTGCAAGAATCCGCAGTTCCAGCTGACATTACGCAGATGCATTCGGGAGATTTTGACCAGACGGAAATCGATAAATTTACAGAAGAAGAGCAGGAGAATATAGCGATGCAGGAGACGATGGTTCTTCTGTCCTTTGAAGGAAGTAATATCCATTTTGGTAATAATGAAACGATGGCTGGAACGGTACAGGATATTTCATTTGTTGTACAGAATAAGAAATTTGATTTTATATTGGATCTAGAAAATGAAAAACTGGATGTGAAGGAAGGCGAAGTGGCGGTTCCCATCTATTTTATCGAAGAATATGACTTAAAAATAGGTGATACGATTACGGTGGAATATGAAGGGTATCAGAAAAAGTTTGTCATTTCAGATTATGCTAGAGATTATGAGATGAACTCTTCCCTTACTTCTTCGAAACGGTTTGTTCTTAATCAGGCGGACTATGGTGAAATGCTTGAAAATGAGGTAGGGGAACTGGAATATCTTATTGAATTCAAGCTGATGGAAAACGGGGATTCTCAAGGACTACAGACTGCATACAAGGAAGCAGGTCTTCCGGCAAACGGTCCTACTGTCGGAGGAACGATATTTCTGATGTTTAATGCCATGTCAGATGCGGCAGTTGCGTTGGTCATTATACTTATCAGTATTCTGCTGATTATGATAGCTGCGTTCTGTATCAGACTCACGTTTCTGGCAACGATTGATGAAGATTTAAGAGAAATCGGTGTTATGAAAGCGATCGGAATATCCAAAAAGGATATAAAGAAGGTATATCTTAGCAAATACAGAGTCATGTCAGTGGCAGCCGGTATAATTGGCTATCTGCTTTCCTTTGTGGTGATATACCTGTTTAACGGTAATATGAGACTTTATTTATCTTCGGATTTATCAGGAAACTTAAAATATGTTCTATCTCTTATTGCTCCATTATTTGTATATGTAATGATTGTGATGGACTGCAAGAGAGTACTAAAAAGAATCGATAAGATTTCTGCGGTGGAAGCATTACGTTCAGATATCATGGAGCGTGGAAAGAACCAAAAATACAGTTTTTCACTGCTTAAGAACAAATTCTTTAGCACTAATATATACATGGGTCTTAGGGATGTATGGATGCGTTCCAAATTATACGGATTATTACTAATTATTTTTGTCGTATGTACGTTTATTGTAATTCTCCCCTTAAATCTGTATAACACCATGAATTCACCGGAATTTTCCACATACATGGGAATTGGAAAAAGCGACATGAGAATCGATCTTCGAAAGACAGATACGATTACAGAAGATTTTAATAAGCTGCAGGAAGAGCTGCAGAATGATTTGGATATTGAGAAGCATGCGGCCTACATCACCAGTTCTTACCAGGTCAAAAATGTGGAAGGTTCCTGGGACTATATTAATATTGAAGCCGGAGATTTTTCCGTATTTCCACTGAATTATCTGGAGGGAAGATCACCGGAGGGTGAAGGGGAGATCTCACTTTCCCATGCAAATGCATCAGAAGACGGATTAAACAAGGAAGTGGGGGATGAAGTAGTAGTTAAGAATGCCGGGACAGAAAAGACATTGAAAGTATCTGGTATCTATCAAGATATTACAAATGGCGGAAAAACAGCAAAGGCGGATACCAGTCTTGGCGTAAATGAAGATGCTGTTCTTTGGTATATTGTGAGCATGGATGTGGCTCCCGGCGTTGATATTAATGAGAAAATGGACCACTATCGGAATGCCTATGATTCTGCACAGGTAAATGATATCGAAGAATATACACAACAGACTCTTGGAAATATCATTGATCAGATGAGTACAATTGTTATCGGCGGAATCGCCATTGCAGTAATCATTGTTGTATTGATAACTGCATTATTCCTTAAGATGTTATTGTCAAAAGATAAGTCCCAGATTGCCATCATGAGAAGTGTGGGATTAACTTCTAAAAACGTTAAACATCAATATATGGCAGGAACGTTGATGGTACTGATATTGGGAATCATACTTGGAGTACTGGCTTCTGATTATTTAGGGGAGTTTCTTGTAAGTATGGCAATGTCCTATATGGGAGCTGCAAGAATTGAATTTGTTCATATTGCTTGGCAGACTTGGCTTCTATGTCCGTTAGTGCTGATAGGAGTAGTTGGATATACGATATCTGTGTGCTGTAAGGTAACGGTAGAAGATGATTTATCTGCAGTGTTAAGAAGTTAGAACTGCTGAAAAGGGTACGGGCAGGAGATGTATCCGCGAAGGTGGAAGAAGTCTCCTTCGTGATGGCTCTGATGTAGAAAAGAGTGCAGATTCCTGAAAAATAAGGCAATCCGGGGTGTCTCTGCGGATATAGACGGTGTTTAAAATGGTTTGCCATTGGAGGAATATATATGAGCAATATACTAGAAGCAAGAAGTGTGAACAAAAAAGTAGAATTAGGGAATAATCATGAGCTTCATATCTTAAAGGATGTAAACTTGGAGATAGAAAAAGGTGAATTCGTATCGGTCATGGGGCCATCCGGAAGCGGAAAGTCAACACTGCTATATAATGTAAGCGGTATGGATAGAATTACTTCTGGCAGTGTGAAATTTAAAGGCCGTGAATTCGGCAGACTAAAAGAAGAAGAACTGGCGAAGATCCGACTGAATAACATGGGATTTATCTTTCAGGATATTAATCTATTAAAGAATCTGTCTGTGATTGACAATGTTATGTTTCCTGCTCTTGTATCAAAAGATGCGGATAAAATTGCGATAAATAATAAAGCAAAAAAAATGTTGAAAATGACAGGAATTGAAAAGCTTGCAGATAATAATATCACCCAGGCATCTGGTGGACAGCTGCAAAGAGTCGGCATCTGCAGAGCATTGATCAATGATCCGGATATCATATTTGGAGACGAACCGACCGGATCATTAGATTCCAAATCGACAGAAGAGATTATGTCGATTCTTGCAGAGATTAATAAAAAAGGGACAACCATAATGCTCGTTACGCATGATGCAAAGGTGGCAGCAAAAACCGAAAGAGTATTGTTTATGGTAGATGGAACTATTGTGGTACAGAAGAAAATGCGTAAATACGATGCGCAGCATGACGATATTAAGGAAAGAGAAGAAAGCATTAATAAATGGTTAGTGGAAAATGGATTCTAATTTTTCATTGGCATTCGCATAAAGTTCCAATTTAATATTATAACGAACTAATATCTGCTACAGGGGATGGAATAGCATTATTCTCTTTTGGTCTTGCATTATTAAATCTTATTTTAAACGATATAATTATTTGAAACAGCTAAACGGAACATTAATAATTCGAACAAATGGGAGGTATGGGTGTACCTTCCTTTTCTAGTAAAAATTGAATTTATTCCCAAACCAGTTATAATAGAAAGTAGGTATTTGTAAGCGGTAACAGATATGATAATTCTTGAAAAAATAGGAGGAAATTATGGGTAAAGTAGTTCATTTCGAAATTCATGTCAGTGACATGGAACGGGCAAAGAAGTTTTATGGAGAGGTATTCGGATGGTCATTTCAAGATTGGAGTGAGTATGCAGGGATGCCTTACTTTGGGGCAGTGACCGGGAATGAAGATGAACTTGGGATTAATGGTGCATTGATGCAGCGTCAAAGTGCTGCGCCGGAACCAAATCAAGCTTTAAATGGATTTGCTTGTACAATGGGAATTGAAAATTACGACGTAACGGAAGCGAAAATTATTGAGAATGGCGGCAAGGTCGCATTGCCCAAATATGCCCTGCCTGGAATGGCGTGGCAAGGATACTATATTGATACCGAAGGCAACATTTTCGGCATTCATCAACCCGATGCGAATGCAAAATAGAATCCAAAATTAGGTGAATAAAAACATGAAATCACAAGACACGGCAGGCATGCTTGAAACATTGCGCAATATCTGTCTTGCCATGCCCGAAGCAGTTGAACATATCGACGGTTTTGGTCATAATACTTTTAAAATCAATGGAAAATCATTTGTGATATCTGGTGAGAGCGAGCAAGGATTCAACTTGTCGTTCAAGTCAGATCGGGAAACACAAGAGTTATTGCTCCAGAAAGAGCATTTTTACAAAACGCCATACATAGGACAGCACGGCTGGGTCTCTATTCAAAATCCGAATCGGGAAGACTGGAATGAATTGACCGATCTCATTCAAGAAGCCTATTTACGGGCGGCCCCGAAGCGTTTGGTTAAGAACTGGAATGAGTTGCATAAAAGATAAGAAAGGCGGAATGATCTGCCTTTCTTTCTTTTTTCTCTTTTTATTAACAACCAAAAGCTAAGAAAGTAATAAACGGCACTTTTCAGAAAATTATGTACTTCATATTAGTAGTATGTTATAGTTATTGAAAATTACATATCGTGTAAGAATTGGTGCCAAGCTAAGGCTTGGCTTAATAGGGAAGAACGGTGTAATTCCGTCGCTGTCCCGCAACTGTAAATCGGAGTGAATCACAAATACCACTGTCTAGATGACGGGAAGGTGTGAGGAGCCATGATGATAAGCCAGGAGACCTGCCAATTTCTAGTACACACCAAATACCTACGTGGAAATAGGTGGTGACATTCATTTGTACGACAAACGAGTTATGAGCAGCGCTGTTTTGCTATGTTTTTTTTAGCATAACTTTAACTTGATTGTAGAGCCATTTCCATTTTGTGGAGATGGCTTTTTGTATTTGGGATTTGTAATGATAAAAAGGAGGAATGACAAATGAATTTAGCAAGTACAGCGATTGGTTACCCGTACATTGGTGAGAATCGGGAGTGGAAACGGAGTGTGGAGTCCTTTTGGAAGGGTACGTTTTCAGAGGAACCATTTATATTAGAGATGAAAACCAATCGCTTGAATAATTTGAAGCGCCAGCAATCTTTAGGCTTAGATCTACTTACAGTTGGGGATTTTACCCTTTATGACCGTATGCTTGATCTTGCAGCAATGTTCGGAATGGTTCCAAGTCGTTATCAGTGGACAGGTGATGAAGTAGATCTAACTACGTATTACGCAATGGCACGCGGGGCCAACCATGTTGTCGCATGCGAGATGACAAAGTGGTTTAACACCAATTATCACTACATCGTACCTGAGTATGAAGGCCAGTCATTACGATTAACAAAGAACTACCTGTTAGATTATTTTCTAGAGGCCAAAGAAGAACTAGGTCTTATTACAAAGCCTACCATAATCGGTCCTTTTACTTTTGTGAAATTAACGAAAGGATACAATGCCAAATCGAAAGCATTGTTTATTTTAAAAATTTTACCGCTATATACACAAGTATTCCAACAACTAGTAGATGCAGGGGCACAGTGGATTCAAGTCGAAGAACCTGCATTAGTCCTTTCCCTTACAGCGGATGAAGTAAAACTAGTTCAAGAAATTTACAAACAATTAACAGAACAAGTCCCTGCTGCCCAAATCATGTTACAAACATACTTTGAGGGACTCTCAGCATATGAAGAGTTATCACAATTACCTGTTGCAGGAATTGGTCTTGATTTCATCCATGGTGGAGAAGAGAATATAGCATCACTTCGTAAACACGGCTTCCCACGAGATAAAGTATTAGGGATTGGAATCATAAATGGACGTGATATTTGGCGGGCAAATTTGGCTGAAAAAGCAATGAATACAAAAGCTGTTTTATCATTAAGCGGTGTAAAAGATGCTTGGATTCAGTCTTCATGTAGTTTACAGCATGTCCCTGTAACAACAAAGGCTGAAACGAAGCTAGATCCCACCTTAACAAATGCTTTATCATTTGCTGATGAGAAATTGGTTGAGTTAACATACATCACATCCTATTTACGTGACGAGACTTGGAAAGGGAATAGGAGCGTATCACAAAGTATGATAGCAACTGAAGCTTTAGCAAAGCATAAGGCGAGGAAAAATCCACGAGTGAAGGAGCTTGTATTGCAAGTAAAGCCAGAACATTTTGCACGTCCTTTGACGTATAAAGGACGTCAGCCTTTGCAAAAAGAGGCATTACAATTGCCAGATTTTCCAACCACTACAATTGGCAGCTTCCCTCAGTCGGATCAAGTAAAACGGACTCGGACTGCCTGGCGTAAAAAAGAAATGACGGACGCGGAATATGCGGTATTTTTGAAAAGTGAAACAGCTCGCTGGATTCAAATTCAAGAAGAAATTGGACTGGATGTTTTAGTTCATGGTGAATTCGAGCGTACGGATATGGTTGAGTACTTTGGAGAAAAACTAGAAGGTTTCGCCTTTACAGAAAAAGCATGGGTTGTATCCTATGGTTCACGCTGTGTAAAACCGCCCATTATTTATGGTGACATCGAGTGGAAAGCTCCAATGACAGTGAAGGAAGTAGCAGAGGCACAGCAATTAACATCTAAGCATGTGAAAGGGATGTTAACCGGTCCGGTCACCATCTTAAATTGGTCTTTTGTCCGTGATGATATTTCACGTGAACAAGTCGCCAACCAACTAGCCTTGGCACTTAGAGAAGAAATACAAGCGTTAGAAGCCGCAGGTATTGCCATTATTCAAGTTGATGAACCGGCATTACGTGAAGGATTGCCATTACGCAAAGAAAAATGGGCTGGCTATTTAGCATGGGGGGTAAACGCGTTTAAGTTAGCGACTTCAAGTGTGAAGAATGAAACACAAATCCATACCCATATGTGCTATTGCGAGTTTAATGACTTTATTGAACCCATTCATGCCCTTGACGCCGATGTTATTTCAATCGAAACGTCTAGAAGTCATGGGGAGTTGATTCAATCTCTTAAACAAAATCCTTATGAACTGGGTATTGGTTTAGGAGTGTACGATATTCATAGTCCACGAGTGCCAAGTGTAGAAGAAATCAATACGATATTAAAAGATAGTTTAGAGGTTATTCCAAAAGAACAGTTCTGGGTGAATCCAGATTGTGGTTTAAAGACACGGCATGAAGAAGAAACCATTGCATCGTTAAAAAATATGGTGTCGGCCGCTCGGAAATTGCGCCAACAGCAGCATCAAACGGTTTAAATCACCAGAGCCTTTTCTACTTTTGGAAAGGCTCTTTGGGTTGTTTAATTAAACATCACCACCTAGGCATATGTGCATAAAATGATAGTGCACAAAATGGAGGTGTGGTCTTCAAAAATGATGGGTTTCAATCATTATTATAGAAATAGCCCGTTCTTAAATTCCCAACAGGAATATGCCCGGCCGTATCCATTCATATATGTACCGATTTCGGAGTTAAGCAGGATAGGTGCTAAGGTTACTTGGGACGGAAAACAAATGATTTATTCAGTAACAAGTGATTATCATCAAATAAAGGCTCAAAACCAACAATTAAGACAAAGGCTCTCGCAATTTGAGCAATTAGTTACAAATCAGAACCTAAGGGTAGATGACCAAAAACTGGGAAATGCACTTAGCTGATCAGGGAAATACAAAATATTCAAGTGCCACCATGCCGGTAGATTTGAAATTATTGACTTTAAAGAAAGATCCATTTAATAATGCTTCTGCCCTGTTTAGTGTGAATAAGAATCAGCTGTATTCAGCTGAACGAATCTCGAAAAAAATACTCTCTGCAACCGACTTGGACACCTATAAAGAGAGATGGAATTTTTCAACAGAAAACCAAGACGAATTTCTTGATTTGATAGCAAGAGACGGAGTCATATACGCTTCAACCATGAATAATATTTATGCGATTAAGGATAATGGTAATGCTCCACAAACACTTTGGACCCTTGCTGCCTTTGCCAATCGTCTCTTAATTGACCAAAATACGTTATTCTATTTAACGAGAACCAGCGAGGGATTGTATGCTATTGGGACAGTAGATGCAAATACGGGTCAAAAGAAATGGAATTATTCCCTTAAATTCCAAGAGCAAATCGAAGGAGTTTTCGCTGCTGGCGGAAACAAGCTGTTTGCAAATATACGGAATCCCGTTCAAATGACATCCAAAATGTATGCTTTCGATACGTCTTCTGGAACGGTGCTTTGGAAATTTGATCTTGATTCAAGCTTGCCTATTTACGGAGCCCCTGTCTATAAAGAGGAGAAGCTTTACTTCGAAACGAAAAAAACAACTAGAACGATTTGGGCATTGGATGCGGCCAGCGGAAGAACATTATGGAAGTATATTCCAACTGGTTACTATACACAGCCCCTTTCGGTAACGAATGATTCTCTAATTGTCCTTGATGAGGCTAATATTATGGCAATTGATAAAAATACAGGGGTGCAAAAATGGAAAACTATGTATGCAGAACAGTTTGTTTCAGGTGGACTTCAGACTATTACTGGATCAGATGGAATGGTCATAGCATCAGACAAAATCATTTTGGAAAATTACAACAAGCTCAAATTCTTTAATACAGCCAATGGACAGCTTATTTATTCAACGCTACAGCTTTCTACTACCACGGGCGGTGTGGGCGTAAGGCCAATCGGAGTCATCAAAGACACCATTTTTGTAACGGAGTCCAATCAAATCCTCTATACCTATGCGGTACCAAAGCCAAGTCAGCTCGATACCGAAAAGCCAACGGCAACCATTGATTTGCCAGCAGTCAATCAACTTACACTTCAAGATGGAATGAAGCAAATAAAAATTCCAATTACACTAAGTGAAACGTCAGATATGGAGGTTAGTATTGTCGATGAAAGCGGTTATGTAGTGCGGATAATCGGTAATGGACGATACTTGAAGGGAACAGCCAATTTATATTGGGATGGCAAAAATAGCCGTGGCTTTAACGTAATCCGTGGAAATTACTATGTAATTGTAAAGCTCACAGATCTTGCAGGAAATAAGAATGAGTACACAGCACGTGACAAGGTCATTCAGATTACAGAAGGATTCGGCCTAACGGTGAAAAATGCCAACTTGCGCTCGGCAGCAACTACACAAAGTACCATACTAAGAACAATCCCTGCTGGTTCAGAAGTGGTCATAACAGGAGAAACGGGTGATTGGTATCAGATTGAGTACAGGATTGTCAGCGCGGTTCTGAAAGGATATGTCTCCAAGCCATTAATCAAAGTTCCATCCAATCAGGAGATTCAAGCAATTGAAAATGCTAAGACAAGGACAAACGTCAATGTTAGAACCTATCCTGGAACTCAGTATGATACAAAGATCGTGCTTCCGATGAATACAGATATAAAAATTTATTCCGCAATAGAATACAAGAAAGACAGCACTACTTCGGATTCTGGGTATGTTGCAAAATTTACTATTGCCCTTCCAACTGTATCTACATTTATTTACACCGTAATTGCTGGGGACTCCCTCTGGAAAATCGCCCAAAAGAATGGTGTAACGATTGACTCCATCGTCAAAGCGAATAACCTCGATCCCAATCAACCAATCTATATTGGCCAAAAACTGATCATAGTGAAATAATCATTTTTCAAAAAGAGAGCACGCGATCTTTTTTTATGCGAAAGTGAAGGCTCAGAATATATAAAAGGTATGGATAAAGAATTTATTTGACATTTCTAACCGACGTGTTAACATTATCCATGCAGAGCAATTTTTACAAATTAATAGGTGAAGCAAATCCGCTAGAGGTGCCTTTTTAAAAGGCTGAGATTGAAGTGATACTTCGGGACTCTATGAACCTGATCTGGGTTATACCAGCGTAGGGAAGTGGAAACATGGATATTTGAAGGATCATGTTTATATTTCAAATTATCAACCACTTTCTTATCAAAAGAAAGTGGTTTTTTGTTTTTCACTATATTTCATAGAGAAGCGGAATCTTCTTAAAGGGGTGACTTGTATTTTAACTAGTGTTAAAGAGTTGCATATTATATCCAATGGTAAAATGCCGATCGAACAGCTACGTGAAATTGTCATGGATATTCACCCATATGTAACCGCGATTCACTTACGAGAAAAACAAAAAACAGCGAGGGAGCTTTTTCAAGCAGTTGAACTATTAACCACGAAAAACCTGCCACTATCAAAGATTATTATCAATGATCGTGTGGATGTTGCCTTAGTTACAAAGGCAGGAGGGGTTCAATTAGCCTTTCATAGTTTAGATACAGCCATTGTCAAAGGAAATTTTCCACAGCTTAGGGTAGGGAGTTCCACCCACTCCTTTGATGAAGGACAAAAAGCAAAAGAAAATGGTGCTGATTACGTGCTTTTCGGCCATGTCTTCCCTTCACAATCAAAACCAGGAATGACCCCTAAAGGTCTTGAGGAATTATCAAGGATCACACAATTAGAGGTTCCGGTTATTGCCATTGGAGGCATAACCCCTGAGAATACGGGGCGGGTACTCGAAGCAGGGGCAAAAGGTATCGCGGTCATGTCAGGAGTTTTAGAAGCTCGCGATCCATTATTAGCAGTAAAGGCTTATTTAAATGTGTTAAGAGATGGAGATGGAACAAGTGGAAAATTCATTTGATGTTGCCATAATCGGAGGAGGGATTAACGGATCCTCTATTGCCTATCAACTATCAAAAATGGGAAGAAAAGTAATCATAATTGAGAAGGAACGATTGGCTTGCCAAGCTTCCAGTGCGGCTGCCGGTATGCTGGCAGCACAAGCAGAGATTGAACAAGATGGTCCTTTATTCCAGTTGGCATTAAAGAGTCAAGCAATGTTTTCCACTCTATCAAGCGAGTTATATGAATATACTGGAATTGATATCGAGTTTGTGAATAAAGGAATGCTGAAAATTGCAGAAACGGAAGAAATAGCAGTAGAAGTAAAAAAGCAGGTCAACTATCAAAGTAATTGGGATCCATCTATAAAATGGCTGGATGGAAAGGTATTACGAGAAATGGAACCGTCTTTAGCACCAAGTGTTGTTGGAGGGATGTATCTCCCCAACGATGGACATGTGCAGCCAGCAAAGTTAACACAAGCTTTTGCAAAAGCGGCGGTTTATTTTGGAGCGGAAATTCGTGAAAATACGGAGGTCCTTTCTTTTATTTTTGAAAACGGTCAGGTTAAAGGGGTTAAAACGACCAATGGTGTCATACATAGTGAACAAGTAGTCGTGGCCACCGGAGCTTGGGCAGCGAAATTAATGCGTGAATCTGGGCTGGACATTAGCGTGTATCCTGTTAAAGGAGAATGCTTTTCCGTTAGAACGGAGGAGCCGATTATTAACACGACTATTTTTTCTGACAAACGCTGTTATCTGGTACCAAAACGAAATGGGGAAATTTATATTGGGGCAACCATGATTGAAAATACCTTTGATAACAAGGTTACACCCGAAGGGATTGCTTCATTAATAGAAAGAGCGACTCAACTAGTACCTAAGATTAAGGAAGCAGAATGGGAGCGAGTGTGGTCAGGACTCAGACCACAGACAGGCGATGGAATCCCTTATATTGGCGAGCATCCAAGATGGAAGAGATTGTTCGTTGCAGCAGGGCATTTTCGAAATGGGATATTATTAAGCCCTATTACAGGGGAAATAGTAGCTGACCTATTAGCAGATAGACGGCAAAATGAGGCTCTTCTCGCAGCTTTTCACCTTGAAAGACACAAAGAGACAGTTGGTTAGGAGGTCAAAGATGGAAGTAATATTAAATGGCGAGTATATCCAATTACCAGAGCATGTCGTATTTGTTTCAGATGTTCTCAAGCATTATGAAATCCATGAAAGGTGCGTTGTCGTGGAAGTAAACGGTGAAATATTAACCAAAATAGATCACCAAAGTACTAGATTATCAGATAAAGATCGAATTGAAATAGTCCATTTTGTAGGAGGCGGTTGACATGTTAAAAATAGGTTCATTATCCTTTCAATCTCGTTTGTTTCTAGGAACGGGAAAGTATCCAAGCTATGAAATCCAAAAGGAAGCAGTGGAAGTTTCCAAAGCTGAAATCCTCACGTTCGCGGTAAGACGAATGAATATTTTTGAATCAAGTCAGCCGAATTTTTTAGAACAGCTAGACACCAATAAATATACGCTACTGCCTAATACAGCAGGTGCGAAAACAGCGGCAGAGGCCGTCCGTATCGCAAAATTAGCAAAAGCATCTGGCCTATGCGATATGATTAAAGTGGAAGTGATTGGCTGTGATAAAACATTACTTCCTGACCCGATTGAAACCCTAAAGGCGACAGAAGAATTAGTGAAGGAAGGATTTATTGTCCTCCCTTATACCTCAGATGATGTTGTTTTAGCTAGGAAACTTCAAGAAGCTGGCTGTCATGCTGTCATGCCAGGGGCCTCGCCAATTGGATCTGGTCAAGGTATCATCAATCCCGTAAACCTTAGCTTTATTATCGAACAAGCCGTCGTTCCTGTTATTGTTGATGCTGGAATCGGCTCACCGGCCGATTCGGCTTTAGCGATGGAATTAGGAGCCGATGGCGTCTTATTGAATACGGCTGTGTCAGCTGCCAAGGATCCAGTAAAAATGGCAAAAGCAATGAGATTAGCGATTGAAGCTGGACGTTTAGGCTATGAGGCCGGCCGAATCGAGAAAAAGAGATATTCTACAGCAAGCAGTCCAAAGGAAGGAATGAGTATCGGGTGATTAATCGGTACTCACGACAAGAACTTTTTTCACCCATTGGAAAAGACGGGCAGCAGCGAATTTCCGATAAACATGTACTCATAATTGGAGTGGGAGCGCTCGGATCAGCATGTGCCGAAGCACTTGTCCGCGCTGGAATTGGTAAACTTACCATTGTTGATCGTGATTATGTAGAATGGTCCAATTTACAGCGGCAGCAATTATATACAGAAGAAGATGCCCAAAATCGAATTCCTAAAGTAATAGCGGCCAAAAACCGCTTAACAGCCATTAACTCTTCTGTAAAAATGGAGGCAATCATTGCGGATGCCTCTGTGTCAGAGCTGGAGGACTGGGCCAAAAAAGTTGATCTTATTATGGATGCAACGGATAATTTCGAAACAAGAATGATCATTAACGATGTATCCCAAATGTATGGTGTCCCATGGATTTACGGTGCTTGCGTTGGAAGCTACGGAATCTCCTACACGATCATTCCTCAACAAACACCTTGCCTTTCTTGTTTAGTAGAAACAGTTCCTCTTGGAGGATTAACCTGTGATACAGCTGGAATTATTAGTCCAGCTGTTAACATGGTCGTTTCTTTTCAAATAAGTGAAGCATTGAAAATTTTGGTTGGTGACTTGGATTCATTGCGAAATAAACTTGTTTCTTTTGATGTATGGAAAAACCAATATAGTTCCATACAAGTAGATAAATTGAAAAAGAGGGATTGTCCTTCTTGCGGGGAAGAACGTACTTACCCTTATTTATCATTTGAAAATCAAACAAAGACAGCTGTCCTATGTGGAAGAGATTCTGTTCAGATACGTCCTTCGATTCCAATTGTTCGTGATTTGGAGGCTTTAGAAAAAATATTTGCGAATCAAGGGGGAGCCGTGGAACGAAATCCTTACCTTTTATCGTATACTGTGAATTCTCACCGATTAGTAGTTTTTAAAGACGGAAGGGTGTTAGTACACGGAACGAAGGATATTTCCGCAGCAAAGGCACTATATCATAGATACTTGGGTTAGTTAGAATGAAACAACGACTGGCTCTAATCTTCCTATATTAATATCTACCCTGACAAATATTATGAAAGTGGAAGACTTATACATGAATTTTATTTCAGTGAATATGTTTGGATATCCCGTGTTAGCCCCTTATGTTGGCATTGTGGTGTCAGTGGTTATGCTTGGGCTGCCCATCCTGCTCGCTCGATGGCTGATTTTAAAAAAGTAAATTGCCTAATTTTTCTTTTAGGAAAACCAAAGAAAATAAAAAAGAACTGATTGAAAATTTTAACAAATAAGGTTAGTATTAATAGTGGAATAGGGATTTTTGCTCTATTCGAATCGTGCTCTTTGTAAGAGGAAATATAAGGAAGCTATTTTTAATAGGCAATGATTCTCTAGATTTATGGATGCTAGAATTTAGGCCAAAATAAGACGTAGGAACCTCTACGCTTATTTTGGTTTTTTATTTAGGTTAAATGCCGAGAGAGGGAGGGTAAGGATGGAACTGGATGAGATTAAACGGCTGAACTTTCTACTTGAAATATATATAGATGTGAATGTAGATAAAGATTTCTCTGTTTTATCAAAAAACGCAGACTCATTCTTTATATTGAATATGGCAGGAGAATTGGCTTATGTGAATGATGTTTGTGAAACACTCTTGGGATGCACTGCACCCGAATTATTACAGATGAGATTGAGTAATATTTTCCTCTCTTCTGGTTTAAATGAAACGCAAACATTTTTTTTCGAAAAAGGTCGTGAAAAACTTACAAATTTTGATTCAAGAATTAGTATGAGCCATGGAACAATAATGGACGTAAATGTAACTACTTTCCCAATCCTTTTTAATGAAGAAGTGGTGGGGTCCTATGTAGTACTAGAAGATATATCTTTGATTAAAAAAGAAAGGCAAATGCTATCGGAAAAACAAGCGGTGGCAGGACAATTGGCTGCTGGGATTGCCCATGAAATTCGAAATCCCATCACTGCTATAAAAGGGTTTCTCCAATTAATCATGGGAGAATACAAAGGTGAATCCATGTATTTTAACGTAGTAGAATCGGAGATTTCGCGAATTGAAGTGATTTTAAAAGAACTAATGGTGCTGGCAACGCCCACCAAAAAGAAGTTAGAAAAATTGAATATCCGTTTATTAGTGGAACAAGTCTTGACGGTAATGGAGTCGCAAGTATTACTCAATAATATTCAGGTTGAAAAAAGGTTAAGTCTCCAGGAAGAGTTAATCTTAGGGGATGAAAACCAATTAAAACAAGTGTTTATCAATTATATAAAAAATGCTATTGAGGCTATGCCAGATGGCGGCATAATCCTGGTTGAAGGAGCTATTTTTACGGAGGACATTGTGCAGATTAAGATTATCGATCAAGGATGTGGAATTCCACCTGATATTATCAACCGGATAAATGAACCGTTTTATACAACAAAAGAACACGGAACAGGACTAGGGATGCCAGTGAGTTATCAAATTATTGAAGAGCATAAGGGGAATATTCATATTACTAGCAGCACAAATGGAACCTGTATCGAAGTGAATTTACCGATGGTGGGGGCTTTGGCGTGAATCATATGGAGATAAGGAGACCTGAACGGGAGGACCAGGAAGAGTTAAGTCAATTTTTTAGAATTGTCATTACAGACACCTTTGCTAAAGAAGGACTAGCTGAGATGGTGGAGGAAATAGAACAGGAAATCGAGTTAAAGATGAAATACGTGCAAAGTGATTTAGAAAGTAATGGGGAGAATCGCTATTTTTTAATCGCTTTAGATCATTCCAAAATTATTGGTACCATTGAGTATGGCGCTGCTAGTGACCTCATTACTAGTTGTACGGATGGGGCATTAAAGGAATTGGTAGAGATAGGCACCGTATTTGTACATCCAGACTTTCAGAGAAACGGGGTTGGAAATTTGCTGTTGAATGCCATGTTTCGAACCTTAGAGAAAAAGGATATAACGGAATTTTGCCTCGATAGTGGATATACGAATGCACAAAAGATATGGAAGAAGAAATTTGGGGCACCCGAATATTTATTAAAGGATTATTGGGGAGAAGGATTTGATCATATGATTTGGAGAGTAAAGACTTATCATCATAAGTAGAAAAGGGCCCAATCTAATGACTGGGCTCTTTTCGAATTCCATCTTTCTGATTATTTCTCAAACCACAATTTCGTTTTGTCATCGGGATCACCATTGTAATTAATCCGGATTTCCTCGCCCTCTTTAATGTCGGTATATGCATAAAAGTTAATGGTGCTCTTATTTAGTTTTCTTTTAAAGATGGCGTTCGGTTTGCTGGAATGGTTAAATAGCGACCCAATACCCAGTGCTAATGCACATTCATCAAACTCTTTTCCCCACCAGAAGACATAATCAATCAAGGTCGTTTTTTCCAAATACTTAAACTCTTCTTTAGGGAAGATGATGACCGGTGACACCTCTAAAAGCTCATCCTTCTTAATATCACGAGTTGCGAAAATCCCTCGCCCATGTTGAGATTGCTTTACCTCCAACATATCTCTGTATACCTCCAGTTTCCTTTCATACATTTCCAGTTTTTTATTAAGGTATGAAAAAAGAAGGTGTTTGGTTTAGGTTATTTGGGTGATGAGCTTAATTAATGTGGAAAAAAATATGGCTCACTTTTAGGAGAAACAGAGGAGGAGATTTAGCAAGTGTATCGAATTTAATTACAGTTGCTGACTTATTTAATGGGGATGATTAACTTGGAAAAAAAGATCTTTGTGATAAGGCACTGTGAAGCGGAAGGACAATCAAGCGAGGCACGGCTTACTGCACAAGGAGTCAGGCAAGCAGCCGATTTAGCTGAATTTTTTGTGGATGTGAAAATGAATCGCATCATCTCAAGTCCCTTCTTACGGGCCATCCAGTCCATCGAGCGGGCTGCCGCGCGGGAAAAAATAGACCTTGAAGTTGAGGATAGGTTAGCGGAGCGAATTTTAAGTAGAGAGGTTTTACCTGATTGGCTTGAGAAATTAAAAGCTACATACGATGACTTAGATCTAAAGTTCGACCACGGCGAGTCCAGCCGGGAAGCGATGCACCGTGTTGTTAGTGTGGTGGAAGAAATATTTAAGAGTGATTCGGAAAACACACTAATCGTCACCCATGGAAATTTGATGTCATTACTATTAAAAAATTATCTCCCGGATTTTGGCTTTGAGCAATGGAGAAACCTTACAAATCCGGATGTGTTTCTTTTGAAGTTAACGAACAATGAGATTTCCATAGATAGGCTGTGGCGGGGTTAGGTTAGGTGCTGAAATGTTACATAGAGATTTAGGGAAGAACCAGGTGAAGATTCCAATTATTGGTCAGGGAACCTGGACTTACGGAGAACATAAGAGTGAAGCAAAAGAAGAAATTAAAGCATTAAGATTTGGAATTGAGAATGGTATAACGCTGATCGATACAGCTGAAGAGTACGCTAGGGTTGGTGCCGAAAGGATTGTTGGTGAAGCGATTGCTGATTGCCGCAAGGATATTTTTTTAACAACAAAGGTTTCTGCAAAAAATTGCTCTTATCAAGGAGTGATTGAGGCAGTAGAATCAAGCCTAGAAAGGTTGAAAACTACCTATGTCGACTTATACTTGCAGCATTGGCCAAGCACGGAACACCTTGTAGAGGAAACCATGCGTGCCATGGTCTATTTGCTAGAAAAAGGGTTGGTTAACCATATAGGGGTTAGTAACTTCACTCCGGAATTATTGGAAGAAGCAAAACAAGGTCTGGGGGATCATCATCTCGCTTGTAATCAGGTTGGTTATCATCTAAATGACAGACGTATTGAAAATAATGTCCTGCCATATTGTCATCAGCAAGGGATTACGGTTATGGCCTATTCACCATTTGGTTATGCTCCTGAATTTTTTGGAAGCCCTGGATTCCCGAGGGAGGGGACAATAGAGCGCAATATATTAGATGGTATCGGCGCGAAATATGGGAAAACAGCTCATCAAGTAGCTCTAAACTGGATACTTAGACAGGATGGGGTTGTAACCATCCCGAAAGCCAAAAACATTGAGCATATTAAACGTAATCTTGATGCACACGGTTGGGCACTTCATGCAGAGGATTTAGCACAAATAAACAGATATTTTCCAAGACCCCAAGAGGGAATGCCCTTAGTACGATATTAAGGGTGTCAGGCACCACTTATGATGACTGGAAGGTCAGCACGAAAGATAAAACATATTTTAGGAGGATACTATGAAATTATCAAAAACTTTACGGCTTACTCTTTTTCTAACTGTGATTATGTTTTTATTCAGCACAATAGTAAGCCCTAACAAACAAGTGGAAGCTGCGACAACACAATCAGCCACCGTAACGGTTGATAAATTAAATGTTAGAAGCGGTGCGGGAACAAAGTATAAGAAGGTTGGCTCGCTGAAAAAGGGAATAAAGGTAACTGTTTATGCCAAAAAGTCGAGCGGTTATTCCGAAATTCGTTATAAGGGTAAGAAAGCGTATGTCATGACAAAATACCTGAAGTTCACTCCAAAAGGCGTTGTCGTAGTAAAATATAAGTACAAGAATATTAGCAAACTGTCCTATCCTCAAGTAAAAGGACTAAAAAGTAAAACTGCAGAAAAGAAAATCAACCAAGCATTATTAATTTATGCCTCGAACGCTTATAAGGAATATTAAAAAATGTTAAAGGATGAAAAAGAGGTTCGTAAAGATGTGGAATTGTGTGGAGAATATTCCTACGCATGCGACTATGATTATACAACAACATACAAAATTAAATATAACAACGGAAAGACTTTAAGCGTACTTATCTATGATTATGGCTACTATGGTGGTGCGCATGGAATGGGTTCAGTTACTTCGTTTAATTTCAAAATTAGTAATGGTCAAAAAGTAAAATTGAGAGATGTATTAAATTCAAATACTAAGGTTAGTAAAGTGCAGCGATATGCGTATAACTATATGATAAAGCATAACGAGACCTTTTCTGTATCCAAGCTTAGCGATGTTGCCATTAATAACAATACACAATTCTATTACACAGATTCCGGTATTGTTTTAGTTTTTCAGGAATATGAAGTAGGACCTTATTCTTCGGGATATCCTACTGTTAAAATACCAAGTACACTCTATAAGTAATCGACAAGCACTGGCATATGTCAGTGCTTGTTTTTTGCCTGAGGCAGATTGTTCTTAAAAAAAGATGCAGTAAATCAGCTAAGTTGACAGGACAGAAATAATTAAATTTATAAGAAGAATAGTTTAGGCTGACAGCGAGTTTCCTGTAAGCCTTTTTGTAGGGTCTCAATAGATGGGTGAATGCTGCCTAAACGGTTATAATGATAGTGGAGTTGATTAGGATGAATTCGAAGGATATAAATGCACGGATCGATGCATTAGACTATTTACGGGGATTTGCATTACTGGGAATTATTCTGGTTAATGTCATTCCCTTACTTTCGGTAAAAGTACCACTTCCCGGTACTGGCAATGCAACGTATTTGAGGTTTTTATACCTATTTGTCGAAGGGCGCTTTTATACAATCTTTACTTTTTTGTTTGGTGTGGGCTTTTACATTTTTATCTCAAAGGCAATGGCCAAGGGGAAAAATGGATATATGTTGTTTTTGCGCAGGGTAGCCGTCTTATTTTTACTTGGACTCGTCCATGTGCAATTCCATCCAGGGGAAGCATTAACGATTTACGCCGTTTGCGGCCTGATTATTTTGCCTTTTTACAGAGCCAGCAAGGTAGTAAATCTTGTTTTTGGAGCGGCGATGGTGCTCGTCTTAAGTATTTTTGCTGAAAAAATCTTCATGGTCGTCCCCCTAATGTTGTTAGGAATTGCTGCCGGGCAGTACCGGGTATTTGAACGCTATGTCCACCATTGGAAAATGACTGCTCTTTTTACTGGGATCATGTTTGTCTTGAGTATTAGTGGCCTTATGTATCAATATCAATTTGCACCGTTTGAATTTGGCGATGCTTTGGATGAAACCAGCATCGAAACGAAAATGTTCTTACATATTGGAATCACGATTGGTCCGATTGTTTCGGCGTTTTATGTAGGGCTGTTGATGTTGCTGTTACGTTTTTCAATAATCCGTAAGGTCTTATCTCCTTTAAAAAGCTACGGACGGATGGCGTTGACAAACTATGTTTCACAAACAATCCTAATCCTGACAGCAGGGAAAGGTTTGGATTTAGTCGATCATCTGACTTACATCCAATCACTATATCTGTGTTTAGTGATTTTTGTGATTCAACTTAGTTTCAGTTCACTATGGCTGCGGTACTTCCGATTCGGTCCTTTGGAATGGATGTGGCGCGCGATGACCTATCTTGAGTTCCCGCCAATGAGAAAACCTAAGATATAAGCTCGCGCGGATTGTACGGTGTGGGATTCAAGAAAAATAAGTCAGTCCCCCACGAGTTTGAATGTTGGAGGACTGACTTTATGTGAGGAGGAAATGAACGGCGGCTAAGTTGAAAGGTTGTTATTTTTCAATTTCTACATCGTGTTCCTTTGCTAGGTGATCCAATTTTGTTTGATAATCACGAATATGTTTTCGGGCATCCGCCAACATGTCATTGGCTTTTTGAATTAAATTTGCGTCCTGTTCTTCTAAGGCCTGCTTAATTATTGCAAAGGCATTAAACTGTATATCTGCCCCTTCAATATATATTTCGTGGATTTCTCTTACCTCATCTGTTTCTATCTTTACCGAATCAAGCTCTTTAATAAATTCGTTGTAATTCGGAATAACATCGTTTATTAACACATTGTACATGGTTTGATCATCCTGATAGTTTGAACCCGAGACCCCGTCATAGGCTGATATGGCAGCCTTTTCTAATTTCCCCGCTTCCTTCATTTCTTTATTTACATAGTTAAGTAAATCATCTTGTACAGGATCACTGGAGCATCCAGACATTAAAAACAAAATGGGTAAGAATATAGCCAATAGCCATTTTTTCACTACATTCACCTCCTAATGCCCAATTTATGAGGGGAAGGAAGTCCATTATGTGTTTGTAAAAGCTTTATTTTATTCATAGGGTGGTATTATCTGTCAAATCAATGGCCAATGAAATAGAAAGTGCCTTATAAAAGTTTTAATAAGGGTAAATGGGAAGGTGAGCGTGCAGTTTGACAGAAAAATCTGTCCAAACTGGGTGCTTTTTCTATGTGAAAACTTTGTCATTTTTACAAGAAAAATGAGGATTTATCCGATCTTGGGAGAGGGTAATGCAAAATATGTCTATTTTCCTCGAAACAGGTGATTCGTAGGTATAATATTCTGATTTTCTTAGGCATTTAATCATGTGTGTGTGAGGAGATATATCCAAAAATAGCTATTTTTTAAAGGTGTATTTAGTAAGGAACTCCTATGTTTTGATAGCTTTTCATTAAAAATAACTTGGTTATTAAACTCTCTATAGTGTAAATATGCTGAAATTAATAGGAATTGCAGTTGTTTTGTAAAACGATTATAGTTTACTAATTATTCCATACATGTGAATAATCAGTAGATTGATAATAAAAAAGGGGGAGTTACATGTTTCGTCGTAAATCTATTATTACAATTCTAGCAGCTGGGATGGTTTTGTCCAGCGGGGCCGTCTATGCTCAAACTATGAGTGCACCAAATGGACAATCAGACACAGCCTTTGATAATAAAATTATCAAGAAAATTAGCGCAGATAATATGTATAACACCATTGCGTTGTTGTCTGAGCAGCCAAGAGAAGCGGGAACGGAAGGGGAAGTTCGTGCGGTTAAATACATAGAGGGCGAGTTTAAGAGCTTAGGTTTTGAAACAAGGGTAATACCATTCCCAATCTATGATTACCGAACAAACCATGTTTGGGTGAAAATTGGTGGATCTGATATCGAAGGGACTGCACCGCATGCCTTTAGTGGCAGTGTTAGTGGTAAGGTATCCAGACAGCTTGTGAATGTTGGGAAAGCGAAGCTTGGGGAAATTCCGGATGAAGTGAAAGGGAAAATTGCCTTGGTGGAACGCGGGGACATAACGTTTATCGAAAAAGTACAAAATGTGTTAGATAAAGGTGCAGTTGGGGTACTAATGTATAACAACAGTTCAAATGGTAACAACTTTGGACAAGCAGCTGAGGGGCAAAATATTCCAGCAGTAGCGATTACACAGAAACAGGGCTTGGCTCTGGTGGACCAATTAAAGTCTGGACCAGTTGAGGCAACCTTAGATGTGGATATCGAAAAAATCGAGAAAACATCCTATGTTGTTGAAGCTAAATTGAAGCCGAACAAGAACAAGGATACAGGCCAAATTGTCACTGTCGGCGCCCATCATGATTCTGTTCATGGGGGACCAGGGGCAAATGACGATGCCTCAGGTGTATCGGCTGTCCTTGAATTAGCGAGGATTTTTGCGAAAGCACCAATCGATACAGAAGTGCGATTCCTTACATTTGGTTCAGAGGAAAGAGGTTTAGTGGGGTCGTCTTTTTATGCTTCTCAGCTTCCAAAAGATGACGTGGACCGTATGGTTGCCCACTTCCAAATGGATATGATAGGCGGTCGAGATGCCGGAGCGGATCACCCAGCGGGCGGCTTAATTATGTATACGATTGACGGTCAGAAGAACCTTGTTACCGATTTAGGAGCAGCAGCAGGCGTAAGGACGATGGATGTAGCCATTCCTTATGGACAATTAGGCCGAAGCGACCACCAGCCGTTCCATGAATTAGGAATTCCATCGGCATTATTCATCCATTCACCTGTGGAACCATGGTACCATCAGCCGACAGATACAATAGATAAAATCAGCAAGGAAAAACTGCAGCAGGCCGCTGAGATTGTTGGATCATCGGTATATCAAATTGCCCGCCCTGAAACCCCGGCATTAGAAAAGGCACGTGTTGCCGCAGGTACCGTTGACTACGATTTTGAGGACCGTCCAGTCGATTAATCAATGCGAAAGCAGCCATTCATAACAAGAAAGAGCCACGCTTGGCCACTTACCACAGTGGTCCAAGCGTTTTTTAATATCAACAAACACAGTTGTCCGTGTGTGGCGGACGAAATAAGCTAAGTGTCTTTCGGTGGTGCCTGACACCGTTATGTGACACCGTTATGAATCTGAAATTGTAAAATTCTCCTTTTCTTTATCGAAAAACTCTGTAAAATGGAAATTAAGAGTATATTTGATGTGTTTGGAGCGATCTCTATGTCGAAGTTTTTCCCGATTTTTTCAAAAGAGAATGAATCTGTAGTTTATAATCCAGATGATTTAATAGACTTGTTTCTAGACTGTACAGCGGACGGGATTTGTATGGTTGATATGGAGAATCGGTTTATTCGAGTGAACCAAATGTATACGAAAATTTTTGGTTATACAGAGGATGATTTATTAGGGAAAAGAATTGATGAATTTCCTTATCCTGATAAAGCAAATGATATTATTGAATCAGTTAAGCGTGGTGAAACCTTTACTGATATGGTTACACAGCGCTACCACAAAGACGGAACCATTCTTGATATCGCTGTTTCGTATTCTCCTTTTCGGAATTCTTGTGGGGAAATTATTGCCGTCCTTGCCATCTTTCGTGATATAACCAAATTTATTAATATTGAAAGAGAATTGAAGAGAACACGGGAACTGTACAAGCTAATTACTGAAAATACAACGGATATGATCAAGGTGTATTCAAAAGATGGAAAGGTCGTCTATGCATCTCCATCTCATGAGGACGGGATTGGGTATACCCCTGATCAATTAATTGGTAAAACTGTCTGTGATCTTATCATACCAGAGGAAATTGACCAATTAAAAAAGGTTTATCAAAAGTTAATAGAAACAGAGGAGCCTCAACTACTCCAAACGCAGGTCCAAACGGGTAATAATGAAGTCATATATTCCGAGACCATGATTTCGCCCATCTTTAATGATCAAGGAGAGATTGATTCCTATGTCACGGTTGGCAGAAATATTACAGATCGGATCAAAAATGACGATACCCTTCGAAATTTAGACCGTCTTTCGATTATCGGCCAATTAGCTGCCGGGGTTGCTCATGAGATACGAAACCCTTTGACATCATTAAAAGGATTTTCAAAACTATTGACAGATGCAACGAATAGAGAAAAACAAGATGAATATTTATCAATTATCATGAACGAATTAGATCGAATTGATATAATTGTCAATGAATTTATGTCGTTGGCAAAGCCACAGGCGATTCAATTTGAACAAGTAAGTTTAACTTCCGTCTTAGAGAGTACGGTTAATATTTTACATCCCCAAGCATTATTACATAATGTTCAAATTACAAACCAATATCAACAAGATGACATTTTAATAGATTGTAGTCCTAATCAGTTAAAACAAGTTTTTGTTAATTTCTTAAAAAATGCGATTGAATCTATGCCGTTTGGAGGAAATGTCGATATTCATGTCCAAAGAGTGGAAGGCAATCGTGTACAGATAAGCTTTTCTGATGAAGGGATGGGAATTGACACCGAACTGATGCGCTTTTTAGGAACACCTTTTTATACAACTAAGGACAAAGGAATCGGACTAGGGCTTACCGTGAGCAATAAAATTATCCAGGAACATAATGGTACCATGAACATCGAAAGTAAAATGGGTAAAGGTACGACGGTGAAAGTGGAACTGGAATGTTTTTAAATTAGATAATAAAAAAGGTATCAGGCACCACAGTGTTTTGTGATGTCTGATACCCTTATTTGGTGTAACGATTTGCATAGCTGGATGCTACAAAGGCGTTCGGCTTGATTTTTGGTTCAACGCCCATGGATTCAATTCTGGTTACCATTTCTTTCACAAATTCACTCGTCTTGTTTCGTTTACCTGCGCCAATATCAATGTGTCCCTCCATGGTGAAAGTTGCTCCCTGATAGATATAGGGAAGAACAAGATTAACCAACTCATTTTTCCTTTCCTCGGTAAACATCGAAACAATTTCCTCCGTTAATGATAGTTCAAGAGATATCCGCTCGTGCAAGTGTGTCATTTTCCTTGGAATGACGACCTTCCTTATGCACGCCCATACTCCTTTTCCCTTATTCTGAATGACAAGTCCGGTAATAAAAACGGTTGTAGATCTATGGACTTGAGAATCTGTGCCGACCATTAGTTTGTAGTTGCCATTTGGATCTAACTTCATGAATGATACAATCCGTTCAAAAACCTGTTCGAAAGACATTCCATTCTCTTGAAGATTTTGAAACGAATCGTGATAAGCTCCGCTTTTTTTCATAATGAAGCACCACATCTTTCCTTTCCAACTGAAAAAGTTTAGTCTCGCCTCTTATTCCTATCTTATGGAAAGTGATATATAGTCGTGCAGCCATTGAAACATTTGATCTTCTTAGAAATGTATGTAGAAAGGTGAGCAAAAATTCATGAATGGTGTCATAGGAGTGGTGTCAGGCACCGTCAGTGGACAAATGCCTTATTTGTCCACTGTGGGAGGACAAGTCTGTTAAGGTTGGGAATGAATTGTACTTTGTGGTGGAGGTAACCTGTTAGTTAGTGGCGAATTTCAGTAAAAGGGATTTTTAGATTAGACGGAAATAGGGGGAGAGGGCTTGGCTTATTCAGAAATGAACATGATTGCAGAAACGAATGGGGGCCATGTTAATAATGTGAAACTCATTGATTATTTAGATCAAGCACGCAACGCTTGGTACCAATATTGTATTTTGTTAGGAGTGGAAGCAGTTGTCGTTCATATTGGTGCTGATTATAAAAGGGAAGTATTCAATAATGAAAAGTTGTTGGTCCGTACTTGTCTAGAACATGTGGGGAATACAAGTTTTATTCTCAAACAGACGATTTTGAAGGACGGGAAAGAACTGGCTGTTTCTGCTGAAGTGATTCTTACGACAATTAATCGGGAAACGAGGAGAAAAGTCACTGTTCCAAATGAAGTGCGAATGCTCCTTAAGAATGATACTGTGTTGAATGATGATTACCTTTCACAGGTGAATGCAATCTGTTAATTCTGTAAAAATATTTATCCAAAACGTACATCAAACAAATGAACATTCGAACAATCTTTTTTCAAAAAACAATTATTTGCCTAACAATATTTGTGCAAGTCCATCATTAGATAAAGAAAAGAATCTAATTTGGATAGGGATGGATGGAGATGGCAAAGAGAAACCGAGGGAAAACAATCAGCTACCTGCCTTCGAACGGGCGCGGAACCTGCCCGATATGTGCGAGAACAAGAATCAAACTATTGTACCCGCATAAAACAGAAACAAACCAAACCATCAAAGTTTGCAAATTCTGCAGAGATAAATAATCTAAGGTGTCAGGCACCACCCGTGGACATTTGTCTTTTTGGGGTGCCTGACACCTTTTTCATTCTACGGTGCCTAGCACTAATGTAATGTTGATTCAAATATATGTCAAATACCCTATAATTTGTAATAAAAAGATTTCTTGTTTGGTGAATTGGTAGGATTTAATTATTTAAGATTCCGTAATAAAATAAGTCTAATGGAATAAAAATACATAAAAATTTATAATGATACATAGACGGAGGGTTACAAATGAAGACGAAGAAAACAGTTGCCGGCCTATTGGCTATAGGTTTGCTGACGTCAAGTCCATGGACAGTTGGATTTGCTGAGGGACCAAAATGGACAAACGTGAATGCATATGAAGAACAGGATGGGAGTAAGTTTAATAGTGAAAACTATGACTTTGTTAAATTCTCGCAAATCGGCAATAAGTTGAAATCCATTGAGAAGAAGTCTAACAGAGTAAAAGTGGAGGTTCGCGGAACTTCAGCCGATGGCCATCCACTTTATGTTGTAACGATTGCGGATCCAACTACCCAAGGGAAATTTGGAAAAATCCAATCCCTAAGAAAACAGATGTTTAAAAACCCAGGGAAGGCACAAGAGTGGATTGCCAATAATCCTGACTTTAAAGTTCCAGTCATGATAAACGGCTCCATTCATGGAACAGAATTTGTAGGTTCCGATGCACTTCTTCAACTCATTGAACGCTTTGCAACACAGAATGACGAGGAGACCAAAAGTATTTTAAATAGTAATATTCTTATTTTCAATGTTGTACAAAATCCTGACGGACGTGTGAATGCCACTCGTTTTAATGGCGAGGGTATCGACTTGAACCGTGACTTTATTACACAGTCACAGCCAGAAACGAAAGAAACGGTTGAACTAATTAAAGAGTGGAACCCGATGGTATTCCTTGATACTCATGGATACGTAAGTGGATACGGTCCAAACTTACAAGGATTAATCGAACCTTGTACGCCTCCTCATAACCCGAACTATGAGTATGATCTTTATAATAAGTGGGCATACAAACAAGCAGAAGCGATGGAAGCGTCAATTATGGGAGATAAAGCCAGTTACACTGGAAGCAAGTATCAAAGCATGGAAGGTGTATATGTTCCACAGCGTGATGATGCTGCAGGCTGGGACGATTATCCGCCAATCTTTACACCAATGTACGCCATGTACCACGGGGCTTACGGTCATACATTAGAGGCGCCGACGAATGACTTAGATGGCGTGCGCTGGCAGTATAATGCCATTTTAGGCGCGTTAAAATTTGCTACACAGAATAAGCAAGGCATGATCACGGACCAAATTGAAATGTTTAAGCGGGGGATTAATTTTGACCATCCGTTCCATCAGGATGGATTCTTCCCGAAAGCGTATATCCTTCCAGTTGACGAGAAGGATCCAACTGTAACGAATAAGGCTATTAATCACTTAATCAATAATGATATTGAAGTGGTCCAAGCTTCGAAAGCCTTTACGGTAGATGGGAAAACTTATCCTAAAGGAACCTATCTCGTTCAAATGGACCAAGCAAAGGCTGGTTTAGCCAATACAATGCTTTGGGACGGGGAAGATATCTCGAATGACACGCCAGCTATGTATGATATTTCTGCATGGAGCCTGCCAGAACTTTGGGGCTTTGACGCTTTCGCCACACAAAATTCGGTTGATGTCACGACTACGAAGGTAAACCAAGTTACTGAGCAAGGTTCTGTCTCAGGTAAAGGGCCATTCTTGATTCAAAACAGTTCCGTTAAAGCTGTTAATCTAGTAAATACTTTGCTTCAACAAGGTATCCTTGTAAAGCGTGATGCTAAAGGTAATTTCTACGCAGAAGCAGCAGCTAACCAGATTTCAGCAGCTGTAAAAGGATCTGGATTACAGGTTGCATCTACAGATAAGGTGCCTGCAGAAGCAGTTACGTTAACCAGCTTAAAGGTAGCCATTTTGAAGGATGGCGGTATGGGCAAAGTCCAGTCCCATAGCGGAACGAAGCTTGCACTGAAACGTCTTGGCTTTGAGGTGACAGAAGTGACGCCAGTGGAAGTAGCGGAAAGCGGTTTGAATGGATTTGATGTGTTTATTTACAGTGGTACCGAAAATCTGATTTCTACTAATCTATCAGTGGCAAACAAAGAATTTGGGTTCCAAAGTGCTGGGCAGTTTGATTCGTTTAAGGCAAATGTGACTGATTTCGTAAGCAAGGGCGGAAAATATA
The DNA here is from genome assembly GCF_019219025.1 of Bacillus sp. sid0103. Next base: position 98,855 of record NZ_JAHUWN010000010.1, on the reverse strand, counting down.
TTGCTGTTGGCGCAGGGGCATCAAACGCAACTAAAACGCTTGGCCTTACGGACGATATAATTAATCCTGCTGGGTCTAATAGCAATGGAATCGTGAAGTTGAACTATGAAGGAACTGGTATAACTGCAGGTTATGACCAGGATGACCTTGGTTTTGTTTACCGCCCAGTTTGGTATACCGGTACTGATAATGATGAAGTAGTTGCAAGTCTAGCAAACTCTGATGATTTCTTTGTAGCTGGGCACTGGATTAATAAAAAAGCCGATGCTAAGGGTCAGGCTGTAATCGTTAAAGAGAAGAATAAGGATGTAACCTTAATCGGTTTAGAGGCGGGTTTCCGTGACCATACGGATTACCTATTCCGTTTATTATCCAATGCCATTTTTGAAAAATAAAAGTTATCGAAGGAGCCGGGTTTCAGTGATGAACCCGGCTTTTTCCTATTTACTTGAGGTGATAGAAATATCCCCAAAGGTGATGTGAAATCCTTAACAGCTATGGTGTCAGGCACTCTTCTTTTAAAAGGATATTAATAATAGCTGTCGAATAAACTTAATTGTAGAGCACTTAGTTCGAAGCGGTTGAACGGGTGTAATCTCTATAAATAGACGCAAAAAGGGGTGGGATGGTTGACGAAGCGAATTGTCAAACAAAATGAATTAAATTTTTTAAAGAGGGAGCTTAAGTACTTAGAAGATTCAGAGATTCTGCCAGCTGGTAAGGCTCATGAGATAGAAGCAATTTACGAGGTGCAGAAACTATCCTTTACAAAAACACTTTTGTATGTTGGTACGATTTTAATTGGCGCTGGGGTACTAAGCTTTATTGCAAGCAATTGGGATGAGATTGGAAAAACTGTGAAATTTCTTATCATCATCGCTTTATATATTGCTTGTAACCTTGCAGGCTACAAAATGGAAAAAAACTTTCCAAAGACATCAAAGAGTCTTTATTACTTAGGCTGTCTAGTGTTCGGAGCAGGAATTTTTCTTGTCGAGCAAATGTTTCATCTCGGAACAAATTCCCAAAATGCTTTTTTATGGTGGTCGCTTGGCATTTTGCCATTGGCATGGGTACTACGGGATAGATGGATTCTATTAGCCTCTTCCCTGTTTGTCCTCAAATACATGCTTGATGGGCAATATCTCCAAGGAGTAAATATCCCTTATTGGACTCTCCTCTGGATTGCAGCAATTTATATCCTTAATGAAAAAATCGGTTTTTCAAAGGTAACTGGTTTTGTCAATGGCTTGCTGTCGCTCGCATTTATTGGCACGATCATTAGTTATTTTACCTATCGGTTTGATTATCAAGATTTTAATTACGTTTTCGGACTAATCTATTTGATCATCGGCGTGGCACTGGTTATTTCAAAGGGAAAAATTAGAGACATTTATGTTGTATTAGGCTACCTCGTTCATGGCGCGGCTGCATTAATGTTATCATTTGAAGGCAACTGGCCGCTGGATTGGCTATATATTCCGTTTTCCATCCTCTACCTGATCTATGTCTTGTATTTAATCAATAGAGGAAGTCTCCTTAGCATCATTATTCTTTGCGTGATGATTTTCCGTTTTTACCTTGATTTATCCTTTGAGTTTTTACCAAAATCGTTTGTCTTTATAATTGGAGGATTCCTGTTACTTGGTTTTGGTTTTTATTTTGAAAAACAAAGGAAAAAAGGGGTGAGTGTGCATGAATAAGCGGGCAAAGCAGTTAGTTTTGGCTTGTTGTGTGCCGGTCCTCATTCTATTGGGCATGTGCGTCATGCCCCTTTATACCTTATTAGTGGGGGAAGAAATGATTCTCCAAACAAAACCGTTGGATCCGTCCGACGTATTTAGAGGCGATTATGTGACCCTGCAATATGAAGCAGAGGAGGTCCCGATAAAATTGGTGGAAAAATCAGTGGTTACAAGATTACAGGACCTTGGTGGAGAGTTTGGTGTGTACGTTCTGATGGAAAAAAAGAACGGAGTCCATACGCCCATTAAAGTCACCCTTTCGAAACCAGATAAGGGAGAATTCCTCAACGGAACAGTCAGCTATATCGATAAAGACAACCAAGGCCAAGAAATTGTCTATATTAAATATGATTTGGATAATTACTACCTTGAGGACAACACAGGCACAGAATGGGAAAAAGCCTCTGCTAAAGGAGAAATACTAGCGAAACTAAAAGTAAACAAAGGCTACGCCATCCTGACCGATATTACAACGAAGTAAACGTGGGTGTCAGGCACCACTTGTGGACAAATATTCCTTTTTGTCCACGTGGAGAGGAAAATATTTCTCCTTGGTGCCTGACACTTTTTTATTGTTAACTATAATTTAATTTTGGTTGACAATATAGCGGTTCACCCTTTATTTTAAACTTATAACAATTATTTGGGGTGGAAGAATGAATCGGAAATTAAGAGCGTTGGATTTAACACTAGTGGGGATGTTTGTAGCCCTTATGGCGATTGGGGCTAATATCACCTCTTTTGTACCTTTTATGGTGGTGGGAGGAGTTCCAATTACGCTACAAACGTTTTTTGCAATTTTAGCAGGGGCCATTTTAGGGAGCCGGTTAGGCTCAATAGCAATGATTGTTTATATGTTAGTTGGATTGGCCGGCGTACCTATTTTTGCTAAATTTGGGGCAGGACCTTCTTCAATTTTCAGTCCCACCTTCGGCTTCATTGTTTCATATATTTTCACAGCGTTTATCATTGGAAAAGTCGTTGAAAAGAAGAAAACTGTGGCGGCCTTTATCATTGCATCCTTAATCGGAATGGTTGTTAACTACTTATTCGGAACAAATTGGATGTACTTTGCCTACAAGCTCTGGGCGGCTGCGCCAGATGGATTTACCTATAAAATGGCATGGTTATGGATGGTAGTGCCTTTGCCAAAGGACATCATCTTAGCAGTCCTAGGAGGAATCATGGCCCACCGACTAGAAAAAACTGTCCTATCCAAAGGACAATTTAAAAACCTAAAGCGCGTTTCCTAGAGAGATCCAACACAAAACAAAAATGTCCATATGGAGTGGATGATTGTCTTTTTGTGGTGCCTGACACCATTATAAATATATCTTGCATAAAAAAAGTGGTTACACCATTTAGTTGGTGTAACCACTTTTTGTTGGCCGCATTCCTTATAGGGGTGATAGGGCATTTTCGACGGATACTCTGTTTCTTCCAAGTTGTTTGGAGCAGGAGCTGGTCTGCTTGAATATATGCCTTTTCCATAGAGACATGTTCGTTTGCAGTATAGAAGAAGAGTCCAAATGATGCCGTGTAAGAAATGGGCAGATTCTCTACGTTAAAGTCTACATTTATATGATTGTTTTGACCTCGTTTAGAATTGTATTAACAATTTCCAAAGTCTCCTCGAAATTTCGTTTTCTAAGACAATGGGTGAATTCCTCACCCCACTCCTTAACAGGAAATCATTTTTCGCTAAGATAGTTTTTTTATGTGCCCGCAAAGTGCTGAATCACTTTATCACCGACCACGTGGTTATAATTATCATTAATCCTTTTAAATTTATCGATGTCACAAACAACAATCCCAATCGTCTTATTCTTATGGCGTTCATGCTTTTTAAGCAAAATGGAAAAACTAATCAAACGATTGATTAAATCCCCCTGAGCCTGAGGCACCCATGGCTTTTCAAGCAAAATCAAAAAACTAATCAAACGATTGATTAAATCCCCCTGAGCCCAAGGCACCCATGGCTTTTCAAGCAAAATAGAAAAACTAATCAAACGATTGATTAAATCATCCTGAGCTCATGGCCCCCATGGAGTTTTTTTGCTAAATGAAAAAAACTAATCAAACGATTGATTAAATCATCTTGAGCTTAAGGCACCCATAGCTTTTAAGCGAAAATAGACAACTAATCAAACGATTGATTAAATCGCCCTGAGCCCAAGGCACCCATGGCTTTTCAAGCAAAATCAAAAACCTAATCAAACGATTGATTAAATCCCCCTGAGCCCAAGGCACCCATGGCTTTTCAAGCAAAATAGAAAAACTAATCAAACGATTGATTAAATCCCCCTGAGCCCAAGGCACCCATGACTTTTCAAGCAAAATGGAAAAACTAATCAAACGATTGCTTAAATCCCCCTGAGCCCGAGGCACCCATATCTTTTTAAGAAAAATAATAAGCCCTATAGATAAAAAAGGCGTCATCCTAAAAGTGGATGGCGCCTTTTTAAATGAGATTGTTATTTTTTTAGGGCATTTACGACTTCGTCGATGGTTTTTTCACCGGCATTCAGACCGTTGATGGTCCAGTTGCTTGGGTCGTTCATTTCATACACATGTCCATTTTTAACCGCGTCAAGACCTTTCCAGATCGAACTCTTCGATAATATGTCTAAACCTGGTTCCCCTTTTTTGCTGACAAGGAAGATGTGATCTGCTTTGATTTCTGGCAATTTTTCAAGAGCAATAGGATCCCACTGGGCAGCGGCACCACCAAGTGATTTAACGAATGCAGGCTGTTTAATGCCTAAATCGCCGTAAAGAACATTGGCACTGAAACGATTATTTTCCATTAGATAAAACTTATCGGCCATAATCCATAAGATAGCTGCTGTTTCATCTCCAATTGCATCGTGGACTTTCGTTTTTGCATCTGCTGCTTTGGTATCGTAATTGGCTAGTGCTTTTTTTGCTTCTGTTTGTTTATTCAAGATCTCGCCCATTTGCGTTAGTTGTTTGCGCCAATCTGCACTAACTTCGTCCTTATAGACGTAGGTTGGAGCGATCTTTTTATACTCTTCGTATTGCCCTTTTTGGATGGCGGATGGAGAGCTGAAAATAATTAAGTCAGGGTTGTTATTGATAACTTGTTCAAGTGGAAGGTCCCAGCCGATTTTGGGAACATCCTTCAACTCTGGCTGTAAATAATCCAAAACGGTATCACCGATAGACCATTGTGCAGCTGGTTTAACTCCTAATGCTACTAATGAATCCTCTAAATAAGGAGCAACGATTCGCTTAGGATGAGCTGGAATCACCACTTCCCCCTTAGCATCCGTTAATGTCACCTCGGCATTTTTCTTTTCCGACGACTTTTCTGTTTTTGAATTATCAGAATTACTGCAAGCACTTACCAAAAATAGCATTAGTAATAAAGTAAAAGATAAATAAAAGCGCTTTTTAAGCATATGTAAACCTCCTAAGATAGTGAATACCTATTATAATGGTAATGATAATCATTTTCATTTAAGGTGTCAATAAACAAAATAATTTAAATTGAATAAATTTGTGAAATAAATTTGAAGGATAATACTGGGAGTCGCTTATATACCATAAACGTATTGAAAAATAACTGTTTACTCTCTATACTTGATAATGATTATCATTCTTTTTATAGGTTACACATACATTCATTTTCACTATAGTAATATACCCAATTTTTCTTTTTATCAGAGGCTATTTTCGCATAGATTGTTGTTTTTATATAAGTTCATCAACCCGTATAACTGGATGCTTCGTGGCAACTTTTCGTAAGACATTTGCGAAAATTGCCTAGAAACTTAGTAAATGACCCTTATTATGCTCCAAAAGCAACAAAGTTTACGAAAAGAGCCTTATCAGAAGAGGTGTTAGTTTTTGAATGGGAATACAACTACAAAGCAAGAGGGAGATTCGTTAGCGTTTCACAATAAAAGATTCAGAACATCCATTAAAGGAACTTTTGTATTAATCGTCGGAATGGTACTAATCCTAATCTCGATGGGATTATCCATTGCATACGGGGCAGCGGATATAAAAATGGCTACGGTCTGGGAGGCGGTCTCCCGTTTTAATCCTGAAATAACCTCTCATCAAATTATTCAAGAAATTCGCATGCCAAGGGCAATCGGTGCGGTATTAGTTGGAGCTTTTCTTGCTGTTTCAGGTGCTGTCATGCAGGGGTTAACACGAAATCCACTCGCCTCTCCTTCCATCATGGGCGTGACTGATGGTGCGGCTTTTGCGTTAGTTATCACGCTCGCCTTTATTCCGACTGCGACGATGTTAGGCTTAACCTTTTCTTCATTTGTCGGAGCGGGACTTGGTGTTATCCTTGTGTTTACAATTGGGGCTTTTTCAAAGGGAGGCTTGACCCCAGTAAAACTTGCCCTTGCCGGGGTTGCGGTGGGATCGATGCTCAGTGCATTTTCTAGTGCCATTGCTCTTCATACGCAAGTTGCAAAGGACATGAGCTTTTGGTATGCCGGAGGATTAACAACGGTAACATGGGAATCCATTAAGATTTTACTTATCACTGGCGGAATTGGATTATTGCTAGCCCTTTACATCTCGAGGTCCATCACCATTCTTAGCTTAGGGGAAGAAGTATCAAAAGGGCTTGGCCAAAACACCCTTTTAGTAAAATCACTTGGTGTGATTGTGGTATTAGTGCTAACCGGTGCTGCCGTTTCTGTTGCGGGTGCTATTGGTTTTATTGGGCTAGTGATTCCACACATTACCCGCTTTATCATCGGATCAGATTACCGCTGGATTATTCCTATTTCTGCGGTATTAGGCGGACTGTTACTCGTTCTTGCCGATATTGCAGCTAGAATGGTGAATGCCCCATTTGAGACGCCTGTTGGAGCCATAACGGCCATCATCGGTGTTCCTTTCTTCTTGTACCTTGCTCGTGGGGAAAGGAGGGGGCTGTAATGAATCAATCGAAAGCGAAACAGAAAAAATTTATTGTCCTCATTAGCCTTTTATTTATTTTAACAATTATCACTTTTATTATAAGTTTAAATCTTGGTGTGGTACGGATTGCCCCAATCGATGTTTTCAAGACATTACTGGGGAAGGGAACGGCACGTGACCAACTCGTATTAGTTGATTTTAGACTGCCAAGAATGATTCTGGCATTATTGATTGGTGCAGGATTAGCAGTCTCTGGTGCAATATTGCAAGGTGTGACGAAAAATGAACTAGCGGATCCTGGTATATTAGGCATTAATTCAGGAGCCGGGTTCATGGTTATCCTATTTATCTATTTCTTTCAAGGCTCTATGAACAGCGTGAGTACAATTGGGATCTTTTTATTGCCACTATTTGCTTTAGTAGGCGCGGTAATCGCGGCATTCCTGATTTATGTCATAGCATGGAAAAAGGGGATTGACCCTGTTCGGTTAATTTTAGTCGGGATTGGGGTAAATTCAGGGTTTGGAGCTGCGATTGTTATTTTTCAATTAAAAATGAACCCGCAAGACTTCATGCAGGCAGCTGTCTGGCTGTCAGGTGATATTTGGGGGACGAATTGGAAATTCGTTGCGATTCTTGCCCCGTTAATCCTGCTGCTTCTTCCTTTTGTCTTATATAAAGCACATATCTTAAATATCATGAATTTAGGTGACCAAGTCGCGACAGGATTAGGCATTCAGGTAGAAAAAGAAAGACGTTTGTTGCTTCTAGCGGCAGTGGCCCTTGCAGGCTTCAGTGTCGCCGCAGGGGGAGGAATTGCCTTTTTGGGATTAGTTGCTCCCCATATTGCCAAACGATTAATTGGACCAAAGCACCAGCTGTTTTTACCGATAACGGCGGTGATAGGGGCATTCGTGCTTTTATTAGCAGACACGATTGGTAAAAATCTGCTTGCCCCAACCCAAATTCCGGTGGGAATTGTCGTAGCAATATTTAGTGCACCATATTTTATTTTTTTACTAATGAAAGCAAAATAAGGGGGAACGGATTGTGGTTTCACTTTCTACCGAGAATCTTCAGATTGGTTATGGAGACAAGACGATCGTTGAAAACTTGAATTTACACATAAACAAAGGGGAAATTACCACCATTATCGGCGCCAATGGCTGCGGGAAATCCACTATTTTAAAAACATTAGCGCGCGTCCATGCAGCCAAATCTGGAATCGTATATTTAGATGGAAAGATGATTCACAAGGTCCCAACAAAAGAAATCGCAAAGAAAATGGCTGTACTTCCGCAAAGTCCTGAGGCTCCGAACGGCTTAACAGTCTATGAATTGATATCCTTTGGGCGTTCCCCGCATCAAAGCGGATTTGGAAGATTAACGGATAAAGATCGACAAGTGATTGAATGGGCACTAGAAGTAACCGGCCTTAGTCTATTCGCTGATCATCCAGTCGATGCCCTTTCTGGAGGACAGCGTCAACGCGCTTGGATTGCGATGGCCATTGCCCAAGAGACGGATCTCTTGCTGCTCGATGAGCCAACTACTTACCTTGATATGGCGCACCAGTTGGAGATTTTGCAACTGCTTGAAAAATTGAATAAGGAACAAAACCGGACCATCGTGATGGTCATTCACGATTTGAACCATGCGTCACGATTCTCCCATCATATGGTGGCTCTTCGTAAGGGGACTATTGTCAAAGAGGGTAGCGCAGAAGAAGTGATGACCTCAGACGTACTAAAAGCGGTTTTCCAAATCGATGCAGAAATTGTCAAAGATCCACGGACGAAAAAGCCAGTATGTCTTTGCTATGATTTAATTCAGAAAGAGCAGTCGTTAGACAATCGAAAAGTCATGAATTTCTAGTGAAATCGGATTGGGTGGGGAATGAGATGAAATTATACGATGTAACCATCATCGGTGGTGGACCAGTGGGCTTATTTACTGCTTTTTATTGTGGGATGAGAGAGATGGAAACGAAAATTATTGAATTTCTTCCCTACTTAGGAGGGAAGGTTTCCTATTTCTATCCAGAGAAGGTCATCCGCGATATTGGCGGGATTCCTGCTATTTCAGGAGAAAACTTAATTCAACAGCTGGTTGTGCAAGCCCAAACCTTTAACCCGACGATTGTTTTAAATCAACAAGTTATGGGGCTAGAAAGGTTAGAAGATGGGACCTTTCTGTTAACAAGTCACAACGGGGAGAAGCACCATACCCGGGCAATTATCTTAGCGACGGGATTCGGAACGCTAAAAAGTGCGAAGCTTGATGTAGAAAATGCAGAACAATATGAAGGAAGAAACCTGCGGTATGCGGTGGAAAGATTGAATTACTACAAAGATAAACATGTTCTTATATCCGGTGGAGGAAATTCTGCCGTTGATTGGGCAAACGAGCTGCTCCCGATTGCGCGGCAGGTTACCGTGGTCCATCGCAGACATGAGTTTTCAGGACTTGAACGAAACATCAGCAATTTGCGGAAATCGACGGCGACCATCTTGACCCCTTATGTATTGGAGGCATTACGTGGGGAGGGTGAAGGAATTACGAGTGTTAACGTTAAAAACATTGAAACGAATGACATCCAGACCATTGAAGTGGACGAGGTTCTAGTCAATCATGGCTTCTGCATCGACCTAGGCCCGATCAAGGGATGGGGATTAGAGTTCGAATATGGAAATATCAAAGTAGATAGCCAGATGCAAACCAATATCGAAGGAATCTTCGCAGCGGGAGACGTCGCAAACTACCCAAATAAATTACACCTAATAGCGGGCGGATTTTCCGAAGGCCCCACTGCTGTCAATAGTGCCAAAGCCTACATAGAACCCCAAAAAGAACTAAAACCCATCTACTCCACCAGCCATTTTTAAATTGGTGTCAGGCACTGTCCGTGGACATTTGTCCTCCTGGTGTGTATAGAGTAAAAAGGCATCATCCGTTTGTGGATGGTGCCTTTTTACGGTTAGGTATTTTGTTTGGCTGGACGGGTTTGAAGGTATTTATGTCTGGTATAAAAGATTGCTGTCATGATGATGGATATGCCTCCAAATAGAACGCACATGAGCTGCAGGCCAATGAGGTCTAGGAGAAAGCCGCTAATGAGCAGGACGATCTGAAAGGTTATCCGGTCCAGCATGTTTCGGAACGAAAAAAAGCGGCCATGAAATTCCTTTGGTACCTTTGTTTGAAAAATGGTGGCAGCTGTCGGGAAAAAGCAGCCGACAGAGAATCCAAAAAGCGCAAACGCTGCAATGGTCAACACTGGATTGTCAGCCATATAGAGAAGCATCTGTGAACCCCCAATCAGTAAGGAACAGGCAAATAAGATGATGTAGGGTGAAGTTCTGTCACTGATTAACTTAATAAGAAAAGCACCAAGCATGAAGGAGGTTCCCTCTGCGGTGTAAATCCAGCCTTTTATGGCTGAACTATCCTGAAGTTCACTAATGTTAATGACTACAAGGTTAAATCCGCCAAGAAATAGGACCGGGACCAGTGTCATGATAAGCGTCATCAAGACAATAGGTAGACCTTTAATAATAGGAAATACGTCTTTAAAACTTGTTTTTTCAGTAGGGCTATTCTTTGCTATTTGAAGCTCCCTTGATTCATCAATATCTAAGAACCAAGTGAGGATAAATAATCCAATATACGCGACCAGAGAACTGACATATAGCATCGATAATGGCAGGATTACCAACAAAACGCCGGCCACCGCTGTTCCAATAATGCGAGACAGAGTAGATACGTTCATATTAATACCATTTAATTGGAGCAAATCCTTTTCAGCCACAATCAACGGCAGTGCTGCCTGCAGGGCAGGAAAATAAAACGCTGCGGAAATCTGCAGCAAGACTAGAAACACTAGCATCCACCAGATGGAGCCAGTAGCTATCGCAATTAGCATAAAGATGACACTGATAGCCCTTACAAATCCAGCTAACAGCATGACTGTTTTCTTACTTACTTGATCAGTAAGCCGGCCAGCATAGGGGCCAAAAGCAATTCCAGCAAGCAATCCAGCCGCCAGAAGCAGTGATTTTAAGAAATCCGAAGGCAGCTTCGCCTGCATGAATTCCAAATTACCAATAATACCAAGCCACAAACCGAGGCCAGCGATAAATTCCCCTGTTAACAATATCCAAACATTCTTGTTCCTCAACATACGATGTTTCCCTCAATCCCTCTATTCGTATTTATACGAAAATATAATACTATTCAAAATAGTATCAGAAAAAGGTGTCAGGCACCACTAGTGAACAAATGGCATTTTGTTTCACTTGAAAAGTAACTCTTCCCTCAAATGTTCAATTTTTGTTAAAAAAATATAAAGAAAAATAGGCCATTTTCAGGAGAAGTAGGTCAAAAATCAAAAGGGAAAATACGGGATTTGTGTTCAAAATACTTTTGCTCTCATACCAATTTCCTATGATCAAGCAATTCAAAGAGTATTCATCTTTACAATGGTTTACATTCGCTTAATAAAACCCCTTTAAAATAGAGTCGTAATAATTAACATTTTAATTTGAGGGGGAAATTCAATTGTTTAAGAAAAAACTAATGAAAAAGGTTCTTCCAGTTGCTGTTCTTTCAACTATTGCGTTTAGCAGCCTTGTCGGAGAGGGTACTGCTAATGCGGAATCAGAAAATAATACGAAAAACAATGCGGAAATTAAAAATGTCATTTTTCTAATAGGTGATGGTATGGGTGTTTCTTATACCTCAGCTTATCGTTATTTAAAGGACGATCCTGCTACGAAAAGAGTGGAACCAACTGAGTTTGATAAATACTTAGTTGGACAACAGACTACATATCCTGAGGATGCGAAGCAAAATGTAACGGATTCAGCATCAGCTGCTACGGCAATGGCGGCTGGTGTCAAAACATATAATGCTGCCATCGCTGTTGATAACGACAAATCTGAAGTCAAAACAGTCCTTGAATCTGCAAAAGAGCAGGGGAAATCAACCGGTCTTGTTGCTACCTCCGAAATTACACATGCTACACCTGCATCGTTTGGTTCTCACGATGTAAACCGAAATAACATGAATGCCATTGCAGATGATTATTATAATGAAATGGTAAACGGAAAACACAAAATTGACGTCCTTTTGGGTGGCGGCTCAGATTTATTTATCCGACAAGATCGTAACCTTACTGATGAATTCCAAAAAGACGGATACAGCTATGTTTCTACCCTGCAAGAATTGAAAAAGGATAAGAATGACCAGGTACTCGGTTTATTTGCGAAACGCGGTATGCCAAAAATGATTGATCGCACAGAAGGGATGCCTTCACTTGCAGACATGACGACTTCAGCAATTGAGCGCTTAAATCAAAATAAAAAAGGTTTCTTTTTAATGGTAGAAGGAAGTCAAATCGACTGGGCTGGTCACGATAATGATATTGTTGGTGCGATGAGTGAAATGGAAGATTTCGAAAAGGCGTTCAAAGCAGCAATCGATTTTGCCAAAAAGGATAAACATACATTGGTTGTAGCAACAGCCGACCATTCAACTGGCGGTTACTCAATTGGTGCTCGCGGCGAGTATAACTGGTTTAGTGCCCCAATCAATGCTACAAAACGTACGCCGGATTATATGGCAGAGCAAATTGCAAACGGTGCAGATGTGAAAGAAACATTGAATAAATATATCAATCTTACATTAACAGATAAAGAGATTCAGTCGGTTAAAGATGCAGCAGCAACCAAGAAAGTAGTGGATATCGATAATGCGATCGAACAAATTATTGATACCCGTTCATTCACGGGATGGACGACGGGCGGACATACGGGTGAAGATGTAAATGTCTATGCATTCGGCCCAGCGAGCGAACGCTTTGCCGGACAAATTGACAATACAGACAATGCTAAAATCATCTTTGACCTACTTGAAAAAGGCAGTCGAAAAACAGTCGTCGAAGACAAGTAAGTTAAGTTTTCACAATAAAGAGGACAAAGATTTAGCAATCGTATATCCCGTTGCGTTTTAAAGCAACGGGATAGCTTGCTAAAAAGACCGTTTTTACTTGATAGGAGGAATCGATGTGAAACAGGCAATGATAATTATTTTATTTGTTTTCCTTCTAACTGGCTGTTCATTTGTCTCAATTCAGCCACCTAATGAGAAGACTGACACAGTAACAGAGAATACTTCGACAGCTGCCAAAAAGATTTCTGCAGACGAACATGATGCTTATTACAATAGCCCTCAGGTAACCGATGATTCAACGTTACAAAAACCTGGGCAGTCGGTTACAGATGAAAAAGGAGAAGCAACTTTAAAACAAATGAAACAAATCAATAAGGTCTATCATTTTGGAGATATCGAGTACACAATCAAAGAAATGAAACTACTGCACTACCGGCCAGATTATAGTTTAATTGATTATTTCCATCCGCTAACGGAAGCCGAGGAATTTGATTTTATTAAAATAAGTGTGGATATAAAAAATCACTCGAAAGAAAAGCTGAATTTTGCCCCAGTTGCCCTGTTTGAAACGAACACAGGAGTGAAAATGGATTGGAAACAGGATATGTATCTTGAACATTTAAATGGGGAAATCGAAGGAAGCCAAATAAAGCGGGGGAGTCTAGGATTCATCATCAACCAAGCAAACAGTAAAGAGATTCAATGGATAAAAATCTTAACAAGTGATGTGTATAATGCTCAACAAGAAAGACTTGAAGAAGCACAAAAAATCCAATTAAATTTCTAATAGAGAATGAAAAGGGTGTCAGGCACCACTCGTGGACAAATGTCCACGAGTGGTGCCTGACACCCTATACCCCTTTTGCAAAACAGGCAAGGCTAACGCATTGGATGCGACCGCTCCCATATTGCTATCATAAATTCGACCATGCATGAGGATTTTGGGATGATATTGTTAGCTTCCTAAAAAATTATAAATAATGGCTTCAATCATATACCCCAAACCAACCATTGCTAAAAATAGCAGCAGACTCCTTTTTATCCCCTTTTTATATCGCACATAACCCAAAAGAATGACACTTAAAAAACCCAGTCCGAGATAGCATATTGAATTAATACTCACTAATACACACCCCTCCCTAAAAATAGTATCCAAACCTTACTGGAAGATTATTATCCTGTTGGCCACCCATGGTGTCATCTAAGGTGTCAGGCACCACCCGTGGACAAATGTCTTTTTGTGGTGCCTGACACCAAAGCACCACAAAAGAGGCACCACCAAATAAAAATGTAAATATTGGAAATTTATCCATTGTTTTTTATTTCCAATTGATATATACTACATTACAACACTAATGCACTATATTAGAGGTGAGGGGTGAGAGCTTGAATCTTAATTTGGATGGGACGAAGCCGATTTATTTACAGATATCGGAGTGGCTAGAGCGTGAGATTCTGAATGGAAATTTTGAAAGTGATCAAAAAATTTACTCCCAATATCAACTGGCAGAGATCTTTAATATTAATCCGGCAACGGCCGCAAAGGGCCTCAATATTTTGGCGGATGAAAACATCCTCTATAAGAAACGTGGACTGGGGATGTTTGTTGCAAGCACTGCCAAAGACATGATCCTTAACAAGCGGAAAAATGAGACGTTAAAAAGATTAGTTGAGGAAATTGTCCTCGAAGCAGACCGGTTAAACGTTAGTAAAGCCGAGTTAATTGAAATGATTAAAGCAGCTAACAGTGGGGAGGAAGAAAAATGAGTGTCATCGAGTGCAATGGATTGACGAAAGACTACGGGAGAAATAGAGCGTTAAACAACCTGTCATTTGAGATCGGAGAAAATAAAATAACCGGCCTGATTGGTCGAAATGGAGCAGGGAAATCGACGCTGTTAAAAATAATTGCTGGCTTGATAAAGGAAACATCAGGAAAGGTCCACGTGTTCTCGGAAAAGCCGTTTAATAGTCTAACAGTTTCAGCTAACGTCATATTGATTCATGACCAATTGAGTCTGCCTTCTGCTTTGAATCTTAAAGAAATCTTAGCGGCCGCAGAAAAATTTTATGAAAATTGGGATGCAGCTCTGGCCAATCGCCTTTTTGACTATTTCTCGTTGAACCCGTTGCAAGATTATCAAGAACTATCAAAGGGAATGAAGAGTACGTTCAATACCATCATAGGATTATCTGCCCGGTGTCCATTGACGATTTTTGATGAACCGACCACAGGTATGGATGCGGCTGTCAGACATGATTTTTACCGCGCTTTACTAAAAGATTATATTGCCCATCCACGCTCGATTATTATTTCAAGCCATCATTTGAACGAGATCGAGGATTTACTAGAAGATATCCTTCTGATAAAAGATGGGAAAGAGCATCTACATCTCCCGGCAGCAGATGTTAAGGACTTTGCGATTGGAATTCAAGGAAAGACAGCGATCGTCAATGAATGGACTAAAGATAGAGAGAGGATTCACACCAAAAACATCGGTCTTGATCAATCTTTTGTCGTCGTAAGGAATCAGTTTTCCGAGCAAGAAAGGCAGAAAGCTCGTGCGTCTGGGATTGACCTCACGTCGGTTACCGCTAGCGACCTATGTGTTTATTTAACTAGTAAAAGTGAAGGGGGAATTGATGATGTCTTTATCCAAGGTTAGTCTGACATCGATTGTGAAAAAACAATATTCCTATAAATTGAAGGCTTACGTTCAGGTGTTTTGGAACCTGGTCTTTCTTCAATTGCTAGCTATTTTCTTTTCACTTAACGGTGTGGGCATGATGGGATCAAGCAGTGAAAGTATTGAACTGGAGGTTCATTATTATTCCGCCGATTTGGTTGCTTTTTTCACAATGCTATGGGGGTTTATTATCGCTATTATCATTACTACGAAGGCATATCGCAATGATGACTTCACCTTTGTCACCAATCGACTTAGCCACAACCTTTCCAATCTATTGTTTTTGCTAACAGCCAGCCTTATTGGCGGTCTGACAGCTATGTTGTCTACCTATCTTCTGAAAGTGATAACATATCTCTTTGTCGGGCCGCAAACAATGGCTAACTCAAGCGTGTTCGGTACCCCCGCAGCATTAATATTGGGTATTTTTGCAACAAGTTTTTATATATTCCTATTTTGTGCTTTTGGATATTTGGTCGGGACGCTGGTCCAGATTCATAAAGTTTTCGTTGTCTTAGTGCCGGCACTATTTTTCGGGTCATTGGTTCTCGGCGGGGTTAGTGGGAACGCACGCATCGTATCAAACCTCGTTGGATTCATCTTTTCAGAATCATCCATCCTGTTATTTATTATCAAAATAATCGTTACATGCAGTCTGCTCTTTACGAGTGCATTTGTATTGTCAAACCGAATGGAGGTTAGATCATGACAATGACCTTGGCCTTTGTTTTCCCTATTCTTATTATCTTAGTGATTGCTGGTTTCACAGCCAAAAGTATGAAAAAGTCAGTCAACCATAAGGGCAAATCCATGTCCAGTCATTGGGTCCGCAGGATATTTGGCGCGTATATATCGCTCTTACTTATCTGTGCATTTGTAGTTACTTTTATCAACGGAAAAGATAACAATGATTTGAAAAAGGCTGATGTCGACTCTTTAGAAAAAGAAGGAATCGCTTTAGTCGATGCAGCTGCAGCTGGAAAAATCGATACTATCGATAGCAACTTTATTGAGAAAAAATGGGACCTTGATTATCGTGATCAAAAACTTAACGTGACAACTGAAACCGCTGAATTCTTTGGCACACAGATTTTTGTGGAAAGAAAGAACACGAATGATCATAAAATTGACGCAATAGCCTATAAAACGAGATCAAGTGTGAATGACATGGATATCAGTAAGTTGATTAACCCGATTCGTCTGAAATTAGCAGGGAATATATTAGTTTTACAAAATCCAAAGAAAGCAAAACTTGAATTTTCCATGTTTAATAATGTCTTCTCAGTCAATCAATTTACGGGCGAGCCTTCGTTATTTGAACACCAATCTAGTTTTTTTGAGGGGCAGAGCATCCTCTACCTGCGAATTCCGAAGGATCTTGAACTTATCAACCAATCAGACATAAACATTCAGTATGTCGAGTAAATGGGTAGCCGTTAGGGTTATCCTTTTTTTATGTTGGTAACTAATCAAACGTTTAATTAAATTGGTCAGAAGTTCTGTAAAATAAGGCTTTTTGTGTTGGGATAGGGACTTCTTTGTATTCTGCTGAAGTGCAATTAATTGGAACAATTTTATGAAAAATGAAACAGAATGGTTATAGTATAATAGAAATATTAATTGTACAGATCATCTTCTGGAGGGATCGCGTTGACAGTCAGGGAACTATGCCGAACACTTATTGTAGACGATGAAATGTTAATCAGACAAGGGATTAAACATTATATCAATTGGGAGCAAGAAGGGTTTATGATTGTGGGAGAGGCTTCGAACGGCCAAGAAGCCCTTGAGTTAATCGAAGCGACCAAACCACACATCATCATTACAGATATCGTGATGCCGATTATGGACGGGGAAGAATTAACGAGAATCGTGAAGGAAAGATATCCTCAAACTGAAATGATTATTTTAAGTAGTTTTGGAGAATTTGATTATGTACGTTCCACCTTCCAAAGTGGTGTGGTTGATTATATTCTAAAACCGAAGCTCAACGCGGAGGGTCTCTTAAAGGCGCTGAAAACGGCAGCAAGCCGAATTCCTGCATTTCAGAAAATGGATCATAGAGTAACTGGTAATCTCCCAATCGGACAGATTATCGATAAACTCATTTCGGGATATGAAGTAAATTATGATCCAGACGTAGTAGCTCAGGCGTTTCCGTTTAGCCATTATTGTTTAATTGGGGTGGATTTAAGGAACCAGCAAACTAGAAATAGCGCCGAATTTCAAACGAGTATAAAAGAGAAAATGATAGAGGCATTTCAGAACAAACTAGGCCAAGCCGTTCACGAGCCCTTAAACGTTGAAGAGAATATCATCGGATACTTAATTAATATAAAGATTCTTCCGGAGGTTATTGAATTGGCCGGCCAACTTTCACAGTCTATTCCGGGAATTAGTCTTGCTTTAACAGAGGAGTTTGCAGACCTCTCGCTACTAGGGAACATTTACAAAGAAGACCTTATAAAATTATTAGACTATCGCTTTTATTTTCCCGAACAATCATTCTTTATGAAACAGGATCTGCCTCATCTGCCTTCCAAACCTGAAAACTTTAATTTGGATTGGTTTACAGAAGAATTAAAGCGCAAACATTTTGATCCAGCTTTTCAATATTTACAAGAACATGTTACAGCGTTGTCCACATGGTATACGATGGATGTCTTTGAATATAAAGCTTTTTTTGGCAACATTATTTTTAATATAACAATTCTTCTAAGTAATATGAAATATGATGTAACAGATTTGGAAAATGCTAAGTATTCATACTTTAGGTCGATTGATGAAGCGCCTTCAGCCAAGGCCACGGTTGAACTAATGAATCGCTTTATTGAAGAAGCGAAACGATGCATATTTTCGGTGCAAGACGAGCCTGAAGATGTAAATATGAAAAATCTAATGGAATATATTGAAAAACATTATGCCGAGCCGCTTACGCTTACTGGGGTAGCAAAGCATTTTCATTTTAATCCTTCCTACCTTTCAAGCTATTTTTCAACACATAATAAGGAAGGATTTATCGAATATCTAAATAGAGTCCGAATTGAAGAAGCGACGAAGCTACTTTTGCAAGGCACGGAATCAATTTCCGAAATTAGTGGAAGGGTAGGTTATTCGGACCACAGTTATTTCTGTAAAGTTTTTAAGAAAATAAAGGGATTGTCTCCAAGCCAATACAAAAGAAAGCAAAAACTTAGATAAGAGATGGTGAAATATGAGATTTATTCCCGAACGTTTTAAACATAACGGATTGTTTATCGTTATGTTTTTCATTACGGTTATGATGATTATCACAGTTTCGATTACTATTACTTGGACAACGATTCGGATGTCCGAGCAATTTTTTATTAAAAAGTTTAGTATTACGAATTCCAGAGTAATGAGTCAGGTAAAGGAAAGCTTCGAGTCCTTTAACTATTCGGTCGTCCTTGCATCAAACAACCTCCTTCAAAGCAGTACGATAAAAAAAATCCTTACGAAGGAACAGTACAGCAATAAAGAGAAATTTAGTGCTTATTATAATACGGGCCAACAGATGAAGCGGATCGAAACCAATTTAGATGCATATGAGGAAAGCATTCTAATCATGGGCAGAAATGGGTTCAGTTTTGCGACGGACCGTACCTACTGGCCAATAACGGATGAAGAGTTAAGGACTAGTACCCTTATTAGTAATACGTTTAAGGCACCCAAGAAACTGGTTTATCAATTGGACAAGAGACATGGTGGAACGAATAGATGGTTCATTGTCGCATCAAAGGTGCTAATGGAACGGATCAACGGTAATATTTATGGATCTATGTTTTTTGCGTTTGATGAAGGTGAAATTAGAAAGTTCTTCACAAGCTATACAGGCACTGGTAATAATGTGTTTGTTGTAGATAAGCAGGGGGTCATTGTTTCTAGCAATCAGTCCAAGCTCATTGGGCAAAAACCAAAGGGCTTGCTTAGCTACGCAGGGAAAATTGAAAAGAGTCCAGACCATTATATAATTGATAACTTTATGGGGAAGGACCAGATTATTTCGATGGAATATCTTCCTTCTTTTGACATGTACTTATTTAATATAATCGACAAGCAAAAAGCAGTGGGAGACCTAATTGATAAAAAAGATATCGTCCTCATCTCTATGGGAATTGTTTTTGTGGCGCTAATTATTGTCTTACTAGCGACAAGGAGATTGACAAATTCATTATCGAGTCTTGTTAAGCAGATAGAAGATGCGTCCAAACATGAATTCCACCAATATGTTTCTGCATCTGGTACTTATGAAACCATGAAAATCGGCAATGCCTTTAATTCCATGCTTGATGAGCTCCATCTGTATGTAGAACAGCTGGTAGAATCACAAAAGCAAAAGCGCAATGCGGAATTGTCTGCTTTGCAGCAGCAAATCAATCCACATTTTCTGTATAACACACTGACCTCGATAAAATTCATGGTGATGCAAGGTGGAAAAGAAGAAACGGAAGCAACGATTAGTGCGTTGATCTCCTTGCTTCAGAATACAATTGGCAATGTCAGCGAGACAAATACCATTGGCCAAGAAGTGGATAATTTAAAAAATTACGTCCTCATTAATCAAAAACGGTATGGTAATCGGATAAACGTTAATTATTTCGTTGCGCCAGATTGTTTGGAGTATCACGTACCAAAGCTTATCCTACAGCCTTTTATGGAAAATTCATTCTTCCATGGCTTCAATCGTAAGCCTGGCGGGTACATTAATGTTCTTGTCTGGCAGGAAGAGAATGCGTTGATCTGTGAAGTAGTTGATAATGGAGATGGAATGGAAGTCTCTTCTGAAAATAAACTACCCAATACAAAACGTAAACAACAGATGTTTTCAGGGATTGGTGTACGGAATGTTCATGAGCGTATCCAGCTTATTTACGGAGAACAGTATGGGGTGACAATATCCAGCGAGTTAGGCGAAGGGACAAAGGTACGGATTACAATGCCAATTACGACTATATAAAAATAGTCATAAAATCTAAAAATAATCCAAATAAATTAAATGGAAGCGTGTTCATGTTACAAAAATATTACCAACCATTAAAAATATCGTCCTAACGTTTACGTCCAAACAGGTGCTAACATTATATATGTAAGCTAGATAACGCTTACAATAATAGAATGTTGGGGGAATATCAATGAGAAAAGTACTAGCACTCTTTTTAGTTAGTATATTGATGCTAACTGCCTGTTCTTCGGGAACTAAAGATAAAGATGCTTCCGACAGTGGCAAAGATACAAAAGAAGTAACGGTATGGGCATGGGACCCAAATTTCAACATTAAAGCAATGAATCTAGCAAAAGAAGCTTATAAATCAGAAAACGCAGATGTAAACATTAAAGTAATTGAACATGCTCAGGATGACATTATTCAAAAGCTAAATACGAGCTTAAGTTCTGGAACTACAAAAGGACTTCCGAATATTGTTTTAATTGAAGATTATCGTGCGCAAAGTTTCCTGAAAGCGTATCCGGATATGTTCCATGAGCTAACTGGTTCTTTTAAAGCCGATGATTTTGCACAGTATAAAATTGCTCCTACCAGCTTGGATGGCAAAAACTACGGTCTTCCATTTGATACAGGTGTAACGGGACTATACGTTAGAACTGACTATTTGGAAAAAGCGGGATACAAAGTGGAAGATTTACAAGATATGGACTGGAACAAATATATTGAAGTAGGTAAAAAGGTTAAAGAAGCAACTGGTAAAGCAATGCTTACACAGGATCCAAAAGACCTAGGTCTTATTCGTATGATGATTCAAACTAGCGGTTCATGGTACTTAAAGAACGACGGGGTTACACCTGACTTAGCAGGCAACGCTTCTTTAAAGGAAGCATTCCAAACATATAAAGCAATTTTAGATGCAGATTTAGTAAAACCTGTCTCTGACTGGGGTCAATTCGTAGCAGGCTTTAACAGTGGAGATGTTGCAACTGTTCCTACTGGTAACTGGATTACTCCATCAATCAAAGCAGAAGCGTCGCAAGCAGGTAAATGGGCAGTTCTTCCGATGCCAAAACAATCTGGAATTTCTGGTTCTGTAAATGCTTCTAACTTAGGCGGAAGCTCTTGGTACGTGCTGAACATTCCAGGTAAAGAAAAGGCTGCCGACTTCTTAGCAAAAACTTTTGGTTCTAATGCTGATTTTTATCAAACCTTGAATAAGGAAATGGGAGCTATTGGTACTTACAAGCCAGCTGCTGAAGGGGAAGCCTACAAGGCTGCCGATGATTTCTTCGGAGGTCAAAAAGTTGTTTCTGACTTCGCAGCTTGGACAGAGAAAATCCCTCAAGTAAACTATGGTATGCACACATATGCAATTGAGGACATTTTAGCAGTGGGAATGCAAGATTACCTTAAAGGTAAAGATCTAGATAAAGTATTAGAAGATGCTCAAAAGCAAGCAGAAGAACAAATTAAATAATACAACAAGTAGCAAGTAACACATCTTTGTAAAGAGAGATTTGCCTTAGGAATTCGCCGGCTTCTACCATTTAGTAATGGAAGCTATCTGATGTGTCAGGCGATTTCCTGGGGCTCTTTTCTTGAAATTACAACGTAAGGAGTTGACTAAAATTGATAACAGCGAAAGAAAATCACACTCAAACCCTTCCAAAAGCAAACTCAGGCCGGAAGCTTCGGTTGAAAAATAATGTCATCGGCTGGTCCTTTGTGATTATCGCTGCCGTAATGATCTTTTTGTTTTACTTCTACCCAATGGTTCAGGCGCTTATTTTGTCTTTTCAATCTGGTGTAGGTGCGAACTTAACATTTACAGGTATCGATAATTATACGCGTTTATTTAAGGATCCAACGTTCCTTACAACCGTAAAAAATACAGTCATCTATTTGATCATTCAAGTACCAGTCATGATTTTACTAGCTTTATTTCTTTCCGTTTTACTAAATAATAAAACGTTGAAGTTCAAGGGCTTTTTTCGAACAGCCATCTTCTTACCGTGTGTAACCTCACTTGTTGCCTATTCCGTCATTTTTAAATATTTATTTGGTCAAGATGGCATAATTAATATCATGTTAATGAAAGTTTCACTAATTTCGGAACCCATCCAATGGCTTACTGATCCCTTTTGGGCCAAAATTGCCATTATTGTAGCAATCACTTGGCGTTGGACAGGGTACAATATGATCTTCTATTTATCCGCTCTTCAAAACGTCGATGAATCTATTTATGAAGCAGCTAGAATCGATGGTGCTTCGCCAATTCAGCAATTTTTCAAAATAACTATCCCAATGTTAAAGCCAATTATCCTATTTACATCCATCACGTCAACAATTGGTACGCTGCAGTTATTTGACGAAGTTATGAATATTACCAAGGGTGGACCTGGTAATGCGACCATGACAATTTCTCAGTATATCTATAATTTATCGTTTAAGTATACTCCGGACTTTGGATATGCAGCTACTGTCTCTTATGCAATTGTCATTATGATTGTCATCTTCTCTATCATTCAGTTTAAAGTGGCAGGTGATAAAAATGATTAAGCTAAAAAATACATTCAGTTATACAGTACTAATCATCGCAGCGATTGTCTCTGTGTTTCCATTTCTATGGATGATTGTGAGCTCGACAAACAAGTCTGTCGATGTAACGCAAGGAAGGATGCTGCCTGGCAGTCATTTTATGCAAAACCTTCACAATCTGCTGGATACAGTTGATCTTGTACCTGCATTAATAAATTCAACAAAAATCTCAGTTCTAACAACTATCCTTGCCATGCTGATTGCCTCCTTGGCAGGATATGGATTTGAAATTTATAAAAGTAAATCAAAAGATTTTGTGTTTAATATTTTGTTAGTTTCAATGATGATTCCTTTTGCTGCTTTGATGGTACCGCTATTTAGAATGTTTGCTACCATTTCACAATCCTTACCGATCATTGGTATTGATACAATCGCAGCTGTCATATTACCGACGGTTACAACCGCCTACCTGATCTTTTTCTTTAGACAAAGCACCAAGATGTTTCCGAAGGAAATCCTTGAGGCCGGAAGAATAGATGGCCTATCTGAATTGGGATGTTTCTTTCGGATCTATGTTCCAACAATGAAAACAACTTACGCTGCGGCAGCCATCATTACCTTCATGGCTAGCTGGAACAGTTATTTATGGCCGTTGGTTGTGTTACAGTCGCCGGAAAATCAAACAATTCCGCTGTTAATCTCTAATCTTGGTTCTAGCTACTCACCTGACTTTGGAATGATCATGACGGCGATTGTGATTGCGACCTTGCCGGCAGCATTAATTTTCTTCATTATGCAAAAGCATTTCGTCGCTGGCATGATGGGATCTGTTAAATAGTAGGAAGGTAAAATAAGTGAAATTTGCCATTTTGGAAAAATGCAATTAGAAAGAGTGATCATGATGACAACAATTCCAAAAATAGACTGGCTTACCGATGTGAATGTGTTTGCCGTGAATCGACTGCCTGCGCATTCGGATCACCTGTATTACGAAACACTGGAACAGGCAAAAACTGCAGGTCCAATGGCAATGCGCCATAATTTAAACGGAAACTGGAAATTTAACTACAGCGTCAATCCGGATAATCGTCCGGAGAACTTTTATAAAATGGATTTTAATTGCTTGGGATGGGGGAACATCACTGTACCTGGGCACATCCAGCTTCAGGGCTACGGAAAACCACAATATGTGAATACCATGTACCCATGGGACGGCCTTAACGAGATCCGTCCTCCAGAAATTCCACTCGATCATAATCCGGTGGGCAGCTATGTGAAGATGTTTACTGTTCCTCAAAATATGGAAAATAAGCCTGTGTATATTTCCTTTCAAGGGGTAGAATCAGCCTTTTATGTGTGGATTAACGGGGAGTTTGTCGGCTACAGTGAGGATTCTTTCACTCCGGCAGAGTTTGATCTCACCCCTTTTCTTACGAAAGGTGAAAATAAACTAGCAGTACAGGTCTACCAACGAAGCACAGGAAGTTGGCTGGAGGATCAAGATTTCTGGCGTTTTTCAGGTATTTTTCGCGATGTTTATCTCTATACTGTACCGGAAATTCACTTCTATGACGCCGATATCCGCGCAGAGTTGGATTCTTCTTTTACGAAAGGGACGCTTCGAGCAGACCTAAAACTTCTATCTGACTTGGCTTTACCATCAAAAATAGTGGCTGAATTGTATGATACCGAGGGGCAGATAGTGGCAACGCAAAATGGTGATTTCATTGATGGGAAATGGACGGTTTCGATGGCGGTTGATCAACCGGAATTATGGAGCGCAGAAAATCCTTATTTATATAAGTTATATATCCAAGTATATAACGAGTTAGGTAAGTTGGTTGAGGTCATTCCGCAAAAGGTCGGCTTCAGAAGATTTGAAATGGTTGATAAAATCATGCGTCTTAATGGTGAACGAATGATATTCAAGGGTGTCAATCGCCATGAATTTAATTGCCGGACGGGTCGGGCGATTACTAAGGAAGACATGCTCTGGGACATTAAAACGCTGAAACAAAATAACATTAACGCGGTCCGGACGTCCCATTACCCGAATCAGAGTTATTGGTATGAGTTATGCGACGAATACGGTGTCTATGTTATCGATGAAATGAACCTTGAAACGCACGGATCATGGCAGAAGATGGGGGCAGTCGAGCCATCCTGGAACATCCCCGGGAATAAGCCTGAATGGGAGAACATTGTCATGGACAGGGCGGTATCCATGTATGAACGAGATAAGAATCACCCGTCCATCCTCATTTGGTCATGCGGCAATGAATCGTATGCAGGTGAGGTCATTCTAAACGTTTCTAAGTATTTTAAGAGAGTGGACCCGAGCCGATTGGTACATTATGAAGGTGTTTTCCATGCACGTGAGTACAATGATACTAGTGACATGGAAAGCCGCATGTATGCGAAGCCAGCTGACATTGAGAATTATTTGAACGATAACCCGTCAAAGCCATATATTAGCTGCGAATATATGCATGCGATGGGAAATTCACTTGGCGGAATGTACAAATATACGGATTTAGAGCAGAAGTATCCAATGTATCAAGGTGGCTTTATTTGGGATTATATCGATCAATCCATTATCAAAAAGGACCGTTATGGAAAAGAATTTTTGGCCTACGGCGGCGATTTTGATGACCGGCCTACCGATTACGGCTTCTGTACGAATGGCATTGTCTACGCCAATCGAGAGGTATCGCCAAAGATGAAGGAAGTAAAGTATTTGTATCAAAACCTAAAGCTGGTACCGGACCGTTCAGGCGTAACCATTCAAAATGAAAGTCTTTTCGCCGATACGTCCGATTATGATTTGGAATACATTCTCTACCTTGAAGGGAAGGAACAGTATCGGGATCAGCTCGAAGTAAATGTGGCACCTCAAAGTGATGGACGAGTCGAATTTAACTGGCCAGTTGAGATCGCCAGTGTTTCTGGTGAATATTGCATTCATACCTCTTTACGGCTGAGGGAAGGTAAGTTGTGGGCGGATGCTGGCCACGAAATTGCGTTCGGACAGTACGTGTTTCAGGTAGAATCGTCTGAGGAGCCGGCGCAGATTTTTGGAGAATTACGGGTTGTGACTGGGGATGTCAATATTGGCGTCCACGGCCGCGACTTTACAATCATCTTCTCAAAGCAGGCCGGCAGCCTTGTTTCACTAAACTATGCGGGGAAAGAGATGATTGCCTTGCCACCGGCACCGTTATTCTGGCGTGCTACAACAGATAATGATCGTGGTTATTCGCAAGGTTATCATTCGGGTCTTTGGTACGCAGCTAGTCTTACACGTAAATGCGTGGGGATAGAGGTCGAAGAAGCCAAAGGCCAGGTATCTGTCACGTTTACTTATAAACTAGCTATTAGTGAAGAAGTAGTGGTAAAAGTAGGTTATACTGTTCTTCCTGATGGCAGTGTTCGAGTGAAATCGGTTTATCATGGAGCAGAAAATCTTCCGCAACTGCCGATTTTTGCGGTTTCCTTTAAGGTCCCTGCCGATTATGACCAATTAGAATGGTATGCGATGGGACCAGAAGAAAATTACTCGGATCGTGCAATGGGCGCAAGACTGGGTATCTTTAAAAACCAAGTGTCTGATAATTTGTCCGGATATGTGATGCCACAAGAGTCGGGCAATCGAACAGGAGTACGTCGCGTTAGTGTGACGAATAAGCAAGGACAGGGGATAAAAATATCAACAGTTGCTGAACCATTAGAGTGCAATTTTTCCCCATATACTGCTTTTGAACTTGAGAATGCTCAACATCATTATGAGCTTCCAAATGTTCATTACACCGTTGTGACGGTCGCAGGTAAGCAGATGGGCGTTGGTGGAGACGACAGTTGGGGCGCACCAGTACATGAAGAACATCTTATTCATGCTAATCAAAACATGGAATTTGAGTTTGTGATCAATAGAATTTAATTATGAAATGGATCAAATAAAGAAAAGAGCCTGATTTTGCCAGGCTCTTTCCTTATAAGTAAGCTTTGTAAAAATTTTATAGCCAAGTTGATTGTAGCGGAAGGCACGAAGACTCCTGCGGGAGGACGGACCAGGGGAGACCCCGCAGGCGCTAAGCGCCGAGGAGGCTCCCCGGACCGCCCGCGGAAAGCGAAGTGCCTGGAGCGGAAATCAACAGCCAAGTTTAATAGAGACTATAAGTAAAAAGAATATGTCTAAAACAAACCAATTTTGTGAAGGAGAATGTTATGTTAATTCATGTGAATCAAGAAGACAGGCAGTTTCATTTAACAAATGGCAAAGTCAGTTATATTTTTCACGTGATGAAAAATGGACAATTAGGTCATCTTTATTACGGTAAGGCATTGCGACATCGAGAAGATTTTTCCCATTTGCAAGCGTATGATGTGCCAACTGGGGCAACAACGCACGTATATGGGGACGATCCTGCCTTTGGTTTGGAAACCTTGCGTCAAGAATACCCTGCATACGGAAATTCTGATTTTCGTGAACCAGCAATCAGTGTTAGTAAAACTACAGCTAACCATGTTCCAAATTTCACATATGAATCGTATCAATTGCATGAAGGAAAGCCAGGTCTTGACGGTCTACCAGCCACCTATACAAAAGAAAATCATGAAGCTAGTACACTGCAAATCATCTTAAAAGATGAGTTCCTGCAGGCGGAATTAATATTAAATTATACGATTTTCCGTGACAAACCCGTCATAACAAGAAGTGCCTCCCTTATTAATAAGGGGTCAGAGGAATTGGTGATTGGGCGGTTGATGGGCGCATCGCTTGACCTGCCGGATAAAGATTTTGTATTTACCCATTTAGCCGGTGCGTGGTCACGGGAGCGTCATGTGAAGGAGAGAAGACTTGAAACAGGCATTCAGTCTATTTCCAGTCTGCGTGGTGCCAGCTCGCACCATCATAATCCATTCTTGGCACTAAAACGGCCTGAGGCGACAGAACATGCAGGTGAAGTATATGGCTTTAATTTTATCTATAGCAGTAATTTTTTGATGCAAGTAGAAGTCGATCATTACGATACTGCGAGACTTACTGTTGGGATTCATCCGTTCGGCTTTAAGTGGAATTTAAAGCAGCAAGCTTCATTTCAAACCCCAGAGGTCGTGATGGTATATTCCGATCAAGGTTTAAACGGGATGAGTCAGGCTTTTCATGCTCTTTACCGCGAGCATCTGATTCAGGAACAATGGAAGCAGTCTGTACGCCCAATATTGATTAACAACTGGGAAGCAACCTACTTTGATTTTAATGAAGAAAAACTTGTGAATATTGCTAAATCCGCCAGTGAATTAGGAATCGAGCTGTTTGTCCTTGATGATGGCTGGTTTGGAAAACGGAATGACGATACTTCCTCGCTGGGAGATTGGCATGTAGACTTAGCTAAGCTTCCCAATGGTTTAGAAAGTTTAGCAGAGAAAATTGCAGCAACTGGAATGAAATTTGGACTCTGGTTTGAGCCTGAAATGATTAGTCCAAACAGTGAATTATTTAGCGAGCATCCAGATTGGGCAGTTGGTATTCCAGGTCAACCCTATACATTGGGACGAAATCAGCTGGTTCTTGACTTTTCCAGACAAGAAATTGTGGATTATCTTTATGAAAAAATGGCCGATATTATTAGAAAAACAAACCTTGCTTATATTAAATGGGATATGAATCGGAACATGACCGAAGCCTTCTCGCCAAAACTTGCCGTCCATCAGCAAGGCGAGTTTTTCCATCGTTATATTTTAGGGGTCTATGATCTCTATGATCGGTTAACGAGGGAATTCCCGCATGTGTTGTTTGAATCTTGTGCGGGCGGGGGAGGCCGGTTCGACCCGGGGATGTTGTATTATGCACCACAGGCTTGGACGAGTGATGATACAGATGCGATAGAACGGCTGAAAATTCAATATGGCACATCCTTTGCGTATCCGCTCTACAGCATGGGCTCTCATGTATCAGCTGTTCCGAATCACCAAACATTACGGTCAACGCCATTACAAACAAGGGCGAACGCAGCGTATTTTGGAACCTTTGGCTATGAATTAGACCCAGTGAAATTAACCGAAGAAGAACGTGCTGATATTAAAGAGCAGGTCGCATTTTATAAAGAGCATCGTGAGTTGATACGGGATGGTCACTTTTATCGCCTGATGAGTCCGTTTGCAAATAATGAAACGGCATGGATGGTCGTGAGTCAGGACCAATCGGAAGCATTGATTGGCTGGTATAAAGTTTTGGCAACACCTAATCCCAAAAAACAGCAAACCCTGCGTCTCACTGGCTTAGATGAAACAAAAGCATATAAAGCGGCTGGAAGCGAGCGAACGTATTTTGGTGATGAACTCATGAACGTGGGAATGCCGCTTCCAACTGAGTTTAATGGTGTCAATGACGGAAGCGCCGAGCGAGGGGGCGACTTCCAGTCACAAGTATTTTATTTGAAACAATTAGAGAAATAATGGGTCATTGATTATTAAGATATTTAAACGGAAATGGCGCATGAATTATTTCATGCGCCATTTTTATATTTTTTACGTAAAATTTTAGTAAAAATATTGAAAGTTTTTACTAAGGGGAGTAAAATTTAAAGTAGTTAACATACAAGACACGATACTTCTGGAGGAATTTGAAATGAACGTTATCACACTTAATCAAGTATTCTTAGATATGTTTCAGGTTTTACCAAGGCAAGCCTTTTTCGCTCCTGGAAGGATTAATTTAATCGGCGAGCATACCGATTACAATGGCGGTCATGTTTTTCCATGTGCGATTACGTATGGTACCTATGCGGTAGCAAGAAAGCGGGAAGATAAAGTGTTTCGCTTGTACTCAACCAACTTCCCTGAAAAAGGAATCATTGAATTTAACCTCAACGAACTAGATTATAAGAAAGAACACAATTGGGCCAACTATCCGAAAGGGATGATTCGTTACATTATTGAGGCGGGCTATGAAATTCCCTTCGGATTTGATTGTGTCATTCAAGGCAATATTCCAAATGGTGCAGGTCTTTCTTCATCAGCGTCTATTGAGCTTTTAACGGGAGTGCTTGTAAATGGCCTCTTCCAATTAGACATTCCTCGATTGGAACTCATCAAGATTGGCAAAAAAGTAGAGAATGAATTTATTGGTGTGAACAGCGGCATCATGGATCAGTTTGCGATTGGCATGGGTATGAAAGATGCAGGAATCCTGCTAGATTGTCAGACTCTTAAATATGAGTATGCACCAATTCATCTTGAAGACTACAAAATTTTAATTATGAATACGAACAAACGCAGGGAATTAGCTGATTCGAAATACAACGAAAGACGAGGAGAATGCGAAGAGGCATTGGCGCAACTTCAACAAAAGCTGCCGATTGAGGCTCTTGGTCAGTTATCTGAAGTGGAATTCGATGAAAATCAGTACCTGATCACCAATGAAACAGTTCGCAAACGGGCAAAGCACGCTGTCTATGAAAACATGAGAACCATTAAAGCCCTAGAAGAGCTAAAGTTAGGGAATCTAGAGGTGTTCGGACAATTGATTAATCAATCACACATCTCATTACGAGATGATTATGAGGTTACTGGTGTTGAGCTTGATAGTTTAGTAGAAGCTGCATGGAAACAGCCGGGAGTTCTTGGCGCGCGCATGACAGGTGCAGGATTCGGCGGATGTGCGATTGCGATTGTAGCAAATGAAGAGGTTGAGAACTTTATTGCCAATGTTGGTGAAGCTTACCTAGAGAAAATTGGCTACGAGGCAGAATTTTACGTAGCAAGTATCGGCGACGGCGCAAAAGAAATTCAAATGGAGGAAGCGATATAATGAGTATCCTTGTATTAGGCGGCGCGGGGTACGTCGGTTCGCACGCTGTTTATCAGTTGATTGATCAGGGCTTTTCGGTAGTTGTCATTGATGATTTGCAAACAGGCCATGAGGATGCGGTTCATCCAAAGGCTGCCTTTTATAAAGGTGATATCCGCAGCCGTGAGTTTATGCGTTCGGTTTTTGAAAAAGAAAACATTGACGCGATTTTGCATTTTGCCGCCAATTCCCTTGTCGGGGAATCGATGGTTGAACCATTAAAATACTTCGATAACAACGTATACGGAACACAAATCGTTCTTGAAATGATGAAAGAATTTGCCGTCAAGCATATCGTTTTTTCTTCCACAGCAGCCGTCTATGGAGAACAGAAAATTGTACCTATAACAGAAGATGCAGCAACCATTCCAACAAATACCTATGGTGAAACCAAGCTGGCAATGGAGAAAATGATGGCCTGGTGTGAAAAGGCTTTTGATCTCAGCTATGTATCACTTCGCTATTTTAATGTTGCTTCAGCAAGAAGTGACGGACAAATTGGAGAAGACCATGATCCTGAAACACACCTAATCCCTGTTGTCCTCGAAGCGGCATTAGGGAAAAGACCGGCCGTAACAATATTTGGGGAAGATTATGATACAGAGGACGGGACCTGCGTTCGAGATTACATCCATGTTGAAGATTTAATTGATGCCCATCTTTTAGCATTACGTTATTTGCAGAATGGCAGGGAGAGTAATATTTTCAATTTAGGCTCAAGTCAAGGGTTCTCGGTAAAAGAAATTGTTGAGACAGCTAAAGAAGTGACAGGAATTGATATTCCGGTGAAAATCGGTGAACGTCGATCGGGAGACCCGAGTACCTTAATTGCTTCTTCGGAAAAAGCAAAAAAGGAATTGGGATGGAATCCAACGAGAACTTCGATTCATCAAATTATAAGCAATGCCTGGAACTGGCATCAGCATCACCCTAATGGATATCAGAAATAGAGGGGATCATAATGATTTATCAACTAATACAACAATTAATTAATCGCGCGATTGCCACTCAATTAATGGAGCAGGAAGATGAAATATATGCACGCAATCAAATTCTGTCACTGCTCCATTTAACCGAGTTTAAGGAAGTGGAATTAGCTGAGAGCAGTTATATGGAAATCCCTGATTTACTCGATTTAATCGTGGACTATGCCTGCAATCAAGGGATAATTGAAGAATTATTTGATGAGAAAGAGATTTTTTCAAGTAAAATTATGAACTGTTTTATCGCGCGTCCATCGACTGTCAATCAGCTATTTTATGATAGATATAACCTGGATCCAAAAGCAGCAACCGAGTATTTTTATGAGTTAAGTAAAAATAGCAATTATATTCAAATGAAGCGGATTCGGAAGAATATCGAGTATAAAACCGCCACAGAATATGGTGAACTGGACATAACTATTAATCTATCGAAACCTGAAAAGGATCCTAGAAGTATCGCGCTCGAGCGGTCGGTGCAAAAAACAGATTATCCGAAATGCCTGCTATGTGTTGAAAATGAAGGTTACGCAGGCAGAGTCGGACACCCGGCCCGCTCCAATCACCGAATGATTCGCGTTAATCTAGTAGATCAGCCATGGTATCTTCAGTATTCACCGTATGTGTATTACAATGAGCATTGTATTGTCCTCTCAGAAAAACATACCGATATGGTCGTTAGTGCCACGTCTTTCTTACGGCTCTTGAGCTTTGTTGAACAATTTCCCCATTACTTTGTGGGCTCTAATGCGGATCTGCCAATTGTCGGCGGTTCGATTTTAACCCATGATCATTATCAAGGCGGGAATTATCAATTTGCGATGGCGAAGGCTGGTGATGACTGGACATTTAAGATGGCTGGTTTTCCTACTGTAGAGTGCTCGGTTGTGAAGTGGCCAATGTCCGTCATTCGCCTTCGCTCTTCTCAAATTAGCGATCTTGTTGAAGCAGGTTCACATATTTTTGACCAATGGAAAAATTACAGTGATGAGACGCTTGAAATTTTGGCGAGAACCAGAGAGACGCCGCATAATACCGTTACACCGATTGCAAGGAAAAATGAGGATGTTTTTGAACTGGACTTAGTACTCCGTAACAACCGAACAAGCGATGAACATCCGCTGGGTATTTTCCACCCACACGCCGACGTTCATCATATTAAGAAGGAAAATATCGGCCTAATTGAAGTAATGGGGCTGGCTGTTTTACCTGCACGGTTAAAGGCTGAACTAGGAGAAGTACAGAGGTACATCCTTGGAAAAACTGCTGAAATTGCCGAGTACCATTTAGAATGGGCGGAATCGTTAAAGGCACGCTATCAAGATATCCCTAACGAAGTGAATGTGGAAGGTCTAGTAAGAGAAGAAGTGGGAAAGAAATTTTCAAGGGTCTTGGAAGATGCAGGAGTGTTCAAGCGGGACGAGGCAGGGCAAGCTGGGTTCCAGCGTTTTATCAATTCTTTGTAA
Source organism: Bacillus sp. sid0103 (assembly GCF_019219025.1). Next base: position 65,761 of record NZ_JAHUWN010000010.1, on the reverse strand, counting down.
AAATATGGAGTGATATCGATGAAAATATTAAATAGAATATTCGGCAGTTACGAGGGTGAGACTGTTACTGAGTATACACTGGTCAATGATTATGGCATGATGGTTTCTTGTTTGGATTATGGTTGTATCATTACGAAAATCATCGTCCCTGACCGCCGTGGAAACTTTGAAAATGTTGTTCTTGGTTTTGATAACTTCGAAGATTATACAGAATGGTCACCGTATTTCGGAGCAGTTTGTGGACGGGTAGCCGGAAGAATTGGCGGTGCAAGTTTTGAATTGGACGGGAAAGAATATAAACTTGCTGACAATAACTATCCCAATCATCTGCACGGAGGCAAGAAGGGTTTTAACTCTGTGATTTGGAAAGCTGAAATCATCGAGGAAGAAAATGCTGTCGGGTTGAAGTTTTTTTACCATAGTCCAGACGGAGAAGAAGGCTATCCAGGTAATCTAGACACCACTGTTACGTACATTCTAAATAATAAAAATGAACTCGATATTAGTTATAAAAGTGAAACGGATCAAAAAACGTTAGTCAACTTAACGAATCACTCGTATTTTAACTTAAGTGGTAATATAAAAAGAGATTGTTCGGAGCACATTCTTAAATTAGATAGTGATCGATTTTTAGAGTTGAGAGACGATCTTATCCCTACTGGTAAGTTGATTGATTCTAAGAATACTCCCTTTGATTTTAAGCATGGCAGAAGGTTAAGTTCTGGTCTGAATTCATCTTATCCCCAGAATGTGCTGGTCGGTAATGGCTACGACCATCCACTCGTCTTTACGCAAGAGGGAGAAAATACGATAATCTTAAGCGATGAAGAAAGCGGCCGCTCCCTTCTTGTCACGACCGATCAGCCATGTGTCGTTCTTTATACAGGAAATTTTATAGAAGGTCCTTATTCTATCGCAGGAGTCAGGGCAGAGAACTATTTGGGTGTTTGTTTAGAAACGCAAGGATTTCCTGATGCCATCCACCAACCAGAGTTTCCATCTGTCATTTTGAATCCAGAGGAAGTATACTATTCCAAAACAGTGTACCGTTTTTTTGCTAATACATTAGGAGACTGATTCATGGCTACCATCAAAGATATTGCACAAATTGCCGGGGTATCCATTGCTACTGTATCCCGGGTTTTAAATTATGATACGACTCTTTCCGTTAGTGATGAAACCAAGAAAAGAATTTTCGAAGTGGCAGAGGAACTATCATATAAAAAGAAACCAGCCCGTAAGCAGGAGTCGGGTAAGATTGCCCTTTTGCAATGGTATACAGAAAAAGAAGAACTGGAAGATTTATATTACATGTCGATTCGTCTGGGTGTTGAAAACCAATGCCGGCAGCATGGGATTCAGGTCGATAAGTATTTCCAAGACAACTATGGGGATTTGAAGGAAGACGATATTCAAGGGCTTATTGCGATTGGGAAATTTAGCAAGAAGCAAGTGAGTGACCTCGTCAAAATTACAAAAAATCTTGTCTTTGTGGACACCTCTCCAGACGAAGATCGGTTCGATTCGATTGTTATTGACTTTGAAAGAGCTACAAAAAAAGTAATTGATCACTTTATAAAAAAGGGTCATGAGAAAATCGGGTATATCGGCGGCAGAGAAGTGTTTAAAGACAAAACATCGATGATTGAAGACCCAAGGGAATTGACGTTCAAGCGCTATTTAGCAGAAAAAGGGCTGCCTAATGAAGTGTGTATGTATGTAGGCTCTTTCTCAGCTGATGATGGTCACGCCTTGATGAAAAAGGCGATTAATGAGCATGGTGATCAATTACCGACAGCCTTTTTTGCAGGGAATGACTCACTTGCAGTAGGCGCATTAAGAGCGCTTTTAGAGGAAGGAATTGCTGTCCCTGACCGAGTGAACATCATCGGTGTCAACGATATCAGCATCTCTAAATATGTCTTCCCATCCCTAAGCACGGTTAAGGTCTATACCGAAATCATGGGTGAAACCGCTGTAGACACCCTGTTGGAGAGAATAGCAGGAAGAAAAACAGCCAAAAAAATATCCATCGCCACAGAACTGGTCATTCGGAATAGTAGCTTTTAACCTAATAAAAAACTAAAACAGGCCGATTTGTCCACCTAAGGTGGACAAATCGGCCTGTTGTCTTTTGGTGGTGCCTGACACCATTTATTTGCCACCGTTTACTTAGTGTTTGGGTTGGTTTGTGCTGCCAGCCATTCCATGATGGTGGTTGTTTTTCCGTTGATTATGTCTGTTGGCGCATTATTGTATACATAAATCCAAGACCAGTGTCCGTTGTATTCATATGGAGTGCCATCCGCTTTGGTATATAAACCGGAGGTATCAACTACCTTATCAAATAATGATAAATGGACATTTTTTGCTCCAACTTCGACTAAGCGTTTATACGTAGGTTCAACATATTGAGTTGTGATAACTACTGGATCGGCTTTAGCGGCAATGAACCACATTGGGAAATCCTTCATTTTTTGAATTTGTCCATCTGTAATTAAGTTATCCCCTAAGGCTTCACATGTTGGGAATGCTGCGGCAAAGTAATGGGTATAATCCCTCGCCATCAGCATGGTCATATATCCGCCGTTAGAGTCACCGCCAATGTAAATTCTGCTGGTATCAACGTCTTTGTGATTAGCTACATAATCCTTAATTAAAGACATTAAAGCATTCTCATATTTGGAGGTTCCATCTCCAAATCCGTTTAAACCGTCCATCCAAAAAGTCGGAGTTTGAGGGGCCAGAACGTAGGCACCGTCAAAGTAGGATTGAATATCCTTTGAAGCAAAGTTTGCTGCTTTATTAGCTGAAAGTGGAATCGTTGGATCTGTGCCGCCTTCACCCGCGCCGTGCAGCCAGATAATTAATGGGTTTTTATGATTGTCAGTTGCTGGCGAATAGTCCGCATAAGTTAAACTAACATTGTCATAGGTTCCCTTTCCCGTTGAAAAATCATCTACCAGTTCTCTTGTTTCCCTTGCGAATTGGTCGACAACTAATCCTGAAATCGTTCCTGCACTTGTTTCAATATCCTTTTGCTGTGTGATGGTATATTTCATATCAATCCAATCATTAAAACCAGTAGTAGCCCAATCATAGTTAAGAGGTGAACCTAGGGATACATCAGGGCCAATTTTCATTTCTAAGACGACATATTTACCTGTTTGGACAGCAGGATTGCCGTCTTTATCTGCTACATATGCTTTAGTAATTGTTCGGTCGCCTTCCTCTAGCAACGGTGTTTTTAACCGTTTATCGCTTCTGGCCACATGTACTTTGAAGGTAGCTGTTGTAACAGAGTCCTTTGGTATCGGTTTCCCAACATTAACAATTACTTTCGTGGTTGCTGCTCCCCAATCTTCAATCTCTGTCACGGTTTGATAGGATGTGGGCTGTGTATTGATTTGTTTAGCGAAAACGTTTGTATTGAGAGATAAAGTCATGGTTGCAGCCATTGTGGCCAATATGGCCCCTTTTTTCACTTTTTTAAGCATTTTCCTTTACCTCCAAAATGTTATTTTTAGGATGTCCATATTACTACTCTACTGATTGTATTTTGATAGAGTTTCTAATTGCACATCGGGTCCATTGTCATTGTCTACCTCGGCAATGATTTCTTTGTCCACTTTAAAATCAAGCGTCCCTCTGATATCGACAGAAGAAGCTCCAACTTTGAATTTATAGGTACCTTTTTCAACAATCCAAGAGGAAGTAGACTCATCAAACGAAGCGATATCCTTTGGATCAATAAAGAAGTTGAATGTTTCTTTTTGACCTGGCTTCAGCTCACGGGTTTTTCCGAACGCTTTCAACTCAATCGCTGGTTTTTCTAACTTGCCGTCAGGTGCACTTACATAAAGCTGCGGAGCTTCCTTTCCAACCAAGGAACCTGTATTGGCTACTTTAAACGAGACTTTGATTTTATTTGATAAGGTATCTTTATTTAATTTAAAGTCGCTATAATCAAACGTTGTATAGGAGAGTCCGTAACCAAACTCGTAAGCTGTTTGTTTATTAAAAGTAGAATAGTAGCGGTAACCAACGTAAATGTCTTCCTTATAATTTACTAAGTTTGGATTGCCGTCTGAGCTTGGGAAGTTCGCATAACTTGGCGCGTCCTCTAATTTAACTGGGAAGGTCTCTGGAAGTTTTCCTGATGGATAAGCTTTTCCTGACAGAACATCTGTCAAAGCGTTTCCTGCTTCCATCCCAGGCTGCCAAGATAATAAAATGGAGTCTACAGAATCTCTCCAGCTTACAGTGTTAAACGGAGCACCAACGTTTAAGACTACTACTACCTTTTTATTAACAGTGTGATATGCATCAGTAACTTTTTTGATTAGTTCTGATTCTTTTGCAGACGGTTCAAAGGTTGTTTCATTTCCATCTGCCCCTTCTCCAGACCCTCTAGCAATCACAATCACACCAATATCTGAATTCTGTGCCATATATGCGGCATCTTCAGCAGTAAGATTTTCATTAACCTCAGCACCGCTGGCGTTCGTGTTAACAGGTATATATCCTCCATTTTTCAGGCCTTCTGGAAGTTGTACGGTATGAGTTGGTGTTACATAGGCGCTTCCGGTTCCCATCAAGAACATTTTTGAAGCAGCATTATCTGTAGTACACGCAGAAGCAGGGGTACCAAATCCACAGCTTGGCATTGTATATGAGTTACCAACAATTCCGACCTTTTTCACTTTTTTATCGAAAGGAAGCGCTTTGTTCTCATTCTTTAATAAAACCATGCCTTCCGGTGCAGCCTCTCGTGAAAGTTTTGCATCGGCAGAAGCAAGGTCAGAACTTACGCTTAGTTTCGTATTGTCAGCCGTACTTAATTTTTTAAATGTTGGGGATTTGACTATTAAGTTAAGGATATTCTCAATTGCCGTATCAAGTGTTACCTCTTTTAGTGAGCCGTCTAGAATAGCTGCTTTTACCGCCGTTTTGCCAGCGACACTTAAACTTGGCATGGACAAATCATTACCACCGTTTAACATCGCTATACCATTGTTTTTAGATCCACCCCAGTCAGTCATGACCATGCCATTAAAGCCCCAGTCACTTCTTAATACATCATTTAACAGCCAAGAGTTATGAGCAGAGAAAGGTCCATTAATAGAATTATAGGAACTCATCACTGTCCATGGGTGTGCTTCTTTTACTACTCTCTCGAATCCAGATAAATAAATTTCTCTTAAGGCGCGTTCAGAAATAATCTCATTGACTGACTGTCTATTTGTTTCCTGATTATTAGCGGCAAAGTGCTTCATGCTAACACCCACACCTTGATCCTGAACACCTTTTGTAAATTCGGCCGCCATTTCTCCACTTAAGTATGGATCTTCTGAATAATATTCGAAGTTTCTTCCACCTCTTGGATCTCTGTGAATATTCAATGCCGGTCCTAATATAACATCTACGCCATAATCAAGGGTTTCTTTTCCCATCGCACTAGAAACCTGGTACATTAAATCCTTATTAAAACTAGCAGATAATGCCGAGGGAATTGGGAAACCGGTTGTCGACTTATTTGCAGTTGATCCAAATCGAAGCCCAGCTGGACCATCGGCAAAGGTAAGCTTTGGAATACCAAGCCGTGGAATTGGAAACGTTCCGCCAGCAGCCCCTGTTACTGCCGCCCCAGCTCCTCCAATCAAATCCACCTTTTCGTCCAGCGTCATGGCCCGGATAACTGCTGGAATGGAAGCTTGGTCCACTAACATCGGTGTTTGCTCCTGAACCGCACCAGTTTGTACACTACCATTGTCTGTAGTAACAGCCGCAGCATTAACTTGTAATGGTGGCTGTTCTTCTGCAAGTACTCCTGAACCAGATGACAATAGCATTAAAGTAAACATGGATGAACTCAGAACTTTGTAATAACCCCTCACGCCTAACAACTCCTTCTTTTAAATGAAAACCCTTACATCCCAAAAGTTAACATGTAATGTATAATTCAATAAGTTACAAGAGGTAGCATTAAATTGTGAATTACTAGATTAATTTGTTATAGACTGAATATTCAATAAATTATTAAAAAGTCAAGAGGAATTGTACATATTTCTTAGACACTATTTGACATGATATAAGATATAGGGATATTCAACTGTAAAGGAGATCCGTTTAAACTCTTTTTATCGATTCTTAGTCCCTTTCAACTAAAACAAAATAGTGAAGATTTTCGCAATAATGTCCAGAAAATTATCAATAATGTGAAAATTCATTTAAGTTAAACTACTAATGAAAGCGTTTTAATTTGCGAGTGTGGAAAATTTAAACTAATTTGATGGGGGTATTAGAATTATGTTAAAAAAATTGAAGAAAAAGAAAAAGTCAAAATTACTAGCATTTACGCTTACATCTTCATTACTTCTCTCAGGACTCACTTTTGACATTGCATCCGCTCAGAGTCAAAATTCAACAACCGTTCAGCAAGCTCAAACTTCTGCCGAACAGACATCAACTTCTTACTTAACAGATGCGGCATCGATTGACAGTGTTATTAAAGCTATGACCCTAGAGGAAAAAGCTAAATTTGTTGTGGGTGTAGGGATGCCTGGATTCGGGGGGATGCCTCCATTTGAAGTAGTTGGAGCTGTAGGCGGTACGTTTGGAATTCCCCGTTTAGGTATTCCTGAGCTGAGGTTCGCTGACGGTCCGGCCGGCCTTAGAATCAGACCGACAAGACCAGGTCAAACGCAAACTTATTATGCAACCGCTTTCCCGATCGCGACGGCTCTTGCATCCACGTGGGATCCTGCAACAGCAGAAGCAGTAGGTCAAGCACAGGGAAATGAAGTGAAAGAATACGGTGTCGACCTATTATTAGCACCGGCACTCAATATCCACCGTAATCCATTGAATGGACGAAACTTCGAATACTACTCAGAGGATCCTTTAATTGCAGGAAAAATGGCTGCAGCGATGGTAAATGGGGTACAATCGAACGGCGTTGGCGCGACAATCAAGCACTTTGCTGCTAATAACCAGGAAACAAACCGGAATAGCATTGATACCGTCGTATCTGAACGAGCTTTAAGGGAAATTTATCTTAAAGGCTTTGAAATCGCTGTTAAAGAATCCCATCCATGGTCGGTTATGAGTTCCTATAACAAACTGAATGGAACATACACCTCTCAAAGTGCTGACTTGCTAACAACTGTTTTGCGTAAGGACTGGGGCTACACAGGGTTTGTCATGACAGACTGGTTTGGCGGGGATAATCCGGTCGAACAAATGAAAGCAGAAAATGACATGATTATGCCAGGTTCAGCAACCCAATCTAATTTGATTAAAACAGCTGTGGAAAGTGGAAATTTAGACGAAAAAGTGCTTGACCGTAATATTAAGAACATTCTCCAGATTGTCATCCAAACACCTGAGTTTAAAAAGTACCAAAACTCAGACAAGCCTGATTTAGCTGCTCACGCGCAAACAGCTCGAAAAGCAGCTTCAGAAGGGATGGTTCTCTTAAAGAACGACAAGATGCCGCTGCCTATCAGCAAGGAGCAGAAGGTCGCTTTATTTGGCAATACACAAATCGAAACGGTTAAAGGGGGAACAGGAAGCGGCGATGTCAATGCGGCTTACACCACTTCTATTGTTGATGGATTAAAGAGTGCTGGATACCAATTAAATCAAAGTTTACTTCAGGAATATAAAACATATATTGATACATTGCGCTCGCAAGATCAGTATAAAATTAAACCAAGTCCATGGGGTGAAGATTTTGGAAAGTCCGTCCCTGCTATTCCTGAAAAGCCCCTAGCAGAAACCGAAATTACCGCTGCTTCAAAAGCATCGGATATCGGCATCATCGTTATTGGGCGAAATTCTGGAGAAGGTGCGGACCGTAAAGTGGTAAAAGGGGATTATTTATTAAGTGATGCAGAAAAAGACATGATTTCGAACGTATCATCAGAATATCATAAGCAGGGTAAAAAAGTAGCTGTTATTTTGAATATTGGCGGGCCTATCGAAGTAGCCAGCTGGAGGGATAAGGTTGATTCAATCCTGTTGGCATGGCAGCCAGGCCAAGAAGCAGGTTATGCTGTTGCTGATGTTATTTCCGGTAAAGTCAATCCGTCCGGAAAATTACCAACTACCTTCCCTGTAAAATACAGTGATGTTGCATCAGCAAATAGCTTCCCTGGTACGCCTGCTGAGAACCCAACACAGGTTATCTATAACGAAGACATTTATGTTGGCTATCGTTACAATACCACGTTTAATGTGAAGCCTGCTTATGAATTCGGTTATGGATTGTCGTATACAAGCTTCGATATTAATCATTTAAATATTAGCGAAGGCAAGAAATTTAAGGACAAGCTTAAGGTATCCACTATGGTGGAAAATACGGGCAAGGTCCCTGGAAGAGAGGTCGTCCAAGTGTATGTTTCCGCCCCAGATGGAAAACTTGAGAAACCTGCTGTTGAACTAAAAGCCTTTGGTAAAACAAAGGAACTTAAGCCTCATCAGCGTGAGCTTCTTCAATTCGAGCTTAATGCCAAAGACCTTGCCTCCTTTGATGAAAAGGAAAATGCATGGGTTCTTGAAAAGGGCACATATACAGTAAAAATTGGGGCGTCCTCAGAAGATATTAAAGAGTCGGCTACATTTACAGTAGATCACGATATGGTCGTTGAAAAAGTTAACGAAGCATTGGCACCGAAAGTTGACTTTGAGAGACTTGCTAAATAATTAGAAAATAATAAAAGAATGGTAACAGCCTTCATTGAAAGAGAGTGGAGGCTGTTTTATTTGAGGTCCTTTCCACTAAAAGTTCGTTGTTGATTTTTTGGAATTCTCGTATAATAGCCGTAGTCAGACTGGCAGAGAGGTTAGGGAGGTACTATGAGCAAATTGTCCATCATGGCGTATACAGTTGGGATTCTATTTTTTCTTGTGAGTTGCTCATTTTCAATCTTTTATGGGTATAAGGTAGTTTCACATGAATTACCTAAAGAAGAAAAGACACTAGAAAAGTTTGATTATCATATTGTTCTTGTCCCTGAGGAGTTAGATAACGAATATTGGAGACTAGTAGAAAAAGGGGCAAAGGAGGCAGCTGGAAAATATGGTGTTCAGCTGGAATACGCTGGGCCGAAACAGGCAAATATTGATGATCATGTAAAAACAATTGAAATGTCGGCTGCTTCAAAGGTTGATGGGATCATTACTCAGGGATTGAGTGACGAACAATTTACTCCACTTATCAATCGGGTTGTAGCGAAGGGAATCCCTGTCATCACGGTCGATACGGACACCTCGAACAGTAAAAGGATGGCCTATATTGGAACGGATAATTATTATTCCGGCTTTTTAGCAGGGAAAGCTTTGATAGCGGATACAAAGGGTAATGCCAATGTAGCAATTATTACGGGAAGCTTTTATGCAAACCATATGCAGCAGCGAGTTAAGGGATTTCAGGATGCTGTAAAAGCACAAAAAAGAATCCATATCATAGCTGTGGAAGAGTCAGAGATTAGCAGAGTGAAAGCAGCAGAAAAAGCCAATCAAATTTTGCAGGATCATCCTGAGGTCAACGCTTTCTTTGGGACAAGTGCCTTAGATGGCATAGAGATTGCCCAAGTGGTTGAAAAATATAAAAAACAGGATCAAATTTATATTATTGGCTTTGATACACTACCGGAAACCCTTAGTTTAATAAGAAAGGGAACCATCAAGGCAACCGTTGTCCAGGAGCCATTTCAAATGGGTTATGGGGCAGTAAAAATGATGATTGATCTAATTGAGGGGAAAAAGGTTTCGCCTATTGTCCATACGGATACTCGAATTTTGAGAATAAAAGATTTATCCGTGAATCATCCGGACAGAATGGGGGAGCATGAATGATGTTATTTCGAATTAGATCAAAATTGCTGCTTTATTTCATTGTCCTTGTGGTTTTGTTAACTTCAGTCGGGTTCTTTTTCTATAACAGCAGTGAAAAGCTGATGACGGAATATGATGACAGCTTTGAACGATTTCTTTTGCTTAATGATATTTCGCAAAGATCCAATTTAGTTACGGAAAAGCTTCATGGGTATATTTTAGATAAGGATGAATCCTACCTAAAAGACTATCGAAAAGAAAAGCTAAAACTTATTAAAGATCAGAAGAGACTTTATAAAGTAATCAATACAAATGAGATTACGCTTACAAATTATAAAAATATGATTGACAGTTTTTTGGATGAAGGCGATGCAACTGTAGGTGCCTTTAGGCAGGACGAGATTAATCAATATTCGAGTCATTTTAATGAGGTATTGAAAATAAACTCATTCCTTCAAGAAAGCACTCTTGCGCTATTAAACAATAAGCTGACTGACTATCAAAAATTTTATAATCAAATGGAGCAGCAAAACCATTTTTATAAGCTCATGTCGATTTCCCTTTTTGCAGCTGCTTTTTTTCTAAGCACTTTGTTAGCATTATGGATTTCCGGCGGGATTACGAAGCCGATTAGACTGTTATCACATGCAGCAAAGGAGATTTCAATTGGAAACTTAGAAGGTAATGATATAAAAATTACGACAAAGGACGAACTAAAGCCATTAACAGAAACCTTTAACCAAATGCGTACGAACCTTAGACAGCTGGTAAATGAAATCAAACAACAGGGAGAGCTGGATAAGTTATTAAAAGAATTAGAGTTACGGAGCTTGCAAAACCAAATTAATCCTCATTTTTTATTCAACACATTGAATACGGTTTCAAAATTGGCCTATTTGGAGGAAGCTGAACAGACTTCGAGATTAATAGAAGCCGTGGCTGCAATACTTCGGTACAACCTGACCGATTTTGATAAAGCTTCAACATTAAGAGAAGAAGTAAGAATTGTCCAGGAGTATTTTTATATTCAACAAACTCGCTTTGGAGAACGGATTTCTTTTATAACCGACATCGAGGAAGATTGTTTAGATATTGAAATCCCTAGTTTAATTCTTCAGCCATTAATCGAAAATGCCTTTATGCATGGTGTGGAACACTACGAAGAAGATGGCGTCATCAGGCTCCGTATTTACCGCCACAATGACCGGGTCAATGTTGAGGTCATTGATAATGGAGCAGGGATGGATGAGTACACAAAAAAGAGATTGCTTAATTATGTCGAATGTGCTGAGCCGGAAGAAGGATATGAAGCGGAAAAATCAAAAAGCCACTCGAATGGTATTGGAGTGAAAAATGTGATTAGACGGCTGCAACTCTTTTATCAGAGAAATGACATTTGTGAAATTGAGTCAGAGCATTTACGCGGGACAAATTTTAGACTAACAATTCCTGAGGCTGTTAAAGGGGGAAGCACGCTTGTTGAAAATTCTTATTGTGGATGATGAAGTCCTTGAGCGAACGGCGTTAACGAAAATCATTAGCAGTTCTTCAGAGGGCGTAATGGTCATTGGCGAGGCACCCAATGGAAGAATCGCGATTGAAATGGCTACAGAACACAATCCTGATATCATTTTTATGGACATAAAAATGCCGGGAATTGATGGTGTTCAGGCCGTCAAAGCCATAAAAAAAACCAACCCTGGCATTCGATTTATCATGGTTTCTGCCTTTAATACGTTTGAATATGCAAAAGAAGTGATGCAGCAGGGGGTGAAGGAATACATCTTAAAACCAAGCAGAAAACAAGATATCCTTGCAGCATTAAAGCGCGTTTCCGATGAAATTTTTGAGGAGAGCAAACAGCGAGAAGAACAGCAAAATCTGCGGGAAAGCCTGGACCGGGCTGTATCAATCGCCCAAAAAGAATGGGTATCGACTGTATTAGTGAATCAGGTTCAGGATATTACCTTTGATGAATGGGGACAACTCCTTGGGGTTGAAATTACTTCCGGCTACATCATGCTATTCTCGCTGCGGTCCAAGGGGAAGATCGAGCTAACGGCAGAGGAAAAACAGAACTGGTATTTTTGGCTTAAGGATACCCTTAATTCTGTCATGATTAAACAGGAAATGATGGTTGGGCCGTTAACCGATTCACAAGTACCAGTCTTATTCCTATGTAAAAAAGCAACGGAAAAGGTCCATTTTAAAACCAATGCCCAGGCCGTCATCGATAACCTGAACAGTCTCTTTGAAAAAAAACACTTCAATGCTGAACTAAGGATTGGGGTTGGTCTTCCTTATAATCAGGCTAATGAATTAAATAAATCCTATCTTGAAGCGCTCATGGCCCTACAGCACCTCGCGAAAACTCCAAACCGGAAGTATTTATTTGCGGTTAAACAGGGTTCGGCCGAATTGCCATCCTCATCTGGAGTGTTAGAAATAGAGAAGAAGCTATTAGAGGCCATTCGGCAGGGAGACGTCAATCAAGTCTTGTTTATTTTTGAATCATTTGCCACCATGCTGGCTGAGGACAAGAATATAAAAGGAGCCTTAGTGAAAAAGTCCTTTGACGAAATGTTTATTCTCGTTTCCCGAATGCTCCATGATTTAGGCATAAGCTATGAACGAACACCTGCAGTGGAAGAGTCTGAAGATATTATGGAGATTTTTGAAAAAGGCAAAGCCCATTTATTGGCGGTCGTCCATCATGTTCAGATTTGGAGAAATGATCATGCGAAGGGAATGCTCTATAAAGCGAAGGAGTATATCGAAACGCATTATGCTGAATCGATCACCTTAGAATTAGTGGCAGAATATGTGGAACTTAGTCCATATTATTTCAGCAAATTATTTAAAGATCGATTTGGGATGACCTTTATTGATTATTTGACGGAAATAAGAATTAGGCATGCCAAGTCTGAGATGGTTGACCCAGGAAAAAGCTTGAAAGAAATATGCTACTCAATTGGTTACAAGGACCCAAACTATTTTAGCCGCGTGTTCAAAAAACACACAGGCTTATCGCCAACTGAATTTCGAAAAGTTACAGTAAGTTAATATTATTATTCTAAAAGACTAATCCGCAGGAGTGGATTGGTCTTTTTTTGATTTGTGGATAAATGACGTGAAAATAAAGCGTTTGCAAAAAAATCTAGATAATCACAAATTAATGCTAGACTTTTGAACTATTGAGGAACCCCCCCTCATGCTAACATATCTGTAAGGGCTTACACTAAGGTTAGCGAGGCGTTGTGCTGCTTACCAGAGTCTTTACTAAATAGTAAAAGGAGAATGACAACATGTTTAAAAAGAAAAAAGGTTTAATTCTATCTTTGACAGTTGCATCTAGTATTCTATTAGCAACAGGCTGCAGTGATTCAACTAGCGGTACAGATTCTGGCAAGGGCAGCAGTCTTCCAGCAGTTGGTGCGACGATTTACAAATTTGATGACAACTTCATGTCTTATGTTCGCCGTGCAATGGAAACATCAGCTAAAGACAACGTTAAGCTTATGTTGAATGACTCTCAAAACGACCAGGCAAAACAAATTGAGCAAGTGGATACACTTATTGCCAAAGGAGCTAAGTCTCTAGCCATTAACCTAGTTGACCCAAAAGCAGCTCAAACCATTATTGATAAGGCAAAACCAAAAAATATTCCAGTTATCTTCTTTAACAAAGAGCCAGATGCGAGCGTATTAAAAGGCTACGATAAAGCTTACTATGTAGGAACAACATCTTCAGAATCAGGTGTTCTTCAAGGTCAATTGATCGCAAAAGCTTGGGAAGCTAACAAAGATAAATATGATAAAAATAAAGATGGCAAAATCCAATACGTATTATTAAAAGGTGAGCCAGGACACCCAGATGCAGAGGCACGTACAAAATTTGCTGTGGATACTGTAAAAGAAAAAGGTATTCAGATGGAAGAATTAGCAATGGATACGGCGATGTGGGATGCAACAAAAGCTACCGAAAAAATGGATGCTTGGTTAGCTAAGTACAGTGACAAGATTGAATTCGTAATCGCTAACAACGACGGAATGGCACTAGGTGCAGTTGCTTCTCTTGAAAAAGCTGGGTACTTCTCTGGTGACAAGTTCATGCCAGTCGTAGGTGTTGACGCGATTCCTGAAGCACTTGAAATGATTGAAAAGGGCAAAATGGTTGGTACAATCTTGAACGACGCGAAAAACCAAGGTAAAGCAACAATCGAACTTGCAGCAAATGCAGCAAAAGGTAAAGACGTATTAGACGGAACAGAATGGAAACTTGACGACAACAAAGCAGTTCGTGTTCCTTACATCGAAGTAACAAAAGATAATATCCAAGTTGGTAAAGACGCATATAAGTAAGAACTAATATAGAAGAAGCGCCTAGTCCAGGGGTTGGCACCAGCCCCAAGGCGCTCTTCGAACGAAGGAAAAGGGGTCACTTTTCTTTCGTTCGGAGTATGACTCCACCTGAAACTGGAGCTGGACACCGTTTTTTGAAAAAAAAATTCTTCTAACAAATTTAGATGACACGCCTAATCCGTGTCATATATCTTCAAATGGTTTAACAAGGAGGTTCGCTCATGTCAGAATCCAGTACTACCAATTTACTTGAAATGCTAAACATAACCAAACGATTCCCTGGGGTACTTGCTTTAGATAATGTGTCCCTTAAAGTAAAGCCCGGGTCGGTGCATGCCTTAATGGGCGAAAATGGGGCAGGAAAATCGACACTCATGAAATGTCTATTCGGTATTTATTCAATGGATGAAGGCAAAATTCTTTTTGATGGAAAAGAGGTTTCCTTCGCTAATTCGAAGCAGGCGCTTGAAAATGGAGTATCGATGGTGCACCAAGAACTAAATCAGGTGCGTCAACAGAATGTTATGGATAATATCTGGCTGGGCCGTTATCCAAAAAAAGGTATTTTCATAGATGAGAAGAAAATGTATGAGGATACAGCAGCGATTTTTAAAAGTCTCGACATTAATATTGACCCACGCAGTAAGGTGAGTACGTTATCCGTTTCTGAAATGCAAATGGTGGAAATTGCAAAGGCTGTTTCCTACCATTCGAAAATTATTGTAATGGACGAACCAACCTCATCACTTACTGAGACGGAAGTAAATCATCTCTTTAGAATCATCAGAAGACTTCAAAGTGAGAATGTAGCGATTATCTATATTTCTCACAAAATGGAGGAAATCTTAAAGATTTCGGATGAAGTAACGATCATGCGGGACGGTCAATATATAGCGACGAAAAGCGCGAAAAATATAACCACTGACGAAATCATCAAACTGATGGTTGGCCGTGACTTATCACAACGCTTCCCTGCTAAGGTAAACAAGCCAGGGGATGTCATTTTAAAAGTCACTGATTTGACTGCAGAAACACAGCCTTCTTTTTCAAATGTTAGCTTTGAACTAAGAAAAGGCGAAATATTAGGGATTGCTGGCTTGGTTGGTTCCAAACGGACAGAAGTTGTGGAAGCCCTATTTGGAATAAGGGCAATAACATCTGGAACGATTGAATTAAATGGCAAAGTGGTTAAGAACCATTCGCCGCAGCATGCCATCAAAAACGGCTTTGCCCTTGTTACAGAAGAAAGAAGATCGACAGGGATTTTCCCAGATTTGAGCATCAGTTTTAACTCAATCATTTCGAACATGAAACAATATAAACTAAAAAGCGGGTTCTTATCAGACCGCAAAGTTGCCGACGATACGCAATGGGTAATTGATTCCATGAAAGTAAAAACCCCGTCGCAAAAAACATCTATCGGCAGTCTTTCAGGTGGTAACCAGCAAAAGGTGATTATCGGGCGCTGGCTGTTAACAAAACCGGAAATTTTATTACTAGATGAACCGACACGAGGAATTGATGTTGGGGCAAAGTTTGAAATTTACCAGTTAATTAACGAGTTAGCTGCTGAAGGAAAAGGAATTATCATGATTTCTTCAGAAATGCCAGAGCTATTAGGTGTTTCTGACCGAATTTTAGTTATGAGTAATGGAAAAGCAGCAGGGATCGTAGAAACGGCAACAACGTCCCAAGAAGAAATCATGCGCTTAGCAGCTTTGTATTAGGAGGAGATGCAAATGAATAAATCAGCTACACAAAAAAGCAGTATAACCAAATTGCTCTTTGATAATGTGATATATGTCTTTTTAATCCTACTTGTCATTGGAATCGTAATCGCTTCTCCTGACTTTCTATCAGTTACAAACCTGATCAATATTTTAAGCCAATCCTCTTCCCGAATTATCATCGCACTCGGGATGGCAGGAATTCTGATTACCGCTGGGACAGATTTATCCGCCGGACGATTGGTCGGGCTTGCGGCGGTTGTGTCTGCATCTATGCTGCAAGCGGGCGATTATGCTTATAAAATGTATCCGAATTTGCCTGAATTACCACTAATTGTTCCAATCTTAATTGCTATGGTTGCAACTGGTTTAATTGCTACATTAAATGGTGTGATTGTCGCTAAATTACACGTACCACCGTTCATTGCCACATTAGGTATGATGATTGGTGTATACGGAATCACTTCTATCTACTTTGACCGCCCGCCATATGGTGCACAGCCAATAGGTGGATTAAGCGAAAAATTTACAACATTTGCCCAACGTGGGATTCCAATTGGATCATATGAACTTCCATATCTAGTTATTTATGCGATTGTAACAACTGTGATTATCTGGGTTATTTGGAATAAAACTCAATTAGGTAAAAACATGTTTGCAATCGGGGGGAACCCTGAAGCAGCAAAAGTATCTGGTGTTAACGTTGCAAGAAACCTGATTATTATCTATATGATTGCAGGTCTATTATATGGCTTCTCTGGTACGCTTGAAGCTGGTCGTGTTGGTAGTGCGACAAACAATACAGGAAACATGTACGAACTCGATGCCATCGCAGCCTGCGTGGTTGGTGGTGTATCCCTATCTGGTGGGATTGGATCAGTACCAGGCGTAGTAACCGGGGTATTAATATTCCAAATCATCAACTACGGACTAGCCTTCCTTGGCGTAAGCCCATACATCCAATTCATCGTAAAAGGACTAATCATCGTAGTAGCCGTAGCCTTCGACATGCGCAAACACGCAAAGAAAAAATAAGATTATTGGTGTCAGGCACCGTCCGTGGACATTTGTCCACGAGTGGTGCCTGACACCTTTTTTCATACAAACTATCAAACAATTTGGAGGTTGGATTTGATGTTTTGTCTAATGACAGGGCTTGGCAGTGGTGTATAATAAAGATATTGACTGAATATTTACATAATGAATCGCACTGTCAGCGACCTTTGGGTCCAAGAGCACCTTCCTAACGAGAATAGCAAATTTTCGTTTTTATCCTCCATGTGATCTTTGAAACAGATACCATGCACGTAATCTCATTTAAAAAAAGGGGAGTGTTTAATCATGCAACGACAAAAGTTATTGATTAATGGAGAAAGACTGAAAACGACATTAGAACAATTTGCAAACTTTGGCCGTACAGAAAACAATGGGGTTACAAGGCTATCTCTTTCAAAGGAAGATATTCGGGTGAGGGATTATTTCCGTGCTTGCTGTGAGGAGTTGGGGCTAACAGTCACTGTTGATGATATGGGCTGCATGTATGCAACATTGGCTGGCACTGAAGATAAACCGCCAATTCTACTTGGCTCCCATTTGGATTCGGTGAAAAAAGGCGGCCGTTTCGATGGTGTCTTAGGGGTCGTGGCTGGTTTAGAAGTGGTCAGAACGTTGGTCGAAAATCAAATTAAACCACAAATCCCAATTACAATTGTGAATTTTACGAATGAAGAGGGGGCAAGGTTTGAACCATCGATGATGGCATCAGGCGTGCTCTCCGGAAAATTTGATAAGGAAGTTATGTTGAAAAAGGTAGATTCAGAGGGAGTTACCTTTGGGGAGGCCTTAAAGGCCAGCGGCTACGAAGGGGAAGTGGAAAATCGTTTGAAAGAGGCTGCTGCCCTTTTAGAACTCCACATTGAACAAGGCCCTATCCTTGAAAAAGAAGAGTTCTCAATCGGTGTTGTTGAATGTGTGGTAGGGATGGCCTGTTATGAGATTGAAGTAACAGGAGAATCTGATCATGCCGGCACCACCCCTATGAATATGAGGAAAGATGCCCTGTTTGCTGCCAATAACTTAATCAATGAAATTCGCAGGCGGTTGGGGGTATTGGATGAAGAGCTAGTCTTTACAATAGGCAGGGTGAACGTGTACCCAAGCATCCATACAGTCATTCCAAATAAGGTGATCTTTACTTTAGAAGCCCGCCATAAAGACATGGAAATTGTCCGCACGGTTAAAAACTTCATCGAAGCACTCCCAACATTAACGTCTTTAAATGAGGGCTGTGAAGTCAAAACAACAAAATTATGGGAGCGGGACACAGTCTGGTTTGAACCAGAAATCTGCAAGGCGCTAGAAGAATCGGCCCAGTCGCTAGGGTATTCCAATAAAAGAATGGTTTCAGGTGCTGGTCATGATGCCCAGTTCATTGCTAGTTTCGTGCCGACAGCGATGCTGTTCGTTCCTAGTATTAATGGAAAAAGCCATTGTGAAGAAGAATTAACCACGTGGGAAGACTGCGAAAAAGGGGTTAATGTTTTATTGGATACGGTTTTAACCATGTTGGCAAAATAGTAGATATTAATAGAGACCTTTTCGCGATGCGGAAGGGTCTATTTTTTTGATTAGGCTCTGTTAACCTTGGCTGTTGATTTCTACTTCAGGCGCGTGCGGTCCGGGGAGACTCCTTGTCGCTGCGTTCCTGCGGGGGTCTCCCCAGCCCCGTCCTCCCGGCCAAGAGCTCGTTGAAGAGGCTGGCTATATAAAAGCGATTGAGGATTAGGAATGATTGACGGTGTCAGATTAAAAAGCGAGGAGCATGCCCAAATGCTCCCCGCTTTTTTTATATCGATCTGTTTAATAAGACTCTTTGACAATATAGGTTTCGCCAAGAATTTCTCTTAATACGTAATCATTGGATGGAAGGGCTTCTTGTATGAATGTGTTCACTTCAGTAGGTTCGAGGTCATACAATACTTCGATTTCTTTTGCGAATAATAACCCTTCTTTTTCAAGGAGGTTTGTAAGCAACGGCGGTGTCTTTCCTTTTACGGATTCAGTTCCTCCTAGTATCTGTTCAAGTCCCTTTATATAGTTTTCGAGCGGACGTGAACCAACGATTTTGACGCCTTTATTCTCTTCATTTACCATAATCACGGTTGGAAATCCACGCACTCCAAGGCTTTTGGCAAATGTCAAATCTTGACTTAAATATTCAAGCCCATCTGAAAGACCGGATTCTCGCACTACTTGTTCCCCATTCAACCCAATCTGATTGACGATGTTAATCAATACTTGCTCATCCCCGATGTTCTGGTTAAAGGCAAACACCGCTTCTCTCGCCCGGCGTAAAAAAGTACGTGCTAGATGTTCATCCTTTTGTTGAACCATTTTAAATACACGGGAGGGAGTATAAGAGGATTGGACTGGATTATCAAGCCATAATGTACCGTCAATAGGCATGCGGGAGTACTCTCCTACTTCACGCCAGTGACCAGCAACATCTGAAGGGCTGCCGATGCCATTGGCTACGTCAGCAAATCCATCCCAATTTTCAAGCAACCCCCCCATCACTGTATGTAATTCAAAGTAATGTCCAAACTGCTCTTCAAATTTGCGCAAAACGGGCTCAAGCGCCCAGCAGTGGGAGCAAATGGGATCCGTTACATAATAAAGCGTAATTTTCTTTTGAGGTTGGTTTAGATCAATTGTCTCTAAATCATTATCTGATGTTTCACCACACACGCCTGTTTCTAAATCACACACCATTTTATTAGTCATGGTTATCCTCTTTTCTTTATTTGTTCTTATATTTCTGCGCCCATTGCTGGATGGGGCCAAGTGCCATTGTCAAGGTTTTTCCTTTTTCAGTAAGTAGGTACGAAATATGGACGGGTGAACCAGCCGTTACTTTTTTTTCAATTAACCCGAACTCAACCAGTTCATTTAGTTTTAACGAAAGGGCTCTCGGTGTAATATCTGCTATGTCCCGTTTGATTTCTGAAAAATGGGCTTGACCGTTGGGGCAGAGGGAAAGGTAATGGATTATAAGTCCATTCCACTTTTTACCTAATATTTCAAATGAATATTCCAAATAAGGGCAAATTTCCAATATACACACCTCACTTACTTTTAGTATATATGATATAAAAAATATATCAAGTATAAAAAATATACTGCATTTTCTTAAATGCTAGCATTTAAGAAAATGCCCTAAACAGGAAAGGGTGTAGTCGACCTGATTGTGACAGAACTCGCTGCTTTTCGTGTAACCACAGAAGGAGTGATACTAGAAGAACTCCAAGATGGTGCCGAACTTGAAACGGTTAAGGAAAAAACAGAAGCTTCATTCAAGGTTAATCCAGCCATTTTAAAAGCAGCAAGGTAAAGGGATTCCGAAAATACGGAAAATTCCGCCTCGTCGGAATCGAATAACCAATAATTTCCGAAAATCCGGAATGTTAATCAAATATTATAAGCAGGATATTGTGTTTACGAGTTATGTAAAATAAAAATTTAGTATAATACTTGTATGATAATAAAGAAAATTTATATTTTTCTAAATTTAGTTACGAATCTTGGCATGGAACTTGCATTTAAATAAGGTGAGCTTTTGGTTGTAAACGCTTACCTAACAAGGGGTTCTGAAGCTTACTTAAAAAACAAAGGGGGATTTCAATGCAATTACTTATTATTCTTTTATCACTAGGGTTATTAATGTTTGTTGCCTACCGAGGATTTTCAGTTATCTTATTTGCACCGATTTGTGCACTTTTAGCTGTTTTACTTGTTGACCCAAGCCATGTTTTACCGTTCTTTTCCGGCGTGTTCATGGAAAAAATGGTCGGATTTATTAAATCCTACTTCCCGGTATTTTTATTAGGAGCGATTTTTGGAAAAGTGGTTGAAATGTCCGGGATTGCAGAATCGATCGCGAAGACGATCGTCCGTCTCCTTGGTGCAAAACGAGCGATGCTAACTATCGTATTATTAGGCGCTATATTAACGTATAGCGGTGTAAGCTTATTCGTAGCTGTTTTTGCTATTTACCCATTTGCTGCCCAAATGTTCAGAGAAGCAAATATCCCTAAGCGCTTAATCCCAGGAACGATCGCACTTGGTGCTTTCACATTCACAATGGATGCCCTGCCAGGGACTCCACAAATTCAAAACGTTATTCCCATTGCTTTCTTTAAAACAGATATTTATGCGGCACCAACACTTGGCATTATCGGCGCTATTTTTGTCTTAGGACTTGGACTCTTATATCTAGAAACACGCAGGAAAAAAGCAGCAAAAGCAGGAGAAGGCTATTTTGGATTTGGAAATGAGAATGCAGCCGCATTGGATTTGGCCAAGGCAAATCATAAGGAAGACGTAGTTGTTCCGGATTTAACTTCACAGCAATCTGTATTGAGACAAATCATGGCGTTTGTACCGCTTGTGTTAGTAGGGGTTACAAACAAACTGTTCATCACCTACATCCCAAAATGGTATCCGAACGGATTTGATTTTTCTGCGATTGGTTTAAAGGCTTATACAGTAGATGTACCTACTGTTGCAGCTATCTGGGCCATTGAAATGGCGCTAGTAGTTGGGATTATCACGACACTTGCCTTTGATTGGAAACGAGTAACCGTGAACTTTAAAGAAGGACTTAACTTAAGTATTGCCGGCGCCTTGCTTGCGACAATGAATACGGGTGCCGAATATGGATTTGGTGGAATTATTTCTTCTCTTCCTGGATTTACAAAAATTAGTGACGGCATTTCTAGTACCTTTACAAATCCACTTGTTAATGGTGCAGTTACCACAAGCTCCCTTGCGGGTATTACCGGTTCTGCCTCTGGTGGTATGGGGATTGCCTTAGGCGCAATGGCTGATAAATACAATCAGGCGATTGCAGCAGCAAATATTCCACCAGAAGTTATGCACCGTGTCGTTGCGATGGCATCCGGTGGAATGGATACACTTCCACATAACGGCGCTGTCATTACGCTGCTTGCCGTGACAGGATTAACACACAAGCAATCGTACCGCGACATTTTCGCCGTAACGATTATTAAAACGGTAGCCGTTTTCTTCGTTATTGGTCTATATACTTTATTTGGGATTATCTAAATCGTGGCGTGAAAATATAGAAAAATAGTTTTCTAGTTATTAAGGAGGATGCTCGTATGAGCAAATCATTAGAAGGAAAAACAGCATTTATTACCGGGGCTGCAAGTGGTATTGGATTAGAAATCGCGAAGACTTTTGCACAAGAAGGAGCAAAAGTGGTGATTTCAGATGTAAATGCTCCCAAAAGCGAAGAAGTGGCTGCTGAACTAAGAGAGCAAGGACTTGAAGCTATTTCTGCGCCATGTGATGTTACCAACGAGGAAGCGTTTAGAAGCAGCCTTGAGTTTGCTAATAAAACCTTCGGCAGCCTTGATATTTTAGTCAATAACGCAGGAATGCAGTATGTATCTCCCATCGAGGAGTTTCCTACTGAAAAATTCGAATTACTAGTCAAAATCATGTTAACCGCTCCTTTTATCGGGATTAAAAATGTATTCCCGATCATGAAGAAACAAGGTTTTGGTAGAGTCATCAATATGGCTTCGATTAATGGTGTGATCGGGTTTGCCGGCAAGGCTGCCTATAATAGTGCCAAGCACGGCGTCATTGGT
Organism: Bacillus sp. sid0103; assembly: GCF_019219025.1. Next base: position 43,159 of record NZ_JAHUWN010000010.1, on the reverse strand, counting down.
TTGACCAAAGTGGCGGCTTTAGAGGGTGCTGCGGACGGAATCACCGTAAATGCTCTCTGTCCAGGCTATGTGGATACACCACTGGTAAGAAACCAATTGGGAGATTTAGCAAAAACTCGGAATGTCAGTTTAGATCGTGTCATTGAAGAAGTACTCTTTCCGCTAGTTCCGCAAAAAAGGCTTTTATCGGTAACAGAAATTGCAGATTACGCGGTCTTTTTAGCAAGTGACAAAGGAAGAGGAGTAACAGGTCAAGCAGTCATTCTAGACGGCGGATACACTGCCCAATAATTGCAAATAGTGAATCCTATTCGATTGTTCGAATAGGATTTTCATTTTGTATGAAAATACTTCCAATTTCTCAATCCTATGTCGTTATTTGATATAATGACAATGTCTAATGTGCAAAGGTGGGAAAAGAATGTTCGAAGGGCTTGAGGGAATCCCTGTTAATTGGCATAAGCAAATTATTAATCTATTAGCAGAAAGAATTGTCGTCGTTGATCATAATGGTATTATTCTTTACATAAATGAAGCATATTGTGAGTTTTTAGGAACAACCGTGAAAGATGCCATCCACCGGCCTGTACAGGATGTCATTGAAAATACACGCATGCACATCGTCGCCAAAACAGGGCAGAAAGAGCTTGCTGCTCTTCATCCGATTAATGACAGTGAAATGATTGCAAACCGTTTCCCCATCATGGAGGATGGAAAAGTAGTCGGAGCAGTCGGAACAGTCATGTTTCGTACTCCTGAGGAATGGCGGATGTATAAGACCAAAATACAAGGGCTTGTCGAAGAATTAAAGTATTATAAAACCAAACTTGAAAAAGATCTGAGAAGTAAATATCAATTCCATAATTTAATTGGAAAAAACTCTACTTTTCTAGCAACAAAAAAATTAGCAGAAAGAATATCTGGAAGCAACTCATCCGTTTTATTGATTGGCGATTCTGGGACAGGTAAGGAATTATTTGCCCATGCCATCCATAATAGCAGCATGCGGGCATCCTTGCCTTTTGTGGCGATTAATTGTGCCTCCATACCTGAACATTTGCTAGAATCGGAACTATTTGGATATGATGACGGTGCATTTACAGGAGCAAAGAAAGGCGGCAAGAAGGGGCAGTTTGAAATTGCTGACAGTGGAACCCTTTTTCTAGATGAAATTGGGGATATGCCACTCTCGATGCAAAGTAAACTTTTAAGAGTCTTACAGGAAAAAGAGGTTCAACGCGTTGGTGGTCAAAGGTCTATTTCTGTAGATGTACGAATCATTGCAGCGACCCACCGGGATTTAGAGAAGTTGGTGGAGGAAGGAAAGTTCCGACAGGATTTGTACTACCGATTAAATGTGATCAAATTAGAAATTCCCCCACTTCGCGAACGAAAAGAAGATATTCCACTCATCTCTCAAAGTCTATTAAAAAAATTAGAGAGAAAATTTTACCGCAAAGGTATTGAGCTATCGACTGAAGTAGAAGAAAGACTAATGCAGCATGCATGGCCAGGAAACATTCGGGAGCTTGAGAATGTATTGGAACGATCCATTAATGTTCTAGATGGGAAAACGATTGAAGTGGTCCACCTGCCACTTTACTTACGTGAAATAGAGCATAAGACTACCTTTGTTAATGCTGCAAATTCCTCCAATCTTTTGTCGGCCCGAGAAACGCCGTTACAGATTTCTCCATTAAAAGAAACGCTTGCTCTTGCCGAAAAGGAAGCAATTCTAAATGCGTTAAAAGTGGCAAACGGCAATAAGCAGGATGCTGCTAAATTACTGAATATCGGGAAAACGAGTTTTTATGAAAAGTGCAAGTTATATGATATAAAATAGCAATAATTCCCTATTTGTAGATGGGAATTATTCTCAATGTATAAAAGAAAATTATTGTTATGGTAATAGTATCAACTCTAGTTTATGATAAGAGGAAATATTTCGAAAATATTCGGAGTGGGTGGAAGTAAGTTGATCTTGTTAGACTATATTGTTAATCTCGCAATTTTTTCACTGCTGGTGAGTACACCTTTAGTCATCTTTTCATTTATTAAATTTAGACCCATTAAGCTGATTCGCATTTGGACCTCTCTATATGCAGGAGTAGTTTCCGTTATCCTAATTATGCTGTCATTCCAACAACAGGAGTATTCATATGATATCAGGTATGCCCCTGTGATTCTCATTTTTGCCTATCTTGGGCCAGTGGCAGGATTAATTACAGGGCTAATATCCTTACTCACAAGATTGTTGACAAGTGGTCATTGGTACCCGGCTATTATTGGCTGGGGATTCTTGATGATGGGTTTTTCAGTCATTTATTACTATATTAAACGACTCACAGCGATTAAAAGAAGTTTCATCTTATTTGCTGCCTATATTGTGATGTATGGAATCATTGTCATTGTTTTTAACATATTTATTGATAACCCTATCTTTCATATCCAATATTTATTATTTGTGATGTTAGGGGTTATCATTGGTGCATTGCTTGTTGAGTCATATATGAAGCTGCATAGATTAAATACTAGATTAACAGATATGTATAGGCTGGTTGAAGGAAGTGAATCCAAATACCGTCTTATCGCTGAGAATACATCCGACTTGATCATGGTTATGGATAAAGAGCAGGCGATCAGTTACTTTTCTCCTTCACACAAGATGGTTTTAGGGTTTCAATGCTGCGAGCTTGAGAGTTTTGAATTATGTAAGTTTATTCATCCTGACGATGTGAATCGGTTTCGATCGACCGTTAAATTGATGTTTGACAAGAAAGAATCACAATCAATGGAATTCCGATTAAAACACAAAGAAGGACATTGGATTGAATTCGAGTCACGCTGTATGCCTGTAAAAGGAGAGAATGATCTCATCGCAAATATTGTGATCATTAGCAGAGACATCTCTGAACGAAAGCAAGCTGAAGAAATTCTACTGCGATCGGAGAAATTATCGATTGTTGGGGAGTTAGCAGCAGGAGTAGCTCACGAAATCAGGAATCCACTAACCACGCTAAAAGGCTTCATGCAGCTTTATAAAAGAGGGGATAGTTCGATAGATGAATTGCTCCTTAGTGAGTTGGAGCGGATTGAAACGATTACGAGCCAGCTGCTTACTTTAGGGAAACCCCAAGCCGTTCAACTAAACCGAACGAATATCCTTGAATTAATTGAATGTACGCTTGAACTACTAGCCCCAGAGGCTTTGATGAGTAATATCCAATTTAAGCTGGATTTTGAAGAAGCTGCTTACTTTATAATCTGCGAGAAAAATCAATTAAAGCAGGTTTTTCTAAATATACTAAAGAATGCAATGGAAGCTATGAAAGACGGGGGAGAAATTCATATCACCCTTCAGAGAGGAGCAGAAGATGAGTGCATCATTTCTGTACAAGATCAAGGCTGCGGAATCCCTGAAGAACTGCTTCCTCGTTTAGGCGAACCATTTTACACACTAAAGGAAAAAGGCACAGGCCTCGGATTAATGATTAGTCATAAAATCATCAAACAACACCAAGGCAGCATTACCTTTAGCAGCAATGAAAAAGCAGGAACCTTAGTCGAAATAAAACTACCATCCGCTAGTTGAGTATGGTGAATTTAGTGATATGAGTGTCAATTTGTGTGTAGATCTGGGTGTTAATTTGGGTGTCAGGCACCACCCGTGGACAAATGTCCACGAGTGGTGCCTGACACCTTTTTGCGCTTAAGTAGAAGTTCATATTCAATTCATATATGCTTTGTATAATCGAGTGTGTAATCGTGAAACCAACGATATGGAGGTTTGTGATCGTAGAAAGGATGTAAAGATATATGTCGGCTGTGAAGAATGAGAAGGGGTGGCGCCAGTTTATTCGATTGGTTCAGCATACTAAACCCTCTAAGGTTCTCCTTTGTATCGCCCTGTTATTAAGTGTAGGGACCACTATGGTGGGGCTATTAGTCCCCTTATTCACCAAAAATCTTATTAATGATTTTTCACTTAGTACCTTAAGTACAGCAAGAATAATTCTCCTTGTTTCGGCCATTTTACTCCAAGCGGTGGCCAGCGGGATATCCATTTATTTATTAAATCAGATCGGACAATCGGTTGTGGCCGGGATTCGAGACCGTTTATGGAAGAAACTCCTCGTCTTACCAATCCCGTTCTATGAAGAAAATCAAACGGGTGAAACGGTCAGCCGAATGACCAATGATACCGCAGTGGTAAAAGGCTTAATTACTGACCATCTCGCCAATTTCCTCTCAGGGACCATTTCTATCATTGGTTCGATTATAGTCTTACTGTTATTGGATTGGAAAATGGCTTTGTTGATGTTTATTGCTCTGCCTCTTGCAGCAGTCATATTAATGACACTTGGTCGAAAGATGCATCTGGTTTCCAAAGGAATGCAAGCCGAAACAGCACAGTTTACTTCAGTCATTCAGCAAGTGTTATCAGAAATACGCTTAGTAAAAGCCTCCAATGCGGAAGCAATCGAATATAAGAATGGTAAAAGCGGCATCACAAAATTGTTTCAATATGGATTGAAAGAGGCGAAAATTCAAGCGCTTATTACTCCATTAATTGGTGTAGTCATCATGGTATTACTAGTCGTGATTCTTGGGTTCGGTGGGATGAGAGTTTCGTCGGGTGCATTACAGGCGGGGGACTTAGTTGCATTTATTATGTATCTTTTTCAAATCGTCATGCCAATGGGGCAATTGGCCGCTTTTTTTACCCAATTTCAAAAGGCAACGGGCGCTACAGAACGAATTATCGCAATTATGGATATGACAGAGGAACAAGATGATTCCATGAAGGACGTTCAAAATATGAATCAACCGATAACTGTGGAGCATCTACATTATTCATATAAAAATGGGGAATCGGTATTAAAAGATATCAGTTTTACCGCAGAAGCAGGAAAAGTAACAGCGATAGTCGGTCCAAGCGGGAGCGGGAAAACAACGTTATTTTCTTTATTGGAGCGGTATTACCAACCGCAACAAGGAATGATTCTCCTTGGGGAGGATCCAATTAATGAATTCTCACTGTTTTCTTGGAGAAGCCAAATTGGCTATGTATCACAGGAAAGCCCAATTGTAGCAGGCACCATCCGTGATAATATATGTTACGGAATGGATAAACAAGTGGATGAGGCTGATTTACAAAGGGTAGCTAAAATGGCTTTTGCTGATCAATTTATTGCGGAACTGCCAAATGGATTTGACACCGAGGTCGGAGAACGAGGAATTAAATTATCTGGTGGGCAACGGCAAAGAATTGCGATTGCTCGTGCCTTTCTGAGGGACCCGAAAATATTAATGTTAGATGAAGCGACCTCCAGTCTTGATAGCAAATCGGAACAAGTGGTTCAACAAGCCTTACAGAATTTAATGAAGGGGCGAACCACACTCGTTATTGCCCACCGTTTGTCCACTGTCATTGATTCCGATCAAATTATCTTTTTGGACAAGGGGACCATTACCGGAAGCGGCACACATAAACAACTTGTACAAACTCACTCCTTATATCATGAATTTGCCGAACAGCAATTACGGATTAGCGAACCTGTTTAATAGTTGGAAAGGGATGAGGGTAGATGACAAAGATTTTAATTGTTGATGATGATGCCAATATTCGTGAATTGGTCTTGCTTTTTTTAAAAAAGGAAGGATTTGAACTGTTTGAAGCAGCGGATGGGGTGCGGGCCTTACAGTTGCTCGAAAAAGTAAAGGTTGATTTAGCGATTATTGATATTATGATGCCAAATATGGATGGCTGGGAATTATGCCAAGCGATTCGTGCGTTCAGTGATATGCCGGTCTTAATGTTGACCGCCAAAGGCGAAACCTCACAAAAGGTGAAAGGTTTTGAACTGGGGGCGGATGATTACCTCGTTAAGCCTTTTGACCCTGTGGAATTAACAGCCAGAGTCAAAGCCGTATTAAAACGGTATAAAATAACGGTCTCACAAACCATAACCATTGATGACTTTAGGCTGAACCGAAGAACACATGAAATTTCTTTTAAAAATAAGGAAATTACCATTCCGTTGAAAGAATTTGAACTGTTGTTTAAATTAGCGAGCTACCCTGGAAAAACATTTTCACGAGAGGTACTGATTGAAGATATTTGGGGTTATGACTATGAAGGGGATGAACGAACGGTTGATGTGCATATTAAAAGGTTAAGAGAGCGGTTTTCAGAAGAAGAATTCCCGTTCCGGATTCAAACGATTCGGGGCTTAGGCTATCGCTTTGAGGTAAAACAATGAAGATCAAACGGTTTTTTCAGCATTTATTTGGGATGACTTTTTTCATTGTATTTGTTTCAATTAGTTTTTCAGCTGGGTATTTCATCGTCTCAGGAATCTATCAACTTTTCGATCTTCAGACATCCGATTATATTCGTCACATGGCAGAAGTCGTCAGTAGTATCTTGACGATGGTGTTAATTGGGTTTGTGATTGCTTTATTTACGAACTCTAGGCGTCATAATCTCTTTCATGAAGTACTGGATGCATTAAGCAGGATTGCGAAGGGTGATTTTAATGTATACCTCGATCTAAAAGTAGGCAGAGCCAATCAATTTACTAAACTGATCGATCATATCAATCATATGGCTAAGGAATTAAAGCAAATGGAAGAGATGCGCCAGGAATTTATTTCTAATGTCTCACATGAAATTCAGTCGCCGCTGACGTCAATAATGGGGTTTGCCCAAGCCCTCCAAAACGATCAGCTAACAAACGAAGAAAGAAACCATTATCTCAATATTATTGAAACGGAAAGCAGAAGGTTATCAAAGTTAAGTGATAATCTCATGAAATTGACCTCTCTTGAATCTAAACATCATCCCTTTGAGCGGAGAAGCTATCGGTTAGATCAACAAATACGGACGATCATTTTAGCCTGTGAACCGCTTTGGTTGGAAAAGGATCTGGAATTAGATGTGTCCCTAAATAAGGTCATTATCACCGCGGATGAGGATTTGATGAGTCAGGTTTGGACCAACCTCATTCACAATAGTATTAAATTTACGCCTAGTCAGGGGATGATCCGTGTTCAACTCGAAAAGGTAGATGACAAAACGATCGTGAACATTACGGATACGGGGATTGGCATCTCGAAAAAAGACCAAATCCATGTGTTTGAACGATTCTACAAGGCCGATAAGGCAAGGGACCGGTCAAAAGGCGGGAGCGGATTAGGACTCTCCATCGTAAAAAAGATCATCGAACTGCACGATGGAACCATCTTAGTAGAAAGCGAAGAAGGAAAAGGAACCACCTTTACTATTACACTATAATCAACTTTTCAGTGTTGTTTTGGGTGTCAGGCACCGTACGTGGACAAATGTCCACGTACGGTGCCTGACACCCTTTTTTTTATTTATTGTTCTGTTAGGCATGAGGAAAATCATATTAATAGGAAGATATGTAATTTAGGATATCGAACAATGGAGGAGTGAGCGCCCGTGCCAATTGATTGGGATGAAAAGGATGGGATTTTTCATTTGTACAATAACAGGATTAGTTATTTGATTCAAATTGTCCATGGTAAATATCCCGCACATTTGTATTGGGGCAAGAGGGTTAAGGCGCTGCAGCCTTCTTCCATTCTGGCGTTTAAACGCAGGCCTTTTTCGCCGACGACGGAACCTTCTCTTCCGCAATTTTCACTTGATACACTGCCACAGGAATATCCCGCTTTTGGGAATGGGGACTTTCGTTCGCCGGCCTATCAGATCCGTTCCGCTGACGGAACTACGGTAACGGAATTTGTCTATGATTCTCATGAAATTTTTCAAGGAAAACATCCACTGGAGGGATTGCCGGCAGCTTATGTCGAGGATCATTTTGAGGCTGAAACATTAGTGCTAACAATGGTAGATTCCATGTTAGGGATCGGGATGAATCTTCATTATACAATTTACTGTGATTTTGATGTGATAACGAGATCGGTCTCCTTTGAGCATCTTGGGAGCCATGATGTGGAAATACATAAATGTATGAGTATGTCAGTAGACATTCATCAATCAGAATGGGATTGGCTGCACCTTTATGGAACATGGGGGCGTGAGCGTCACATCGAAAGGCAGCCACTCAACCACGGGATTCAAATGATTTCATCAGCTCGGAGTGCAAGCAGCCATCAACATAATCCTTTTATTGCGCTGCTTTCAAAAGACGCCAGCGAAGAGTATGGGGAGGTATATGGCGTCAGTTTAGTCTACAGTGGAAATTTTCAAGCTTCCATCGAAGTGGATCCGTATCAAACCGCAAGATTTAGCATCGGCATAAACTCCTTTGATTTTACATGGGTGCTGAAGCCGGGGGAAACGTTTCAAACACCTGAGGCTATAATGGTTTATTCCTCAGAAGGGCTTGGAGGAATGTCCAGGACTTTTCATAAAATACTGAGGGAAAGAGTTTGTCGTGGGGTATACCGCGACAAAGCACGCCCAATTCTCATTAATAACTGGGAAGCCACCTATTTTAATTTTAATGAAAAAAAACTTTTCGACCTTGCGGATGCAGCAAAAGAATTGGGCATCGAACTGTTTGTATTGGATGATGGCTGGTTTGGGCATCGTGACAATGATAAAAGTTCGTTGGGTGATTGGGTTGTTTTTAAGAAAAAACTTCCGAATGGTTTAGACGGGTTGGCTGATTATATCCAAAAAAAGGGGATGCAATTTGGGCTATGGGTCGAGCCGGAAATGGTTTCTCCTGACAGTAATTTGTACCGGAAGCATCCTGATTGGTGTCTCCATGTGCCGGGACGGAACCGGACACAGTCCAGAAATCAGTTAATTCTTGATTTAAGCCGGGAAGACGTATGTAATTTTTTAATCGAGACGCTCACCCGTGTCTTTAGCAGTGCTAAGATTTCCTATGTGAAATGGGATATGAATCGTAATATGACTGAGGTGGGTTCGGCTGCGCTTCCACCCCATAGGCAAAAGGAAACCGCACACCGTTATATGCTTGGCTTGTATCGAATCCTAGAAAAACTGACCAAGCGATTTCCACAGATTTTATTTGAAAGCTGTTCCGGAGGAGGCGGTCGCTTTGATCCTGGCATGCTCTATTTTATGCCGCAAACCTGGACGAGTGATGATACAGATGCTGTTGAACGGCTTAAGATTCAATACGGAACAAGTCTCATTTATCCTGCGATTACCATGGGAGCACATGTATCAGACGTGCCGAATCATCAGGTGGGGAGAATTACACCGCTTTTAATGAGATGCCATGTAGCGATGGCTGCAAATTTGGGGTTTGAATTAAATATCGACAAACTGAGTAGTGATGATAAGAAGGTTGTAATGGAGCAAATCAAACGATATCATCAAGTCAAGGATATTGTCTGTTTTGGTGACTTATACAGGCTGTTAAGTCCGTTTGATGGAATGGATTCGGCTTGGATGTATGTTTCGCCGAATCAGGAAAGGGCTGTAGTTTTTTACTATAAAACCTTGGCAACACCAAATCCACCGTTTTTCCGGCTGAAGTTGCGCGGGCTAAAGTCGTGTGAGATTTATAGAGTAAATAAGGGAGAACAGAAATATGCGGGCGATGAGTTAATGAAAATTGGATTAACGCTGCCACCGATAAATAGAGATTTTTCCTCGAGTATTTACCACATTGAAGCATATGAAAAGTAATCAAATATAAAATATGATCTTTCAGGTCTGATATAATCGTAGTATTTGTAATCGCTTCCGTAAGGGGAAAGAAGCCTCTTGAAATGGTCTGCGTAAAAAAACAGGGCATATTTTTAATGTAAGGGGAGAGTTCATATATGGAAAAATACATTTTATCTCTAGATCAAGGGACAACAAGTTCACGTGCGATTCTTTTTAATAAAGAAGGAAAGATTGTTCATGTTGCTCAGCAGGAGTTCCAGCAGTACTTCCCGCAACCGGGTTGGGTAGAGCATAATGCCAATGAAATTTGGGGTTCAGTCATAGCCGTAATGGCTTCCTGTTTGGCTGAGGCGAACGTAAAACCAGAACAAGTGGCTGGAATCGGTATTACTAACCAGCGGGAAACAGCAGTCGTCTGGGATAAAGAAACAGGGCAGCCGGTCTATCATGCGATTGTTTGGCAATCCCGGCAAACGGCAGAGATTTGTGAAGAATTAAAAGCAAAAGGATATGACCCATTATTCAGAGATAAAACTGGCCTGTTACTTGATGCTTATTTCTCTGGCACAAAAGTAAAATGGATTCTTGATCATGTAGAAGGCGCAAGAGAAAAAGCAGAGCGTGGAGAGCTGCTATTTGGCACGATTGATACTTGGCTTATATGGAAGTTATCGGGTGGAAAGGCCCATGTGACAGATTACTCCAATGCATCGAGAACATTGATGTACAATATTCATGACCTTAAATGGGATGAGGAGTTATTAGAAATTCTTTCAGTTCCTGCTTCGATGCTTCCGGAAGTACGCCCATCTTCAGAAATATACGCCAAAACAATTGATTCCCCTTTCTCCGGCGCTAATGTGCCAATTGCCGGCATTGCAGGAGACCAACAAGCGGCATTATTCGGTCAGGCCTGTTATGAAAAAGGAATGGCGAAAAATACGTATGGGACCGGATGCTTTATGCTTATGAATACCGGCGAACAAGCAGTAAAATCAGCGAACGGGTTGTTAACGACCATAGCTTGGGGTATTAACGGAAAAGTAGAATATGCATTAGAAGGAAGTATCTTTGTTGCCGGTTCTGCTATCCAATGGCTCCGTGATGGGCTCCGTATGTTTAGAAGTGCTGAAGAGAGTGAGAAATTTGCTACGAGTGTAACATCTACCGATGGTGTATATGTAGTTCCAGCATTCGTGGGGTTAGGAACCCCTTATTGGGATAGTGATGTACGTGGTTCGGTCTTCGGCTTAACACGTGGCACAACGAAAGAACACTTTGTTCGCGCAACGTTAGAATCGCTTGCGTATCAAACAAAAGATGTATTAACGTCAATGGAAGCAGATTCAGGGATCTCACTAAAAGCTCTGCGTGTAGACGGCGGCGCTGTTGCTAATAACTTCTTAATGCAATTCCAAAGCGATATGTTGGATGTACCAGTTGAACGCCCAGAAATTAGGGAAACAACCGCCTTAGGTGCCGCTTATTTAGCAGGATTAGCAGTAGGTTATTGGGCAAGCCAAGAAGAAATTGCTGCTCAATGGCATATGGATGAGGCATTCAAACCAAATATGGCTGAAGAGGATCGAAACAATCTATATTCAGGATGGAAAAAGGCTGTAAACGCAGCTAGGGCTTTTAAATGATGGAATGGAATGATATACTAAACTTAAATTAATATTTCGAATATTTCGCCAGGAAGATTAGGGAGACCACAACAAAGCATTGGATTTTTAACCATTGTCTTTGTTGTGGTCTCTTTTTCATTCCTATTGGAGGTAACCATTGTGGAAATATTAAAATTTTCGAGTTTGAATCGAAACACAATCTTAAAGGAAATGGCAAGAGAAGAATGGGATGTGCTTGTCATCGGTGGTGGAATTACAGGCGCTGGAATTGCATTCGATGCCATCACAAGAGGCATGAAAACGGCACTAGTTGAAATGCAAGATTTTGCCGCTGGAACTTCAAGCCGTTCAACAAAACTTGTTCATGGCGGTCTCAGGTATTTAAAACAATTCGAAGTGAAGATGGTTGCGGAAGTAGGGAAGGAACGAGCGATTGTATATGAAAATGGCCCGCATGTAACGACACCTGAATGGATGCTCCTGCCTATGCATAAGGGTGGAACGTTTGGGAAAATGAGTACATCAATTGGACTGCGAATCTATGACTTCTTAGCAGGCGTAAAAAAAAGTGAGCGAAGAAAAATATTTACTTTTGAAGAAACCATTCAAAAAGAGCCGCTTATTAAACAAGAGGGATTAAAAGGCGGCGGTTATTATGTGGAATATCGTACTGATGACGCCCGGTTAACCATCGAAGTCATAAAAGAAGCGGTGGCGCATGGTGCCAAGGCAGTAAATTATTCAAAAGTAATCGAGTTTATTTATCAAGATGGTAAGGTAACCGGTGCTAAAGTTGTGAATCTATTAGCTGGGACGGTTTATGATATTTATGCGAAGCATATCATTAATGCCACTGGCCCTTGGGTTGATTCCCTCCGCGACAAAGATCAGTCGTTAGCTGGAAAAAAACTGCGGCTAACAAAAGGGGTCCATTTGGTAATAGATCAGTCGAGATTTCCCTTAAAGCAGGCCGTGTATTTTGATACAGCTGATGGCCGCATGGTTTTTGCCATTCCAAGGGATGGGAAAACGTATGTAGGGACAACAGACACCTATTATGGCAACGATCCGATTCATCCAAAAATGACGGACGCTGACAGAGATTACATTCTTAATGCCATTCATTATATGTTTCCAACCGTTTCCATTAAGGCAGAGGATATTGAATCCAGCTGGGCAGGGGTAAGACCGCTTATTTATGAAGAAGGCAAGGATCCCTCAGAAATATCGCGAAAAGATGAAATCTGGGTCTCAAATACTGGGCTGGTTACAATCGCAGGCGGGAAGCTGACGGGATACAGAAAAATGGCGGAAATGGTGGTGGACTTGATCGCTAAACAGAGCGGCCATTTTCAAGCATGCCAAACCAAGCATTTACCCATATCCGGTGGTCATGTTGATGGGGCTCGTAACTTCGCTTCCTTTATTGAAAAAAAGGAAAAAGATGGAGGATTAAGAGGATTTTCAAAGGAACAATATCGAAAATTAGTCCATCGCTACGGCTCCAATATCAATCGTATTTTTGAAATGGCCAATAAGTATGACCCGACTAACAAATTTGGCTTGCCGCTAGAGGTGTATGTTCAAATCGTTTATTCCTTAGAGGAAGAAATGACAGTAAAACCAGTCGACTTTTTTATCCGCCGAACGGGAGCTTTATTTTTTGATATTCACTGGGTAGAAGAATGGAAAGATGCCATTATCAACTATATGGAAGATGCGCTTGGATGGACGGTGGAGGAGAAGACCCGATTCAAGGAAGAATTAGAAACAGCCTTAACGGATGCGATCCATCCGATTCCGAATGAATGATGTGAGTTATTCTCGCAGTGCATTCCCAATGTTAACCTAATTTTTGGAGGATTGAAAAACTAATCAAACGTTTGATTGAATAAGTGATGGGCTTGGAATATAAAGAATAGTCATGTCATATTATTTACCATATCAAACGTTTGATTGTAAATAAAGTTTGGCAGGTATATGGTGACGACCATAATTCCGACTTAATTCATCGGAATATTTGGATTGCAATTTTTCCAAAATTGAAGGAGGGGAAAATCATGAATTTCATTCTTATCATCGTGAATGTTGCTGTGCTGCTATTACTCATGTTTGGATTATTTACAATGCAAAAGAAGCATGTTTCTTTTTCCAAGCGTGTTTTTAGTGCATTGGGTTTAGGTATTATTTTTGGTTTTATTATTCATCTAATTTATGGCACCACACATGAAGTAACAACAGGTTCGATCGATTGGTTTAACATTGTCGGAAATGGCTATGTGAAACTATTACAAATGGTGGTTATGCCGCTCATTTTTGTTTCCATTGTCGGGGCCTTTACAAAATTGAAGTTAACAAAAAATATAGGGAAAATTAGTTTCCTTGTCATTGGGATCCTGCTTGCAACGACGGCCATTTCTGCAGCGATTGGCATCGGCTCTGCATTAGGGTTTGGCCTTGATGGGGTTCAGTTAACCGAAGGAGAAGCAGAAGCTGCGCGTAATGCCCAGTTAGAGGAAAGAGTTGCAGGGGTAGAAAATATGACACTCCCTCAACAAATAATTGAGTTAATCCCAAGCAATCCATTCCAGGATTTAACCGGAGCGCGCGCGACATCGACGATTGCAGTTGTTATTTTTGCTGTGTTTATCGGGATTGCTTACCTGGGGGTCAAACGAAAGGACCCGGAGCAAGGGGAATTTTTTGCAAAGATTATTGATACTTTCTACTCAGTTGTTATGAGGGTAGTCACACTTATTCTACGTTTAACGCCATATGGAATTCTTGCGATCATAACCAGGGTTACGGCAACAAGTGATTATGCCGCGATTGCGAAATTAGGTAAGTTTGTGATTGCCTCCTATGTGGCACTCATTCTAGTGTTCATCGTCCATTTATTACTATTATCCTTTGCAAAACTAAGTCCTGTAAATTATGTGAAAAAAGGGCTGCCAACCTTGACCTTTGCCTTCACCTCAAGGACAAGTGCGGGTACATTGCCAATGACAATTAAAACCCAAACCAAAGACTTTGGTGTATCAGAAGGAATCGCAAACTTTGCAGGGTCATTTGGACTTACCATTGGTCAAAACGGATGTGCAGGTGTTTATCCAGCGATGTTAGCGGTGATGGTGGCCCCAGCCGCAGGTGTCGATCCAACGAGCATATCCTTTATCTTAACACTCATTCTAGTGGTTGCGATTAGCTCCTTTGGTGTTGCAGGTGTAGGTGGCGGCGCAACTTTCGCTGCGTTGATCGTTTTATCAGTTATGAATCTTCCAATTGCAATCGTTGGTTTGCTTATTTCTGTGGAGCCTCTTATTGACATGGGACGTACAGCTTTAAACGTTAGCGGAGCAATGACATCAGGCATATTAACCAGTAAAGTAACAGGAGAATTTGAAAACGAAGTCTACAAACAGCCAGACATTGTTGAAGCATAAAAAAACTAGAAACAAGGGCTTTTTCGCATCGCGGAAGAGTCCTTTTTTTGTTCACAAATAAAAAATAGGCAGGTATGCTATATATTTTGAATTTGAAATACTTGAATTCAAGATAAAATCGAGGTACACTGTATTCGTAGGAAATAGTATTCGGATTAATGATGCGTAAACTAACCATATTAAAAATAAGAACATTTAAAGAATAGATGACGAAAGGATGAGGAGAAAATGGATAAATTTCATCAAGCTCCAAACATTTATGTCGGTGAGGTCAATATTAAAGTAAAAGACCTAGAATATTCGTTAACCTTTTATCAAAATATCATGGGTTTTCAAGTATTGGAGAAATCAGAACGTCAAGCGGTTTTAACAACAGACGGAAAAACCCCATTATTAACGCTTGAGCAGCCAAAAGATGTGGTGGCGAAAACAGGACGTACGTCAGGTCTGTATCATTTTGCCATCTTGCTTCCTTCACGAGCGGATCTATCAGTCTTTTTACGGCACATTATTCAAACAGGATACCCACTCGGTGCTGCAGATCATTATGTAAGTGAAGCGTTATACCTTAATGATCCAGACGGCAATGGAATTGAAGTGTATCGGGACCGCCCTTCTTCTGAATGGAAATGGAACAATGGTTTAGTAGAAATGGCGACAGAAGAGCTTGACGGAAATGGAATTATCGCAGAAAGTGATGCAGAATGGACCGGTTTGCCAGTTGGCACGATTATGGGCCACATTCACCTTCATGTAGCAGATTTGAAAAAAGCAGAAGAATTTTACACGAAAGGGCTTGGTTTGGAGGTTGTAAGTTACTATCCACAAGCAGCTTTCCTTTCATCCGGGCGATATCATCACCATATTGCCATCAATACTTGGCAGGGGCAGGGTGCAGCCACCCTACCGAAAAACAGTGTTGGATTAAATTGGTATTCACTCGTTTTCCCTAATCAAGCTGCAAGAGACAAAGCTATTAACCAACTCAAGCAAATCGGGGCGCAGATAACAAAGGAAGCAGATTTCTTTGTAACAGAAGATCCTTCAGGAAATCAAATCCGCTTAGTGATTTAAATGCATGCGGGAGAATCGTAAGATAGGGTGTCAAAGATAGGGTGTCAAAGAAAGGGTGTCAAAGAAAGGGTGTCAGGCACCACTCGTGGACATTTGTCCACGGGCGGTGCCTGACACCCTTTGTCCGCTAAAATAAAGACTTGGGGATATAAAGTTCTCCCAAGTCCTTTTATTGTAACTATTTTTCGGATGTGTTACCTTTATTAGCACTTGTGTTTTTTTCGTCAGTGGATCTTTTCACACCTTTGCTGACATACGGTTTGGCGCTTTTTGCTTTTTTTACTCCAGCTTGCCAACGAGTCCAGCCCTTTTTGCCTGTTCCTCTGCCGGTTCCGCCTTTCCCTTTCGCACTACTCATTTAACCACTCCATAATTAATGTACGTACATCTAACCGTCGTTGGTTAGTTTAACACAGTTCATGGTGATTTGCCCTGAAATATTAGTTCGTTAATGATTGAAAAACCCCAAGGCATATTTAATTCCTTCTTCGATTTCGTTCGTCTCATATCCTAATAAGTCCTCATGGGTGACTTCTAACTTTGTTCTCGCTAAGGAATAGCCGCTATCTAATTCGATATCAAGCAGCACTTCGTACCCTGTGGCCGTTTGGGTAATTTTAATAACGTCATATTCGCGAATAGCTGTCCCTGTTTCGTATTCTAGGGGTTCTAATTCTGACATGGAAAACAACACCTCCAAATAAATTCGGTCATAGGTATTATCATTTCCAAAGTTGCGATTAAACATCAGCAATAGGGTTATTTTCTTATTAGCAATTTGAACCTTCATTCTTAGGCCGGGAAACATGAAAGGATTCAACTAGGTTAAAAGGGATTACGAGGAAGATGGCGAATAAGAATGGATGCATTATTTTTCCAGATGGAGGTAATTAAATGAATTTGGATACATTATATGTAATTGATCAAAAAGACGGTTTGGGCTTGGAATTCAGTAAATTGGTTTCGATGATGAATTATACGAGGTACACGACAATTGAAGCCGTAAAGGCCCTAACTGTGGAAGAACTAGACTTCCTTTATGATGAGGAAGCAAATTCAATTGGAATGTTATTAGCCCATTTGGCTGCGGTCGAGAAGGCGTATCAGATAGAAACGTTTGAGAACCGTGATCTCACTGAGAAAGAGTTGAGTAAGTTACTTCCCGGATTAGATTTGGGAAACCTCGGGCGAGAACAAATTAAAGGAAATACAATTGATTATTACTTGGAGCAATTAGCCGAAACGAGGAACACCACAATCGAAACGTTTAAAACACTTCCGGATAACTGGTTATATGAACAAGCCCCATTTTGGTGGGAGCGTCCTGCAAATAATTTCTTTAAATGGTTTCATGTGTTCGAAGATGAACTGAGTCATAGAGGCCAAATTCGCTTGATCAAAAAAATGCTGAGTAATCGGAATCGGTGAAAAAAGCCATGGATAAAATTTTATTAAGGCTGTGATTTTTCATGTGTTTAATCCTATTTGCGTATCAAGTCCATCCAGTTTTCAAACTAATTGTGGCGGCAAACCGAGATGAATTTTACGGGAGGCCAACTGCCCCGGCACATTATTGGGAAGACATTCCTGACATCCTTGCCGGAAGGGATTTAGAAAAAATGGGCACTTGGATGGGGGTTACTACAACGGGACGGTTTGTGGCGTTAACCAACTATCGCGACCCCGAGGAAGTAGCAGCTGGAAAGCGGTCACGGGGGGAATTGGTGGCCGATGCGCTGAAATATAAAGGAAATGTGAAGGATTATCTGAAAAATCTTGAAGAACGTAAGGATCTATATCCCGGTTATAACTTATTGGCGGGGGATCGGAAAGAACTTTACTATTATTCCAATAAAGGACAAGAACTTCAAAAGATCGAGCCAGGAATTTATGGGGTCAGCAATCATTTATTAAATACCGAGTGGCCAAAGGTCCAAAGAGGTAAGAAAGGCATGTCCACAATCATTAATGGGGAACAGGATGAACTTGTAGTGAGGCTTCTTTGCGTCCTTCAAGATGCAGACCAAGCTCCGGACGAACTCCTTCCGAAGACAGGTGTTTCTTTAGAGTGGGAAAGAAGGCTCTCTCCGTTGTTTATAAAAAGTGAAAATTACGGGACAAGGAGCTCAACAGTCCTGTTGATGTCCGACAAAGAAATTCAATACGTAGAACGAGTCTTCTCTAAGGATGGCATAAGTGAACAACAATATAAGATTGAATTATAGAACTTTGTGATCCAAATGAAGGGTCAAGGAATGCAGTCTCTCCTTGATGCTTCATTTTTTATTTTGGCAGTTTTCGCATTAATTGTTGTTTTTCGTATGAAAAGGCAGTGTTAAAGGTTATTGTTAAAATTTTAGCCATGTTGATTGGACGCGGATACAGCGAGACTCCAGCGGGAGTACGGGACAGGGGAGACCCCGCAGGAGCGCAGCGACGAGGATGCTCACCGAACCGCCCGCGGAAAGCGAAGCGCCTGGAGCGGAAATCAACATGCCAATTTAACAGGGCCTTTTTCATAAAAGTGGTCGTAACTACCAACTAAAAACACTGGAGTTGTCTATGGAAATTATAACAACTCTGGTTTATGATTAGGGTGATTTTATGAAAACGATTACGAGTAATACAAGGAAGAGACTTGCTGTTATGGAGACTGTGAAATTATGCGAAAACAACTAGGTTTGAATAGGATGATCGACGTTATTAAAAATATAACCACAAAACTTAAAAATCAATTGTATGGCAGTTTTCGCACTAAGTTGATGCTGTTTTTCATCGTGGTGGCACTGATTCCTCTTCTATTATTCGGTTATCTCTCCTATCAAAAATCTACCACGATTGTAAATAAACAATTTAATGATTATGAAAACTTTGCTGTTTCACAGCTTGAAAAGCAATTAGAAAATACGATTAATCAGATGTTTGTCGTCTCAAACGATATACATCAATATTTATCCGACCCTACCTTAATAGTCATTAAAGAAGAGATTCCAAGGACTTATGAAGGATTCATAGAGAAAAAGAATTTTGAGAGGTTCCTTGAAGCCCATAAAACTTTTAATACGAAAGGAATCTACCTAATAACAAACTCCGGATATTATTATGGGGGAAATCATCTCAATTCTCAAAAACTGTTTCAAATGCCCTTTTGGAAGGAAGCAAGCAAAATAAAACAAGGGGATCGCTGGATTGGATTTTATAAAGCTAATCATTATGATAGCAGCAAAGCCCCTGAACAAATGATTGGGCTTGTATTGCCGATCCAGAGCCAATATGGAATTTTAAAGGGAAGCAAGCTGCTGATAGAGACGAATGCCGAGGAGCTTTTTTCATATATTACGTATCTTGAAAGAGATGTCCACGCCTTTATAACCATTTATAATGAAAAGAATAAGGTCCTTTACCGAACAAAGGAAAATAGGGAGAGACTTTCCAGTGACGTTGTCAGGGTGAAAAATATTAATGCCTTTGGCTGGAAAATTGAAGTCCGAGTCCCTGAAAAACTATTTTACCAATCTTCGGATGTTATCTTTAACTATACTATGCTGGGTATTTTCTTTTTAATTATCCTGGCTATCATACTAGCGATGGTCTTTTCTGCACCGCTTGCAAAACGAATCAGAAAGTTGAAGAAATCAATGGAACTAGTAAGTGTTGGTGAGCTGCAGACTCAGATTCCTGTAAAAGAAAATGATGAAATTGGGAAATTAACGATCAGCTTTAATCTGATGGTCCAGCAAATTAAGGAATTAATTGATGAAATCGGTGAGACTGAACGCTTAAAAAGGAAAGCAGAGTTAAGGGCCTTTCATTATCAAATCAATCCTCATTTGTTGTTTAATACGCTTAACTCCATTCAATGGAAGGCAAGGCTTAGTAACGCTAAGGAAGTTCAGCAAATGATCTACCATCTGACGGAAGTTCTCCATGAAAATCTCAATTTTTCTGATGAGTTAATTTCGTTAAAAAAAGAACTCGATACGATAAGGCATTATTTGAAAGTGCAGGAAATTCGTTTTGGGCATATGTTTGACTATCATGAACAGGTCAGTGCTGATTGCACCGATTATTTAATCCCCCGCCTGTCCCTCCAGCCATTATTTGAAAATATATTTTTTCATGCCTTTGAAGATGGAAAGGGAGTCATTGAATTAACCATTGAGGATAGATTAGACTATCTCGAGCTTACCTTGAGCGATAACGGAAAAGGAATGAGTGAACAAACGGCTCTAGACTTACTTAATACCGATTTGCCGAATGACAAATCAAGGGGAATAGGCGTGTATAATGTCGATCAACGGCTGAAACTTCATTTTGGAAATCAATATGGACTTATAATCGAATCTAAACTAAAGCAGGGAACAACAATCAAAATGCACTGGCCAAAAAGGAGGATGACCAATGATCAAAGTCATAGTAGTTGATGATGAATACATCGTCCGAAAAGGGTTAATGGCAACGGTAAACTGGCAGAAATACAATATGGAAGTGGTAGCGGATGCGTCTAACGGCCAAAAAGGATGGGAAGTGTTTCTTGAACACTCACCTGAGGTAGTCATTACAGATATTGTTATGCCAGAACTAAACGGCATTGACTTGGCCCGAAAAATTAAACAAGCAGCTCCTGATACAAAAATCCTGCTTTTAAGCTGCCATCGGGATTTCGAATATGCCCAGGAAGGTATTAAAGTGGGTGCTTCAGGTTATATCTTAAAAACCGCTTTTCAAGATGATGAATTTGAAGAATACCTAAATCAATTTTCTAATGAAATTCAAAAATTAGAAAGTAAAAAACAAGACTCGAATGAACCAGAAGTCTTACTAATAGGGGTTAATGAAAATTGGCCGGAACCAATTCAAAAAGCTGTTCAGCTGATCACGAAAGACTTATCAAAATCTTACTCTTCGGTGGAGGTTGCTTATGAGGTTGGCCTTAGCAGGAGCCATTTTAGTACCCTTTTTAGTAAGTCAGTAGGAGAAAGCTTCCATACATTCACAGAAAAGTTAAAGATCAATGCTGCTAGTGAATTACTTGAAACCACTTCTCTTACTTTACAGGAAATAGGAGAGAAAGTTGGGGTGCAAGACGGGAAATATTTTAGCAAATGGTTTAAAAAATGTACGGGATACACACCATCTGACTATCGTCTAACAAAAAGGCGAATCAATCCGGACAATTTTACCCCTATCACGTAATCTTCACAGAAAATTAAAACATTATTACTAACAATTTAAGATGAATTTCAGTGTGAGACCGCTTTCATTAGAAGTACAATGAAGGCGGTTAATTTTTTATCTAAAGAGGGGGAAATTCAGAATGAGGAAAATCAGCATCCTGGCAATGATTTTATTATTAGTTAGCGTCTTCTCCTTGGCAGCATGTTCGAACAGCAGTTCAGGAGAAAATACTTCTGGAGGAACTGGAGAAGAGAAGGATGGTAAAGGAAATGTTACACTTCGCTTTGCTACATGGGACTCCGGTGAGGCACTGAAAATTCAACAGGATATCGCCAAAAAATTTGAAGAAAAGAATCCCGGTGTAAAAGTTCAAGTGGAAGCTTATGGTGATGGATTTGATCAGAAGCTGGCTGCTTCCTTTGGAGCAAAAAATCCACCGGATATGATGTATATGTGGAATTTTCCAGCATATTATGAGTCACTCGAGCCGCTTGACCAGTACATCGAAGGCGATTCAGAAATGGATATGGATGATTTTTACCAAGGATTATTCAATTATTCCAGCATGAATGGGAAAATTTATGGAATGCCTGCTGGATTTACAACACGGGTTATGTATTACAACAAAGATTTATTTGATGCAGCAAACGTCCCTTATCCAAAGGATGGCTGGTCTTGGGAAGATTTTAAAGAGATTTCCAAAAAATTATCAGACCCAAGCAAAAAGCAATACGGTTTTGGGATAGTGCCAGAGCCAGATACGTATGATCTCCAAGGATTGGTTTGGAGCAATGGCGGCAGCTTCATCAGTAAAGACGGGAAAGAAGTTAAGGGCTATATGAACAGTCCTGAAACAATTGAATCAATCCAACTTTTAAGTAACCTTCTTAAGGATAAAAGCGCTGTTCTGGTTGGTGGGAAAAACCAACAAAGCGGTGATGATATTTTCAAGGCAGGAAAAATTGCAATGTGGGAAAGTGGTATTTGGCCTTTAGCAGGATTTAAAGAAGCTAAAATTAATTTCGGTACGGTTGAAGTTCCTTCATTTGGCGAAAAGCCCACAAAAGGAGTCATTGCTTCATCTGCCGTTTCGGTAGCAAAGGATTCTAAGCATAAAGATCTTGCTTATAAATTTGTGAAGTTTTATTCCTCACCTGAAGCAATTAACATGCGTACGGCCGATTTACCAGTTCGAATCAGTGTTGTAAAAGCTAGGAATATGGAACAGGATCCGTTATTAAGCCCGTTCTATAAAATGCTTGAACGATCGGATGATACACCAGCATTTCTTTTAAACAACAATTGGAATGAAATTAACCGTAACTTGTCTGCTGCTGTAAATGCGGCTATGCTTGGGCAGGATGCCGAGAAACTACTAAATAAAGCAGTTCAGGACTCTGCGAAATACATCAAAAAGTAAGACTAAATAAATGAGGTGTTCATGATGAAATCTATACCTGCCTCTTCAACGCCTTATGTGGAAATAAATAAGAAAAAGAAAATAAAGTGGGACAAGATTGTCCCCCTTCTTTTTATCTCCCCATGGGTGATCGGGTTTCTTGCTTTCACGCTCGGACCATTACTATATTCACTATTTATCAGCTTTTATGATTGGCCGGTTGTCGGTGAGGCAACATTTATTGGCCTTGATAACTACAAGACCATGTTTACAGATGATCCACTGTTTTGGAAATCCTTATGGGTGACGGTGAAATTCGCCGCATTGTTCGTTCCTTTAAATATCATTGTAGCCCTAGTTTTAGCTATTTTATTGAATCAAAACGTAAAGGGACACTCCTTTTTCCGGACTTTTTTCTACCTTCCATCAGTCATTTCCGGCGTAGCCCTTGCGATGATCTGGGCTTGGGTTTTCAACGGTGAATACGGTATTCTTAATTACTTTCTTTCCTTGGTCGACATCACAGGTCCTAACTGGCTGAATGAGACCGGCTGGGCGCTTATCGCGATGGTGATTGCCAGCCTTTGGGGTCAAGGGACAATGATGTTAATCTTCTTGGCTGGTTTAAAAGGAATTTCGGCTGAACTTTATGAAGCAGCATCGATCGATGGAGCTAATAAAATAACTCAGTTTTTCAAAATCACTTTGCCGCTTTTAACACCAACGATTTTATTTAATGTCATCACAACAATTATCGCGGCTTTCCAACAATTGACGTTAGCCCTGCTATTAACCGGCGGAGGACCGCTCAATTCAACATATTTTTACGCAATGTATGTTTATGAAAATGCCTTTAAATATTTTAAGATGGGCTATTCCTCCGCAAATGCGTGGTTTATGTTTTTGATTGTCTTAGGTTTAACGATGCTAGTGTTTAAATCCTCGTCAGCCTGGGTCTACTACGAAGGAGAAGTGAAGAAGAAGAAATAAAATTGCAGCCAATCAATTGATACGAGGGGTTTTACTATGAAAATGAAAAACAGGGTTGAAAAAACCTTAATATACGGTCTTTTAATCTTTTTCTCGCTGTTATTTTTGGCGCCTTTATTTTGGATGGTGACGACTTCGTTAAAATCACCAGAAGAACTCTATCTGTTCCCGCCAAAGTGGATTCCTTCCAGTCTGCACTTTGAGAATTTTAAGGAAGCGTGGGTTTCTCAGCCATTCACACAATTTCTAACTAATTCACTCACGGTGACAATCTTGGCAACACTTGGTCAAATTGTTTCCTCTTCGCTGGTCGCCTATGGGTTTGCTAGGTTTACTTTTAAGGGAAGAGATTTCTTGTTTATGGTACTTCTTGCCACAATGATGATTCCGTGGGAAGTGACAATGATCCCTTTATATATGGAATTTAATTTCTTAGGCTGGATTAATACACTGAAACCGTTAATTGTACCTGCCTGGTTCGGTGCACCATTTTATATCTTCTTGATGCGCCAATTTATCATGGGGATACCAAAAGAGTTAGATGAAGCAGCAAAAATAGATGGTGCAAACACTTTTCAAATTTTTTACAAAATTTACTTGCCGCTCATGAAGCCGGTATTAATTCTAGTTGGGGTGTTCAGCATGTTGAACTGTTGGAACGACTACCTAGGACCGCTCGTATTTTTGAATGACCAGAGCAAATATACCCTGACACTTGGGCTTGCGCAGTTCAAAGGAATGTTTGGCGTAGATATGGAAGGAATCATGGCCATTACCTTCCTAATCAGCATCCCGCCGCTTATTCTTTTCTTCGCTGCACAGCGCTACATTGTAGAGGATGTTTCTAAGTCAGGAGTAAAGGGATAACAAGTGATCTTTATGATTACGAAACAGGAACTAATCAGAGGGGAAACTCCTTTTCTGATTAGTTAGTTTTATTGCTGGGGGTGTATTCCTCCGAAATTTTTTAAAAATGAAAGGTTGAAACACTCTATGATACAGTCATTAAGATTTCTTACTTTGCCATCTGGTGTGAAACGGTTTTTGGCCACTGAATCTCTGTACGGGCTGAGCATTGGAATGTTTACCTTAATCTTGAATCTGCATTTAATTGAAATGGGTATGACAGAAAGGCAAATTGGACTCGTCATATCGATGGGGATTTTAGTAATGGGAATCTTTGCAATCCCTGTAAGTATCTTAGCTAAAAAAACCGGTCGGAAAAAGCTGCTGGTAACAGGGATTACTAGCATTGCCATTGGATGCAGCATTTTTGCTTTTGCAGAAGGCTTTGCATTCTTTTTTTTGGCTCAATTTGTGGTTTCGATTGGCCTAACGCTTGTGGAAACGACGGAAATACAGTTGTTGTTCCATTATAGCCGATCGAAAAGGGAAGAAACCCAAGCATATAGCTTTTTATTCGCAGTGTTTACTGCCTTTACGGGAGTGGGAACCTTAATCGGCGGCTTCTTGCCGAATTGGATTGAGCTATCAGAGAGTGGCTACCAAAATACATTACTAGCTACATCGATATTGTTTCTATTATTAGCCTTTGCTAGGGGAGGTCTGCTTCCGAGTGAGAAGCGAAGGAAAGCAGTTGCTCTTGAAGATAAAGACGATCAGAAAATAAAAGGTCCTGAACGAAAGCCTATCCTTAAGACTAAAGGTAAGCATACGAGTGATTTACAGAAAAAATTATTGTTCTTTGCTGTTTTCGCACTGATTACTGGTGGTGCCGTATCCTGTCTACAGCCATACTTGAATTTATTTATTAAGTTTCGTTTCGATTTCTCAAATGAAGCTGTGTCGATGCTGTTGGCTCTAAATGGTCTGGCACTGTTTATTGGTTCTGTTTTTTCACCAGCACTGATTGACCGCTTCGGGGTGAAAAAGACTTTTCTTTATATTTATATGGTGAATATCTTGCTTTGTTTTCTTTTATTTTTTAACATTCACCCTTATTTCTTTTCTACGCTGTTATTAGTTAGAGGTGGGGTTTTTACCATTCTGACCAATCTGGTTGACAGTCTATCCATGTCATCATTTAAGGATGAGGAAAGAGATTTGTATGCCGGGATGAGAGCAGTATTCCGAAGCATTGGATCCGCATTAGCTGCATTTTTAGTCGGATCAATCCTAGCTGGAAAAAACTATACACTTCCGTTTATTTTGTCAGGACTGCTTCTCCTCCTCGGATATGCGTATTTTATTTATGTAATCAGACCAAAGTTCTTTAAAGCAGATCAAGAATTTCGGGTGAACACCAAGGACGGTATAACAAATGAATGTTGAAAGAGAGTGAAGCTAATGTTTGATATAAAAAAAATCCCCTTCAGCCGCTATGGTTCTTTTATGACAATTTCACCAAATCACAATGACGAAGGGGATAGTCCACTTTACCTTCGCAATATCCGAAACGGAGACAATGAGTTTGGCGAAGTATTCCGGATTGATCTTATTCATGATGGGAACCCCCTGCCATATCAGGCAGTCCTAACTCCAAGTATGCTCCGGCTCGAAGGAGCAGAAGGGTTTGCTGAATTATGTATAACAGAAGCCCGCGTTTTACAAATAAGAAGTCATGGAACAGGGGTAAGGCTGACTGGAATTACTGGTGCTTATGATTATGCGGTCCCTGTGGAGGAGCATCGTTGGGAAGTTAACCATTCCCGTCAGGAAATGAGGTACATGCTTACTTCGATAAAGGGACGCCTCGTAGTGGACGCACCTTTCATTGAACAACGTTGTGAAAAAATTATTGTCGACTTTCTTCCGGAGTCGGACATGGGGGAAATGGAATGTGTGCTTGAGGAGTTTACGACCATTTACACGGATCGTTCCTACTCAGCTTTTGCAGAAGGACATAATAATGTTGCGAAGGAATATGAGTCATGGCTGGAAAATACCCTTGAGATACCGGAAATGTATGCAAAAGGTAAAGAAGAAGCCTCCTATATTACTTGGTCCTGCGTTGTTCCACCTGAAGGAATGCTGACTAGGCATGCGATGTATATGTCGAAGAACTGGATGACAAATATTTGGAGCTGGGATCACTGCTTTAATGCCTTAGCATTAGCAAAAAATAACCCTGACCTCGCTTGGGACCAATTTATGATCTTTTTTGATTTGCAGGACGAATCCGGGATGCTGCCTGACTTCGTCAATAACAGGTCTGCGTTATGGAATTTTACCAAACCGCCCATCCATGGATGGACACTAAGGTGCATGTGGGAACAAAATGATTTTGTTACAGAGGATAAACTGCGAGAAGTGTACCAGCCGCTTGCAAAATGGACGAAATGGTGGCTGACTTTTCAGGACAATGACCATGACGGGATTCCGCAATACAATCACGGAAATGACAGTGGTTGGGATAATAGCACAATTTTTCACAAAGGGACACCAGTTGAAAGTCCCGACCTATCCTCTTTCCTAGTGCTGCAAATGGAGGTTCTGTCGGATATAGCTTTTAAGCTCGGAAAAAATGATGAATCTAAAAAATGGAT
The DNA here is from genome assembly GCF_019219025.1 of Bacillus sp. sid0103. The sequence goes on along the minus strand of NZ_JAHUWN010000010.1, from coordinate 16,301 downwards.
CGATGAGTCTCAAGCATTGTTAAATAGGCTAATTGATCATTTTTGGGACGGACAACGCTTTGTAGCAAAGCGGTCAGGTACACATGAAGTCATTGAATCTAACAGTCTAGTTTTATATGTCCCTCTGATTCTCGGAAATAGGCTTCCGCCTGAAATCTTAAATAGGCTAGTAGAAGATATAACAACAAAGGGATTTTTAACAGAATATGGACTGGCAACCGAGATGCCGGATAGTCCGTTTTACAGGGAAGATGGATATTGGCGAGGACCAATTTGGGCACCAACCACTATGCTGCTCGCCGATGGATTGCTTTCATCCGGCAAAATGGATTTAGCTCTCGAGGTGGCAGAAAAATTCTGTGCAATGGCAACCAAATCAGGTATGGCGGAAAACTATGATGCACTAACTGGGACTGGACTTCGGGACCCAGCATTTACTTGGACCTCAAGTGTATTCCTTATCCTTGGACAATTTCTTGCTGCAGAGAAGAAGCGTTGAAGAATAGATAAAACAGCTAGAGCTTTAAATATTTTAGGTTACCTCCGGAATTGAAATAAAAACTTAAACGATTGAGGGGCTATATGATGAAAAAATTAAAAAGATGGGAAGACATCCATACAGATGGTATAAACCGCATGAGTGCCCGTGCTCACTTTAACAGCTATCCTTCATTTGGTGCGGCAGAAACGGATGATGCGGTCAATAGCCGCTATTTTCAAAACCTTAACGGAATATGGAAATTTACTTTTCTCGAAGCCCCCGAATATTGGCCAGATGGCTTTTATCATGACGATTTAGATACGAAAGATTGGGACGATATTGTTGTGCCTGGCAACTGGCAAATGCAAGGTTACGGGAAAATGCATTATTCTGATCTATGGTACAATTTCCCGATTATTCCACCGCGTGTCCCAACAGAAAACCCGACGGGCATTTATCGACGAGAATTTGAGTTAGATCGGAATTTAGAGGGAGAACAATTAATCCTTCGTTTTAATGGAGTCGATTCTGCCTTCGAATTGTATATTAATGGAGAATTCGCTGGTTATAGTAAAGGTGCTCGGATTCAATCAGAATTTGATGTTACGAAACTGTGCAGACAAGGTACAAACACCATGACTGTCCGTGTGTTTCAGTGGTCAGATGGAACGTATTTAGAAGACCAGGATATGTGGTGGCTAAGCGGAATTTTCCGTGATGTTGAACTATATACCCGACCAGTTTCTGGACTATATGACTTTACGGTTACCACAGAGTTTGATAAGGAGTGGAAGGATGCGACCCTCACCGTTTCAGTTGTGCTGACGCAACAACGCAACCAAAATATTACTTATCAATTAATGGATCCAGAAGGCAAGCAAGTTTTTATCGAGGAAAAAAGGGCTGAAGAACCTTTTAGCAAGTATATAGTGTCACCCTTAAAATGGAGTGCAGAGCAGCCCCATTTATACGATCTCTATATGACAGTAAAGGAAAATGGAGAAATCATAGAGGTAATCCATCAGCATGTAGGATTCCGCTCCATTGTCATGGAGGATGATACTTTCCTCGTAAATGGTGTGGCCATTAAGTTCAAAGGTGTGAATCGTCATGACTACAACCCGAGGACAGGTCGAGTAGTGACGAGAGAGGAAATGGAGCGCGATATTAAGACAATGAAACAAAATAATATCAACGCCATCCGAACGGCACATTATCCAAATGCTCATTACCTTTATGATCTTTGTGATCAATACGGGATGTATGTGATTGATGAAACGGATTTAGAATGTCATGGGTTTGAATTGACAGGAAAGTATGATTGGATCAGTAATGATCCAGACTGGGAAACGGCTTATGTTTCAAGGCTGGAAAGGATGATTGAGCGTGATAAAAACCATCCTTGTATTATTATGTGGTCGCTCGGAAATGAGTCTTCATTTGGTGATAATTTCCGAGCTATGGCCAAGCGTGCAAAGGAAATGGATCCGACACGACTTGTTCATTACGAAGGAGATTTTGATGCAGAGGTGACCGATGTATACAGCACGATGTATACATGGCTTGAACATAAGGAAAGACGAACTATGGACCAGGTGATTGAAAAGTCCAAAAAACCACATATTCTCTGTGAATATGCCCATGCCATGGGAAATGGACCTGGAAATTTAAAAGAATATCAAGACTTATTTTATAAATATGATAAGCTCCAAGGTGGATTCGTTTGGGAATGGTTTGACCACGGGATTGAAACGGTGGCAGAGGATGGTACGGTTTATTACCAGTATGGCGGCGATTTTGGTGATGACCCGACGAATGGAAACTTCTGTATCGATGGGTTAATCATGCCGGATGGTACACCGTCCCCAAGTCTATATGAGTATAAAAAAGTGATTGAACCAGTTCAAACAGAATGGATTGATACCGAGAAGGGCATTTTCCGGCTCATTAATCGATATGATTTTTTATCATTAGACCATTTGAATTTAACATGTTCGTTATTTGAAGATGACCGATTGATTGAAGCCTTTGATATAGAGCTTCCAAAGATGGCGGGACGGGAAACAGCAGAGATTCAGCTGACAGTTGGACAGGACATTGAAAAAGTAAGCGGAGCCAATTATTATTTGGTATTTTCATATAAACTAAATCAGGATACATCTTGGGCAGCGAAAGGACATGAATTAGCGAACGCTTCCTTTGTGCTCACGGGCAGGTCAAAATTACCTAAAGCGCATGATGATGGCGAACTCCTGGTTAAAAAAGAGGGAGCATTTCTAAACGTAAGTGGTAATGATTTTACCATTACCTTCGATTGTGTCAAAGGAACACTTAAACAAGTAACTCGGAATGGGAAAATACAGATTGAAAAGGGCCCGCAGTTTAACTTCTGGCGTGCACCAATTGACAATGACATGTACTTGCTTAATGATTATCGAGGAAAATATTTCATGCATCTCGGACATGAAATCGTTGAAGATATCCACTACGAATTGAAAGACGGCGTATTTGAATGGCATGCGGATGCATTGTATGGTACAACAAACAGTTCTTGGTATTATCAAATTAATTATCACTATAAGGTTTATCCAGATGGTGATATTCTTTGCCGAATTGTTGGAATTGCATCGGGGAGAAAAGAAAATGCACCGGTTATGGTGCCGCGCCTTGGTCTGCGCTTACAGTTAAATAATGATTTTAATAAAACGCAATGGCGAGGAAGAGGTCCTGGAGAGAGTTATCCAGATTCAAAACAGGCAAATCCTTTCGGTGTCTACAGTAAAACGGTTGATGAGCTATTTACTAATTATGTGAAACCTCAAGAAAATGGCAATCGTTCCGACTGTGACTGGGTCAGCTTTACTGATCATGATGCGAACGGGCTCATTTTTATCGCGAATGAAACCTTTAACTTTAGCGCATCACACTATGAAGTTAGCGATCTTGAAAATGCCAAGCATACAGTCGATTTGAAGCCGAGGGACTATATAGTCTTAAATATGGACTACAAACAAAATGGTCTTGGCAGCAATTCGTGCGGACAGGATCAACTAGAAAAATATCGTTGTAAATTCGAAGACTTTACCCTATCATTCCGAATTTCTCCCTTCCATGCTGAAAAATCCACAGCGGTAGAGCTTGGAAGAGAACAATGCTAAGTGTTAAGGTGGGTCCGTAAAAGAATAAAGAACAACTAATCAAACGATTGATTAGATAGTTACAAAATGTTGCACTCAAAGAAGGCACCCACTTTAAGGATGCCTTCTTTAGTGCATTCCTCCACTAACTTTAAAAGAGCACCGAAGAACTTTGAACCAGAATATTCTCATGAGATAAATTCCAGTCTGTTTTGTTCCTCGATTACATTAGTGTAATGCCAAATAAGATCTTCAAATATCCGGTCCCATCTCTGTGTTAATGCGTAATCCCTTCCCGCGATTCCCATTTGTTCTCGTAGTCCATCATTCGATAAAATCTGAATAATCGCATCTCTAAATTCCTGTACATTACCAGGTTTACATAAATACCCCGTTACGCCTGCTTTAATGATATTCTTAACACCGCCAGCCTTTGCTCCGATGACAGGGGTTCCACTTGCAAGGGACTCAAGGACAACATTTCCAAAGGTCTCCGTAGGAGAGGGGAAAACAAATAGATCAGATGCTGAATAGACTTCGGCCAAGCTGTTACCATTTAAGAATCCAGTAAAGGTCATATTCACGGGAGCATTTGCCTGTATTTGCTCACTTAATGGGCCATCACCAACTATTAACCAATGTATTTTTTCATTTAACTCAGCTGGGATTGATTTTGCAACTTCTAAAAGTGTTTTGATATCTTTCTCAGGTGCTAATCTGCCTACATATATAAGCAGGTATTTTCCCTCTGTAGAGTAAAAGTTCCGGACAGCATTTTTATCATAATAAGGGTGATAAAGTTGGCAATCTACGCCTCTTGGCCAAATTTCTAAGTTTGAGAATCCATGGTGTTTTAATTGTAGGAACGTATCTGTGGAGGGAACGAAGAGTTTTCTACAGGTTTGATAGAACCAGTGCATGTATTTCCAATGGATTTTCGAAAGAAAATGAAGGTGATAATAGTGTAAATAATGATCAAAATTGGTGTGATAGGAACCGACAAGGGGGATGTTTAATTTTTTGGCAAAAAAGACACCACATAGGCCGATGTTGAAAGGGGTTGCCACATGAATTAAATCTGGAGAAAATGCTATTAATTCCGACTTAAGATGAAGTAGGTTTGGAAAAGCTAAGCGGCATTCAGGGTATAAGAAAAAGGAACAACTTTTAAAATGATGTATATTGGTAGAATGATATTCATTGGAATAAGAATCGGGTGCAAAGATCTTAAAAGCGATCTCCTGATCCTCCAAATAATTAGTTAATCGTTTAAGCGTCCTGGCAACCCCGTTGATGTCTGGATAAAAGGTATCTGTGAAAATGGCAATTTTCATAAAATCCCTCCTAATCTATTCCTCATAACCACAATAAATAGAAGCAAAGGCTCCCGGTAAGTGATCCGAGTAGCCCCCCAACAATCACATCGGAAGGATAGTGAAGGCCTAAGTAAATTCTTGATATGCCTACACAAAGTCCTAAAGGGATCAGGACAAAGGAAAGTTGAGGGATGAATAGGATAAATGGCATCATAACTGAAAATATCGCTGTGGTATGTCCTGATGGAAACGAATGATCTTGTAATGGATTTGCAGGAAACTTTGTTTTTTCAATGATTAAATAGGGTCTTTTTCGGGGGAACAGCAACTTTACAAAATGTACGGGAATGTGACTTGCAGATAACGCAAGTGCACTTGCAATCGCAACCAATCTAGTTTCCCGTGGCGAAAACATGATGAGAAGTAAAGTAGCGGCGATCGTAAATCTCGCTCCACCAAAGTGCGTGACCGTGCGAAAAAAAAGATTTAATACCTTTTTATCAAAATGACGATTAACTTGCTGAAATAAACGGCATTCGAACCCATAAAACAACTGTAACATTCTCATAATGGCCTTTCCCCTTTATCAATTAATCATTTTCAACCCTGCATTTGGTCGATGTCAGGTCAAACTATTGACCATCCTTGCTTTTTGGTTAGGAGGTTTTCTTCGCGCGATATTTTGTTGGATAAGATGGCTCGTGCCGACTGGAACCGTTGTTTTTGTACAAAGAATCAAATCGTTTTCGATCATTCCCTTTGTATGTATAACAATACCTGTAACCATGTGCCCTAGTTCAGCTAAACAAGTACTAGCAACAAGTCCATCAATTCCTGCTCCCGTAACGGAAAACTTCATCCAATCCCTCCTATTAATATTGCTTACTTAATTGTATAAAGAAATCGGTGATAGTTTCTTAACTTAATGTTAAAAGCGTGTTAAGTATTTGTAATTTTCAAAAATATATATATCAACAAGTTTTAGCTTCGGGTGCGAAATCGATCATTTTTTAAAGGTAGATAATTTTTTACTACCTAATTGTTTTTATATGGAAATGATAGAAGGTCGTTCCTTTCCTTTTTTTTAGTATAATTCCTACAAAATTATTAAAGAGAATTTAAATAACTATTTGATAAGGTCAGTATTGGAAGCGTTATCATAAAAAACTGATAAATTGCAAGTTTCAGAAATATTTAAATAAATAGAATAATATACTAGACGAATGAGAGTAATTGTTCTACAATAATAATTATTAAATCACATGGGCATTCATATCGTTATTTTGTGTAAGATAATCTAACAATCTACGATTTGATTTGTCAGAAAAATAAGAAAAAAAGAAAGAGGTCCTAAGTTATGAAGAAGAATTGGGCAAAAATGTTTATGGCCTCCACCTTATTGGCGGGAGTGCTTGCAGGTTGTTCAGGAGCTAAAGAAAGTTCAGGCAGTGAAAGTAAAACTATTAAGGTTGGTGTAAACCTAGAGCTATCCGGTGGAGTTGCTTCTTATGGGGAGTCGCTTGAAAACGGTATTGATATTGCAGTCGATGAGATTAACAAAAAGGGTGGAGTCAAAGGCAAAAAGCTAGAGCTTGTTAAAGTAGATAACAAGTCAGAAGCTGCCGAAGCGACGAACGGAGCCATCAAGTTAACAAGTCAAGACAAAGTAACAGCGATTATTGGTGCGGCTACTAGCGGTAACACCGTGGCACAAGCGCAAATTGCCAATGATACAAAAACAATCCTATTAACTCCATCAGGGACAAGCCCGAACGTAACAGTAGGGGATAATGGTAAATTAAACGAGTACGTTTTCCGTACATCTTTTATTGACCCATTCCAAGGAATTGTGGCCGCGAATTTTGCTGCGAAGGAATTAAAATTAAACAATGCAGCTATTTTTGCAGATAGTGCCAGCGATTATGCCAAGGGTTTAGCAGCCTCATTTAAAGAGACTTACGAAAAGGCAGGCGGCAAAGTTGTAGCTGAAGAAGCTTATGTTGCGAAAGATACGGACTTCCGTGCTACCTTAACTCGTATTAAAGCTAAAAATCCAGCATTCATTTTCATTCCTGGATACTATGAAGAAGTTGGTTTAATTGTAAAACAAGCTCGTGAATTAGGAATCACTGTTCCGTTAATGGGTGCAGATGGCTGGGATTCACCGAAGTTAGTAGAGTTAGCTGGCGCTGACGCATTAAACAATACATTTATCACGAACCATTACACATCTGAAGATCCAGATAAAAATATTCAAAAGTTTGTAACGACTTATAAAGAAAAGTTCAATGGAGAATCTCCTAATGCGTTTAATGCACTTGGTTATGATACGGTCTATCTATTAGCGGATGCAATCGAGCGTGCTGGTGGAACAGATACGGCAAAAATTAAAGATGCTTTAGAGAAAACAAAAGATTTATCTAGAATTACAGGTACGATTACTATTGATAAAGACCACAATCCTATTAAATCAGCTACTGTTTTAGAATATAAAGATGGTAAACAAGTATTTAACACGAAAGTGAATCCGTAAAAATCAAAAAAGGTGAAATGGAAGGAATGTCCCTTCTATTTCACTTTTTTTATTTGTTGGTAAGATTCAGAATAGTTATGCTATAATTAAATTAATAATAGGTACTAATACCAGATATAACTTCAATTGCCTAACATTGGTAATTCAAGAATATTTAAACGGGTATAAAAGGGACCATTCTCACCTTTTAAAAGTGTTTGTACGGTAAACTAACGAATATTTACAACAACGGGGGATTTTGATGTTAACAAATGATTTGGACTTTAGATTGGAGCCTAAACTTATAGATTTATATGAACAACATAAAAAGCGGTCTGGAAAAATAGATTGGGGTTATCATGATTTCTTACCATGGGATAAGGCAATGGATTTTCGACGCGTTCCCTGGGATGAAAGCCAGGTCACACTGCCTGCATCGATTATTACTGCGGTTGAAACGGCTCTTCTAACCGAAGTGAACTTGCCTTGGTTTACCTCCCATCTCGATCAAACGTTTAAGGGTTCTTTAACGGTTATTAAAGATTTTGTCCATACTTGGACTGCAGAAGAAGATCAGCATTCAAACCTGATTGAAACGTATTTATTAATTACACGCAATGTAGATCCGAAGCGACTCCACCAATTACACAAACAAACGGTTGAGAATGGCTGGAATCCTGATTATCACACGCCTTTTGAAACTATGGTTTATACCTCGTTACAAGAACTGGCAACCATGGTTTTTTATAATAATGTTGCGAAAACAGCTGGTTCGCATGATAAGGATTTAGCTAGTCTGCTTCGCCGTCTTGCAAAGGATGAAACGTTGCATTATGCCTTTTATCGAGATGTGATTAAATTTCATCTCCAATTGGAACCTAATTACTGTTATCATTTAGGACATGTCATTAAGAACTTTCAAATGCCTGGTACAGTAATGCCTGATTTTGAAGATCGTATGGCGATTATTGCAAAAGAGGCAAACTACGGTCCATTGGAATATTTTGATCAAGTTCTAGATGTGATTGTTGATTATTGGGAGTTGGAAAAATTAAGACCGATTGCACCAGAAGCAGAAAAAGCTAGACTAGACATTCTAAATTACCACGCCCGGTTGAAAAGAGTAAGAGATCGTTTTTATAAAAATAAATAAGTTGCTTCCAAATAAAAGGGAAATATTGCCGATTCATTAGAAAACTTAAGGGCTTGACAATTAAAATAGAATTTATTAATCTTGAGCAATAGTAATTTAATAAATAATTTCGTATAACTCCAATGATATGGTTTGGAGGTCTCTACCAGGAACCAATAAATTCCTGATTACGAAGAAGATGCATCTGTTTGTATTTTCTTCGTAATCAGGAATTTTTTTTTTTTTTAATGGCTATGTTGAAGTTTATTGTTGATTTTGGCACCCTGTTGATTGGAGTGGAAAGCGCGAAGACTCCTGCGGGAGGAGGCTCCCCGGACCGCCCGCGAACCGTACGCGCTTGGAACGGAAATCAACAGGCTAGTTTAACAGAGCCTTTTTTATAAAAATTAGGAGGTAATTATTAATATGAATTTTGCAACTTTACCTAAAATAGAACTTCACTGCCATTTAGATGGCAGTCTTAGACCGGAAACCATCCTTGATATTGCAAAGAGAGAAGGAATCAGTCTACCTTCGATGAATAGGGATGAAATTCTAAAAGAACTCATCGCTCCATTAGAATGTGAATCTCTTGATGAATATTTAGAGAAATTTTCTATTCCCAATTTAGTTATGCAGACAAAGGAAAACCTGAGAAGGATTACCTTTGAACTTTTTGAGGATGCCGCACGGGAAAATGTGAAATACATGGAGGTAAGATTTGCTCCATTACTTCATACAGCAAGGGGATTAGAGGTTGATGATATCATCCAGAGCGTCTTAACTGGAATGAAGGATGCAGAAACGCAATATGAAATAAAGGGAAATTTAATCCTTTCCTGTATGAGAACGATGTCTGCAGAACGTGCTTTTGAGGTTGTAGAGAAGGGGAAGAAATTCCTTGGAAAAGGAGTAGTCGCCATCGATTTATGTGCATCGGAAGAGGAAGGATTTTGCGGAAAATTCGTAGAACCGATCGCCTTAGCTAGAGAATATGGTTATCGAGTAACCATCCATGCTGGTGAAACGGGTATAGGGAAGAATGTATTAGAGGCAGTTGAACTTTTGGGTGCAGAGAGAATTGGACACGGCGTATTTATAAAGGACTGTGACGAGGCATATAATATCGTAAAGGAAAAGCATGTTGTCCTTGAAATGTGCCCAACAAGTAATGTGCAAACGAAAGCCGTGAACCAGTTTAGTGAACATCCAATCTATCAGTTTCATAAGGATGGAATAAAGGTAACGGTTAATACAGACAACCGGACGGTATCAGATACAACGATGGCAAATGAATGTGAAATCGTATTTAAAGAATTCGATATAAGCGAAAATGACTATAAGCAAATTTACTTTAATAGTGTTGAAGCAAGCTTTGCCGATTCCGAAACAAAGGAAATGCTGAAGAAATATATTTCTTGATAAAAAGTAGAATGAAAGGTGTCAGGCACCATGTGAAAAATTCACATGGTGCCTGACACCTTTTTCTATGAAAAAAATAAATTAAAAGATTTCCTTTCACCAAGTTTTCACTATTCTCTATTAGACTTCAGGTATCAAGTAGAAAGGAGGAAAGAGAAATGAATACGAAAGTGAAAAAAGGTATTTTCTGGGGTGTAATCATTGCTGCAATGGTTTTGATGGTGAATGTCCTCTACTATCTTTTAGGAGGTCATAGCGAATATGCCGAAGTCCGCCACGGATATGAACATGGACCTGGAGGAATGGGTGCACGTGGTGATTTCGAAGGCCGTCATTTTTTGAACGGCGGCCCGCACCACGAAGGAGGATTCCCTTGGCTCTTCCTTATTATTGGACTAGCTCTTGTGGTTATCTTAGTGAAATGGCTTCGAAAGAAAGCTAAGGCAGCATCAATGAATCAATTTATTGACACATCTCTAGTGAGTTCACATACACCGGTACGGAATCAAAATGCAAATATTTTAGAACAATGGGAAAAAAATTTAACCAATAAAAAGGAGAATGCTTAAAATGGGTATTTTTAAAAGAGTAAAGGCGATAACAATGGCAGAAATCAATGGGTTACTAGATGGAATCGAAGATCCGATTGCAATGTTAAATGAATATTCTCGCGAAATGGAGCAAGAAATCCTAAAAGGTCAGAAGGCTTTGGCTCGCCAGATTTTTGTAGAGAATAAGCAAGCTGCACTCATTTTGGAGATTGAGGGTTTAGTAGAAAAGAGAACACGTCAAGCGAAACTAGCCATCGAACATGGTGAGGATTCGATTGCGAAGTTGGCGGTGCAAGAGAAACTAGTTCATGAAAAGCAGCTCAACCTTTACAAGCAACAATATGAAGCAGTGAAAGCCCAAACTAAACTTCTGATCGAAAAACTCGATCACCTGAAAGAGACCTATAACCAAATGCAGCATAAGAAAATCCTCTTAGCTTCCCGTGCTAATGTTGCTCAGTCAATGAAGCAGATTCAAAATGCAACGGTATCTTTCCAAACTGACAACATTGCAAGAGGAGTCGCTCGCGCGGAAGAGCGGATTTTAATGATGGAAGCAGAGGTGCAAGCAGGTCAGCAGTTTTCAACACCATTAGCCCAATATGACGCGGCATCCAGCAATTTTATAAACGATGAAGAATTGAATCAGGAACTTGAAAAGTTAAAAAATGAAAAAGTTCTGCAATTAGAAGAAATCACTAAATAGTAGAATGAGGAGCGCCGATCATTTTTGGTGCTTCTTTTTTTTCTATCAAAACATGTTCTTAAGCTAATTTTAAGATTGCGTTGCTAGATTTGAGTTACTAATGGTGATGAGATTTATCATAAACTCAATCTCAAAGGGGTTAATAGCATGAATATTTTATTAGCAGAAGATGATATCCGTCTCGGAGAATTAATCGTTTATATGTTGAAAAAGAAGGGTGGCTACCAAGTCGAGTGGATCACTGAAGGAGAGGATGCTTACTATTACGCCACCTCCGCTCACTATGATGTTGTAATCATGGATTGGATGATGCCAAATGGGACAGGTGTGGAAATTTGCAGGCGATTGCGGAACCAAGGTTATTCCGGTGCGATCCTGATGTTGACCGCTAAGGATACGGTTGGGGACCGGATTGAGGGTTTAGATTCCGGTGCGGATGATTACCTTGTTAAACCGTTCGAAATTGATGAGCTATTGGCTCGGATCCGTGCACTTTCCCGTCGAAACTATGCACCGATTTTGGAGGAGGAGATCCAAATCCACGATATGATTTTGAATCGAATGAGCCATGTTGTTCGTTTAGATCGAGAGGAAATTCAATTAAGCCCTCGTGAATTTCAGTTATTAGATTTAATGGTGAAGAATAAGGGGCAGGTCCTGCCGCGTGAAGTGATTCTAGAGCGAATCTGGGGCTTTGATTCAGAGGTTGCTCCTAAAACCATTGATGCGACCGTCAAATTAATCCGCAAGAAACTCCAATCTTTCGGAAAACAAGATTTACTGCAAAGCGTTAGAGGGGTAGGCTACAAGTTTGGAAACTAAATTGGTATCAATCATCCGGGCATTCACGAACCGTGGTGAAAAGGATATTTTTAAAAGTACCCAAGGTCGATTAACGCGCATGTATAGTGGGTTGATTATGCTTTTTCTTATCTTTTTCATCGCGACTGTTTATGTCATCCTCTATGTTGTCATCTTGAACAACCAGGAGCGTGAACTTCAATCATTAGTGAATCAAGAAGCGAGTTTCATTGAGAATTATTTGATAAAAAATGAAAAGAATGACCTTCAAGGAATGGATGATCAAGGGGTGGTGTTTGCTGGAGTTAATCAGTTCTTTTATTATGTTGTGAATTCTAGTGGAGAAATAATAATGGGTAATGAATCCGATCAGCGGGTTCGTCCTGAACTACTTCGGCTAATAAATGGAAGTGTTCAAAATGAACGGGAGATTCGAAAGGAAACTCTGCATGTTGAAATGAAAGCGAATGGCAGGGGAATGAAGGGCGAGTTTCGTCCGCGTGAGGCCCCTCAAGATATTCGGCTAATGATTGCAAGTCGGTCCATTTATGATAAGGGTCAATTCATTGGACGTTTGTATGTTGGAAAAGATATTACCTTTACCTACCAGCTTTTCCACTCGCTATTAATGATATTGATTGCCATTGGCATTGTCTTTTTGGGTCTAGCCATATACATGAGTGTAGTCATGTCAAAAAGAGCGATGGTGCCAATTAGCAGAGCATTTACAAGGCAGCGTGAATTCGTAGCAGACGCCTCGCATGAACTACGGACACCTTTAAGTGTTTTGCTATCTTCGATTGATGCGGTGGATATGACGATTGAACCTCAAAAGAGAGACATGGTGGAGAAAATCCTGGCGAATATGAGACAAGAAGTGAAACGAATGACACATCTGGTGAGCGACCTTTTGACACTGGCTCGGTCCGACTCGAATACAATTCAACTTAGTGTAGAGACCTTTGACTTCCGCCCCCAAGCAGAAAGAGCGATAGATTCCGTTCGTCCGCTGGCGGCGGCTAAACAAATTTCGCTCCATTTGAATGCACCGGCTTCGCTGATTACGGTCGGCGATTCGCAAAGATTATCACAGCTATTATATATTCTTTTAGACAATGCGATTAAATACACACCACACGGCGGGGAAGTGAAGCTTTCACTGGCAATAGCAGGTCAACAGCTATGTATCTCCGTTCAGGACACAGGAATCGGCATTAAAGCCGAAGATTATCAGCGCATTTTCGAACGGTTTTACAGGTCCGATAAATCTCGCTCCCGGCAAATGGGCGGACATGGCTTGGGGCTTTCCATCGCCAAGTGGATTGTTGACACACATAAAGGGACGATTAAAGTTACAAGTGAACTTGGAAAAGGCAGTACATTTATCATTTACATCCCAATAGTTTCTAAAGGATAGCATTAAGGCGGACAGTGCCTGACACCGTCCGCCTTAATTTATTGGAAGTTCTAACATTTAGGCTTTGTTAAATATATCTGTTGATTTCCGCTCCAGGCACTTCGCTTTCCGCGGGCTGTCCGGGAGCCTCCTCGGCGCTTTGCGCCTGCGGGGTCTCCCAAGACCAGCTTTTCCCGCAGGAGTCTCGTGCCTTCCGCTCTAATCAACATAGTCAGCAAAATCAACAATATGCTTTAACAAAGCCAACATTTAAAAGAACCCATGTTGGTATAATAAATTAATTCGCCTTGCTTTCAAACTCCATGGCTGTATCTTTTTCTAACAGTCCAACTTGAATAAGGCCATTGAGAATCCCATGATTAGAAGCTGATGTTGTGATCAAATCAGCTGCAGCCTTAGCTTCAGGAACCCCGTTACCCATAGCAATCCCTGTCCCAATCATCGTTAACATCTCCAAGTCATTCAAACCATCGCCAAACGCATAACAATGCTCATTATCGATATCCAAGTACTCAAGCAGTTTGCGTATACCAACTGCTTTTGAGGCACCCTTTGGAAGGAAATCATAAGCATAATCATGCCACTTAACGAAGTCGAAGTCAGGGTAGCGATTGACGTATAGTTGTTTATCTCCTTGATTACAGTAAAGATGACCTAGATATATCGGTCGATTTTGATAAAACTCTTCATCAATCATCGGATAGGGCATCATCAATGAGTCAAAACTCGTTTCTATTAATGGATGGTTTCCTTCGCTGACTTTAAAATCATTGTGGCTGCAATAGGCGAGAGCATGCCCTTTACTTGCTGTCAAAGTGGAAATCGACTGAAGACGCTCAGGGTTGATAGGATTTGCATAAATTTCCTGACCGTCAAACACAACATATTGTCCATTCATCGAAACAAAAGAATCGATATTTAATTCTTTTTGAATCCAATAAAACATTTTCGGGACACGACCGGTGGCAATAACGGTGTGAACGCCTTTTTCCTGAAGTAAATGAACGGCCTTCTTGGTGGAATCTGGAATAACTTTATCCTCATTAAGCAATGTACCATCAATATCAAAAAACACGATAGGCTTTTTCATTTTTCTTTCCCTCCATAAAATCACAACACAGTCGTTACGCTCAGGGAATCCTGATAACGCTGACTATGTGTTGTGAACTACTGCAGTAACAGAATATTTTATGAAACGCATTTCAGGTCAAGTGGATTTTATAAAAAATTCTGTTTAAAGCAGTTACGCAAGGAAAGAAAGTAGGAAACGATTGAGACTTACACTGTTCTGCGCTCAATTAATTTTACAGGGATTTCATTTTGTGCAATCACATCATTTTTAAGGATTCCTTGTAAAAATAGTTTCCTGCCAATATCCTCAAGTGGGATTTCAATCGTGGTGATATTCATCATTTTAGCGACGGGCTGATTATTAAAACTAATAATTGCAAGATCGTCTGGAATGGACACAGCTAGATTTTGTGCACAGGTAACAATCCCAGCTGCAACCTCATCACTAGTTACCAGTAACGCTGTTGGCGGATGGGCCATTTGTTTAATCTGTTCAACAACCTTTTCGCCATCCTCAAAATGAAGACAATCTTCAAAAATATAGGAAGGTTCATAAGGGAATTGATATTTTTCTAAAAATTTTTTATACGCTAAAGCTCGGTTTCTACTATTTGTACCGGATTTTCGTCCAATGCAATAACCAATTTTATGATGGCCTTTATGATATAAGTAGTCTAGTGCAAAAAGAAAACTAGTATAATGATCCACAAAAATGGAGGATACATTTTTCCCTCTGGTATCTTCACATAAAACAATGGGGCCAAAAGGCAAATAGGCTTCGATTGTGGACCACGTGCATGTTCTTGAACAAATAATTAATCCATCAATTTGTTTTTGTTTTAGCATCTGCAATGCTTCTAATTCCCGGCTTTCCACATAGTTGGTCTGAAACAGAACCAAATTATAATGGTTTTTTAACGCTTCATTAGCGATTCCTTTCATTAACAAGGCAAAGTAAGGGTGATCGATAAAAGGGACCACAACACCAACTAGAAACGTTTTTCCTGTACTTAAATGGACTGCATTAATATTTGGTTGATAATTACTCTGCCTAATCGCTTCTAAAACCGCATTCCTTTTTTCAGCTTTTACATAGGGATGATTATTTAAGACTCGAGAAACAGTAGTTACCGAGACGCCTGCCATCTTGGCCAAATCTTTTATATTTGTCATACCATTACCTTCCTTAGCGGTGCCTGACACTCTGCTTTTAATCCCGCGATTTTCAGTACTATTTATATAATTGTATAGTATAACCGAGTTGTATTATAGTAACAGTCCTTTACTATACCCATATGAATAAAGGAATGTTTATCTTAAAAAAGATACCAATTTATTTTAGAATACTAGTTGACTTTATTAATATATGATAGTAATATAGTAAATCTGATGAGGGCATTGGAATTGAGAGTATGTAATTCCTAAAAAAACATTCCTTCAACAGTTGACAAAAATGGTTGTGGTTGTTATGATAGTAATCTCGTTAATTCAAAAAATATTATTTAAAAATAATATTTGACTTTCTGAAGACGAGATGTTAAACTATAAACCTGTCACAAAATAGTTCTTTGAAAACTAAACAAAGCAGAAACGTCAACAAATTTTTTAGTGAATCTTTCAAAAAAAGTGAAGCTAAGCCAACGTAACAAATGAGCTAATCAACTTTCTTGGAGAGTTTGATCCTGGCTCAGGACGAACGCTGGCGGCGTGCCTAATACATGCAAGTCGAGCGAATCAATAGGAGCTTGCTCCTGT
>NZ_JAHUWN010000109.1 GCF_019219025.1 Bacillus sp. sid0103 | reverse complement strand
GCTTAAAGACTAATGTTACCATTAGCCCTCCAAGACTCGCTACGAGCGAATGGCTAGTTCTTACTCGGCGGGAATCCCACCCGCTATATGATACGACCTAGGCTCGGCCGCACAACTGCTTCGTTAGCACAAGAAGAAAGCCACCAAAAATGGCAGCTGGATCTTTAACTCTTGCTACCCGTTAGCCATCCATGAATCGCTAAAAACCAGCTCTTCACCACAGAGAATGAAAATGTTTTTAAACCGTCAATACTGATTCTACGGCTGGAGAGGAAGGTCGATGAACTATGGTGCGTTAGAGCCCATCCGTTAGTCTGACTCCAACGACCACGGTGCACCACTGACTGTGCTCCCTTACGGGAAGCACACATGGTAGATTAATCCTATTCTGGTTGCTGCACCAGCCTCCAATAATATTCAGTGCCGTAGAAAGGATGTTTTCAATGGAAGTAGTCATTGAAAGAGCATGTGGTATGGATGTTC
>NZ_JAHUWN010000108.1 GCF_019219025.1 Bacillus sp. sid0103 | reverse complement strand
AACATATGAATATGCTCGCTATGTGGATTTAAACACTATAGGGAAGGAAATATTATTAACCCGACTTGATATAGCCAAGTTAACCCCTGAAGTAGTACATGCAGAAATGCTTTATTCCGGTGGGCAGCATATATCCAAGGGAATGACACGTTTAGGAGGTTAAGAGAGTCTTATTTCTTATTAAATTTAAGCCCAACAATAATGCTATTAGAAACACTCTGTTAGCTGTCTAATCATATTTTTAATCATACAAATGAAATAGAAAGAGGGTCTTAATATGGTAAAAGGGTTAATGGGGAAACGGATTGTTTTAGGTGCATCGCGTAATACAGAAGAAATTAGTATGCTTATAGAAAAACAGGGAGGAGTTCCTATAGTTCGTTCACTTCAAGGTACTGTATTTTTAGCCGAAGAAGAAGTAGGACAGGATCTTAAGAAAATTATACAGAAGGGGACAGATTGGGCTATTTTTACAACAGGAATTGGAACACAGACTTTGTTGGATA
>NZ_JAHUWN010000107.1 GCF_019219025.1 Bacillus sp. sid0103 | reverse complement strand
CGCTTTTATATTTTGCACCGTATAAACAAATAGGGAATTCATTTCATTTTTAACGCCCGAAATTGCCTGCAATCGCGTCTATAGTATTAGGGACGCAAAATGTACACTAATACGTTTAGCAAATAAAAGTGCTGAACATACGCTACAAACCGCGTCAAATCAACGTTTTTTCGAAATTTCCTTAAAGGGATATAAAGAAAAGTGCTAAGGGCTAAAGCCCTGTAAGTCGGTAAAATACAACCGCCTTACTACCATACATACCTTTTTCGCAAATATATAAATGAAGCGAAAAGGGTGGCAGACGACGATAGTCGGATGCAAAGCTTTTAAATGAAGTACGAAAGGGAGCGATTTTATGAAGGTAACAGTTATTGACGCAATTATGGGGCGAGGTAAGACGTCCTGGGCGCTACAACACATTAACGAGGCGCCAACTGATCGAAAGTTCATTTACATTACGCCATACCTAGACGAGATTCAGCGTGTAATTAAGGCGGTGCCTAATCGCAA
>NZ_JAHUWN010000106.1 GCF_019219025.1 Bacillus sp. sid0103 | reverse complement strand
AAAATTGCAATTCCAAGCTGTTCTAGACCAGGTATTCCCTGAATATTGCGGGGTTTTTGGTGATTTATATTCTGTGGTTTCCCTGCTTGTTTTACTAGAATATCCCTCTTCCGAGGATGTTTTAACTCCTGGAGAAGAAGCCGTGGCTTATAAAGTCCATGAACTATGTAAGAGCCGTTCTAAAAAGTGGGCACAAGAGCAGACTTTGAAATTAATCGCCGCAGCGGTTCGAAATCCATTCGAGAGAACCCTTTATCAGAGCCATGTTCTCTCACTAAAAATGTATATTCAATTGCTTTTGGAATACCAAAAGCATCTATCCAGGTTAGAAAAAGAGATAGATGCTTTGGCAAAGGAAATGAAAGAATATAAGATTATCCAATCAATCCCGGGTATCGGTGAAAAAATCGCTGCCACGATTATTTCTGAAATTGGGGAAATTGATCGGTTTAATCACCCTAAGAAACTGGTAGCTTTCGCTGGAATTGACCCAAGTGTATATGAATCTGGACGGTTTA
>NZ_JAHUWN010000105.1 GCF_019219025.1 Bacillus sp. sid0103 | reverse complement strand
AATAGTCTGGCAATTATGGCGAGAAGGTCACACCCGTTCCCATACCGAACACGGAAGTTAAGCTTCTCAGCGCCAATGGTAGTTGGGACACGCGTCCCTGTGAGAGTAGGACGTTGCCAGGCTGTATATATGGAGGATTAGCTCAGCTGGGAGAGCATCTGCCTTACAAGCAGAGGGTCGGCGGTTCGATCCCGTCATCCTCCACCATATTTACCTATCATACATTACGCCGGGGTAGCTCAATTGGTAGAGCAACTGACTTGTAATCAGTAGGTTGGGGGTTCAAGTCCTCTCGCCGGCACCATGCTTCTTATTTCGCTGATTTACATCAGCGGAAGCATACGCAAAATCCCGAAGGGATTTTAAGCAGAAAAACTAGTTGGTTTTTTAAACATTTTGTATGAGCCATTAGCTCAGTTGGTAGAGCATCTGACTTTTAATCAGAGGGTCGAAGGTTCGAGTCCTTCATGGCTCACCATTTAAAATTAATATGCGGGTGTGGCGGAATTGGCAGACGCACCAGACTT
>NZ_JAHUWN010000104.1 GCF_019219025.1 Bacillus sp. sid0103 | reverse complement strand
AGCTTTTGGATGTAAAGTCCCTCGTTTGATTTCTTGGATAGCCTTGCGGAAATCAAAATCAGCATTCTTTTCATCATAGCTTAAAGTTGTCCGTTGGTTAGACGTTTCAGTACCAGGTACTGTTTCAGCTTCTTTACTTGATAGCGTTTTTTCATTTTTTGCCTGGATTTCCTCATCCGTAACTTTAGAATAATAACGATTAAATCTGACTGAATAAATCAATACATAGATAACGATTAGCGAAGCAAACAAATTTAGAATAATCAATGAGAAGTTCAAGCTAAAAAATTGAGTCAGCACTCCGACTCCAATAGGAGGAATTATGAATCCGGAGTAGGCGCATAAATAAAATGCCGAAATGACTCGCGGACGTTCTTCCGGTTTCGGCAACTGGCTGGCAAACCTTAAAGCAACTTGAAACGTCCATCCACCGCCAATTGCTTGAATGAATATGCTGGCCCATACCAAAAATAAATTCGCTGTCAGACCAGAAAATACAATGCCCCATGATCCAATAGCAAGTAGGAAGATTCCAAAGCGCATCCGTGAGACTG
>NZ_JAHUWN010000103.1 GCF_019219025.1 Bacillus sp. sid0103 | reverse complement strand
ATTTCCAACAAACTTTTTGGTTGTTTCGGCCACACGTTTTCCAAGGGCCCTTCCTAAAGCAAGATCATTTTGATTAAGGATGTTGTCAGATTCATCAACCGGACATGTAATTCCAACCCCATAATAGGAGCCATAGGTGGCATTTTCCGGAATGTTTCCGGGTAATCCGACAATGATCATTCCTTGATGCAGCATCGGAGTAATCAAGTTTAACATGGTGGCTTCGACCCCGCCATGAGTGGTAGCCGTGGTACAAAATACAGCGCCTATTTTCCCTACTAATTTCCCGTGGGCCCACAGATAACCTAATTTATCTATCCAGGTTTTTAAACCTGCACTTATCGTTCCAAAGTGTCCCGGGCATCCCCAAATAATGGCGTCCATATCTTCAAGGTCTCTTACGTTTGCATTATTGACATGATTTATATATACTTCCGCACCGTTGACACTTTTTGCCCCTTCGGTAATGGCCTCCGCTAATGCTTGGGTATGTCCGTTATCACTGTCAAATACTACAGATATTTTCATTGTTGTATCTCCTCCGTTAAATTGAGTAATTGATTTTAGTAATTCATTTAGGAATTGTGCTGGAACCTTCGAATAGCATCCC
>NZ_JAHUWN010000102.1 GCF_019219025.1 Bacillus sp. sid0103 | reverse complement strand
TATTTAGGTTAAACTGTATTTGAGTCATAATTAATTCCTCCACATTGTTTTCTTCGCCGTTAACATTGTAACCATGAGGAATTAATTTGACTCATTTTCTTTTTACACAATTATATGGACTCAATCCTTCAGAGTGACCGTTATGGGCTTTTTTATCTTATACGGGCATTGTGAACCCTTCAGAGTGACCGTTATAGGCTTTCTTCATCTTATACGGGCACTGTGAACCCTTCAGAGTGACCGTTAAGGGCCTTTTTCATCTTATACGGGCACTGTGAATCCTTCAGAGTGACCGCTAAGGGCTTTTTTCATCTTATACGGGCACTGTGAACCCTTCAGAGTGACCGTTAAGGGCTTTTTTTATCTTATACGGGCATTGTGATTTTTCCTAGAGCAATCACTTATCAATCACTTCGAAGAATACAGGCACAATCAATCACTAATGGTCTAACACCAAACAATTTTAGCCTAAACAAAAAAACAACCTTTTCAGGTTGTCTTTAATGTGCCTGGCAACGTCCTACTCTCACAGGGACGCGTGTCCCAACTACCATTGGCGCTGAGAAGCTTAACTTCCGTGTTCGGTATGGGAACGGGTGTGACCTTCTCGCCATAATTGCCAGACTATTTAA
>NZ_JAHUWN010000101.1 GCF_019219025.1 Bacillus sp. sid0103 | reverse complement strand
AAAAGAAATGGTTAAGCTGACGAACTTCTGAATGTACGGGTCTATACCTGCGATACATAGAAATGTGTATATCACCAAATTGTGAGGTTAGATGTGGGTGAGTAAAAATAACTAATATGAAAATCCATGATACGTTACAGGCGTATGAATGCTAACAGGCTTACAGGAAGCACCTAAGTTCATTCTATAATAAATATAATTCAACGTTGTAAGCTGATAACGTGGAGGGCTTATTCCCGAAGAAGCGTTGGTAAGGAAAGCAATAATGACATTAGTTATTGTATAACTTGTCTTAATGTCAGTGAAAGTGGTGGCACAGTACCAATGAAAGGTCTAATCAACTTGGAGGGATAGCCACTAGACTAATGAAGAATCATTTAATCATGCAAGGCAAATCTTTATCGGTTAATAAGGTTCTTGTGAGACTAATAGAGGTTCACCTCCTACGGGAGGCACCGACTTATTAAAACGGAAGAATTGAGACACGGATGGGGCTGCGATTTCAGAAGTGTTGATGATTAATTTGAATTGGATTAGTTGGAACGCCGTATGAGGTGAAAGTCTCATGTACGGTGTGAACGGGGGGAAAAGGGAGCGATAACTTCAAACCCTTACCTATCTGTATGAAGAAG
>NZ_JAHUWN010000100.1 GCF_019219025.1 Bacillus sp. sid0103 | reverse complement strand
TGGACGGGACTCGAACCCGCGACCTCCTGCGTGACAGGCAGGCATTCTAACCAACTGAACTACCAGACCAATTGCGGGGACAGGATTTGAACCTGCGACCTTCGGGTTATGAGCCCGACGAGCTACCGGACTGCTCCACCCCGCGACAATAATAATACTACTAAATTTAAATATGGTGGAGGATGACGGGATCGAACCGCCGACCCTCTGCTTGTAAGGCAGATGCTCTCCCAGCTGAGCTAATCCTCCAAATATGAATGGTGACCCCTACGGGACTCGAACCCGTGTTACCTCCGTGAAAGGGAGGTGTCTTAACCGCTTGACCAAGGGGCCATATTATTTCAAATAAATATGGCGGAGAGCAAGGGATTTGAACCCTTGAGACAGGGTTACCCGCCTACACGATTTCCAATCGTGCTCCTTCGGCCACTCGGACAGCTCTCCATAAATGGCTCCGCAGGTAGGACTCGAACCTACGACCGATCGGTTAACAGCCGATAGCTCTACCACTGAGCTACTGCGGAATAATAATATTACAGCCTGGCAATGTCCTACTCTCACAGGGACGCGTGTCCCAACTACCATCGGCGCTGAGAAGCTTAACTTCCGTGTTCGGTATGGGAACGGGTGTGACCTTCTCGCCATAATTGCCA